>NZ_JANOWI010000022.1:0-85073 GCF_031417815.1 Novosphingobium sp. | reverse complement strand
TTCATAGAAGACGTAGGTCAGCGTCACCAGCATGACCCCGGCCCCGATCACGCCACCGATCCGCTTGAGCGATATGCCCGACAGCAGCACCATCACGAACCACACCCCGCTGAACAGGATGGTCGATCCGAAATCGGGTTGAGTCATCAGCAGGATGGCAATTCCGCCCATCAGCCCGGTACACAGTTCGATCACCGGCAAGTGTGGATCGCGCACCCGCCATGAGAGGATCCACGCCATCATGATCGCGAAAGCTGGCTTCAGAAATTCGCTGGGCTGAAGCGAGATGCCAAGGTTGATCCAGCGCCGCGCGCCGTTGACCGAAAAGCCGATCGCCGGAACCAGCAGTAGCCCCGCCAGCATCGCAAAGCCCAGCACGATGCCGACCCGCCGCGCCATCTCGCGGCTCAGCATGCTGGCCCCGAACAGCGCGATCAGGCCCAGAAACTGCCAGCGCAAGTGGATGTAGAAAAAGTGCAGGTCATCCAGCTTGATCCGCGCGGTTGACAGGCGCCGCGCGCTGGCCGGGCTTGATGCAGCGACCGCGGCAGTGCCGATTGCCATCAGCACCAGCACCAGCACCAGCAGCGTCCGGTCGATCTCGCGCCACCAGATAGCAAATTCATTGCGGCGGTTGCGGCGCTGGCGCAGCGGCGTCACCTCGATCGCAGAGCGCGTGCCGCGCGGGGCAAGCGGCGGGTTCGAAGCCATCAGCGCGGCCCTCCCGCTGCGGCGGCAGCCAGTTCATCGGCGCCAAGCGCCAGCACGATCTGGCGGAAGGCATCGCCGCGCGCTTCATAGTCGCGGAACTGGTCAAAGCTGGCGCAGGCCGGGGATAGCAGCACGACATCGCCGGGCCTGGCCTCGTTCATCGCCTGGCGGATCGCCTCGCACATCATTTCGCTGCGCCGCACCGGCATGACCTCTTCAAGCAGCAGGGCAAACATCGGACCGGCCTCGCCAATGGTATAGGCGGCGGCGATATTGCCAAAAAACGGTGCGCATTCATCCAGGTTGTCGCCCTTGGGCAGGCCGCCGACGATCCAGTGCACGCGGCGCTCCGGGTTGGGCGGAAAAGCAGCCAGCGCCGGCGCGGTCGAGGCGGGATTGGTCGCCTTGCTGTCGTTGATGAACATCACCCCGCCCAGATCGGCGACCCGCTCCATCCGGTGCGGCAGCCCGCGGAAGCTGGCCAGTGCCGGGCCCCACTGCGCCGCCGTAAGCCCCAGTGCTTCGGCCACGGCCACGGCCACGCCAGCGTTCTGAAGATTGTGCGGACCCTGCAGCGAAGGCCAATCGGCCTGCATCGCCGCCAGGTCCCTGCCATCGACACTGCGGACCTTGCCGGGTGCACGCATCTGGCTTTCGCGCGCGGCGATGGCCTGGGTCTTGGCATCGGACATGCCGAAAACGGCCACCTGATCAGCCCGCTGCATCGCAAACAACCGCGCCTTGGCGGCGGCATAGCCGGTAAACCCGTCGTAGCGATCGAGGTGATCGGGGGTGATGTTGAGCAACACCGCGACATCGCATTCAAGGCGGTGGGTGAGATCGATCTGGTAGCTCGACAATTCGAGCACATAGACCCCGCCCGCATCGAGCGGGTTCTGCCCCAGGATCGGCAGGCCGATATTGCCGCCCATCTTGGCCGGCAGCGCCGCGCTTTGCACGATGTGGTGCAGCAGCGCGGTGGTGGTGGATTTGCCGTTGGTGCCGGTAATTCCGACCACGCGGTGCGCTGGAAGTTCGGGCCGACAAAGCGCGAACAGTTCGATATCACCGATCACCGGAACGCCAAAGCTGGCGGCATGGCCGGCAATCGGATGCCGGTTGAGCGGCACGCCGGGTGAAACAACCACGCCTTCAAACCCGGTCAGGTCGAGGCCGACAGGATCGGCCAGCGTGCAGCGCCCTTCGAGTGTGCGGCGCGGCTCCTCGCGGCTGTCCCACGCGGTCACTTCAGCGCCGCCAGCCAGCAGACTTTCCACCGCCGACATGCCCGAGCGGGCCAGCCCGAGCACCGCGTATTTCTTTCCGGAAAAGGCGGTTGCGGTGATCATCTGAGTTTGAGCGTCGAAAGTCCGATTAGCGCCAGCACGATCGAGACGATCCAGAAACGGATCACCACGGTCGATTCCTGCCAGCCCAATTGTTCGAAATGGTGGTGGATCGGGGCCATCTTGAACACCCGCTTGCCAGTGCGCTTGTACCAGAACACCTGAACGATCACCGACACAGCTTCCATCACGAATAGCCCGCCGACGATCGCCAGCACGATCTCATGCTGCGCCGCCACCGAAATCGCGCCCAGCGCGCCGCCCAGCGCGAGGCTGCCGGTATCGCCCATGAACACGGCCGCCGGCGGGGCGTTGAACCACAGAAAGGCCAGCCCCGCGCCCATGATCCCGGCGCACAGGATTGCCAGTTCGCCCGCGCGCGGCACGTGCGGGATCCCCAGATAGGCGGAAAAGTCAGCCCGGCCGGCCAGGTAGGCGATGATCGCAAAGGTGCCTGCGGCGATGATCACCGGCATCGTTGCCAGCCCGTCAAGCCCGTCGGTCAGGTTGACCGCATTGCCCGCGCCGACGATCACGAAGGCCGCAAACACATAGTAGAACGGCCCGAGCGGGATGAAACGATCGGAAAAGAACGGGACGTAGAGGTTGGTATCAACCTGGCTGACGAGGATCCACGAGGCCACCCCGGCGACGAGAAATTCCGCCGCCAGCCGCACCCGCCCCGGAACCCCGGCCACTGTGCTTTTCCTGACTTTGTCGTAATCGTCGAGGAACCCGATCAGGCCAAAGCCGATGGTCACCGCCAGGCAGGCCCAGACCAGCGGGCTGGAAAGATCCATCCACAGCAGCATCGAAGTGATCAGCGAAACCAGGATCATCAGCCCGCCCATGGTCGGCGTGCCGCGCTTGGCGAAGTGGCTTTGCGGTCCGTCTTCGCGGATCGGCTGGCCCTTGCCCTGGCGCATGCGCAGCATGACGATAAAGCGCGGGCCGATCAGCAGCCCGATCACCAGCGCCGTCATCAGCGCCGCGCCGGCGCGGAACGTCTGGTAGCGGATCAGGTTCGCAATCCCCTCAAACTCAAAATAGTGCGCGATCAGGTAGAGCATCGCCTGCTCTTAATCCTTTTGCTGTGCGAGCGCGGCGACCACGGCGCCAAGCCCGACCGAATTCGACCCCTTGACCAGGATCGCGTCGCCGCCTTCCAGGCCAAACTCCAACAGCGCCGCTTGCGCTTCGGTAGCCGTCCGGCAATGCGCGATGGAGGGCCGCTTGCCAAGCAGTGCCGCGCCAGCCTTCCCCAGTTCATCGGCCAAGGGCTGCATCTCGTCGCCCACCAGCACCACATGGTCGATCTGCGCCGCCAGGACCGGATCGGCCAGCGCCGCGTGAAACGCCGGGCCGTGCTGGCCCAGCTCCTTCATTGTGCCCAGCACCGCGATGCGGCGGCGCGCCGGGGTGATCCCGAGCTGCGCCAGCGTAGCCCGCATCGAGGCGGGATTGGCATTGTAGCTTTCATCGATCAGCAGCGCCCGGCCAGAACTATCGCCGCCGGGCACCGCGATGGTCGTACGCTGCCCGCGACCTTTCAGACCCTGCATCTCGGCCAGCGCCAGTCCCGCCGCGCCCAGATCGCCGCCGGCGGCGCGCACCGCAGCCATGACGGCCAGCGAATTGCTGATCCAGTGTTCACCCGGTTCCGCCACGGTATAGCAGACGCGGCGGTCCCCCAGATCGGCGGTGACCAGCGATCCGCCGCCGGACGCAGGTACGGCATCGAGCAGGCGGACATCGGAATGGGCTGCCCGGCCGAAGGAAACGACGGCGATCCGTTGTTGTTCTGCCGCCTCCTTCAACCGGGCAAATTGGGGACTGTCTGCCGGAATGATCGCGATCCCGCCGGGCTCCAGTCCCTCGAATATCTCGGCCTTGGCGTCCGCGATCGCTTCGATCGAGCCAAGGTTTTCAATGTGCGCCGGGGCGATCGTAGTGATCACCGCCACGTGCGGACGGACCTGCGCGGTCAGCGCGGAAATCTCGCCCTTGTGGTTCATCCCCATTTCGAACACGGCATAGCGGCAGCGCGCGTCCATCCGCGTCAGGCTGAGCGGCACACCGACATGATTGTTGTAGCTTTTGACCGAACGGTGCGCCTTGCCCCGGCTCGAGCGGTCAAGCGCGGCAAAAATCGCCTCTTTCACTCCGGTCTTGCCGACCGATCCGGTCACCCCGATAATCCGCGCAAAAGTTCGGCACCGTGCCGCTTTTGCGAGGAGTTCAAGTGCGCTTGAGGTATTACTGACGAGGATGTGTGGGCCATCGACCGGGCGATCGACCACCACCGCCGCCGCACCTCTGGCAAAGGCCGAGGCCACGAATTTGTGGCCATCCATGGCCTCGCCCTTGAGCGCGAAAAACAGGTCACCCGGCACCACGTCGCGGCTGTCGATCTCGACGCCGGACACCTGGAACTGGCCCATCGCCACACCGCCTACTGCGCGCGCGATCTCGACCGCGTCCCACAGCGCGAGACCGAGCTGGTCCTCGATGAGGTCTGGCCAGGCAATGATCGGGGCCAAAGCATTCATGCAGCGCACTCCCTGGCAACGGTTACATCGTCGAACGGCAAGACGCGGGTTGCCTCGCCGCTACCCACGATCTGGCCTTGTTCGTGGCCCTTGCCGGCCAACAGCACGACATCGCGGCTACCCGCTTCGGTAACGCCCAGGCAGATCGCCGCGCGCCGCTCGCCGCCATCGCGCAATTTCCCGGCTCCGCCAGCCAGCACCGCAGCGCGGATCGCGGCGGGATCTTCGCCGCGCGGATTGTCGTCGGTGACAATGCCCAGATCAGCGCCGCCTGCAACCGCCGCGCCCATCGGTCCGCGCTTGCCCGGATCGCGGTCGCCGCCCGCGCCAAAGACCACGATCAGGCGGCCGGCGGTGTGCGGGCGGAGCGCGGAAATTGCGGCTTCCAGCGCATCGGGGGTATGGGCATAGTCAACATAGACCGGCGCACCGGCGCGGGTGATCGCGGCGCGTTCCAGCCGCCCGCGGACCGGTTGCAGCCGCGCCAGCGCATCGAACACCTGCGCTGCCGAACCGCCGGTGGCCAGCACCAGTCCGGCCGCTACCAAGGCATTAGCAGCCTGATAAGCCCCGATCAGCGGCAGCTTGATCGTCCGCGTTTCGCCCGCCCATGCGATCTGCAGTTCCTGCCCCAGTTGCCCCGGCGTGCGGGCGAGGAGGCGGATGCCGCTTTCATCGGCCCCCGCACCCACGCCCAGCAATTTCAGCCTGCGCGCGCGGACGTGATCCACCGCGCGCGCCGACCACGGATCGTCCAACCACACCACGGCGCTGCCAGCGGGATCGACCACCTCGTCAAACAGCCGCATCTTGGCGGCGAAGTAATCGTCCATGTCCTTGTGGTAATCGAGGTGATCGCGCGACAGGTTGGTGAAAGCGGCCGCCAGCACCCGCGGCCCTTCGCTGCGGAACTGCGACAGGCCGTGGCTTGAGGCTTCGAAGGCGACGTGAGTCACCCCTTCGCGCGCCAACCCGCTCATGTTGGCCAGAAACGTGACGACATCGGGCGTGGTCAGCCCGGTCGAGATGCTTTCGTCAGCAGTTGTAACCCCCAGCGTGCCGATCGAGGCCGCGCGCTCACCCCCCATGCGCCAGATCTGGCGGGTCATTTCGGCGATCGAGGTCTTGCCGTTGGTCCCGGTGACCGCGACAACCGTTTCGGGCATCGGCGTGAAAAACTGCGCAGCCAGCCGGGCAAAGACGCGGCGCGGCTCCGCATCGGCGATGTGCACCGCGCCCGCAACCTGCGCTTGCGGGCTTGCGACGACCGCTACCGCGCCAGCTGCGACCGCCGCCGGGATAAAGTCCTCGCCATTGAATTGGGTGCCACGGAACGCGCCGAACACGGTGCCAGGCGCAACCTTGCGGTTGTCGATCGCAAAGCCGGTAACTGTGGCTTGGCCGCCAGCCGCCAGCGCGATCCCTGCGCTCTCAGCCAGCGTGCCCAGCTTCATTCGCCATCTCCGCTGCCGACCAACGGGGCCAGGTCGCTGATGTCCACATCGCGGGTCGCATCGGGCATCACCCCCAGCAACGGACCGATCCGCGGCACCAGCCGCCCCACCATCGGCGCGGCGTTCCACGCAGCGGTGCGTTGGCCCGATGTGGCAGCGGTGCCCTGCGGCGCATCAAGCATCGCGATGATCACGTAACGCGGGTGGTCCATTGGGAAAGCGGCGGCGAAAGTGGCGATGATATTGGTGCGCTGATAGCCGTGCGTGCCGGGCTTTTCGGCTGAACCGGTCTTGCCGCCGACCCGGTAGCCCAGCGCATTGGCCTTGCGCCCGGTGCCCAGGTCCACGATCAGACGCAGCAACTGGCGCATCCGCGCGCTGGTCGATGCCTTGAACACGCGCAGGCCCGGTACTTCGGTGCCCGGCGCGATCCGGATCAGGGTCGATGGCCGCCAGATGCCGCCGTTGACCATTGCGGCATAGGCCTGCGCCAGATGCAGCGGGGTCATCGCCAGGCCATGCCCGAACGAGACGGTCATGGTGGTGATCCGCGACCATTTGCCTTTGGGATAGATCGGAAAACCGCGCGCCGGCAGTTCGATCGCCGCGCGCTGGTCCATTCCCAGCGACCGCAGCGTGGCGTTGAGCCGTTCGCCGCCCAGTTCATCGCCAACTTGCGCAGTGACGATGTTGGACGAATGGATCAGCGCTTCGGGGATGTTAAGCGAACCGCCAAAGCCGTGGCTGTCACGGATCTGGAAGCCGCCGATCTGGATCGGACGGTTCGACTGGTAGCGCCGCGAAAGGTCGGTCACCGTCCCGGCATCGATCGCTGCGGCGACCGTCACCGGCTTTAGCACACTGCCCAGTTCGAACACCTGGTTAGTCACGCGGTTGAAGATGTTGGCTTCGCCCGCGCGGTCGATCAGGTTGGGATTGAACGAAGGCAGCGAAGCCAGTGCGACCACTTCGCCGGTATCGACATCAAGCACCACCCCGGCTGCGCCCTGCGCATTGCTGTCGGTCATCGCCTTGAACAGCTCATCCTCGAGCGCGCCCTGCACGCGGGCATCGATCGACAGCATGGCCGGCTGGCCGCCGGTCGCGGGATCGGTCAGGCGCTTGTTGAAAACCTGCTCCATCCCGACATGCCCGCCGCCATCAGCGCCGACAAAGCCCAGCACGTGCGCGGCCATCGAACCTTGCGGGTAAAACCGTTCGGTTTCGCGCGGGAATTCCAGCGCCGGTTCGCCCAGCAGGTGGATCTTGTTGGCATCTTCGGGCAGGATCCGGCGGCGCAGATAGCCCGGCTTGCCATCGGCCAGCCGCTTGGTCAGTTCGCCGGCGTTCATGTCGGGGAAAATCTGCACCAGCGCCTGCGCCACATCGTGCGGGCTGCGCACCAGCGGCGCACCGTCATCGCCCAGCGCTGCCGGATTGTACCACAGCGCATAGGCCGGGAAAGCGCGGGCCAGTGGCACCCCGTTGCGATCGACAATATCGCCGCGCGGCGCGCTGAGCATAAGCGCCCCGTCGTTTGCCGCACCGGCATCGAACAGGCCCAGGAAGGCAATCCGCAGCAGCGCCAGCGCAGCAACCAGCGCAAAGCCCAGCACCACCCACAGCACCCGCCACTTGGCCACCAGCAGACTGCGCGTGCGCACATCGACCAGCTCGCGCCGGCCCGTGGTGATCGCAGTGCTGATGGCCATGGTGTTCATTCGCTGCGCGGTTCCGGTTCGCTGACGCGGCTCAGCCGTTCGCCAAGGTTTGCGGCGGTCGTGGGCCTTTTCCTGGTGCCGTCGCGGTCAGGTTCTGCGGCCATCGCCTTGCCGGTCAGCGGGCTGACCATGCCCGGCAGGTTGCTGTCCTGGGTCAGCGATGCCGCACTGGCCACGCGGATCGGATCGGGGGCATCGGGGCCGCGCGCCTTGCCCAGCGAAGCCAGCTGACGCTCGTTTTCCAGGTACTGCCCGGCGGTCGGCGCCTGATAGCCGAATTCGACATCGTTGAGCGATTTCAACTGCTGCTGGTTGGCGCGCGCTTCGAATTCGGTTTCAAGGAACAGCGCCTGCTGCCGGGCCACGGCAATCTTGCGCTCGGTCAGCCGCACCTGGCTTTTGACCGCATTGACCCTGAAGGTCAGCGCCACGGTGAACGCCAGGCAGAACAGCAGGACCGCAGCCCAGCCCATCGAATGCAAACGATCACGGGTCAGGTTCATGCCGCTCTCCTGTGCTGGGGCGGGGCCGAAGTGCGCGTGGCGGCGCGCAGCGTGGCGCTGCGGGCGCGGGGATTGCGGTCAAGTTCCGCTGCGCCGGCGCGGATCGCGCGGCTGACATCGGCAAAAGTCGGGGCGGTCTGTGCAGCGATGACCGGGAGATGGCGCGAACCGCCGGCAACCGCGCCGCTGGCATCGCGCAGGAACTGCTTGACGATCCGGTCTTCAAGACTGTGGAAGCTGACCACCGCCAGCTTGCCGCCGGGCCGCAGCAGCGTTTCAGCTGCGGCAAGGCCAGCGTTCAGCTCATCCAGCTCTGCGTTCACGTGGATGCGGATCGCCTGAAAGCTGCGGGTGGCGGGATCCTTGGGTGCGCCGGGGCGATGGCCCAGCGCCTTGCGTACGATGTGCGCGAGTTGCCCGGTGGTTTCAAGCGGACGCGCAGCAACGATCGCGCGGGCGACGCGGCGCGATTGGCGCTCTTCGCCGTACTGGTACAGCACGTCGGCGATTGTGCTTTCGGCGGCGGTGTTGAGGAAATCGGCAGCGCTTTCCCCCGCCTGGCTCATCCGCATGTCGAGCGGGCCATCGGCGGAAAAAGCAAACCCGCGCACCGCCTGATCGAGCTGCATCGAGGAAACGCCGATATCCATCACCACGCCATCGACGTGGGCCACCCCGGCAAGCGCCAGGGCATCGACCATTTCGGAGAAACGACGCGGGTGAAGCACCAGGCGCGGCCGGTGTTCCGCAGCTTCGCTCCACCCGCTGGCGCTTTCGATCGCATCGGGATCGCGATCGAAAGCGTGGACCGATGCCCCCAGGTCGAGCAGGCGGCGGGTGTATCCGCCGGCCCCGAAGGTGGCATCGACAATCACCGCGCCGGTTTCGGGCGAAAGCGCGGTAATCACTTCATCAAGCAGGACGGGAACGTGTGGGGGCGGCGGCGTCATTTGCGCCCCTTGCCCGCCTCGGCCTGGGCCAGAAGATCGGCGCAGGCTTCGATCGCGTCTTCCCAGCCCGCGCCCATCTGGGCAAGCTCGGCCGGGTTCCAGATCGTGAACATCTTGCCGCCGCCCTGAAAGAACGCGGCGCCATCCAGCCCAACCTGCTTGGCATAACGTTCGGGCAGCACAAACCGCCCGCTATCGTCAAACGGCACGCGGCCAAAGCCATACATCTGCTGCGAACGGAAATCGCGATCAAAATCGGTGCCGCGTTCCAGCGCGATGCTTTCTTCGCGGTTGAGTTCGGCTTCGAATTCATCGACCCGGCCAAGCCCGAAGGCGGTCAGGCATTTCCAGCGCGGGTGCTTGGCCAGGCACAGCACGCGCTCGCCATTTCCCGAATCGCGCACCGCTTTCCTGAAATCGGGGGGCAGCACGAAGCGGCCCTTTTCGCCCAACAGCGAAAAGCCCTGACCGCTAAATACAATTGGCCTGCCAGCCTCCACGTGCCCCGCCCCACCTCATGCCGGAATTGCTCCCGGACGCGAAAAATAGTCCTCCCGCCCCGGACGCGCGCCCTCGCGTCCAGACCACCTTTTCAAGGTGCGGCGGCAGTAGTTGCTGTCGATGAAAAGGAGCATTAGCCCGCTATCAACGGGGATGGAAGGGAAAATTGCGGGAAATCACGGGATTAGACGGTAAATTATTGATTTACTTTAGATTCATTGTTGTGATTTGCGCCGCACAGTCTTCAAGTTTCTCATTTGTTCTCACGTGAAATCAAGCCCTTGCAGCGCGTTTTGCAGCCAAGGGGAGAGCCGTCCCGCGATTTCCCCGAATCTGTGGATCGATTGGCGCGCAGAGCCGGTCAGCGCACTGCGAAAGCGGCGTCAAGCAGGCCCGAAAGCCCCGTTTCGTGCGCCGCGTCGCCCGCACCGGGATCAAGCACGCTGGCATCTGCCAGGGCGTAGACGCGGCCTTTGCCGATAGCGCAGGTGGCCACCAGCCCCTCGTCCCACAGCCGGCAATCGGTGCCGCGCACAATCGCGAAACGGCCCGGCAAGTCTACCGGTACGGCCAGCCCCATCGCCGAGGCGCTGCGCAGTCCGGCCGGCTGGGCGTCATCGAAATCAAGCCGCAGCCCCCAGTGGTCCAGCACAGGCGAGAGCATCGCGATCACCTGCGGCCGCCGCGGATCGCCAAGCGCAAACGCGGTATCACCGGTATACATCGGATCGGCCAGCAGCAGCAGCCTGCCTCCGCGCCGCACCCAGGCATCGAGCGCGACGTTTTCCGCAGCGCTCAAGGCGCGTGGCTGGGCCAGCACAAGGCGGCTGATCCCGGCCAGCGGATCGCGCCCGCCCTCGCCCACCAGCGCATCGAGCGCAACTGGCTGGCCGTGTCGTTCGATCACCGCGCGCGGCCACGGCGGCGGGGCATCAAGCGTCAGCCCGGCGCTTTCGGCAAAGATCAGCGGGATCGATCCGAACAGGCCGATCGGTGCCTGGCTGCGCGGATGGTTGGCGCGTCCGAACATGACGGCACCCGCCAGCAATACCGCTGCCAGGCCTGCCCAGAGTATGATTTTGTGCTTAATTGTTCTGCCCGGCCGGAGCAGTCCGCGCGGGCTGCGCTGCGCCCGCGGGGGCCAGTTGCGCCGCCGGGACCTGATCCGGCGAACTTGACGGCACCACGCCCGCTTCGGCCAAAGGATCGGAATCAACCACCGCGGCGGGGCTGACGCTGCCCGATACCCGCGGCTGGGTGGCGGCATCGGCCTGGCGGGCGCGCTCGTTGATAATGCTGGCCAGGCCGACAATCAGGATAATCGCGGCGATCCCGAACAGACCGGCCTGCAACCGCTGCACCGCCTGGGCGCGCAATTCGCGCGCGCCGGGCGGCATGTAATGCTGCGGCGCAGTCAAAGGATCGAGGACCCGGCGTGGCGGTTGGCTTGCCATCGCGGCGCAGACTAGCCGATCAGGCCAGCCAAGGGAAGACCGGCAGACTTTTGCTGCGCAGCCACGCGGCATTGTAGAGGCTGGAGAGGTAGCGGAAGCCGGTGTCGCACAGGATCGTTGCCACACGCGCGCCGGGTTTTCCTTGCGCGACCAGCTGCTGGCCCAGCGCGATCGCGCCCGCCACGTTGATGCCCGAGGACAGACCCAGGCACAGCCCCTCTTCGGCCAGCAGGCGGCGCACCCATTCAAGGCCTTCCTCGTCCGAAATCCGGAACTGGGTATCGATCGGCGCGCCTTCGAGATTGGCGGTGATCCGCCCCTGCCCGATCCCTTCGGCGACCGAGCTGCCTTCGGCCTTGAGTTCGCCATTGGCGTAGTAATTGTAAAGCGCTGCGCCGTGCGGGTCGGTCAGCGCGATCGTCACCTTCTCGTCAAACGCCTTGAGGCCCAGCCCGACCCCGGCGATCGTTCCGCCGGTGCCAGCCGCGCAAGTGAATCCATCGATCCGCCCGTCCATCTGCTCCCAGATTTCGACCGCAGTGCTTTCGATGTGGGCCTTGCGGTTGGCGACATTGTCGAACTGGTTGGCCCAGACCGCGCCGGGGGTCTCTTCAGCCAGGCGGCGCGAGGTGTGGACGAAATGGCCGGGGTTGGAAAACGGCGCCGGCGGGACCAGCACCAGCTCGGCCCCAAGGGCGCGCAAGGTGTCCATTTTTTCCTTGGACTGGTTTTCGGGCATGACGATCACCGTCTTGTAACCCAGCGCATTGGCCACCAGCGCCAGGCCGATCCCGGTGTTGCCAGCGGTGCCTTCGACGATCGTGCCGCCGGGCTTCAGCAAGCCCTTCGCTTCGGCATCGCGGACGATCCACAACGCCGCGCGGTCTTTCACCGAAGCGCCGGGATTGGTATATTCGCACTTGCCCCAGATCTCGCAGCCCGCCGCTGCGCTGGGCCCCTTGAGGAGCACCAGCGGGGTGTTGCCGATCAGATCAAGGGTGGATTTTTGAGCGGTAGGACTGGTCATGCAGCGAAAGTTAGGTTGGCGGTGCGGCAAGCGCAACGCAATTGCTCTTTCACCCTATGAAGATCCTCTCCATTTTTGGCGAATGCCACAAATGGCGAGGTGGCATTTGCGCCAGCAAATGACGGAGGGGTTTCTACCCTTGCGCCATTACCCCTCCGTCAGCGCTGCGCGCTGCCACCGCCCCAGATGTGCTGCGCAAATCTGGGGAGGATCGAGATAGCTCAATCCTCCGGTGCGATCGTCACCTTCAGGCCGTCGACAGCATCACTCATATGCAGCTGGCACGACAGGCGCGAATTGTCCGCACGGTGGTCGGTCGAATCGAGCAGGTCGTTCTCATCCTCGCTCAGCGCGTCGACCTTGTCGGCAAAGGCTGCGTCGACATAGACGTGGCACGTAGCGCACGAGCAACAACCGCCGCATAGAGCGAGCAGCTCGTCAAAGCCCGCGTCGCGGATCGCTTCCATCACCGAAACGCCGTTCGCCGCTTCAACTTCCTGTTCAACACCGGCACGGTTGACCACCACAAGCTTGGGCATCTTTGCGTCCTTCTAGAATTGCGCCTGTTCGCGCGTTGGCCGGGCTGCTAATCGCTTGGCCATTCTTTGGCAAGTGGGACCGGACATGGGCTTAAGTGCAGGACAATTGAAGGCCGGCATCGACGCCGTGGCAGTGCTGGAGCCCGGCTTTGCCCGCGCAGTGAAAGCGGCGGGCTATCCCGAACCGCGGATCCGCCCGCGCGGCTATGGCACCTTGATGCGCACCATCGTTGGCCAGCAGGTCAGTGTCGCAGCCGCCGCGTCGATGTGGCGCAAGTTCGAGGCGCACGCCGGGGAGGAACTTGATCCGCAGCGCGTGCTCGATGCCGATTTCGACACCTTGCGCGCCTGCGGCCTTTCGCGGCAGAAACAAGGCTATATGCGCAGCTTGTGCGAACTGGTGGTAACCGGACAGCTCGATTTCGAAGCGCTCCCCGCCGATGACGAGGAGGCGATTGCCCAGCTGACCCTGATCAAGGGGATCGGCCGCTGGTCCGCCGAAATCTACCTGCTGTTCGCCGAAGGGCGGCAGGACGTGTGGCCGGCTGGCGATCTTGCGGTGCAAGCAGGCCTCCATAAGCTGCTCGATCTTGAAGCCCGCCCGTCGGAAAAGCTGACCCGCGAAATGGCCGAAAAATGGCGCCCGCACCGCGGCGCGGCGGCGATCTTCACCTGGCATTGCTATAACAACCCGGCGCTGTGATTTCCCCCCTCCCGCTTGCGGGAGGGGGACGGCAGCAAGTGATGCCACATTGCGCAGACTGCTGACAACGCTGTAAGCGGGATCGAAGTTAGAGATTCGCGGGAGGAGCCAGCCATGGCGCACAAGACCATTTTCATTACCGGCGGGGCCAGCGGGATTGGCCGCGCGGTGGCGGTGAAGTTCGGATCGCAGGGCTGGTTCGTCGGGCTGGCCGATGTCAACGAAGCCGGGATGCGCGAAACGGCGGCAATGATCCCGGCGGGCATGAGCTCCACCCACAAGCTCGACGTGCGGGACCGGGCGGCGTGGGATGTGGCACTGGCAGACTGCGCCAAGGTCAGCGGCGGGCGGATCGACGTGGTGTTCAACAACGCCGGAATCCCGCTCGGCGGCAACCTTACCGATAATAACACTGCCGAAATCGAGCGCTGCCTCGATATCAACCTCAAAGGCGTGCTGTTTGGCGCGCAGGCGGCGCATCCCTGGCTCAAAGCGAGCGCGCCGGGATCGTGCCTGCTGAGCACCGCCAGCGCGGCCGGGATCTATGGCTCGCCTGGGGCCTCGGTCTATTCCGCCACCAAGTTCGGGGTGCGCGCGCTGACCGAATGCCTCGATGGTGAATGGGCGGCTGATCAAATCAAGGTGGCTGATCTGATGCCGGCCTTCATCGACACACCGCTGATCGACATGACCCCCAACCAGCAAACCAACGAGCACATTCGTGGCCGAGTGCAGAATGCCGGGCTGGAGATTACCCCGGTTGCAGACGTGGCCGAAGCCGCGTGGAACGCAGTCCATGGCACCGCGCTCCACACCCGCGTCGGCAAAACCGCCCACCGCCTCGCCTTCGCCGCGCGCTGGATGCCGGGTCGGCTGCGCAAGATGGGCAAGGCCAGCGGAAAGCCGCTGGGCGGGCGGTGATCGGGTCTCCCCATCGCAAGCCGATGGGGAGGATCCTAGGCCAGCGCCCCCGCCAGTTCCGCCAGTTTCCGTACCGAATTCATATTCCGCGCCGTGCCAATCTTGGCTGCCGGGACCACCAGCCTGGAATCAGCCATACCCCCACCATAGTCGATGAAGATCTCGCGTCGCCCCAGCGCCAGCACTTCGTCCGCCTGATGCCGCACGCCATCAAGGCTTAACGCCGCATCGCTGAACACCGCCACCACCCGGTTGCCGGGCCGATCCGGCCAGGGGCAACGTGCGGTGACATCGGCCAGTTCCTCCGCGCTACGCACCAGCACGCCAATCGGCTTGCCCCACTCGGCCGCGATCGCTTGTTCCAGCACAGCACGCAGCACGTTCTCGCCAAGCTCGCTGGCGAAAATCAGGTTGCCACTGGCGATATAGGTCCGCGCCTGTTCCAGCCCCAGTCGCGTCGCCAACGCCGTCAGATCGGCCATCGGAATCTTGTTGTTGCCGCCCACGTTGACAGCGCGCAGCAGGGCGACCCAGCCGGTCAAAGATAGCCCGCAATCGCCCGCACCATCGCCGCATCGCGCGCGCTGAGCCCATCGGCATCGTGCGTGGTCAGCGTCATGTCAACGCGGCTGTAGACGTTGAACCATTCGGGGTGGTGATCGTGCTTGTCGGCATAAAGCGCGACGCGCGCCATGAAGCCGAAGGCCGCGTTGAAATCCTTGAACTTGAAGCTGCGGGTGAGCGCCTTGCCATCTTCGCGCAGCGTCCAGGCGGGCACCTCGGCGATCAGGGCGGCAGTTTCGGCTTCGGTCAGGCGGGGGATCGGCATCGGGCTCTCCTTGGCAGGTGCGCAGCTTTCCCCTATCGCGCAGCCCCATGCAAGAGTGCCGCCTCGCTGCGAACGAATTGGCCTGCCGCCGCGGCGACCGCTTGCTGTTTGCCGGGCTCTCGTTCGCACTGGAAAGCGGCGCTGCGCTGCAACTGGCGGGATCGAACGGGATCGGTAAAAGCAGCCTGATCCGTATTCTTGCGGGGCTACTGCCGGCATGGTCGGGCATGGTCGAGTGTATCGGCACGCTGGCTTTGGTCGACGAACGCCCCGCGCTCGATCCGCACCTGTCGCTGAGCGAGGCGCTGGCTTTCTGGCAACGGATCGATGGCCCGCACGACAACCAGGCCGCGCGGCTGGGGCTGGCGGAACTGGAGGAGGTGCCGGTGCGCTATCTTTCAACCGGCCAGAAAAAGCGCGCCGCGCTGGCCCGGCTGATGGCCCAGGCCGCGCCGATCTGGCTGCTGGACGAGCCGCTCAACGGGCTCGACGCCAAAGGTGCGGCGCTGGTCGAAGCGATCGTTGCCGATCATTGCGCCGAAGGCGGGATTGCGGTGATTGCATCGCATCAGCCGTTCAGACTGGAACGGCTCCAAAGGCTCGAGCTGGCAGACTTCCTCCCTTCCCCGTCGGGGAAGGGTCGGGGATGGGGGCTCGACGGTGGCGCAGAACCCCCACTCCAAGCCCTCCCCGCTGGGGAGGGGCTTTCATGAGCGTACTCCTCACTTTGCTGCGGCGTGACCTATCGCAATTGCTGCGCGGCGGGCGGCGCGGCGGGGCTTCGTTGCCGGTGCTGTTTTTCCTCGCGGTGGCGATGCTCTATCCCTTTGCGGTCGGGCCCGATGCGCCCTTGCTGTCCAAGACCGGCGGCGGGATGCTGTGGGTCGCGGCGCTGCTGGCTGCGGTGTTGCCGCTTGACCGGTTGATCGAGCCTGATCTTGAGCTTGGCATGTTCGACCAGTGGGCAATGCGCGGGATTTCCGAGGAACTGGTGGTGGCGGTGCGAATGCTGGCCCATTGGCTCAGCTTTGGCCCGCCCTTGATGCTAGCCGCCCTGCCCGCCTCGGCGCTGGTCGGGATCGACGGAAAGACGCTGCGGCTGGTTGAGCTTGGCTTGCTCGCCGGAACTCCCGGCCTTGCCGCGCTGGGTGTGCTGATCGCCAGCATCACCGCCACCCTGCGCGGCGGTGCGGCCTTGGGGGGCATGCTGCTGATCCCGCTGGCGGTGCCGCTGCTGGTGTTCGGCGCAGGCAGTCTGGCGACCGGCGGCGAAGCGGGGCTGGCGCTGTGCGGCGCGGTTAGTCTGGTTTACCTCGCGCTGACGCCCTTTGCCGCAGGCGCTGCGATCCGGGCTGGGCGGGGTTAGGCCAGCAAAGTATCGCTACAGTCGATAAAGTACGAACAGGCTGCGCAGACCCAATAGGGCCATCGGAACGCTCATCAGTATGATCGACAGGTTGAGATAGCTGCCGTGCCAGAGCATCTGCCAGATACTGAATCCCAGCGCAGCCACGAGCCAGACAATCATGACCAACCAATTGGTCCTATCGAGTAAGAATTCTTTCATCATCGAATTCCTTAATAAGGCGGCTTATCCAAACCCTTCGGACTGGCCGTAAAGATCTCACACCCGTCCTCGGTGATCCCGATCGAGTGTTCGAACTGCGCCGACAAGGACCGGTCCCGCGTTACCGCCGTCCAGCCATCCTCAAGCAACTTCACGCCTGGCTTGCCGAGGTTGATCATCGGTTCGATCGTGAAGAACATCCCCGGCTTCAGCTCCGGCCCGGTCCCGGCGCGTGCGGCGTGGACCACTTCGGGGGCATCGTGGAATATCCGGCCGAGGCCATGCCCGCAAAATTCGCGGACCACGCCATAACGCTGGCGTTCGGCATGGGCCTGGATCGCTGCGCCGATATCACCCAGCCGCGCGCCGGGCCGGGCCTGTTCGATCCCCAGCATCAGGCATTCATAGGTCACCTCGACCAGCCGTTTGGCTTTCAATGGCACATCGCCGACCAGATACATCCGGCTGCTGTCGCCGTGCCAGCCATCAAGCAGCGGGGTGACGTCGATATTGACGATATCGCCGTCTTTCAGGGTCTTGTCCGAAGGAATCCCATGGCAGACCACGTGATTGATCGAGATGCAGCAACTGTGCGCATAGCCGCGGTAGCCCAGCGTCGCCGGCACCGCGCCATTATCAAGGTTGAACTGGCGCACGAAATCATCGAGCGCGCCGGTGGTCACGCCCGGCTGCACCAGCGGTGCCAGCGCATCGAGCGTTTCGGCCGCCAGCCGCCCGGCCGCGCGCATGCCCGCAAAGCCGGCCGGCCCGTGCAGCTTGATCGTGCCATCGCGCAGCTGCGTGTCGGCGTCGGTAACTGTCTGGTATTGCGTCATGGCTGCTAGATAGCGCGAAACACGTCAAATTGCGAGGGGGTCAGCGGCCCGGTGCAAAGAGGCTGCGGTATTCGGGCTTGACCGCCCTGATCAGCGCCGGGGTCACCGGCAGTGTCACCTCATAGCTGCCCTCGGCATAGGAACCCGCCATATAGGGATCGCCGATCAGCCCGATGCGGGTGAAATGCGCCCTGTCGCCCGATCCGAGCAGCACGGTGACCTCGCTGGGGGCAAGGCATTTGTCGAACTCAGCGCCGCTGGCCGGATCGACCTTTCGTTCGCGGCGCTTGCTGCGTTCGGCATTGAGCGCGGCGCAATAGGGCTGGCCGAACGCCGCATCGAACGCGGCTTTGGAGACAAACAGCGAAAGGGGTTCGCGGCGGCGGCCCGCCACCTTGTCCCAGACCAGCGCATAGCTGCCCGAATTGCCGTGCGCTCCGCCGGTGAACGCATAGCTTTCAGCCTTGAGGCTGAGCCAGCCGGGCAGGTCGGTAACCACCGACCATTCGATGCTGCGGTCGTAAGGATTGAAATCATAGCCACCGCCTTGCGCGTCGGTACGGCCCTGCTTGGCCGCGTCGACCAGCGCGCTGCGGGCCTTGTCCTTTTCGCCATCGAGTTCGGCCTTCAGCGCCGGGATGCCTGCTGCTGCGGCCGGGTAGGCAAAGGCGAAATGGAACAGCTTGCCGTCCTCGTCGATCTTCACCGCACCCGGTGCGGCGGCGGCGGTGGCGGCAGCGGAATCAGGCGCAGCGGTCACCGCGGCCACAGCGCCGCTGCTGGCCTGCGCGGCGGGCTCTGCCTGATCGGGCGCTTTGGAGCATGCCGCCAGCAGCAGCAGCGGGATCACGGCAGCCTTGCGGGTCATCGGCACATTTCCTCTCGCGCTTGCCGCGCATGTGCGGCTATCAGGCGCGCATTATGACCGACAAGAACGCCTTGATCCAGCCCGATAAGGGTCAGCCCGCCTTAGCAATCCACCTGATCGACAAGACCGGGCTGGATGATTTTGTCCGCTCGCTCTCCGCCCCGCAGCGCGCCGCGCTGGCGGCGCAGAAGTTTGTCGCCGATGGCTATGGCTATGCCATCGTGCCCGATGGTGACGGCTGGTTCGTGGTTTCGGGCGTGGCCAATGTGGCCAGCCTGTCCAGCTGGTGCCTGTCAAAACTGGCCGAAGTGCTGCCCGCTGGCACCTATCGCCTCGTAGCAGCGGAGCCTGGCCCTGCCCTGTTCGGCTGGGTCACCGGGCAATACCGCTTCGAACGCTACCTCTCCGCGCCCAGCGAGGAAGGCGCGCGCGTGCTGCTGACCAAGGATGTCGCGGGAATCGCCCCGGCGCTGGCCGAAGCCGCCGCCACCGCGCTGGTCCGCGATATGGTCAACACCCCGGCGGAGGACATGGGCCCGGCCGAGCTCGAAGGCCTCGCATCACAGGTCGCAAAGGCGCACGGCGCAGAGCTCAAGGTGACCAAGGGCGACGCCCTCGAACAGGGTTTCCCGATGGTCCACATGGTCGGCCGCGCCGCCGCGCGCGAGGCTGCTCCGCGGCTGATCGAACTGACTTGGGGCAATCCCGCGCATCCCAAGGTGGCGCTGGTCGGCAAGGGGGTTTGCTTCGATTCGGGCGGGCTCGATATCAAGCCCTCGTCCGGCATGCTGCTGATGAAGAAGGACATGGGCGGCGCGGCGCATGCCCTGGCGCTGGCCCAGCTGGTGATGCAGGCCAAGCTCAAGGTGCGGCTGCATTTGCTGATCCCGGCGGTCGAAAACGCGATTTCGGGCAACGCCTTTCGCCCCGGTGACGTGCTGAGAAGCCGCGCCGGGCTGTCGGTCGAGATCGGCAACACCGATGCCGAAGGGCGGCTGGTGCTGGGTGATGCCTTGACCCGTGCGGGCGAGGAAACGCCCGAGCTGGTGATCGATTTCGCCACGCTGACCGGCGCGGCGCGGGTCGCGCTGGGGCCGGATCTCCCCGCGATGTTCGCGCGCCGCGATGAAACCGCCGATGAATTGCTCAAGGCAGGCGAGGCGGCTGACGATCGCTGCTGGCGCCTGCCGCTGTTCGATGGCTACCGCGAATACCTCAAAAGCGACATCGCCGATCTCAACAACGCCGGCGGCAATGGCTTTGCCGGGGCCTCGGTGGCGGCACTGTTCCTCGACAAGTTCGTGCCCGAGGGCGTGGACTGGGCCCACTTCGACACCTTCGCCTGGCGCCCCGCCGCCAAGCCCGGCCGCCCCAAAGGCGGTGACGCGCTGGGTCTGAGGGCGGCCTGGGGGCTGTTAAAGGGGCGGTATGGATAGCTTGCTAGAAGGGCCAACCGGCGCTAATCGCCCGCTCTTCCAGTTTGGGAAACCTGAGACCTTGACCGCCACCACCATCCCGACCGGGCAATTAACCCTTTCCGGCCCGGCTGAAAAGCTGGATGCGGCGCATTGGCCAGTGCGCGGGGATCTGGCGCACATCCGCCTGGCGGGCAAATGCTTCGTGCCGCACTATGCCGTGCCGATGGAATTCAAGGTGGTGCCAAGCGGTGCCAAGCTGTTCGCGCTGAACAGCAAGGACAGCGAAGTTCGCGCCACGCTGGGCGGCAACAGCGCGTTCAACGTGCTCGACATGTCCGGTGACTGGGCCTGGGGCCAGGTCGGAGATGACGGGTTTGTCGGGTATCTGCCGCTGGTCGCGCTCGCTGCGGTATGACCCACACCCTGTTCATTGACGGTGCCGCCGGCACCACTGGGCTCGAAATCGCCCAGCGGATGGCCGCGCGGCCTGAATTCGAATTGCTGATCCTTGACGATACTCAGCGCAAAAGCGCTGCGGCGCGCCGCGATGCCTATCACGCCGCCGATTTCGCCGTGCTGTGCCTGCCTGATGAGGCGGCGGTTGAGGCGGTTGCCTTGGCCGAAGGCAGCAAGGTGCGGATCATCGATGCTTCCAGCGCGCACCGCACTGCGCCAGGCTGGACCTATGGCTTTCCCGAACTGATCGGGCGCGACCGGGTAGCCGCAGCGGCCCGCGTTTCGAACCCCGGCTGTTATCCCACTGGCTTCCTCGCGCTGCTTGCGCCGCTGATCCGGCAGGGCCTGCTGCCGGGCGACTGGCCCTACACCTGCCACGCCGTTTCGGGTTTCTCGGGCGGCGGCAAGGCACTGATCGAACGGTTCGAGGCCGATGGCGACATCGCTTACCGCGATTACGGCCTGGCGATGGGGCACAAGCACGTACCGGAAATGCAGGAGTATGCAGGCCTCGCCCATGCCCCGCTGTTCGCCCCCGCCGTGGTCCCGGCGCACCGCGGCATGGTCGTCGAAGTGCCGCTGCACCTTGGCATGATGAAGCGCGCCGCGCCAACCGACGGACTGCGCGATCATCTGCGCCATTTCTACGCCGATAGCCTGGTGGTCCGCCTCAACGAGGAAACCCCCGACGAGTTGCTGCTGCGCGGCTCTGCCCGCCCGAATGACCGGCTTGAACTCTATGTCTTTGGCAGCAAGGACGGCAACCAGGCGCGGCTCGTCGCGATGCTCGACAATCTTGGCAAAGGCGCCAGCGGTGCTGCGGTGCAAAGCCTCAACCTGATGGCCGGGCTGGAGGAGACCGCAGGATTGATGCTGTAACGTCGTCCCGGACTTGATCCGGGACCGCTGGCATCACCACTCCAGCTCAGCTTCGTGACGCCAGCGGTCCCGGATCAAGTCCGGGGCGACGGATGCCTTCTTTTTGTGCACCACCTGCTGAATATTCAGGCAAAACTTCACGCCCCGCCACGTTTCAATAATTGCGCAAGCTACGCATCAGCGATTCAAATCTTGCGAATACGCCCTTTTCGGCTGCCTTCACTTGGCTTAGGGCTTCGCGCAGGCTGCTGGCACGATTCTTGATAGGTGGGTGCCCGCAGCAACGTAAAATCCCGGGCCGCAATTGCGGCACCGGCTTGCTGCGCAGGGGAATGCAACGTGAAAAAGATCGAAGCGATCATCAAGCCGTTCAAGCTGGACGAGGTCAAGGAAGCGCTCCACGAAGTGGGCGTTTCGGGCATCACGGTCACCGAGGCCAAGGGCTTTGGCCGTCAGAAAGGTCACACCGAACTCTACCGCGGCGCCGAATACGTGGTCGATTTTCTGCCCAAGGTGAAGCTTGAAGTGGTGGTCCCCGATGCCTTGGCCGAACGCGTGGTCGAAGCGATCGCTGCGGCGGCGCAGACCGGCCGGATCGGCGACGGCAAGATCTTCGTGATCCCGGTGGAAAGCGCGCTGCGCATCCGCACCGGCGAGCGCGATAACGACGCGATTTGATTTCCCCCCTCCCGCCTGCGGGAGGGGATGGGGGTGGGCCGGTCATCCGGCCGGCACCAGCCCTCGAACCTGACACACCCACCCCTAGCCCCTCCCGCAAGCGGGAGGGGGACTAAAAAGGAAAAAGTAATGGCCAACGCGAAGGACATCATCAAGCGGATCAAGGACGAAGAGATCGAATGGGTCGATCTGCGTTTCACCGATCCCAAGGGCAAGTGGCAGCACCTGACCATGGTTGCCGCAATCCTCGGCGAGGACGAGCTCGAAGACGGACTGATGTTCGACGGCTCCTCGATCGAGGGCTGGAAGGCGATCAACGAAAGCGACATGATCCTCAAGCCCGATCTTGATGCGGTCTATATCGATCCGTTCAGCGCGACACCGATGATGATCATTTGCTGCGATATCGTCGAGCCTTCGACCGGCGACCTTTACAGCCGTGATCCGCGCTCCACCGCCAAGCGCGCCGAAGCCTATGTCAAGGCCACCGGCGTGGGCGACACCGTCTATGTCGGGCCGGAGGCCGAATTCTTCCTGTTCGACGATGTGCGTTACTACGATGGCTATGACGGCAGCGGCTTCAAGATCGACGATATCGAACTGCCGACCAACACCGACACCAAGTACGAAGCCGGCAACCTGGCGCACCGTCCGGGCGTCAAGGGCGGCTATTTCCCGGTCGCGCCAATCGACAGCTGCGTCGATATCCGCGGCGAAATGGTTTCGACCATGCTCGAAATGGGCCTGCCGTGCGACAAGCACCACCACGAAGTGGCCGCCGCGCAGCACGAACTGGGGCTGACTTTCGGCACGCTGGTGCAGACCGCTGACCGGATGCAGGTGTACAAGTACGTCGTCCATCAGGTCGCCCATGCCTATGGCAAGACCGCAACCTTCATGCCCAAGCCGATCAAAGGCGATAACGGCAGCGGGATGCACACCCACATTTCGATCTGGGATGGCGGCAAGCCACTGTTTGCCGGCAACGGCTATGCGGGCCTCTCGGACATGTGCCTGTACTTCATCGGCGGTGTGATCAAGCACGCCAAGGCGCTGAACGCCTTCACCAACCCTACCACCAACAGCTACAAGCGGCTGGTGCCGGGTTACGAAGCACCGGTGTTGCTGGCCTATTCGGCCCGCAACCGTTCTGCCTCGTGCCGCATTCCCTATGGCAGCGGCGACAAGGCCAAGCGCGTCGAATTCCGCTTCCCCGATGCGATGGCCAACCCGTACCTGTGCTATTCGGCGCTGCTGATGGCCGGGCTCGACGGGATCAAGAACAAGATCCATCCGGGCGAAGCGATGGACAAGAACCTCTATGATCTGCCCCCGGCCGAACTCGAGCTGGTGCCGACCGTTTGCGGATCCTTGCGCGAAGCACTCGAATGCCTCGAAGCCGATCAGGACTTCCTGGTTCAGGGCGGGGTCTTCACCAAGGACCAGATCGAAGCCTACATCGAACTCAAGTGGCCCGAAGTGCTGCGCTGGGAAACCACGCCCTCGGCGGTCGAATTCGACATGTATTACAGCGCCTGATCGCGCTGCGGCAAGTCACCGAGAGAAGGGCGTTGCGGGCAACTGCAGCGTCCTTTTTCGTTGGCGAGCCAAAAATCCGTTTTCCTACTCGGACCGATCCTGCCTAATTACCGGGCCTCCGGCGAATCTTGAGGCTCACCCCAGCATGACCTTCCCACTCGATTTCTTCGATGCCCTGCGCCGGATGAAAGCGCGCGTGCAGCCCGCGCCAGCTCCGCTAACGCCAGAGCCCCAACCGGCTGCAACCAGCAGCGGCCGTGGTGCGGTTGGCCCGTCTGGCCTCGCCCTGATCCAGCGCTTCGAAGGTTGCGCCAAAAAGCGCAAGGACGGGCGCTTCGAAGCCTATCCCGACCCGGGCACCGGCGGTGATCCGTGGACCATCGGCTGGGGCGCGACCGGCCCGGGGATCACCCCCGGCGCGGTCTGGACCGAGGCCGAATGCGACGCCCGGCTGGAACGCGATCTGGCCCGTTTTGCCCGCGATGTGTCCCGCGCGATTGGCGATGCCCCCACCAGCGCGGCGCAGTTCGATGCGCTGGTCAGCTTTCATTACAACACCGGCGCTATTGCCAAGGCAACGTTGACCAAACTGCACAAGGCCGGGCGGTTTGACGAAGCCGCGCAGGAATTTGGCAAATGGGTCAATGCCGGGGGAAAGCCGCTGACCGGGCTGATCCGTCGGCGCGCGGCTGAGGCTGCATTGTACCGGTCGGAATAACGGCGGCCATGGGCTTGATCGGGCGTTTGCGCGATATCAGAGGCTAAAGCCCGGCTTCGACGGCGATCCGGATGGCATCGGCGGTGGTGGCAGCGCCCAGCCGTGCCATCAGCGCGGCGCGGTGCATCTTGACGGTCTGTTCGCTGAGGCCCAGCCGATGGGCGATCTGCTTGTTGAGATAGCCAGCCGCCATTTCGGTCAGCACTTCGTGTTGCCGCGGCGAAAGCGCTTTGACGGCCACAGATGCCGCCATCCGGCGATTGGCATTTGTGGTGGGGGCATCGGGTTCCAGTTCAACCTGGGATCCCAGGAAGAATTCAAGCGCGCCGTCATCATCGAAAATCGGCGCCACCAGAACAGCATTGCGGAACGGGGTTCCGTCACGCTTGTAATTGAGGATTTCGACCAGCACCGGGGCGTGGCGGCGCACACCGCTGCGGATCGTCTCGGTCAGCCACGGTTCAGTGGCCGGCCCCGCCAGGAACCGGCAATTGCGGCCGATGATCTCCGCCTCGCTGTATCCGGTCAGGGCGACAAATGCGGCATTGCAGCACACGATCGGATTGTCCTTTACCCGGGGGTTGCTGATCACCGACGCGATCGGACTACCCGCAATCAGCGATTCCAGGCGCTGTTCCACAAGGTGCGTATCCGCCAATTGTGCTCCCCTTCACCGCAAGGTGGCGACTGGGCCGGATGAGCCGCTCTGCGGTGTCAGAGCATCAACCGGGATGCCGCGCTGTTCTGCCCGACATGGTATTTCGTATAGGTTGAAGCCCGTCAACCGCGGCGTATCACCCCGCTGCTGCGCAGTCTGCGCATGTTAAAGGGGACAGACGCAATGGAATCCTTATCCTTCGGCCAATACTCGCTGGTTTATAACGCTTTTTCGTTCACCTTCGCGACCATGGCCGCCGCTACCGTGTTTCTTTGGCTGGGTCGTTCGCAGGTTGGCCCCGCTTACAAGACGGCGCTGACCATTTCGGGGTTGGTCTGCGCGATCGCGGCCTATCACTATCTGCGTATCTTCGAGAGCTGGGAAGGTGCCTACGCCGTCAAGGACGGAGTCGTGGCGGGTACGGGCTATGCCTTCAACGATGCCTACCGCTATGTCGACTGGCTCCTGACCGTGCCGCTGCTGCTGATCGAGCTGATCCTGGTGATGCGCCTTTCAGCCGATGAAACGATATCGAAGTCGACCAAGCTTGGTGCAGCGGCCGCGCTGATGATTGCGCTTGGCTATCCCGGCGAAATCGCAACCGACATCCCGACCCGCGCGCTGTGGGGCACGCTGTCGGCCATTCCGTTCGTGTACATCATGTATCAGCTGTTCGTCGGTCTTGGTGCCTCGGTCTCGAACCAGCCGGACAGCGTGCGCGAACTGGTCAAGAAGGCTCGCCTGCTGACCTTTGCATCGTGGGGATTTTACCCGATCGTCAACATGATCCCCTACACCAACCTGAGCGGAACCAACGTCATCGTGGGCGTCCAGGTTGGCTATACGATCGCCGATCTGATCGCCAAGGCCGGCGTTGGTGTGCTCATCTACCTGATCGCCACGCGCAAGTCGCAGGCGGAATACGGTCAAGCTGCTGTTGCCTAGACCATTCGAAGCGGTGACGCTGAAGAGCGATCGCTGAAATCAATGATGGCGGCAACGCCTTTCTTGCCCACAGGCGCATTCGGCTCAGGCCGTTTGCGTCTGTGGGCGCTTCCATTTCTGACCGTCAGCCTGATCATCGTCAATTTGCAATTCGGCCAGCTTGACAGTCCGGCGTGGGTATCGGTTGCTGCGCTTTGCATTGCCGTTTTCGGGATTCCGCACGGGACTCTGGATGTCGAAATTGCTGCAGCAAGGCTGGGTCGGTCCAGTCCGTCGATCAAACTGAAAATCGTCGGCGCATACCTGTTGTGTGCCGGATTGATGACAAGCCTGTGGTTTCAGGTTCCTGAGCTGGCCCTAAGTCTCTTCCTGATCGTGTCGATCGTGCACTTCAGCCAGGACTGGCAAGGCAAAGCCGATCCGTTTCTGGCGCTGATGGTGGCCTGGGCATTGGTTGCCCTGCCCGCATTGACCAAACCGGTCGAGGTCGCCGAGATCTTTGATATGCTGGTTGGCAACCGGAATGGCGCTGTCATTGCTGCATTGCTCGCCTGCGCCTCAGCCCCGGCGTTGTTGGGTTGTTTCGTTTACGCCAAGGGTTCCTATCACAGTGCTGATCCGCAAGTTACCGTTGAGGTGATTAGTTGTTTGATTGCGGCAATATTTCTGCCGCCTCTGATTGCTTTTTCCATTTTCTTCTGCGGGCTGCATTCTCCGCGCCACATGCGCGATGCGATGCGGGAAACTGGCGCAATCTCTGCCCGTCAAAAGGGCGGCATTATTGCAGCTGTCTTTATGCTTTCTGCCGGGTTCGGGATTGTATTGCTGATCGGCCAGGATCAGGCCAAAATCGACGTTGGGATTATCCGCTCGGTATTCATGCTCATCTCAATACTGACGATGCCGCATTTCATCCTCGAACATGTCCGCCCCGTAAGCCCGCGAGCCGGTTGAAGCAGTTGCACAGCGCAGATTGCGCGGCGTCCATTGCCGCGCGAGGCCAGGCTCTGCTGACAGGGCAAGCCGGTTGCCCGGTCCCCCGGCAAGTGGTAATTGTACGACACTGAAAATGGAGTTCAGCCATGGCTTACGCATTCCGGATCGCTGCCCTGCTTGGCACTGCTGCACTGGCAATTGCTGCTCCAAACCCGCCGCTGTGGGCCGCCGGCGGCGGCGGCGGTGGCGGCGGGGGATCGATGCCCAGCGACAGCGCCCCGCAATATGATCCGGCGGTGGAATACCGCAGCGGCATCGCGGCGCTGCAGGAACAACGCTGGAAAGACGCCGAACGCGCATTCGGCCGGGTGCTTGAAGCAGCGCCAAAGGATGCCAGCACCAACCTGCTGATGGCGCTGGCCAAGCTGGGCCGCGGTGATGCCAAGGGCGCGCGTGGCTTTCTGGAAAAAGCCGTCAAATACGATCCCGATCTGATCGCCGCGCATATCAAGCTGGGCGTCACTTATGCCAAGTTGGGCGATCCGGCCAAGGCGCAGTTGCAGCTCGATTGGCTGCAAGCCCGCACCGCCGCCTGCGCCGGAACCTGCGCCGATGCAGCCGCGATCGAACAAGGCCTGACCGAAGTTCAGGCGGCGATGGCAGCAGGCAAACAAGCCCGGATCGAGCGCCCTGACCTGACCACCTTTGCCTCCAGCGCGGATGGCGACCAGGCCTATATCGCCGCGGTATCGCTGATCAACGAGCACCGCTACGAACCCGCGATCACCGCGCTCAAAGCCGCGCAACTGGCGTTCGGGCCGCACCCTGATGTGCTGACTTACCTGGGCTTCGCCAACCGCAAGCTGGGCCGCTTCGATCTGGCCGAAGGCTATTACCGGGCGGCGCTGGCGATTGCTCCGAACCACCTCGGCGCGCTGGAATACTATGGCGAGATGATGCTGGAACGCGGTGATCTGGCCGGGGCCAGGCGAATGCTGACCCGGCTTGATGCGATCTGCACTTTCGGCTGCGCACAGGCTGACGAACTGCGCGGCTGGATTGTGCGCGGCCCCGCCCAGGGATGATCCGCCCGGCCCGGCTGGCACTTGTCGCCGCGGTTGCCGCAGCTGGCCTGGCCGCCGCTGCCGGAACCCCGCGAACCGGCCCGCGCGCCTTGCAGTGGACCACCCCGGATGCGCAGCTTGCCGTGCTGAGCGCAGAGCCGGGTTCCTGCCTTGCCCCGGCTGCCGATCCGCAGCGGGCGCGCTCAATCGCAATCGGCGCGGTGGCATTCCGCGCACCGTTGCTGCTGGGCGGGCAGGCCGCGCGCGCGGGCCTGTCTTGCAGTGCCTGCCACCGCGGCGGGCATGACAATCCGGGCTTTGCCTATCCCGGGCTCAGCGGCGCGCCGGGCACCGCCGATGTCACCTCGTCGTTGTTCAGTTCGCACCGCGGTGATGGTGCGTTCAACCCCCGCCCGATCCCCAACCTGAGCGGCGACAAGGCCTTGCTCACGGTCGATCAAAGCCCGGCCAGCAGCGCGCTTGAAAGCTTTATCAACGGCTTGATCCGCGAGGAGTTCGACGGGCCGCCTGTTGCTGCTGCGGTGCTCACCGGGCTGGCCGACTATGTCCGCGCGCTTTCGCCCGGCGCATGCACCGCCCAGCGCGTCATCGACCTTGCCGGAGCGCTGGCCGACGTCGACGCCGCGCTGGACAATGCCGAATGGCTGGCCCGTATGGGCGATGGTCCTGCCGCGCGGCTGCTGGTTTCGGCAGCGCGATCGGAATTGGGGCTGATCGACGAACGCTTTGCCTTGCCGGGTCTGGCGCGCGCGGCTGCCCCCTTGCGGCGCGCCGGGGCCGCGCTGGGCGCGATCGAGCGGCAGATGGCCACCGATCCGGCGCGCGCCTTGCCCGCACTGCAGCGCTGGCGCGCCGGTGCGGGCGGCTGGCAGCGCCCGTTGCGCAGCGCCGAACCGCGTTCGCTTTTCAATCCCGCCGTGCTGGCGCGCTGGCTTGGCCCGGGTTCATAGCGCGGCCCAGCCCCGCACTACCGATTGCATCTTGCAATCTGTTCCGCACGCTCCGACATAGGGCAAAATTAATCGTCCAGTTAAAGGAGATTCGAGGATGCGCGAGCGGCTGCAACAATACATCGACGGCAAGTGGGTGGACAGCGAAGGCGGCGCACGCCGCGAAGTGATCAACCCGGCCACGGAAGAGGCCTGTGCGGTGATCAGCATCGGCTCTGTCGCCGATGTCAACAAGGCCGTGGCGGCGGCCCGCCGCGCCTTTGCCAGCTACAGCCAGACCACCCGCGAAGAGCGCGTGGCGCTGCTTGAACGGATCGTCGAGGAATACAAGAAGCGGGCACAGGACCTGGCCCAGTCGATGGCCGAGGAAATGGGCGCGCCGCTGTCGTTCGCGATCACCGCGCAAGTCGGTGCCGGGATCGGCGCCTTCATGAGCACAATCGCCGCGCTGAAGGACTTCTCCTTCATGGAAGACGGCCCGGGCTTCAAGGTGGCTTACGAGCCGATCGGCGTGGTCGGCATGATTACGCCGTGGAACTGGCCGCTCAACCAGATCGCGCTCAAGGTTGCCCCGGCGCTGGCCGCGGGCGACACCATGGTGCTCAAGCCTTCGGAAGAATGCCCCACCAACGCGGCGATCTTCGCCGAAATCCTGGATGCAGCAGGCGTGCCCGCAGGCGTGTTCAACCTGGTTCAGGGTGATGGGCCGACCACCGGCAACGCGATCTCTTCGCATCCCGACGTGGAAATGGTCAGCTTCACCGGCTCGACCCGCGCGGGCATTCAGGTGGCGATCGCCGCCGCTCCAACGGTCAAGCGCGTGCATCAGGAACTGGGCGGCAAGAGCCCCAACCTGGTCCTGCCCGATGCTGACCTTGCGGCGCACCTCACCGCCGTGGCGATGGGTCCGCTGATCAACACCGGGCAAAGCTGCATCAGCCCGACCAAGGTGCTGGTTGCCAAGGACCGCGAGGCCGAAGTGGTTGGCTTCTACAAGGCGATGTATTCGGCCACCCCGGTCGGCGATCCGATGGCCGAGGGCAATCACCTGGGTCCGCTCGTCAACAAGGCGCAGTATGACAAGGTCAAGGACCTGATCCAGTCGGCGATCGACCAGGGTGCCACGCTGGAAACCGGCGGGCCCGATCTGCCTGCCAACGTCAACCGCGGCTACTATATCCAGCCGACGGTGTTTTCGGGCGTAACCGCTGACATGCGGATCGCGCAGGAGGAAATCTTTGGTCCGGTCGCCACGATCCTGACCTATGACAGCCTTGAAGACGGGATCGAAATGGCCAACGCCACCGAATACGGCCTGTCCGCCGCGATCACCGGCGATCCGGCCAAGGCTGCCGGCGTAGCTGGCAAGCTGCGCGCCGGCATGGTCGCGATCAACAACTGGGGCCCCACCCCGGGCGCCCCGTTCGGCGGCTACAAGCAGTCCGGAAACGGCCGCGAAGGCGGCCTTGCGGGGCTGAAAGACTTCATGGAAACGAAAGCGATCTCGGGCCTGCCGGCCTGATCGCTTTCAGCCAAAGCTAATCCAGCCCCCTTCCCGCAGTCGCGGGGAGGGGGTTTGCTTTTGGACTCTAGAATGGCATTGCTGACCGACGGTTTGGAACAGGCCGCAACCCTGATGATCGTATCGATCCTTACCCGGTCACCTTGTACTGATCTTTTGCGCCGTGCGCGCCGTCCTTGGTGCTGCCATCAAGCGGCTGGGCGCTGCGGCGCATCTGCGCGGCTTTGGTGATCAGGGTATCCTGTTCCATATCGCCGATCCGGGTCCAGCCGCTGCGGCTCAGCCGTTCCATCGGGCGATAGCGGATCTTGTATTGCATCCGCGGCGAACCATCGACCCAATAGCCCAGATAGACAAACGGCAGCCCCAGCGAGCGCGCGCGCTGAATGTGATCGAGGATGATGTAGTTGCCCAGCCCTTCGCGGGCCGCGTGATCGGGATCGTAGAACGAATAGATCATCGACAGGCCATCGCCCTGCCGGTCGGTCAGGCAGGCGCCCACCAGCTTGCCCGCGCTGCCATCGACGGTCGGTTCGCGGTATTCGACGATCCAGCTATCGACGGGGGTATGTTCGACCATGTCGGCGAAATCGATTTCGTCCATGTTGGTCATGCCGCCGCCGGGGTGCCGGTCGCCCAGGTAGTGTTGCAGCAATTCGAACTGTTCGGCCGTCGACCACGGGCGGCAGACCGTGGCGATCAGATCGCCGTTGCGCTTCAGATTGCGCTTCTGGCTGGTCGAGGGGCGGAATTCACTCGCCACCACCCGCACCGAGACGCAGGCCTGGCAATCGATGCAGCTGGGGCGGTAGGCCACTGTCTGGCTGCGGCGAAAACCGATCCGGCCCAGCGCATCGTTGAGTTCGTCGGCATGCGGGCCTTTGAGCTCGGTAAACACCTTGCGCTCGCTTTTGCCGGGCAGATAGGGGCACGGTGCCGGACTGGTCACGAAGAACCGGGGAAAGCGAACGGGTGCCGTCACGACGCGCCAGAATCCTTGAACAGCGAAAATGCTGCCACTTTATGCATGGCGCGGCGCGGGGTTGAAAGAACTTTAACCACGAATCAGGGTAAACGCTTCGTTAATTTGCACAGCAATGCCGCGCGGCCGCGCTGGAGCAGCGAAAACGGGACAGTGCGGAGTCCAAGCGTTAACCCGGCCCCGCACCCAGAAACGGCTTGCCCGCCGCGCGGCTTCGCCCATAGTGCCAACGCGATAGGTCGTAACAACATGGCGGCGCAGGTGGCATTCTGGCCGCCGCGCGGGGAGAAATCTGGTTGACGGCAAACCCCGACATCTTCCTGTCCTACAACCGCGAGGATCAGGCGGTGGCGCGGCTTTACGCCGATGCGTTTGCGGCGGAGGGCCTGAACGTCTGGTGGGACACGGCGCTGCGTTCGGGCGAGGCTTATGACGAGGTGACTGAGGCGGCCTTGCGCGCCGCCAAAGCGGTGGTGGTGCTGTGGAGCCCCCGCTCGGTCGTGAGCCGCTGGGTCCGCGCCGAGGCGACGATTGCGGATCGCTGCAAGACTCTGGTCCCAGTGATGATCGAGCCCTGCGAACGCCCGATCATGTTCGAACTGACTCAGACGGCGGATTTGTGCCACTGGTCGGGGGATGCGGGGGACCGGGCTTGGCTGGCGTTCGTCAGCGATGTCCGGCGGTTTGTTGGGCGCGAGGCTGAGCCTGACGCCGTTGCCGTGACGCCGACAGTGGATGTTCCCGCTCCAGTCAGCGAACGCGGTTCGGCTCCTTCGCTTGCGGTACTGCCCTTCACCAACCGCTCCGGGCTATCGGAAGACGACGTGTTCGCCTTCGGTATGGTCGAAGATCTGATCGACGCTCTATCACTAGGGGTGCACGCCCGGGTGCTTTCCAGCTCTTCAACCGCCCGCTTTCGCAACGGTTCCTCGCCTGATGTCGGTGCCATGGGCCGCGAACTCGGGGTACGTTACCTGCTGGAAGGCAATGTCAGGCGTTCGGGCAACGACTTGCGGGTGACGGCGCAACTGATCGAGGCTGCAGGCGGGGCGATTTTGTGGACCCAGAAGTTCGATCGCCCATTGACCGAACTGGCGGCATTACAGGAGCAGTTGATCGAAGAGGTCGCTGCGCACCTTGGCACCCAGTTATTGCGCCGCGAAATGGAGCAGGCACTCAAAAAGCCAAGTGACGTAACGGCTTGGGAATGTGTCATGCGCGCCTTGTCGGCGCTTCGCACAACCAACGACAAAGCGATTCTCCGCGCGGTCGAGGAGAGCGCACGTGCCGTTTCAATTGCGCCCGACTATGGCCTGGCCCATGCGATGCTCGCGGATGCCTTGGGATTGGCCTATATGTTTCGCAGTCCCGACGATGCCGACGAGGTGCGCCGGATCAGGCATCACATCGATCGCGCTTTGTCATGCGATGGTGAGAATGCGGCCGTCCTCGGTTATGTGGCGAGTGCATTGCACTGCATCGGCCAGTCTCCGGAAGGACTTCGCCGCGCCAAGCGTGCAATCGAGATCAACCCCGGTTATGGATATGTGCACCTTACAGCTGGCACGACCAGTGTGATGCTCGGCTTGCCCGAAGCCGCGCTTGCGCACTTCGCCGACTTCCACAGACTTGAACCCAACTCGCCGCATCAACACTATGCGTGGGCATTTGCGAGCTACTCCCACTTGCTGATGGGTGACCTGGCAGCGGCAGAAGCCGCTGTGGATCGCAGCATCGCGTTCGTTCCTGAGAATGGCGTCTTTTACGTTCACAAGGCTCTTATCGTCAGCCAACTTGGCCGAACCAGCGAGGCGCAGGAATTGATGCGCGAGGCCCGACACCGCCAACCGACCGATACAAGAGAACTATGGGAGCTCCGCTTTCCGCGATGGCTTCCCGTTGGCCCGGCGCTCGATGCAATGCTTGCCGCCCTCCGCAAGTTGTGGCCGGCGACGGAAGGCAGCGCATGACCCAGCCCGACATCTTCCTCTCCTACAACCGCGAGGATGCGGCCACGGCGAAGCGCTATGCCGATGCGTTTGCGGCGGAGGGGCTAAACGTCTGGTGGGACACCGCGCTGCGTTCGGGCGAGACTTATGACGAGGTGACCGAGGCGGCGTTGCGCGGGGCCAAGGCGGTGGTGGTGCTGTGGTCGCCGCGCTCGGTGGTCTCACGCTGGGTGCGGGCCGAGGCGACAATTGCGGATCGGTGCAAGACGCTGGTTCCGGTGACGATCGAGGGTTGCGAGCGCCCGATCATGTTCGAGCTGACCCAGACAGCGGACCTCTCGCACTGGACGGGGGATGCGGGGGACAAGGCTTGGCTGGCGTTTCTAAGCGACGTGCGACGGTTTGTGGAAAAAGAGGCTGCAATCGAAGCTCTGACTTCGGTTCCGGACACCCCTTCCGTTGAAGAAACGCTGAAGCCGGGTCAAGCCGGATCGGCTCCGTCGATGGCAGTGCTGCCATTCACCAACCGCTCGCAACTGCCCGAAGACGAGGTGTTCGCCGAGGGCATGGTCGAGGATGTGATCTCCGCCCTTACCCAGGGGGTCAATGTCCGCGTGCTGGGTTCGATGTCGACGGTGCATTTGCGCAAGAGCGCCACCGCCGATCTCTCTACCGTCGGCCGTCAGTTGGGTGTGCGTTATCTGCTTGAGGGCAATGTGCGGCGTGTGGGCGCCAATCTACGAGTCACCACCCAGCTTCTTGAAGCAGAGACTGGCACCGCCGTGTGGTCTGGCAAGTTCGATCGCCCCCTGGTGGAGCTTGCCGAGCTTCAGGAAGAGCTGGTCACGGAGATCGCCGGCGTTCTTGAAACACAAGTCTACAGCATTGAAATCGAGCGTGCACTCAAGAAACCCGGCGACATAACCGCTTGGGAGGCAATGGCGCGAGCCTGGTCAGCCTATCGCAAGTGGGACGTCACCGCGCGGGTGGAGTACATAGAGGAGGCCCGGAGAGCTGTCGCGATTGCACCCGACTACGCGCCGGGACATGCTTTGCTCGCCAACGGTCTCGCTAACGATTATTTGGTCAGACCTGACGATCCGGCTGAGGTCCAGCGCATTCGCGCCATCGCGGAGCGAGCGCTTTTCCTTGCGCCAGACGATGCCACAGTCCTTGGCTCAGTGGGCGTTGCTTTCTCTTTTATCGGCATTCCTGATGAAGGAGCGCGCTATTCCGTTCGCGCTGCGCGCAAGGCACCCGGTAGCGGCATATTGCGCTGGCAGCATGGCATCACTTGCGTGATGGTCAACCGCCATGAGGACGCGCTCTCGCACCTAAAGACGGCGGAGCGCCTGATGCCGGGCTCGCAACTTATCTGGTTGGTGAAGCATTGGCAGTCACGGGCGCTCGCGGAACTGGGGCGCTGGGCGGAGGCGGACGCAACCAACAATGAATGCGTTAGCCACAATCCGACAGACGGTTTGAGCTACGTCTTCAAAGCTCTCATTGCTATGCAGCTTGGACAAGACGCCGACGCGCGCAGGTGTATCCGGACTGCGCAACGCTTTGGATGCGATCTGGTGCAGGCAAAACGTTTCTGGCACCGCACCGGCCTAAGCAGTCCGACACTGGCAGCTGACATCGCCACTATTCACGAGCTCTATGCGGCAACGGAGCCGGAAGCATGACCGCCGCGCCTGACATCTTCCTGTCCTACAACCGAGAGGATCAGGCGATAGCCAAGCGCTACGCCGATGCTTTCGCGGCGGAGGGGCTAAACGTCTGGTGGGACACCGCGCTGCGTTCGGGCGAGGCTTATGACGAGGTGACCGAGGCGGCGTTGCGCGGGGCCAAGGCGGTGGTGGTGCTGTGGTCGCCGCGCTCGGTGGTCTCACGCTGGGTGCGGGCCGAGGCGACGCTGGCAGACCGCGCCAAGACGCTGGTGCCGGTGATGATCGAGCGGTGCGAACGCCCGATCATGTTCGAGCTGACCCAGACGGCGGACTTGGCGCACTGGACCGGGGACGGTGCCGACCGGGTCTGGCGCGTCCTGGTTTCAGACCTGCGGCTGATGATCGGCCGCGAGCCCGAGGTCAACGAACCTGCACCCGCTTTGTCCGATGATCCCGCCGCCGCAGCCCCAACCAGCAAGCGGGGCGAACGCGGCGCTGCACCTTCGCTGGCGGTGCTACCGTTCACCAATCGATCGGGATTACCCGAAGACGATGTGTTCGCTTTTGGCATGGTCGAAGACCTGACCGAGGCGTTGTCGCACGGGGTCAACCTGCGGGTGTTGTCGAGCATGTCGACCGCGCGGTTTCGCACCGGGCCGCTGCCCGATCTGGAAGCGATGGGGCGCGAGCTGGGGGTGCGCTATTTGCTGGAAGGCAATGTCCGCCGGGCCGGTGATCAACTGCGCGTCACCGCCCAGCTGGTCGAGGCGAAAAGCGGTGAGATCCTGTGGACCCAGCGGTTTGACCGGCCCCTGGCCGATCTCGCCGCATTGCAGGAAGCGCTGATCGAAGAGGTGGCAGCGCAGCTTGGCACGCAGGTCTACCGGATCGCGATGGAACAGGCGCTCAAGAAGCCGGGCGATCTGACCGCCTGGGAAAGCTGCATGCGCGGGATCGCTGCGATGCGGCGGCTCAGCGGGGAAAACCTCGCCCAGGCGATCGGCGATGCTGCGCGGGCGGTTGAAATTGCGCCGGATTATGGCCTGGCCCACGCCCTGATCGCGCATTGGTCAGCACTGGCTTATCAATTCATGTGCACCAACGATGCCGACGAAGCACGGCGGATCAGGTTCCACATCGACCGGGCGCTGGCCTGCGACGGCGATAGCGCCGTGGTGCTGGGGCACGTCGCCTTTGCGCTGATGTATACGGATCAGCCCGCCGACGCGGTGCGCTGTGCCGAGCGGGCGATCGAAACCAACCCTGGGTTCGGTTTTGCCCAACTGGCCGCGGGGATCGCTTGTCCGATGCTGGGCAAGCCGGAAAAGGGGTTGAGCCACATGGCCCAATTCCGCCGGATCGAGCCGCAATCGCCTTACCTGCATTATGCGCTTAACTGGGAAGCGGTATCGCTGCTGGCGCTGGGCGAGTGGGAAACCGCCGCAGCGAAATTCGATGCCAGCCTGATCCTAAACCCGCAGGCCAGTTACAGCCATTGGTACAAGGCGGTGCTGGCCGAACAGCTTGGGAATAACGCGGCCGCGATGCAGGCGATGATCGAAGCCCGCCGGCTGGAACCGGACGCCACGGCAGAATTGTGGGAATTGCGGATCGCGCGGTGGGGGGCAAACAATCCCTCAACCCCGCAGATTGTTGAACATCACCGCGCGCTGTGGGCCGCAACCGAGGGCCGGGTCTGATCCCTAACCCAGTTCCACCAGTTCCACCGAATAGCCGCTTTCGCGCAGCGCACCGGGGCGGTCCTGCAAGGTCAGCCGCAATCGCGCCAGGCTTTTGACGAGGTGACCAAGACAGGCGTGTCCTATCGCATTGAAACGTGATGCTGTGGCCAAAACCTGGCGCGTCAGTTGCCTTGGCAAGCCAGTTTGATGCCGTGATCGACTGCGATCAGATCAGCCGCCCGTTCGCCAATCATGATCGAAGGCGCGTTGATATTGCCGCTGGGGATCTCCGGCATGATGCTGGCATCGGCCACGCGCAGGTTCTTCACGCCGAACACGCGCAAGTTCGGATCGACAACACTGCCGATCCGGCAGGTGCAGGACAGATGGTAGATTGTCTGGGCGAAATGCAGTGCAAAATTCTCCAGCAGTGCGTCGCTGGGTTCCTGACCTTCGACATAGCCGTGCATCTCGGCAAGCATCGGCGGGACGAGCCAGTTTCCAAGCTTCTTTTCACCCGGCCAGGCTGCGGCAATTTCAAGCACGCGGCGCATGATCGCAACGATCACCTTCAGATCATGGGGATCGCTTAAGTAGTTGAATTTGATGTCCGGCGGCACGGACGGATCGGCGCTGGTAACGACCAGTTCGCCTTCACTGTGCGGCACGCAATTGCTGGCCAGAAACAGAACGTGCTCTGAATCGGGCGCAAGGGTCGTGGATGCGTCGGCCATCAACATGTCGAGATCGATGTTGATCCGGGTGCCGATGACATCCTCGTTATAGGCGTGAGGGATGAAGCCAATCTGGGCGTCGTGGGTGAAGTCGTCACCAAGTCCGGTCGAAAAGAAGCAGACCCCATCGTAGAGCGAGGACGACACGAGGCTGCTGCCGGTTTCATGCCATTCGATGAGCCTGCGTTCCGCTTCGGCCTTCAATTCGGCGAGTTCCCCGGTAAGATGGACGTCATCCGCCGGATCGGCTGGCAGCGGGCCGGCTGGTGCGCGCAGTGCATCGGGGCCCATCGACACACCAACCTCCATTCCGGTGAGCGCGATGCCGGAAGCAGGAAAATGCATGGGCGCCAGCAGATGGTCTTTAAGGTGTTTGCCAACGTCGGGAAGATCGAGCCGGCAGGCAATCCCCGCAGCCTCCAGTTCGCGGCGGGGGCCAATGCCAGAGAGCATCAGGATATGCGGCGAGCCGACAGCGCCCGCGCTGAGAATGACCTCCCTGTTTGCGTGGACCGACTGGATCGTTCCGCCGCCATCGCGGTATTCGACACCCGTCGCAGTCAGGCCATCGCCTTCGCCCTCAAGGATCAGCCTTTGCACCAGGGCCTGGGTGATGATTGTCAGGTTCGGCCGACGTTCGGCCTGGTCCTCAAGATAGGCATGAAAAGTGCTCGAGCGTTTGCCGCGCCGGGTGTTGGTCTGCACCAGTGAGGCAACACCGCCAGGGTTTTGACGACCGGAACCGTTATAATCGCCTTCGGGAATACCAGCCGCCCCGGCTGCCTTGACGAAGTCCCGCGAGGCCGGAATGACCGGCGAGCGAATGCCCACACCGACCGGCCCGGCATCGCCCCGCACCTCACGGCTGATGACTGCCTCATTGGTTTCGGACACTTCTTCCATCCGCTTGAAGCAGGGCAGGACGTCATCGTAGCTCCAGCCATCGGCGCCCAGCCGTTCCCAATTGTCGAAATCGCCGGGATGGCCGCGCACGAAGACCATGTAATTGATGCCCGAAGACCCGCCGAGCATCTTGCCGCGGGGCACCGGCATACGCCGGTTCTTGAAGCCAAGCCCGCCCTTGCCAGGATCGCCAGTGAACATCCAATCGGTTTCGGGATCCAGCTGCAGGCTGGCGCAGGCAACAGGCATTTGCTCGCGTTCAGGCGGGCGATCCCCGGCTTCGACCAGCGCGATACTGACGGCAGGATCTTCGGACAACCGCGCTGCGAGGGCTGCACCGGCTGATCCTCCACCGACAATCACGAAATCGAACGCGTTTTGCATGACGGTGCCTCCCACAAAGCTTCACCGCTCGGTGTTTCACGTTCTTGGCTAAGAGTCACGGGGAAGCGCATCAGATCAAGGACCGGAAGCTGATCCGATGGCGCGGGCAGCCTGCTTTTAAAGTCCGCACCGAATGCGAGACGGACCGCGATTTTCAATTCGCGACCTCGTGCTGAGTTAACCCAGCTCGACCAGTTCCACCGAATAGCCGTTTTCACGCAAAGCTCCGACCAGACCATCGAGCTGCTCGCGGTCGCGGGCTTCGCATTCGATGTCGGTGATCAGGCCTTTGGCGGGCAGGTGGGTGAAGATCCGTTGGTGGTAGATCTCGATGATGTTGACGTTGTGCCGGTCAAATTCACCCATCACCTTATAGAGCGCGCCGGGGCGATCCTGCAGGGTCAGCCGTAGCCGCGCGAGGCGGCCTGAACGCGCCAGATCGCGCAGCAGCACGTTGGCCAGCAGCCGGGTATCGATATTGCCGCCGCAGATCGGGATGCCGATCTTGCGGCCCTTGAACCGTGCCGGATGCGCCAGCACGGCGGCGAGGCCGGCGGCACCAGCGCCTTCGGCCACGGTCTTTTCGATCTGCAGCAGCAGCGATACAGCGCGTTCCAGCGCGGCTTCGCTGACCAGCACGATATCGTCGAGCAACCGGCGCAGCACTTGCGAGGTAAATGCGCCGGGCTCCTTCACGGCGATGCCCTCGGCCAGGGTATCCCCGCCGCACGGCAGATCGTTGTGCTTGAGCCGGTTGTACATCGAGGGGAACAGTTCAGCCTCGACCCCGATCAGCGCGATATCGGGTTTGATCGCGCGCGCCGCCACGCTCATCCCGCTGGCCAGGCCGCCCCCGCCGATCGGGATCACCAGCATATCCAGATCGGGCACTTGCTCGAGCATTTCGAGCGCCACGGTGCCCTGCCCGGCCGCAACATGCGGATCATCGAACGGGTGGACAAAGGTCAAGCCCAGCTCACTCTCCAGTTCGCGCGCATGGGCATAAGCTTCGTCGAACGTCTCACCATGCAGCACCACCGTGCCGCCGACCGCTTCGGTCTGCTGGATCTTCACCATTGGCGTGCTGCGCGGCATCACGATGGTGACCGGGATGCCTAGCCGCTTGCCATGGTACGACAGCCCTTGCGCATGATTGCCTGCCGATGCCGCAATCACGCCGCGGCTGGACTTTTCCGGATCCAGCAGCAGCATCGCGTTGAGTGCGCCGCGTTCCTTGTAGGCCGCAGTGAATTGCAGGTTTTCAAACTTGAGCCAGATTTCCGCCCCGGTAATCGCCGAAAGCGTACGCGAATGGTCCATCGCGGTGTTGATTACCGCGCCCTCAATCCGGGCGGCAGCCGCGCGAACGTCGTCGATAGTCAAAAGCGGAGCGGAAGTATCTGCGGGCATATTCATGGCCGCGCCGCCCTAGGGCAAAGCCAATGGCCCCGCAAATGTTAAGTCGTATCGCGATTGGCGCGAAAGTAGATCAAAAGTTGCGCGATCAGGGCGCCCAGCGCAATGGCCACGCTATCAGCCAGCCAATCGCGCAGATCGGCGTCGCGGTGCAGCGCCGGGATCGTCTGCAGCAGCTCGATCAGCGCGCCATAAAGCGAGAGCAGCAGCACCGGAATCCAGATCCGCGTTCCGGGCCAGGCCAGCCGCGCCACCAAAGTAAGCACCGAAAACGCCAGCATGTGCTCAAACTTGTCGCCCAGATTGTAGGTCGTCAGGCTGGGCGGCGCGGGCAGCAGCGCCATGACCAGCGAGAACGCGGCGAACAGCCAGAACAGCGGGCGCAGCAGACGGGGGGCGAGCAAGGCTTCGAACATCACCGCACCGATAGGGCCCGCGCGGTTCAAGGCAAATGGATTTGCGGTGCGCAAAATATGCATCTGGCACCGCGCGGCAAAGCGGTTACAAGCCCAAAGCATGAGCCAACCTTTGAACGTATCCTTCCTGGGCCTGGGCGTGATGGGCGGCGCGATTGCGCGGCATATCGGCCAGGCCGGGCACACGCTGTCGATCTACAACCGCACCCCGGCCCGCGCGGCGCGCTGGCAGGAGGCCAACCCTGGCCTGGCCGTGCGGGTGGCGCACAGCCCGGCCGAAGCCGCCGAGGGCGCCGATGTGGTGCTGACCTGTGTGGGCAACGACGATGATCTGGCCGATGTGGTGCTGGGCCCGACCGGGGCTTTCTCCAGCATCCGCAAAGGCGCAACCTTTATCGATCACACCACCGTATCGGCGCGGATCGCCCGGCAGATCGCAGTCGAAGCGCGCGATCTGATGGTCCACTGCGTCGATGCCCCCGTTACCGGCGGACAGGCGGGCGCGGAAAACGGCACGCTGACGGTGATGTGCGGCGGCCGCGCCGAAGCGATCGAGGCGGGACGCAGCGTGATGAGCGCCTATACCAAGCGCATCGTCCACGTTGGCAAGGCCGGCGCCGGGCAGACCACCAAGATGGTCAACCAGATCGCCTTTTCGGGTATCCTGGCGACATTATCCGAAGCGATGCGCTTTGCCGAAGCGGCGCATCTCGATCTCGACAAGGTGTTCGAAGCGATCTCGGGCGGTGCGGCGCAAAGCTGGCAGATGGACAACCGCTGGAAGACCATGTGCGAAGACAGCTTCGATTTCGGCTTCGCGATCGACTGGATGCGCAAGGACATGGGCCTCGCCATGGACGAAGGCCGTTCGTTGGGCGTCTCGCTGCCCGTGGCGGCCTTGATCGACCAATTCTATGCCGAAGTGCAGGCGATGGGTGGCGGCCGTCAGGATACATCGGCACTGGTGCGGCGCCTGCCGCGAAAGGGAACAACATGATCCGCAAATTCGCCGCCTTCAGCATCTCGCTTTCGCTGGTTGCCACCCCGGCGATGGCCGATACACTGGTCGACAATGTCATCGGCGTTACGGTGGACGGGACCGGCGGGATCGACACTTTCACCGGACTGGTGATCGCCGACGATGGCCGGATCAAGACCGTGCTGCACCGCGGTGACAAGAAACCCAAAACCAGTTTCCGGATCGACGGCAAGGGCCGCTTCGTGATGCCCGGGCTGATCGACAGCCACAGCCACGTGATGAGCGTGGGGATGGCAGCGATGACGCTCGATCTGTCAAACACCCGCTCACTGGCCGAAGCACTGGCCGCGATCGGTGCCTATGCCAGGGCCCACCCGGATCGGCCGTGGATCCTGGGGCGCGGCTGGAACCAGGAACTGTGGAGCGAAAAACGCTTTCCCACCGCGACCGAGCTCGATGGTGTGGTCGGCGATCGGCCGGTCTGGCTGGAACGGGTCGATGGCCATGCCGGCTGGGCCAACAGCCGCGCGCTGGCGCTGTCCGGGGTGACCGCGGTTACCAGGGACCCGGCGGGCGGCAAGATCGAACGGATCGCAGGCGGCAAGCCCAGCGGCGTGTTCATCGATACCGCGCAAGATCTGGTTGCAAAGGTCATCCCCGCACCGCGCCCCGAAGATCTGGACTATGCCTTCGATCTCGCGCAGCGGATTTTCCTGTCCTACGGGGTGACGGCAACCGCCGATATGGGCACTTCGATCGAGGACTGGCAGGCGTTCCGCCGCGCCGGAGACGCCGGCACACTGAAGATCCGTATCATGTCGTACGGCGCGGGGATTGAGAACATGGCGCTGATCGGCGGCCCCGGCCCGTCGCGCTGGCTCTATGATGACAAGCTGCGGCTCAACGGCGTGAAGCTCTACATGGACGGCGCGCTGGGATCGCGCGGGGCCAGCCTCAAGCTGCCCTATTCCGACGCGCCGGGCGTCAAGGGCCTGCGCATCACCAGCGACACGCAGCTGCGCAACCTGATGAGCCGCGCCGCGCTCGACCACTTCCAGATTGCAGTCCACGCAATTGGCGATGAAGCCAACGCCGCGCTGCTCTCCGCGATCGAGGAAATGGCGCCGACCTATAACGGCGACCGGCGCTGGCGGATCGAACACGCGCAGATTGTCGATCCGGCGGATATTACCCGCTTCAGCAAATACGGCATCATCGCTTCGATGCAGCCGGTCCACCAGACCAGTGACCGGCTGATGGCGGAGGCGCGGCTCGGCCCGAACCGGCTGGGCGGCGCCTATGCCTGGCATTCGATCCTGGCGGCGGGCGGCAAGCTGGCGTTCGGTTCGGATGCGCCGGTCGAACTGCCCGATCCCTTTGCCGGCCTCGCCGCCGCGATCAGCCGGGTCGGCCCGGATGGTGAGCCGGCCGGCGGCTGGATGCCCCAGGAACGCGTCACCCGCGAACAAGCGCTGGCCGGTTATACCGCCTGGGGTGCCTATGCCGGGTTTGCCGATGGCCGCTTTGGCCGGCTGGTGGTGGGCGAGCGCGCAGACTTCCTGTTCGTTGACCGCGATGTGATGCTGGCCAGCCCATCGCAGCTGGCCAAAACGGTGGTGCTGCAAGTCTACGTTGGCGGACAACTGGTGTGGGATACGGCCAAGGACAAGCGGCCGACGCCGTAGCCTCGGCGCTATTTCCCCCTTCCTCTTCAGTGGAGGGGTTGGGGGTGGTGCAGCAACGGTGCGGAAGTAAGAGAAGGCCAGCGCTGCTGCGCATCGCCGCTACCCCTACCGCTCCTCTGACGCGGAGGGGGAGATAACCTCAGGAACGCCCGCCACTTTCGCGGCTTTGCGTTCACCAAACCACATGATCACCAGCGAACCTTCGAACAGCATCCACAGCGGCACCAGCAGCATCAGCTGTGAAACGACATCGGGCGGGGTGATCACCGCTGCAATTGCCGTGATTGCCACGATCACATAACGCCGCATCCCGATCAGCTGCGTGCGCGAAACAAGTCCGGCGCGGTTGAGCAGCAAGAGCAGCACCGGCAGCAGGAAGCTGAACCCGAAAGCCAGGATGAACTGCATCACCAGCCCAAGGTAATCGCCCGCTGACGGCAGCGCTTCCACCTCTAGCCCGCCCTTCTGGCCCTGAAAGCCCAGCATCCAGGTGAAAGCGGTGGGCATCACTACGTAATAGGCCAGCGCCCCGCCCGCGATGAACAGCACCGGGGTCATGATCAGAAAGGGCAGGAAAGCGCGCTTTTCCTTGGCATAAAGCCCCGGCGCGATGAACGCCCACAGCTGGTTGGCGATCACCGGAAACGAGACGAAAAAGCCCGCAAACAGCGCCACTTTGATTTCCACGAAAAAGGCTTCGTAGAGCTTGGTATAAATTAGCCTGCCCTGTCCCGGCGGAAACGCCGCGGTCAGCGGGCGGATCAGGAAGCCCAGAATATCGCTGGCAAAATAGAGACAAATGCCGAACGCCAGCAGCAGCGCCAGGATCGCACGGATCAGGCGGGTGCGCAGTTCGATCAGGTGATCCATCAACGGCGCCTGGCTCTCGTCGATATCGTTGACCTCGAAAGCCATCAGGCATCCGCCGCTGGTTTAGGTGATTGGGGCTTGCGCGCGCGGGGCTTGCGCACGGGCTTGGCCAGCGGTTGCATCACCGGGGCTTCGCTGACCGGCGGGATCGGTTCGGCCCCGGCGTGGGCCCCGTCCAGCGCCATTTCAGCCGATGCGATCGGATGCTCGCGCATGATCGCCGCGTTCTGCTCGCGCCACTTCGTTTCCATTTCCTCGATCTCGGCCTCGCGGATCATGTTTTCCACGCCAGCGCGGAAATGGCCCGAGACGCGGCGGACCTTGCCAATCCACTGCCCGGCCAGGCGCAGCGCGCGCGGCAGATCCTTGGGCCCGATCACCACGATCGCAATGATCGCGGTGAACAGCATTTCATCCCAGCCGATATCAAACATGGCAGCGCCTTGCCCTGGCCCGGCGGCCTATTGCGGCTTGTTCGGCGAGGAATCGATCACCGCATCGCCGTTCAGCACGGCCTTGCCCGGTTCGGCTGGCGGCGGGATCTGGCTGGCGGGGGGCTGCGGCTTGACTTCGTCCCCTTCGGCCAGACCTTTCTTGAAGCTGTTAACGCCCTTGCCGAAATCACCCATCATTTCGGAAATGCGGCCACGGCCAAACAGGACCAGGACCACGATGGCCAGAATGAGCAGATGAGCCACTGACAGACCGAACATTGCATGTCTCCTGATTTCACGGGCGGTGGATCGGTCAACTGACCGGCACCCGCGTCTCGCCCTAGTTAGGGGATGTCAGACCAAGTTGCCAGTCAGTCCGCCGATTCTTCGTCACGTTCTTCTGATTCTGCCGCTCCAGCGGTCTCCATTGCCGCTTCGAAGGCATCTTCGACCGGATCGAGCAGGCCTGCCGCGCGCAATTCGTCGATCCCGGGCAGATCCTTGCGGCTTTCCAGCCCGAAATGGGTCAGGAAATCGGGTGTGGTGGCAAAGATCACCGGACGCCCCGGAACCTCGCGGCGGCCCACGATCCGCACCCAGCCAGCTTCCATCAGCACGTCCAGCGTACCCTTGGCGGTCTGCACCCCGCGGATCGCCTCGATCTCGGCCCGGCTGACCGGCTCGTGATAGGCAACGATGGCCAGCACTTCGGTGGCAGCGCGCGACAGGCGCCGCACTTCCTCACGCTCGCGCCGCAGCAGGTGCGCCAGATCGGGCGCGGTCTGGAAATGCCAGCGCTTGCCGCGTTCAACCAGCTCAACCCCGCGCGCCGCATAGGTCTCGGCCAGTTCGGCCAGCGCCGCCTTCACATCCGCCCCGCCAAGGTGAACCGAGATTGCCTCAGCGCTCATCGGCGCTTCGGCGGCGAACAGCGTGGCTTCAACCGCGCGGACCAATTCATCGGGCCGAGTCACGTCTTGATCCCGCGCAAGTGGAGCGGGCCAAACACCGCGTCCTGGCGCAGTTCCGCCTTGCCCAGCCGCGCCAGTTCGAGCGCGGCAACAAAGCTGGAGGCCAAGGCCGATTTGCGCAGCCGCGGTTCGGCATGGGGTGGCAGAAAGTCCCGCAGTTCCATCCAGTCGATATTGACGCCGAGCATCGCCGAAACGCGGCCAAGCGCGGAATCGAGCGTCATCACCATCCGGTCGCGGACCATATGGACCACCGGCTGGGTGCGCGCCTTGACCTGGCCGTAAGCCTGAACCAGCGCGAACCAATCGCATTGCCACAGGTTCTTGCGATCGATCCGCAGGCCTTCGGGCGCGCCGCGCCGGAAGGTGTCGCGGCCGATCCGGTCGCGGGCAAACAGCCGCGCCGAAGCATCGCGCATCGCCGCCAGCCGCTGCAGCCGCAGTTGCAGCCGCAGCGCCAGTTCTTCGGGGCTGGGATCGACCTGTTCTTCGCGCGGCAACAGCAGCGCCGATTTGAGATAGGCCAGCCACGCCGCCATCACGAGATAGTCAGCCGCCAGTTCCAGCCGCAGCGCTTCGGCCTGATCGATATAGGTCAGGTATTGATCGACCAGTTCGAGGATCGAAATCCGGCGCAGATCCACCTTCTGACGCCGCGCCAGATCGAGCAGCAGATCAAGCGGCCCTTCCCAGCCATCCAGCGCGAGGTACAGCGCGGTATCATCGCCGCTCGCCGTGTCCACGCCTTGCCACTCGTCTTCGGCAAAGCTGACCGCCGGGCTGTCGATCAGGCCGTCCTCGTTCATGCTGTCACCAAGGCCAGTAAAGCGTCGCGCTTGGCGATCAGCGCGGCTTGCTCGGCAACATCACCCTTCGGCCCGATCCCGGCCAGCGCACGGTCCAGCCGCGCCGTGGCCTTTTCGCCCATCACCGGCAGACGCTGGCAGATGCCCACCATGTCGTCCATTTTCGCCCAGCAGTTGAGCGCCAGATCGCACCCCGCCGCAACCGCGCGTTCGGCGCGCTGCGGCACGGTGCCGCTAAGCGCTGCCATATCGAGGTCGTCGGTGAACAGCAGGCCATCGAACCCGATCCGTTTGCGGATGATCTGTTCGATGATGAACGGCGATTGCGTGGCCGGGTTGTGCTTGTCCCAGGCGGTGAACAGCAAGTGGCCGGTCATCCCCGTCAGCGCGTGATTAAGTGCCTTGAACGGCGCAAGATCGCGTTCGAGCTCGTCCTCGCTCTCGGTCACGGTTGGCATTGCCTTGTGGGTATCGCAGTGGGTCCGGCCGTGGCCCGGCATGTGCTTGATCGTGCCGACAACCCCGGCGCGCGCCAGCCCATCCAGCACCGCACGGCCGAGCGCCGCCACGCGCAGCGGTTCATGGCCATAGGCGCGGTCGCCGATCACGTCGTGCGCGCCTTGCTGCCGCACATCGAGCACCGGAGCGTGCGTGCAGGTGATCCCCGCTTCGGCCAGATCGAGCCCCAGCGCATGGGCATTGGCGCGCGCCGCCGCGATCGCGCTGACCGGGGCAACGTCATAAAGCGCATCGAAGGCGCCGCCCGATGGATAGGCCGGCCAGACCGGCGGCTTCATCCGCTGGACCCGCCCGCCTTCCTGGTCGATCGTGATCAGCAAGCGTTCGCGTCCGTGAACGGCGCGCAGCTGATCGGTCAGCCTGCGCAGCTGGTCGCGGCTTTCGACATTGCGCCCGAACACGATGTAGCCCGCCGGATCGGCATCGGCGAAGAACGCGCGTTCGTCCGCGCTCAGTTCAAGTCCGGAAATGCCAAAGATTGCGGGCGTCATGATGGCTGCAAAGTCGCAGCAAGCCGCGCGCCATGCAAGCGCGCAGTCTGCCAAATCGTGTGGATTACCGGCCTATTTGACCTGGCAGGAAATCCCCGCGGCTTTCAGCTTGCCGCACAGCGCCTGGGCGGCATCGGCATTGGGCGCAACCGCCTGCAGGCGGAACACCGTGCCGTTATCGGCCTTGCCTTCGATCACCCGGTGCGAAACACCCGAAAGCGCGCTGCCCGCGCTGCCGGTCAGCTTGGCCCAGCCTGCTTCGGCCGCGGCTTTCGACGAGAACGCACCGACTTGTACGCCAACCCCGCCAGCCGCCGCGGCAGCCGCAGTGCTGGGCCTGGCTTCGGGGGCCGGCGCTGCGGTCTGGCCAGCAGCCATCTGCGCGGGCTTGCTCTGCCCTTCGGAGACGGCAAAGCTGGTATCGCCGGTGCCGTCAAAGGTCTTGCCGCCCGGATCCTTGGGCGCTTCCTTGTAAGGCTGCGGTTCCGCCGCCACCAGGCTGCCGTCGGGGGTCAGCGCGGGATCGGGGTTGCGGTGCGTAATCCAGTAGATGCCGAGCACGATCGCAGCGAGCGCCGCCAGCGCGAGCAGGCCAAGGCGCAGCGTGTGGCCGGTTTCCGATCCTTCGTCACCGTCATCCGCGTCATCGCCGCTTTCGAGCCAGGGCAGGCGTTCGTCGGCGTCATCCAGCGCGAGGCGCTCGGTTTCGATGGGCTCAACCTCTGCATCTTCCCAGGTTTCGTCGTCGCGCTCGCCGCCCATTCCCGTCATGACTACATTTCCTCAACCGCTTCCACGCCCAGAATGGCGAGACCGTTCTTCACAAGCTGCCCGATTTGGGTCGCAAGATAAAGCCTTGCTGCGCTGAGCTCGGCATTCTGTGCCACGATGAACCGCTTTTCGGGCTGATCGTTGCCAAGGTTGTAATAGGAATGAAAAGCCGAAGCGAGATCATAGAGATAAAACGCCACCCGGTGCGGTTCGCGCGCGGCCGCCGCCGCCTCGACCAGCCGGGGAAACTGTGCCGCCACCTTGATCAGGTCGCACTCTTCAGCGCCAAGCATGGCAATGTGCTGCGGCGATGGCGTCAAGCCTTCGTCAGCGGCCTTGCGCAGGTTGCGGCGGATCCGGGCATGGGCATATTGCACATAGAACACCGGATTTTCCTTTGAGGCTTCGACCACCTTGTCGAAATCAAAGTCCATCTGCGCTTCGGGCTTGCGGGTCAGCATGGTGAAGCGGACCACATCCTTGCCGACCATTTCGACGACGTCGGCCAGCGTGACGAAATTGCCCGAGCGCTTCGACATCTTGAATGGCGCGCCGCCCTTCATCAGCTGGACCATCTGCACCAGCTTGACTTCGAACGGCTTTTCGCGGCCCGCACCCAGCGTCATCGCCGCCACCGCGGCCTTGATCCGCTTGACCGTGCCAGCGTGATCCGCGCCCCAGATATCGACCAGCGCATCGGCGGTTTCGGCTTTCTGGAAGTGATAGGCGAGGTCGGCGCCGAAATAGGTCCAGCTGCCGTCGCTCTTTTTGATCGGGCGGTCCTGATCGTCGCCGAACCGGGTCGAACGGAACAGCGGCAGTTCAACCGGCTCCCAATCGTCGAGCGTCTTGCCCTTGGGCGCTTCGAGCTGGCCGTCGTAAACCAGATCGTGCGCGCGCAGCCACGCTTCGGCCTCTTCGGGCTTGCCCGCGGCCTGCAGTGCGGCTTCGGAGGAGAACAAGTCGTGGTGGACGCCGAGCAGCGCCAGATCGGCCTTGATCATGTCCATCATCGCCGCCACCGCGCGGGTCCGGAACGGCACCAGCCACTCCGCTTCAGGGGCGGAAACATAGGTGTTGCCGAATTCGGCCGCCAGCATCTGTCCGACCGGGATCAGGTATTCGCCGGGGTAGAGCCCGTCGGGAATCTCGAGCACCTCGCCCAGCGCCTCGCGGTAACGCAAGTGGACCGAGCGGGCGAGGACATCGACCTGACCGCCGGCATCGTTGATGTAGTATTCGCGGATCACCGTGTGCCCGGCCCATTGGAGCAGGCTCGCCAGCGCATCGCCGACCACCGCGCCGCGGCAGTGGCCCATGTGCATCGGCCCGGTGGGATTGGTCGAAACGTATTCGACGTTGACCGTAGTGCCCCGCCCGGAGTCCGAACGGCCGTAATCGCCGCCCATGGTGCCGATTGCCAACAGTTCGTTCAGCCACGCTTCGGGCGCGAGGCGCAGGTTGATGAAACCCGGTCCGGCAATGTCTGCTGAGGTGACATGCGGTGCCTTGACCAGTTCGGTTACCAAGGCCTCGGCCAGCCCGCGCGGATTTGTGCCCGCGCCTTTGGCCAGCACCATTGCCGCATTGGTCGCCAGATCGCCATGGCTGGCATCGCGCGGCGGCTCAACCGTCACATTGCCGCGCGCGAGACCCGCCGGGAGCGTTCCCGCTGCCTCCAGCGCATCGAGCGCGGTGTTCAGGTGCCCGGCATAGGCGGCATAAAGAGTCGGGGTCTGGGTCATGGCGGGCGGTTAGCCTGTTTGTAGGACAATGGAAATCCCGCGAGCAATCACGCAGCGGGTCAAGGGTGTGGTGAGAATTGTCGCCGGGTGGAGCGAGAATGGCGGATTTCGAGAACCGGCGCGCAGCGACCATTAAGGTCGTGAGCACCGGAAGCGCAGAAAGCTGCCGTTCGCAGCCCGCCCGGCGGCAATTATCGCCGCACCCTTAGCGCGTGGCGTTGTAGACCAGTTGATCCTGGCTCATCTGGAAGCCGACCAGCACGTCGAACGTGGCGCGGGCAATGGCGGCTTTCACTTCGGGCAGGGTCATCGGATCGACCGCGGCGTCTTGCTGGCCGGCGCGGCGGCGGCGGGTCAGCTGGTCGCGAATTTCGGATGGCAGGGTGGCTTCGGCCTTGTCGACCCAGGCCGATCCGGTGCCGCTCGCCTGGGCGCGTTCCTGGCCATCGGCGAAAGTCAGGGTCACCTGCCCGACACGCTTGGTGACAACGGCAGTGCCGCCGCGCACCACGACCACGAAATAGGGCACGGTAAAGGTGCGGCTCCCGCGCACATCGGTGCGGCGGGCCAGCACATCAAAGCTGACCTGGGTGTGGACCTTGTCCCCTGAATCGCTGCACTGGCTGCGCACGTTGGTCATCGCGGCGACGACATCGATGTTGCCCGCGGTGGCATCGCCGGGCACCCGGAACAGCGTGATATCGCCGGTGTTGTTGGGAATGCCGACCCCCGGGCAGACCCCGCGCACCGCCGTAATCCCGACGCCCTGATCCAGCACAATATCGCCCGAACCGGCGCAGCCGGCCAGCGCTGCGCTGAGCGCGAGGGCAGAAAACAGGCGAAAACGAGCGGTCATCAGAGCATCCTTGGGGTGAGGCAGTGTTCTTGGTGTGCACGCCCTAGCGGGGCGCGCGGCAAAGCGCTAGAGGCGGCTTGATGAACGCACCCTTTCCAACCGGGCAAAAGCCGCCGCTGAAGCTTTTACTGGCCGCACCGCGCGGTTTCTGCGCCGGAGTCGACCGCGCGATCGACATCGTCGAGCTGGCGCTGAAGCGCTACGGCGCACCGGTTTATGTCCGCCACGAGATCGTCCATAACCGCTTCGTGGTTGACAGCCTGAAGGCTAAGGGCGCGGTCTTCGTCGAGGAGCTGGACGAGGTGCCCGACGGCGCGGCGGTGATCTTCAGCGCGCATGGCGTTCCCAAATCGGTCCCGGCCGAAGCAAGCACCCGCGGGCTCGATTGGCTCGATGCCACCTGCCCGCTGGTCAGCAAGGTTCACCGCCAGGCCGAACGCCAGATCGAGGCCGGGCGGCATATCGTGTTTATCGGCCACCAAGGCCACCCCGAAGTGATCGGCACGATGGGCCAGGTGCCCGCCGGCGCGATCACCTTGGTCGAAACGGTGGCGGATGTTGCCGCGCTGCCATTCACGCGCGAAACCCCGCTGGCTTTCCTCACCCAGACCACGCTGTCGGTTGACGATACCGCCGAAGTGGTGGCCGCGCTGCGCGCGCGCTTTCCCCAGATGGTTGGGCCCAAGGCCGAAGACATCTGCTATGCCACCTCCAACCGGCAGGCTGCGGTCAAGGACATTGCGCCGCAGTGCCAGCTGGTGCTGGTGATCGGCGCGCCGAACAGCTCCAATTCGCTGCGGCTGGTCGAAGTGGCCGAACGCTGCGGGGCCCAGGCAAGGCTGGTGCAGCGCGGCGCAGAGATCGAGGCGGCGTGGCTTGATGGGGTGGAGGTTCTGGGCCTCACCGCCGGAGCATCCGCGCCCGAAGAGCTGATCCAGGAAGTGATCGCGCGAATTTCTGCCTTGCGCGATGTGACGATGGAACAGGTCGTTACTGCCGAGGAAAAGATGGTCTTCAAGCTGCCCCGCCAACTGGTGGAATAGGGCGCATGGCGGTCTATACCCAGCTTGGCAGCGAGCAGCTGGCGGCGCTGATCGCCGCGTTCGATGTCGGCGAACTGGTCTCGGCCAAGGGCATTGCCGAAGGCGTCAGCAATTCGAACTGGCTGATCGAGACCACCGGCAAGGACGGCAGCGGTGCGCGTTTCATCCTGACGATGTACGAATACCGGATCGCGCTGGAGGACCTGCCGTTCTTCCTTTCGCTGCTCGATCATCTTGCTGCCAAAAGCTGCCCGGTGCCGCGCACGATCCACGATGCGTCCGGCGCGCTCTACCGGATGATCGGCGACCCCGGCTCTCCGACCGGGGCACGCAAGGCCGTGGCCCTGATCGAATTCCTGCCCGGCGTTTCGCTGAGCGAGCCCACCCCCGGCCAGGCCGCCGCGGTGGGCCGGGCGCTGGCCCAGCTGCACCTTGCAGCGGGCGGTTTCGGACAGGCCCGCGCCAACGGCATGGGCCCGGACGAATGGCAGCGCTTGGCCGATGAATGCCGCCCCGCCGGCCTCGACGGAATCGATTTTGGCCTTGCTGCAATGGTCGAAAACGAACTGGCTTATCTTGCCGCGCACTGGCCCACAGATCTGCCGCGCGGGGTGATCCACGCCGATCTGTTCCCCGATAACGTGCTGATGCTGGGCGAACGGGTCACCGGGCTGATCGATTTCTATTTCGCCTGCACCGATCTGATCGCCTATGATATCGCGGTGACCCACGCGGCCTGGTGCTTTGACAATGCCGGGCGCGTGTTCGATCCGGCGATTTCGGCAGCGCTGCTGGTTGGCTATGAAAGCGTGCGGCCCTTGAGCAGCGAGGAACGCGCGGCGTTGCCGGTGCTGGCGCGCGGCGCGGCGCTGCGCTTTGCGCTGAGCCGGGCGTTCGACTGGATCAACACCCCGGCTGATGCGCTGGTGGTGAAAAAGGACCCGCTGGCTTTCGTGCGGCGGCTGCAATTCTATGCCGATCCGGCCAATGCCGGGCTCTTCGCGCGGCCATGAAAAAGATCGAAATTTTCACCGACGGGGCCTGCAAGGGCAATCCCGGACCGGGCGGCTGGGGCGCGGTGCTGCGATCGGGCGCGCATGAAAAAGATATTTCCGGCGGCGAAAGCGCCACGACCAACAACCGCATGGAAATGACTGCGGTGATCATGGCGCTGAACACCCTCAAAGCCCCCAGCGATGTCCAGCTTTACACCGACAGCCGCTATGTGATCGACGGGATCACCAAGTGGATCTTCGGCTGGCAGAAAAACGGCTGGAAGAATTCGCAGAAAAAGCCGGTGCTCAACGCCGATTTGTGGCAGGCGCTGCTCGATGCCAAGCGGCCTCACAAGGTCACCTGGCACTGGGTCAAAGGCCACGATGGTCACCCCGAAAACGAGCGTGCCGATGTGCTCGCCAGCAATGCCGCGCTGGCGATGAAGGCCGGCTAGATCAGCCGGCCCGGGCTGTATGGCGCTGGATCAACCGCGCCTTCCGGCTGGCCAAGCAACAACCGCACGCCAAGATCGGCCGCAGCCGGCGCGGTCTGGATGCCGAAGCCGCCCTGCCCGGCAAACCAGAAAAAGCCGTCGGCGCGCGGATCGAAGCCGTAGACCGGCAGGCGATCGGGGGCGAAACTGCGCAAGCCCGCCCATTTGTGCTCAAGCGCCTCGACCGGCCAATCGACCACGCGTTCGAACCGGTCGATCGCCATCGCCACATCGATCTCCTCGGGCGCGGCATCGCACGGCGCGCTGGGGATCTCGTCGTGCGGGCTCAGCCACAGCCGTTCACCTTCGGGGCGGAAATAGTACGACCCATCAAAGCCCAGCGTCAGCGGCAGGTCTTCGGGCACCGCATGGCAAACGCGCAGCTGGCACATCGTGCGGCGATAGGGCTGGATCCCCAGTGGCCCAAGCCCGCTCAGCGCGGCCACCTCATCGGCCCAGGCCCCTGCGGCATTGACCAGCACCGCGGCGCTGAAGCTGCGGCCGTCGTCCAGCGTCAGGTGCCAGGCCCCGCCCTGGCGCACCGCCGCAGCAAGCCGCGCGCGGCAGACCAGTTCAGCGCCGCCCGCCGCTGCCTGCCCCAGCCACAGCTGGTGCAGCGCGGCAACGTCAATGTCGCAGCAATCAGGCTCATAGGCACCCAGCACCCATTCGTCCTTCAGGCCCTCGATCCGCGCGTCCAGCTCGGCCCGGGTGAGCGGCTGGACCGCGACGCCAAGCGCGGTGAATTCGGCGATGAATGCGGCCAGCCCCGCTGCCTCCTCGGCCCGCGCCAGCGTCAGCGCGCCGCGCGGGGCAAGGAAGCCCTTGTCGTTGAGGAAATCGAACGAGGCGTCGGTCAGCGGATAGACCAGCGGCCCGCCATAGCTTTCGGTCCAGAACGCGGCCGAGCGCCCGGTGGCGTGATAGCCGGGGCGATCTTCGGCTTCGAGCAGCACCACGCTGCCGTGCCCGGCGAGGCCTGCGGCCAGCGAGGCCCCCGCAATTCCGGCTCCGACAATGGCGAAATCGAAATGCTGGCTCATGGCGCTCCGGCGATCCGCGCCAGCATCGCATCGCAGGCGGACAGCGCACGGCTGCGCACGGCGTCCACCTCGCGCAGCACTTCGTGCGCGGACTCCTTGCCGAAATGGACCAGTTCGCAATCGGGCAGCAAGGTCGCGGCGCGCGCGGTGGCGTTCCAGCCGACCAGCTTGTCGTTGTCGGTTGCCGCGATCAGCACCGGTACCCTGATCCGGGCGAGGAGTTCGGGCCGGGACAGCAGCCGCATCGAGGCATAGGCGCGTTCGACCCAGCCCCAGCTACCCGGCCCCATCACCAGATCGGGGCGATGTTCGCGCCACCACAATTCATCGGCATAGCGCTGCGCATCGTGGGTCAGCAGTAGCACGCGGTGTTCGGGCACTTCGCCGGGGGCCTCGCTCCATTTCCACGCCGGGCGGCGCGGATCGCCCAGCGCCTTCATCAATTTCGCGGCCTGATGCATGAATGCTTGGGGCAGCAGGCTGGCGGTAAAGCCCAGCATCGGCGTGGACAGGATCAGCGCGGCGGGATCGACCTGGCCCGCAGCGGCGGCGCGCAGCACCAAGTGCCCGCCCATCGAATGGCCGGCCAGCACGTGCGGCCCCGGCGTCGCTGCCGTCCACGCCCGCCACAGCTGCGCCAGATCATCCGTCCAGGTGGCAAAATCATCGATATGCCCGGTCACCTTGTCGGTACTGAGCCGCCCCGAATCCCCCTGCCCGCGCCAGTCGCTGGCGGTCACCTGCCAGCCTAGCGCAGCCCAATGATCCAGCGTTTCGAGGTACTTTTCGTAAAAATCGCCGCGTCCCGGCAAGAACAGGATCGAGCCCTTGGGTGTGCCGGCCGGCGCGGGCCAGTCGATCCGCCGGATCGACCAGCCATCGCCTGCCTGCCAGCGGCTTTCGGTGGCGCCAGCCGGTATCGCACGGCGATTGAAGGGAAACGGGGTTGCTGAAGCCATGTGGATAATATCAGCCTCTTGGCTCTGGTTACTTTTTGGTAAGTCCTGACCCCTAGACATGCCCTCCGGAACCAGGGGGCTGTCAATGCCGGACTTCGATTTTCGTTACCTGCTGCTGTCAGGCTTGGCAATTGGGCTGCTGATCGCGGCCTTTACCGATATTCGCCGCCGCCAGATCGATAACTGGCTGAACGCCGCCATCGCCGTCACCGCACCGCTGTACTGGTGGGCCATCGGCCTGTCGCTATGGCCGGGCGTTGCCTGGCAGATCGGCATGGCTGCGGCCACGCTGGTTGTCCTGGCGATCCTGTTCGCACTACGCGCCATGGGCGGCGGTGACGTCAAACTGCTGACCGCGCTGGCGCTGTGGATCGAGCCGACCTGGTTCATCCGCCTGCTTATCATCATGGCGTTGATCGGCGGCGTGCTGACGGTGGCCCTGGCTGCCTGGCATGTCACCCGCCGCCGCAAAGACAAGCTGGCGATTCCTTATGGCGTGGCGATTTCTGCCGCGGGCCTGCTGGTGCTGGCTGCACAATTTCTACCCGCTTTCGCTTCAACCGCATCTGCCGGTGTGGCCGGTTGACCGGATTTTAACCAGTTCCTCCCAAAAGGTGTTCAACCACATTCGGGATTTTTCTAGGGGGCTTGCCTAGCCATGGATAAAAGAAAGCTGATGCTGCTCATTGGCGCGCTGGTCATTGCGATCGGCACCGCACTTGCGGCTCGTAGCATGTTTGCCGGAGCCGGTGCGCCGGCCGCCGATGCCGCTCCGCAGGTCCCCCAGGGGCCCAAGGTGCTGGTCGCCAATCGCGCACTGCCGGTGGGTACGATCATCACCGCCGATTCGGTTGGCTATCAGCTGTGGCCCAAGGAAATGGTCCAGGACGCCTATTACATCGATGGCGAAGCCGAGATGAACAAGCTGCTTGGCACCGTGGTCCGCTATCCGGTCACCGCCGGCCAGCCGCTGACCAAAGGCGCGCTGGTTGCGCCGGGTGACCGCGGCTTCCTGGCTGCGGCGCTTGGCCCGGGCATGCGCGCCGTGACGATCAACGTTTCGGCCAACACCGGCGTGGCAGGCTTTGTCTTCCCGGGCGACCATGTCGATCTGCTGCTGACCCAGACCGTCCAGGTCCCGGGTGACAACCAGACGCTCAAGACCACCGAAACGATCCTGCGCAACGTCCGCGTACTGGCGACTGACCAGACGACCGACACCAAGGTGGAAGACGGCAAGACCGTGGTCGTCTCGTTCCGCACCGTTACGCTTGAAGTGACCCCGCGGATCGCCGAGAAGATCCAGGTTGCCCAGACCATCGGCACGCTCAGCCTGGCGCTGCGCAGCCTGGCCGACAACCAGAGCGAGCTTGACCAGGCGATTGCCAGCGGCACCGTCAAGGTTCCGGTCGGCGCGACCAAGGCCCAGGAAGAAAAGTTCCTGGCCGATGCAATGAACCGCCCGATCGACAACGGCACCACCTTTGTAACCGGCGGCGATGTTTCGCGCTTCCAGCGCCGCACCGCGCCGATCGCACCGCGCCAGCAGCCCCAATACAGCGGCATACCGGCGCAGGTGACAGTCAACGTGGCTTCGGGCCAGCAGGCACCCCGCCCCCGCGGTCCGGTTGTCCGCGTGACCCGCGGCAAGACCACCACTGAAGAACAATTCGGAGGGAATTTAGATGCCCAGTCGCACTGAAACCTCCGCCACGAAAGGCCGTACGATGAAACGCCTTGCTTTCACTATGCTTACTGCGGCCTGTGTTGTGGCTCCGCTGGCCTTGACCGCCACCGGCACCGCCAGGGCCCAGGGCGTCAGCCGCCCGGCCAACGACATCGTCCTGTCGATCGGACGCGGCCAGCTGGTCAATGTCGGTGGGCAGATGGCCGATGTGTTCGTCGCCAACGAAGCCATTGCCGATGTCCAGGTCAAAAGCCCCCGCCAGCTCTACGTGTTCGGCAAGCAGGGCGGCGAAACCACGATCTACGCCAGCGATGCCGCCGGCAACGTGATCTGGTCGGCCAATGTCCGCGTCGGTTCGAACATCGAAAGCGTCGATCAGATGCTAGGCATGGCGATGCCCGATGCCAAGGTCACCGTTTCAACCATGGGCACCAACACCTTCCTGCTGACCGGCACCGTTGCCGCGCCGGAAGATGCCGCCGAAGCACAGCGGCTGGTCCAGGCCTATGTCGGCAAGGACGCCAACGTGATCACGCGCCTGAAAATGGCCACGCCGCTGCAGGTCAATCTGCAGGTCAAGTTCGCCGAAGTCAGCCGTTCGCTGGTCAAGGAAATGGGTTCGAACCTGTTTTCCCGCGACAATTCGGGCGGGTTCCTGTTCGGCGCGACGCGCGGCCGTGCGGCCGGCACCGTCAGCAATATCGCCGGCACGATCAGCGGTGTTCCCACCGCCGGGCTGCCGCTGGCCGATGCTTCCAGCATCATGGGCCTGCCCGCCGGTTCGATCAGCCTGCCGTTCGATCCGACCAGCGGCAAGTTCGTGGTTGGCGGGGCCAACTACGCCTTCAACAGCAATGCCTCGGGGCAGACCGCGATCAACCTTGCGGGCCGCCTGTTCGGCCTCGATGTTGGCGCGGCGCTGGATATCGGCGAAAAGCTGGGCCTGGTCACCACCATCTCGGCCCCCAACCTGACCGCGCTGTCGGGTGAAACCGCAGACTTCCTGGCGGGCGGCGAATACCCGATCCCGATCAGCCAGGGTCTGGGCACCACCTCGATCGAATACAAGCGTTACGGCGTCAGCCTGAGCTACACCCCCACGGTGCTGGCCAATGGCCGGATTTCGATGCGCGTGCGCCCCGAAGTGTCCGAACTGTCAAGCCAGGGCGCGATTACCATCAACGGCTTTACCGTCCCGGCGCTGACCGTGCGCCGCGCCGAAACCACCGTTGAACTGGGTTCGGGCCAATCGATCATGATTGCCGGCCTGATGAGTAACAGCTCGCAGAACACCGTCGAAAAACTTCCCGGTGCAGGCGATCTGCCGATTATCGGCGCGCTGTTCAAATCGACCCAGTTCCGCCGCGGCGAGACCGAAATGGTGATCATCATCACCCCGTTCCTGGTCCAGCCGGTCAATGCCGGCGAAATCAAGCTGCCGACCGACGGGTATGAAAGCCCCAACGATGCCCAGCGCATCTTCGGCAACATGGATTCGAACGGCCAGAGCGGCAAGGGCCGGCCCATGCCGACCCAGGCGCCGCAGGGCCCCGGTACGCCGCAAGTTGGCGAGCTGATGGCCCCGGCCGGCGCACCCGTCCCGCAGACTGCGGCCGGGAGCGACAAGGACAAAAAGAAGAAGCGCAAAAAGGGTGAGCAGAACGACGCCGCCCCCGGCTTCAGCCTGAACTGAGAGGGACCAGAACCATGCGCTCCTACACTTATCGCAAGACGCTGGCTTCGGCCCTGACGCTTGGCATCGCGCTCGCCCTTTCGGGCTGCGGCGGGATGGCCAGCAACCCCAGCCTGGAAAGCGTCCACCAGCCGGTGGTCACCCAGACCAACTACACGCTTGACGTGGCCACCGGTCCGGGCGGGATTTCGATCCCCGAACAGCGCCGCCTGTCGGGCTGGTTCGAGGCGATGGACCTGCATTACGGTGACCGGATCTCGATCGACGATCCGTCGCGCAATCCCGCCAACCGCTCTGCGGTCGAAGCGGTGGCCGGGCGGTATTCGATGCTGGTCAACGATGAAGCTCCGGTCACCCCGGGCTATGTCAACGCCGGCTCGGTTCGTGTCGTCGTGACCCGCACCACCGCTTCGGTTCCGGGCTGCCCGGATTGGTCGGCCAAGTCCGAAACCAACCTGCGTAACGCAACCTCGACCAACTATGGCTGCGCGACCAATTCGAACATCGCCGCCATGGTCGCCGATCCCTCGCATCTCATCCAGGGTGCCAGCGGCAGCGGCCGCACCACCGTGATGAGCGGCACAAAGGCGATCGACAGCTACCGCAACCGGCCGCCAACGGGCGATCAGGGTCTCAAAGAACAAAGCTCGAAGGGGAATTAAGCGCCATGAATGCTCCTTGGAAACCTGGCGTGCAGGGCAACCGCGACCCGTTCAACGCTTTCGTCTGCGACGATGCGGCGCTCGATGTGCTGCGTCCCGTCGTGATCGAACTGGGCTGGCAGCCCGAGAAGTGCAACAAGGGCGGTCTGCGCAACGCAGTCCAGTCCCTGTCGATCTCGGCCAGCCCCAACATCCTGATGGTCGATCTGTCGGAAAGCGGCGATCCGCTGAGCGATATCAACGCCCTGGCCGAGGTTTGCGAACCCGGCACGGTGGTGATCGCGATCGGCCAGGTCAACGATGTGCGCCTTTATCGCGACCTTGTTGCCAGCGGGATCCACGATTACCTGCTGAAGCCGCTTTCGCCGGCCCAGGTGCGTGATGCGCTGGTCAATGCCCAGGCGGTGTTTGCCAATCCCAAGCAGCACGATCCCTCGGTTGCGAAGAAGCACATCTCGACCGCCGTCATCGGCACCCGCGGTGGGTGCGGCGCTTCGACCTTGGCCACGTCGCTGGCCTGGTTGTTCAGCGCCGACGAAAAGCGCCCGACCGCGCTGCTCGATCTTGACGTGCATTTCGGCACCGGCGCGCTCGCGCTCGATCTCGAACCGGGCCGCGGCCTGACCGACGCGATTGAAAACCCGGGCCGGATCGACGGACTGTTCATCGAACGGGCGATGATCCGCGCCAACGATCACCTGGCAATCCTTTCAGCCGAAGCGCCGATGAATTCGCCGCTGATGACCGATGGCGCCGCCTTCGTGCAGCTTGAGGAAGAGTTCCGCGTCGCGTTCGAAATGACCGTGATCGATATGCCGCGCAACATGCTGATCAATTTCCCCAACCTGCTGACCGACGTGAACGTCGCGCTGGTGGTGGTGGAAATGACGCTGGCTTCGGCCCGCGACACGATCCGCATCCTCTCGTGGCTCAAGCAGAACGCCGCCCATGTCCAGCCGCTGATCGTGGCCAACAAGGTGCAGGCGGGCATGGCCGAAATCAGCAAAGCCGATTTCGAAGCCTCGATCGAACGCAAGATCAACTTCACGATCCCCTATGACGTGAAGGCCGCGACCAATGCCGCCAAGCTTGGCCAGACCTTTGCCGACGCCAACCGCGGGAGCAAAGCCGGTGCTGCGATCCGCGAAATTGCCAAGTCGGTGCTCGGCGTGGGCGACGGCGAAGAGATCGAAATCAACCTCAAGCCCAAGACATCGTTGCTCGGCAAGCTCGACCTCAAGTCGATGCTGTCCAGCAGCAGGGGCAAGAAGGACACCGCCAAGGCTCCGGCCACGGCTTGATGCGCAAGACATCGCCCGCTTCGCCCGGCCCAGGCCCGGCGCGGCGGCGATGATGAGGAAGGCGTGAAACGCAGATGGGCATTATGCAGCTCCTGCTGATTGCCGTGGGCCTGATGAGCTTCATGGTACTTGGCTATCTGGCCATCAACGGCCCGTCACCGGCCAAGGAAGGCGCGCGCCGCCTCGAGGCCGTGCGCTTCCGCCATTCGGACAGCACCGACGCGCGCGTCGAAGCGCAGCTGAAAAAGGCTGTCGCGGCGCGCAAGCCCAAGATGCACCACATCGCGGGTTCGGAATCGCGCCTCGCTGCCCTTTCGCTGCGGCTCCACCGCACCGGCAAGGAATGGACCCTGGCGCAGTATTTCTATGCCTCGGGCGGGCTTGCCACGGTGATCGCAGTGATCGTTTTCCTCAAGACCGGTGCGCCTGCGCTGGCGCTGGGTGCGGGTCTGCTGATCGGCGCGGGGCTGCCGCACATGGCGGTCAACTTCTTTATCAAGCGCCGCACCGGTGCTTTCACGAGCAAGTTTCCCGATGCGATCGAACTGCTGGTCCGCGGTCTGCGCTCAGGCCTGCCGGTGACCGAAACGCTGACCATCGTATCAAGCGAAGTACCCGGCCCGGTGGGCGAGGAATTCAAGATGGTGACCGACCGGATTCGGATCGGCAAGACCATGGAAGACGCCCTCCAGGACACCGCCGACCGGCTTAACACCGCTGAATTCAGCTTCTTCGTGATCACGCTGGCGATCCAGCGCGAAACCGGGGGCAACCTGGCCGAAACGCTGTCGAACCTGGCCGATGTGCTGCGCAAGCGCGCGCAGATGAAGCTCAAGATCCGGGCGATGAGCTCGGAATCGAAGGCTTCGGCTTATATCGTCGGGTCGCTGCCGTTCATCGTCTTCGGGATGATCTACTCGATCAATCCCGAATACCTCGGCGGCTTCTTCAAGGACCAGCGTCTGATCGTGACCGGTCTTGGCGGCCTGACCTGGATGTCGATGGGCGCTTTCATCATGGCCAAAATGGTCAGCTTCGAGATCTGAGCGAGGGATACAATAAAATCATGTTTAACACCCCGCCTGGACCCACCCTGCTTGGTATCGACGTTATCTGGGTCGGCTCGCTGCTGGCCGGGTTCGCCGCGATGGCCGTGATGTATGCGATCTATACCGCCATCACCATTCGCGATCCGATGCAAAAGCGGGTCAAAGCGCTCAACGAGCGCCGCGACCAGCTCAAGAGCGGGCTGATCGTCCAAAGCTCGAAGAAGCGCACCAGCCTGGTGCGCAAGACCGAAAGCACCGAGAAGATGCGGGACACGCTGTCCTCATTGAAGGTGCTGCAGGACAGCCAACTGGAAGGTATCCAGCAGATGCTGGCCCAGGCCGGGATCCGCAACAAGGAACTGGCCTACTACGTATTGTTTGCCCGCATGATCTTGCCAGTCGCGCTGGGTGCGCTGGCCGCGACCGTGATCTGGGGGTTCAACTATTTCCCCGATCTCACGCCGTTCAAACGCGTGCTCGCCTTTGCCGCGGCCGTCGGCGCGGGCTACAAGGGTCCGGAAATCTACATTGGCAACATCAGGAGCAAGCGCACCGACGCGATCCGCAAGGGACTGCCGGATGCGCTCGATCTGCTGGTGATCTGCGCCGAAGCCGGTCTGACCGTCGACGCCGCGTTCAACCGCGTGGCGCGCGAACTGGGCCGGGCCTATCCCGAACTGGGCGACGAATTCGCACTGACCGCAATCGAACTCGCGTTCCTCAGCGAACGGCGCATGGCCTTTGAAAACCTGGCCTACCGCGTCAATCTCGATGCAGTGAAGGGCGTGACCACCACCATGGTCCAGACCGAACGCTATGGTACGCCGCTGGCCTCCGCGCTGCGGGTGCTGTCAGCCGAGTTCCGCAACGAACGCATGATGCGCGCCGAAGAAAAGGCCGCGCGCCTGCCTGCGATCATGACCATTCCGCTGATCCTGTTCATCCTGCCGGTGCTGTTCATCGTGATCCTTGGCCCGGCGGCCTGCTCGATCTCGGACGCTTTCGCGGCCAAGCCGGGCAGCTAGACAACAACCCATGCGAGGGGGCACGAAGCCGGTCCGGAGCAATCCGGGCCGGTTTTGTGCTGGGGGCGAAGGTTTTTGTCTGGTGCGTCTTTCGCCGCCGCGAAAGGCTTGCAACACCATCAGGCGGACTAAGGCGCCTGCTCCACCGCGCTCTCGATCGCACCGAAGATGGTGTGGCCCTTGTCGTCCTTCATCTCGATCCGCACCACATCGCCGTAGTGCAGGAACGGAGTCGTGGCTTTACCTTTCGCGATCACTTCGATCATGCGCTGTTCGGCGATGCACGAATAGCCGCGTCCGCCCTCGCTGCAGGGGCGGCCGGGCGAGCCATCGCCGTCGCGGTTGGAAACCGTGCCCGAACCGATGATCGCGCCGGCCCCGATCCGCCGGGTTCTGGCGAGATGCGCAATCAGGGTGCCGAAATCGAACGTGCACTCCTCGCCCGCCTCGGCGCGGCCAAAGGCCTGCCCGTTGAGATCGACCGCAAGCACGTGGTGCAGCTTGCCGCCGTTCCACGCAGCGCCCAGTTCATCGGGCGTCACGAACACCGGCGAAAAGTGGCTGGCTGGTTTCGACTGGACGAAGCCGAAACCCTTGGTCAGCTCCGCCGGGATCAGACCCCGCAAGCTGACATCGTTGACCAGACCGATCAGGCGGATTGAGCCCAGCGCATCTTCGGCCGAAGCGCCTTGCGGCACATCGCCGGTAACCACGCAGATTTCAGCTTCCAGATCGCAGCCCCAGGCTTCATCCGCCAAAGTGATCGGTGCGCGCGCGCCGCGCAGATCGTCGCTGCCGCCCTGGTACATCAGCGGATCGTGCCAGAAACTTTCGGGCAGTTCCGCCCCGCGCGCCTTGCGCACCAGTTCGACGTGATTGACGTAAGCCGAGCCATCGGCCCACTGATAGGCGCGCGGCAGCGGCGCGGCCACTTCGCGTTCGTGGAACCGGTCGCGCGGGATGGCGCCGTGTTCCAGCTGTTCGGCCAGGGCCCCAAGCTCAGGCGCGTACCGGTCCCAATTGTCGAGCGCGGCCTGCAGCGTGGGCACGATCATGCTGGCATCGCTGCACCAGGCGAGATCGCGCGAGACCACGGCGAGGCGGCCATCGCGGCCGTGCGGGAAAGAGGCAAGTTTCATAAAGGTCAGTCCTTTCCCTGGGCTTGCGCGCGGACCTGCGCGAGCAATGCCTTGAATTTGTCGCGGTCGCTGCCCTTCAACGGCGCGAACAACCGGTCTTCCATCGCCAGCGCGATCGGCATGATTTCATCGAACACCGAGCGGCCCGCGTCGGTCAGTTCAAGGTGGTGCGAGCGGCCATCGCGGTCGTTCGGGCTGCGCGCGATCAGCTTGCGCTGTTCCAACACCTTGCAGGCGCGGTTGACCGCGACCTTGTCCATCCGCGTGGCGCCAACCAGTTCGCGCTGAGTCTGTCCGCCCAGATCGCCGAGCACCGCCATCACCCGCCACTCGGCGATCTTCAGCCCGAACCGGGCGTGGTATTCCTCGGCGATCCGGTCGCTCACCGCGTTCGACGTGATCGACAGCAGATAGGGCAGGAAATCGGACAGGCGGGTCTGCGGCTCGGACATCAGGCTGATTTGGTTCCAGTTGCAACCACTTGGCTAAGAGCGTGGGCGGCAAAAGGCAACGCCATTCGTCAGGGTTTCACTGCATCGGGCGCGGCTGCGGCGAAGGCCGGCAGCGCGGTCAATTCCGCGTCGATCCGGACAAGCCTTGGAAAGGCCGCCAGCGGCGTATCGAAACGGCGGGCATTGGCCATTTGCGGCACCAGGCAGACATCGGCAAGATCGGGCAAATCGCCGCCAAACAAGCCCCGATCGGGTGCGCCAGTTTCCAGCGCGGCAAAGCCTTCATGAATCCAATGCCGATACCAATCGGCAACCGCTGCGTCATCCTGGCCAAGCGCGCTGCGCAGATAATTCAGCACCCGCAGGTTGTTGATCGGATGGATATCAGCGGCAATCACCAGCGCGCGGGCCAGCACCGCCGAACGCGCGGCGGGATCGGCCGGGACCATCGGCGGCGCCTTGTGCCGGGCATCGAGGTAATCGATGATCGCGAGGCTTTGGGTGAGGAACAGCCCATCGATTTCCAGTGCGGGCACCAGCCCTTGCGGATTGCGCGCCAGAAAGTCCGGATTGCGCTGCTCGCCTTCGACCAGATCGAGCTGCACGCTGCGGTACGTCACGCCCTTGAGGTTTAGCGCAATGCGGACGCGGTAAGCCGCGCTTGATCGCCAATATTCGTAAAAGACAACTTCGCTCATTTCAAAACTCTTCCCGCCACGGCCTGCAATTTCGCGACCAGAATTGCATCGCGTGCGGCCGGCGCGGTCATCACCGCGTGGTCAAGCGCACGATCGATCGGACTGGCTGAGCGGGTGCCGGGCAAGGACGCGGCCAGCCGCTGCATCACCTTGCGTGCTAGATCGACATTGCGCCGCATTACGCTGAGAATTTCGCCGACATCGGCTTCCTCGCCATCGCGCCAGCTGTCATAATCGGTGACCATGCCAAACAGCGCGTATGGCAGCTCGGCCTCACGCGCCAGGCGGGCTTCGGGCATGCCGGTCATCCCGATCACATCGCCGCCCCACTTGCGATACATCCGGCTTTCGGCGCGGGTGGAAAATTGCGGCCCTTCGATCGCGACGTAGCAGCCGCTGTCATGCACGGTTGCCTCTTCGGCTTTGGCCGCATCGACCAGTCCGGCGCGCAGCCGCGGGCAGATCGGATCAGCCAGGCTGACATGCGCGACCAGGCCTGGCCCAAAGAACGAATTGTCGCGGCCCTGGGTCCGGTCGATGAACTGATCCACCGCCACGAAATGCCCGGGCGCCATCGCCGGGGTGAGCGAACCGATCGCCGACAGGGCAATCACATCGGTCACCCCGCAGCGCTTCAGCACATCGATATTGGCGCGGTAATTGACCGCCGATGGCGGGACCGTGTGCCCCGCCCCGTGGCGCGGCAGGAAGGTGAAGCGCACCCCGGCCAGCGTTCCGGTGGTGACAGCCGCCGAGGGCAGGCCGAACGGGCTGGCCACCTCGATCTGCTGCGCATTCTCAAGCCCGACGCCTTCGGCCAGCCCGGAACCGCCGATTACCCCGATATGCCAGGCTACTGGGGTTTCATCGTCGCTCATCGCGACACGAGGATACCCGCCATGATGAAGTCGATGCAATGCTCACGGTACCGATCGCGCAATTCTTCGGTCAGCGTCTCGGTATCGTAGCAGTGCTTGAGCACAAGCCGCGAGGCAAAGAACCGGTCGCACGCCCCGGTGGTGGTGAAATAAAACAGCTGCGGATCGACATCGCGAAACACCCCCAGCTTGATCCCGTCCTGGATCAGCCGGTCATAGGCGCGGCTCAGCGGGGTCAGGTAGCTGTCGGCAATCCGGTGCGCTTCATCGGGATCGCTTTCGCGCACCAGCCGCATCAGCAAGCGATTGAGATAGGGGGTCTTGTAATAGGTATTGACCACCGCGCCGATGTGGCGGCGCAGCCGCGCTTCGGGCGGCATGTCCTTGGCCATCAGCGCGTCGACTTCGTGGACAATCCCTTCCATGTCCCGATCGAGCAAAGCCTTCATCAGCCCGGCCTTGTTGCCGAAGTAGTATTTGACCAGGGCCGAATTGAGCCCGGAGCGCAGCGATAGTTCGCTGAGCGAGATATCGACGATATCGCCGTCGCGCATGATGTCCGATGCGGTCTGCAACAGCAGGTCGCGCGCGCCAGGCGGCGCTTCGGCGGCATCAAGCTGAGGTGCGGTGCTCATGCGTAAGGTGGCTCCCCTCCCCACCACGGGTAAAAATCAGGCATATCGCGTGAAACCCGTAGCGGAAAGGCAGGCGGGCGTTTCTCGAGGAAGCTTTGCACACCTTCTTTCGCATCGGCCCCTTTGGACAGGCGGTAGATCGCCCGGCTATCGACCTTGTGCGCCGCCATCGGGTGATCGCCCGAGGGCACCCGCCACAGCATCGCGCGGGTCATCGCCACCGATACGGCCGAGGTATTCTCGGCAATCTCACGCGCCAGGCCGCGCGCCGCGTCGAGCAGCTCGCCCTGCGGATGGACCGAACGCACCAGTCCGCCGCGCAGCGCTTCCTGGGCATCGAAGATCCGCCCGGTCATGCACCATTCGAGCGCCTGACCCACCCCGACGATCTTGGGCAGGAACCAGCTGGAGCAGGCTTCGGGCACGATCCCGCGCCGCGCGAAGACGAAGCCATAGCGGGCGTTGTCGCTGGCGAGGCGGATGTCCATCGGCAGCTGCATGGTGATGCCCACGCCCACCGCCGCACCGTTACAGGCCGATATCAGCGGTTTTCTCGATTGGTAGAGCCGCAGCGTCAGCAGTCCGCCACCATCGCGCACCCGCTCGTCCGACAGGTCGGTCACCGCCTCACCGCTGGAAAAGACCGCGCGGCCATCGTCCGGGGTCAGATCGGCCCCGGCGCAGAACGCGCGCTCGCCCGCCCCGGTAAAGATCACCGCGCGCACCGCATCATCCGCGTCGGTGCGGTCCATCGCATCGATGATTTCGTTCATCATCGTGCCGGTGAAGGCGTTCATTTTCTCCGGCCGGTTGAGCGTCAGCGTGGCGATGCCTTCGCTGATGTCGAGGTCGATCTGCGAATAACCCATGCTGCTGCTCTCCCAGTCGAATGTTCAGTCAAATTTATGGCGACTCAACGCGGCGCCATGCGGATGCCGCCATCGAGCCGCACGTCTTCACCGTTGAAATAGCCGTTCTCGATCATGCACATCGCCAGCGCTGCGTATTCCGGCGGATTGCCCAGCCGCTTGGGGTTGAGCACCGTCGCGGCCAGCGCATCGCGCACGTTCTGCGGCGCGCCGGCCAGCAGCGGGGTATCGAAAATCCCCGGCAGGATGGTGTTGACGCGGATTTTCTCGCTGGCGAGATCGCGCGCGATCGGCAGGGTCATGCCCACTACACCGCCCTTCGAAGCCGCATAGGCGGCCTGGCCCATTTGCCCGTCCTCGGCCGCGACGCTCGCGGTGTTGACGATAGCGCCGCGATCGCCGTCTTCCTGCGGCTCGAGCGTCAGCATGCCGGCCGCCGACTTGGCGATGCAGCGGAAGGTGCCGACCAGGTTGATCTGGATGATCCAGTTGAAGGCATCCAGCGGGAAGTGCTTGATGCTGCCGTCTTCCTTGCTGCGGCTGGCGGTCTTGATCGCGTTGCCGGTGCCGGCGCAGTTGACCAACACGCGTTCCTGCCCGTGGGCTTCACGGGCCTTGGCAAAGGCGGCATCGACGCTAGCATCGTCGGTAACGTTGCATTCGCAGAAAATCCCGCCGATTTCGGCCGCAACCGCCTTGCCCTTTTCTTCCTGCAGATCGAACAGCGCCACTTTGACGCCCTTGGCGGCGAGCGCGCGCGCAGTGGCCGCGCCAAGGCCCGAGGCCCCGCCGGTAACGACTGCAGAAACCGTGTTGTCGAGTATCATCTTCGTGTTCTCCTAAATCTCAAACCATCTCAACAATCGTGACGTTGGCAACGCCGCCGCCTTCGCACATCGTCTGCAAGCCATACTTGCCGCCGCGCGCCTTCAGAGCATGGAGCAAGGTCGCCATCAGCTTGGTCCCCGAAGCGCCCAGCGGGTGGCCCAGCGCGATCGCGCCGCCATTGACGTTGAGCCTGGCCGGGTCCGCGCCGGTGTGCTTGAGCCAGGCCAGCGGGACCGAAGCGAACGCCTCGTTCACTTCATAGAGATCGATGTCGTTGATGCTCAGCCCGGCACGCTGCAGCGCCCGGTCGGTTGCGAACAGCGGCTCTTCCAGCATGATCACCGGATCACCCGCGGTTACCGCCAGCGTGTGGATCCGGGCCAGCGGGGTCAGGTTGTAGCGCTTGAGCATTTCTTCCGAAACGATCAGCGCAGCCGATGCACCATCGCAGATCTGGCTGGAACTGGCGGCGGTGATCGTGCCGCCTTCGCTCAGCAGCTTGACCCCGGCGATGCTTTCCAGCGTCGCGTCCATGCGTATCCCTTCATCCACGGTGTGCTGCGCCGGGCCATCGGGCGTCTCGATCTCGATCGGCACCACTTCGCCCGAAAACGCGCCGGCTTCGGTGGCAGCCCTGGCGTTCTGGTGGCTGAGCAGCGCAAACCGGTCGAGGTCATCCTTGGTCAAGCCATGCTTCTGGACAATCATCTCGGCGCCGGCAAACTGGGTCCAGCCCGGCCCCGGATACTTTTCCGCGAGCCCCGGCGAGCGCGAGGCGCCCAGACCTTCCTTCATGAACAGCATCGTGGTGCTGCCCATCGGCACGCGGGTCATGCTTTCCACACCGGCCGCGATCACCATGTCCTGGGTGCCGCTCATCACCGCCTGCGCAGCGAACTGGATCGCCTGCTGGCTGGACCCGCACTGCCGGTCGATGGTGACGGCCGGCACCGATTGCGGCAGCAACTTGGCCGCCAACACCGCATTGCGGCCCACCTGGTTGGCCTGCTGGCCGCCCTGGCTGACGCAGCCCATGATCACGTCCTCGATTCCCGCCGGATCGATCCCGGTGCGCGCGACCAGCGCATCAAGCGTGGCCGCCGCAAGATCGACCGGATGGACCCCGGCCAGCTTGCCACCGCGCCGCCCCCCGGCGGTGCGCACGGCATCGACAATGTAGGCAGTGGCCATGACGCAATGATTCCTTCTGCTAGACGTTTAATCGATCGATTAAGGCCAGCGCGGGGCAGCGTCAAGCCGTGCCCGGGCAGGCGGCCCCCTGTGGCAGATTCACAACAATGGTGAGCGAAAAGTTGCGCGGCGCTTTTCGGTAATTGCCACGATTGTGACCATCGCACAGGGTAGCTCGGTCTTCCCCCTGAATGGGGGCCGCAAGGCTAATCGCGGGTCGCGGTGGCCACCCATAAATCTTGTTGAGTCTCCGTATTCCCGGGGATGAAAACCGAGGGGCAAGTAAATGAAGTATCTGCGTAAGTCTGCCTTTACCAGCACCACCTGCCTGCACGGTGCAGCCTTTGCGGCCGCCATGCTCGGCCTGGTTGGCGCCTCGGCCGCTCAGGCCCAGGACGCTGCACCGGCTGATTCGGCTGAAGAGTGTGTTGACGCCAACAGCAACGGCACCTGCGACAGCGACGAAAAGGGCGATCTGGTCGTCACCGGTTCGCGCATCGCCCGGCCCACACTCGAATCAGCAGTCCCGCTGACCTCGGTCACGGTCGATGAAGTCATGGGAACCGGCAAGGTCTCGCTGGGCGACGCGCTCAACGACCTGCCTTCGCTGCGCTCGACTTTCAGCTCGGGCTCGACAGCGCGCAACATTTTTTCCAGCTCTGGCCTGAGCTTGCTCGATTTGCGCGGGCTGGGCACTGACCGTACGCTGGTTCTGATTAACGGTCGCCGCCACGTCACCTCCTCGCCGGGCGACAATGCATTCGATGTGAACACGGTTCCGGTTGATCTGGTCGAACGGATTGACGTCGTCACCGGCGGCAATTCGGCGATTTACGGTTCGGACGCGGTGGCCGGGGTGGTCAACTTCGTCATGAAGCGCGATTTTGACGGTTTCGGTCTGCGCGGTCAGTCTGGTGTTTCCTCGCGCCACGATCGTGGCACGGGCTTCCTTTCGGCTGTCTATGGCAAGAACTTCGCTGACGGCCGCGGCAACATCGCCGTCGCCGGCGAATACACCTACCAAGGCGCACTCTATGCCAATCAGCGCGACAGCCTGACCGGGGCATTCAGCGGTCGCTGCCAGTTCCAGCTGACCGACAACACCGCTGGCGAACCCGCTGCGGGCGACGGCATTCCGGACACGACCTTCCTGTGCGGGATCAACAACTCCACAATCTCGGACGGCGGCACCGTTGCTGCGATCGATCCCGCCAGCGCGTTGCAGCGCCGCTTTCTGCGCTTCGACAGCGCCGGAAACCTTTTCACCGACACGCCGACCATCGGGTTCTCCAGCATACCTTCGGGTAACCAGCAGGGCGGAAAGGGATCAACCCTGTTCGGAACCGGCCAGTTGCTGGCGCAGGTTCAGCGCTATTCGGTCAACGTGTTGGCGCATTATGACATTTCCGACGCTTTGTCCCCGTTCATCGAAGCCAAGTATGTTCGCACGGATTCGTTCGGCGAAGGCCAGCCCAGCTTCTTTACCAGCATCCCCGGTACGCTGGGCGGCGATTCGCTCAAGTGTGACAACGGTTTCCTCTCGGCTGCGACGCTGACCACGCTTCGCGCAAACAGCCGCTGCACCACAGGCGTTGCCGGAACAACGATCCCGGGCAGCACCACGCTGCGCGGCTCGCCGACTACGACCCTGCCGCTGGCCCGCTTCAACACCGATTTCGGTGGCCGCATCGGTGAGACCCGCCGTGAAACCTACCGCATCGTTGGCGGCATTCGCGGTGAGTTCAACCAGGACTGGAACTACGAAATCGCGCTGAACTATGGCAAGTTCAAGGGCCATACCGACAGCCGGAACAATCTGTACCTTTACGACGAGAACGATAACTTCGACGGCTTCCTGATCGCTTCGGATGCCGTCATCGCCCCCGCTGGCTTCACCGGTACGAACTTTGTGCTGAATTCGGCTGGCGAGAAGGTGATCTGCCGCGTCAACGCAGTGTCCAACACCCGTACCGACTGCTTGCCAGTCAATCTGTTCGGCCAGAACCAGAACAGCCGCGCCGTGCTCGACTTCATCCATCGCGATGGCACGATTGACGAAGACGCGTCGCAATTTGTTGCCTCGGTCAACGTCGGCGGCGATCTTTCGCAGCTGTTCGAACTGCCGGGCGGCCCGATTTCGTTCGCTCTCGGCGCGGAATACCGCGAAGAAAAGGGTTCGGTCCGGATTGACAAGGTTTCGGCGGCCGGTCGGACATTCCTTAACGCGCTGAGCGATTTCTGCCTGCCCGAGGACAAGACCGACGCCTGCCCTGACAAGCTGACGGTCAAGGAAGCCTACGGCGAAGTCTATCTTCCGCTGCTCAAGGATGTGCCGTTCTTCCAGGAACTGAGCGTCAACGGTGCCGGACGCGTCTCGCGCTACAACAACTCGACCGGAACAGTCTGGGCGTGGAACGTCCAGGGCATCTGGGCGCCGGTGTCGGACGTCCGCTTCCGCGGTGCCTATGCAACATCGGTCCGTGCTCCGACCCAGTCCGACCTGTTCACCGCGCCGTTCCAGAACTTCGCCAGCATCGCCGACCCATGCGATACCGGCAACTACACGGCGGGTACCACCCGGGCCAACAACTGCCTGGCCGATGGGGTTCCCACCACGGCCAATGCTGCAACCGTTGCCGCTTGCTCGGCGTCGGCAACCCCGCTGGCCTTGGGCGATCCGTGGCGCAACTGCCTCGCCCGCACGCAAACGCTGCCATACAGCCAGGGCGGAAACCCCACCCTGCTGGCGGAACGCGGCAAGAGCGTTACCTTCGGCGTGGTGATTGAACCGCACTGGATTCCGGGTCTTAACCTGACGGTCGATTTCTATGACATCAAGGTCACGAACCTGATCGCCTCGGTGAGCCCGCAGACGATCCTCAACCTGTGCTATGACAGCACAACGGGTCTCAGCAGCCCGTACTGCACCACGGTCAACCGCGATCCTTCAACCGGCCTGTTCAACGATCCGCTGGTGATCAGCGGCGGTGTGAACTTCGCCAAGCAGCACACGCAGGGTATCGACGTCGATATCTCGTATCGGCACACCTTTGCCAACGGTGACAAACTGGTTGTCCGCGGCATCGCAACGCGCGTTTCGGCACTCGACAACTTCGTGAACCCGCTGCTGCCGAACGAGCCGAATCGTCAGCTGAGCGAACTGGGGGATCCGCAGCTTGCTGCCAACCTGCAGTTCTCGTATGATTTCGGGCCGGTCTCGATCCTCTATAACCTGCGCTACCTCGGCAAGCAGACCATCGGTACGTACGAAACGCAGAACCCGTACTTCACCACTTGCCCCTCGACCGGGACGAACGCCGGGATCACGCCGAACACCGGCGCTCCTCTCAATGGCGCGGCAGTACCCTGCACCAAGGGGTCACTGGTCAAGGTTGCCCCGAACAACGCAGACGCCTTCCCGGTCGTGTTCTATCCGCAGATCATCTATCAAGACATCCGGATCGAATTCCAGGTTGAGAAGAAGTACAACTTCTACCTGGGCGTCAACAACTTCATGGACACGCTGCCGCCGCTCGGCGACCTGGGCAACGTTGCCGGGAGCCCCTTCGACAGCTTCGGCCGCTACTTCTTTGCTGGCTTCGAAGTCAACTTCTAAGGCGCTTTGCCAACTGCAAACGAGAAGGGCGGCGTGGGCAACCACGCCGCCCTTTCTTTTTGATTCTGCCCGTGCGGGGGAGGATCACCCAACCTTGATTGTCAGCGCGCCATCGCCCTCGTCGATCTTCACCGCAGAGCCATCGGGCACTTCGCCCGCCAGCAGTTTTTCGGCCAGCGGATCCTGCAGATAGCGCTGCACCGCGCGCTTCAAGGGCCGCGCACCGTAGACCGGATCATAGCCGACCCGGCCCAGCCAGCGCTTGGCGGCATCGGTCAGATCGAGCGTGATCTTGCGGTCCTTCAGCAGCCCGGCCACGCGGCCAACCTGGATTTCGACGATCGGCGCCATATGTTCCACGCCCAGCCGGTGGAACAGGATGATCTCGTCCAGCCGGTTGAGGAATTCGGGGCGGAAATGCGCGCGGACCTGCTCCATCACTTGCGGCTCGACCACTTCCACGTCCTGCCCTTCCTCAAGATTGGCGAGGTACTGGCTGCCCAGGTTGCTGGTCAGGATGATCAACGTGTTGGTAAAATCGACTGCACGGCCCTGGCCATCGGTCAGCCGCCCATCGTCGAGTACCTGCAGCAGCACGTTGAACACGTCGGGGTGCGCTTTCTCGACTTCGTCGAACAGCACCACCTGATAGGGCCGGCGCCGCACCGCTTCGGTCAGCACCCCGCCCTCGTCATAGCCGACATAGCCCGGCGGCGCGCCGATCAGGCGGCTGACCGAATGCTTTTCCATGAATTCGGACATGTCGATCCGCACCATCGCGGTGTCATCATCGAACAGGAACCCGGCCAGCGCCTTGGTCAGCTCGGTCTTGCCCACGCCCGTGGGGCCAAGGAACAGGAAGCTGCCGAGCGGCCGGTTGGGATCCTGCAAACCGGCCCGCGCGCGGCGCACCGCCTTGGACACGGCAATCACTGCGTCCTGCTGGCCGATCACCCGCTGGCCGATCACCTGCTCCATCTTGAGCAGCTTCTCGCGCTCGCCTTCCATCATCCGTTCCACCGGAACGCCGGTCCACTTGGCGACCACCGAAGCGATATCCTCAGCCGTCACTTCCTCGCGCAGCAACGCATTTTCAGAACCGCCCGCGGCTTCGGCCAGCTGCTTTTCCAGTTCGGGAATCTTGCCATAGGAAAGCTCGCCGGCCTTGGCCAGATCGCCGCCCCGCTGCGCCTGTTCCAGCTCGATCCGCGCATGGTCGAGCGCTTCCTTGATCTTGCCCTCGGCCGCGATCTTGTCACGCTCGCCCTGCCAGCGCACGGTCAGCGCGCTCGATTGTTCCTCCAGCCCGGCCAGCTCTTGCCGCAGCGCTGCCAGCCGGTCCTTGCTGGCCTGGTCGGTCTCCTTGGCGAGCGCCATTTCCTCGATCTTGAGCTGGATGATCCGCCGGTCGAGCACCTCGATTTCCTCGGGCTTGCTCTCCACTTCCATGCGGATCCGGCTGGCGGCCTCGTCCATCAGGTCGATCGCCTTGTCGGGCAGGAATCGATCGGAAATGTAGCGGTGGCTGAGCGTTGCAGCGGCGACGATCGCATTATCGGCAATCCGCACGCCGTGGTGCAGCTCGTACTTTTCCTTGATCCCGCGCAGGATCGAGATCGTGTCCTCGACCGTCGGTTCGCCCACGAACACCGGCTGGAACCGCCGCTGCAGTGCCGGGTCTTTCTCGACGTATTTCTGATATTCATCGAGCGTGGTCGCGCCGATGCAGTGCAGCTCGCCGCGCGCCAGCGCCGGCTTCAAGAGGTTCGAGGCATCCATCGAGCCTTCCGATGCGCCCGCGCCAATCAGCGTGTGCATTTCATCGATGAACAGGATGATCTCGCCCTCAGCGCCCTTGACCTCGTCGAGCACGGCCTTGAGCCGCTCCTCGAACTCGCCGCGATACTTGGCACCCGCAATCAGACTGCCCATGTCGAGGCTCATCAGGCGGCGGTCCTTGAGGCTGTCGGGCACGTCGCCATTGGCGATGCGCAGCGCCAGGCCCTCGGCGATTGCGGTCTTGCCCACACCAGGCTCGCCGATCAGCGCCGGGTTGTTCTTGGTCCGCCGGGCGAGGATCTGGATCGTGCGGCGGATTTCCTCGTCGCGGCCGATCACCGGATCAAGCTTGCCGTCGCGCGCGGCTTGCGTCAGGTCGCGAGCATATTTCTTCATCGCCTCGTAGGCGTTTTCGGCGCTGGCATTGTCCGCCGTGCGCCCGCCGGTCAATTCCTGGATCGCGGTTTCGAGCGCCTTGACGTCGACCCCGGCGGCTTTCAACGCCTGCCCAGCGGGGTTGGTCGCAACCATCGCCAGCGCCTGCAACATCCGCTGCACCGAGACATAAGAGTCGCCGGCCTTGGCCGAAAGCTGCTCGGCCTGATCCAGTACCCGCACGGCATCGTTTTCCAGCCCCGGCGCGGCCTGCGCGCCCGAACCCGAAACCGCGGGAATCTTGGCCAGCGCCGCGTCAACCTTGGCCTGCGCGATCTGCACATTGCCGCCCGCGCGGGCAATCAGCCCGGCGGCCATGCCTTCATTGTCCTCGAGCAGCGCCTTCAGGATGTGCTCTGGCGTGATCCGCTGGTGGCTCATCCGCACCGCAACGGTCTGCGCGCTTTGCAGGAATCCCTTGGCACGGTCGGTAAATTTCTCGAGGTTCATGGGTGTGTCAGCCTCCTGTTACACCCGAAGGTAGTGTTGCCAATTCGCAACACAAGGGGTGCTTGGCATTTTTCATCGCTGCAGGCTACCACAGGGTCTCAGGGAGAACGATTGATCATGCGCAAATGGGTTTCGCGTACGGGCTGGACCGTGCTTGGTCTGGGCTTGACTGCCGCTGTCGGCCTGGCCAGTTGGGAGCCGTTTCTGGCCGAGCAGCCCGGCCCGCCCCCGCCGCCGCGGCACTATGCCGCCGGGATTATCCGCGATGAATTTGGCGTGCCGCACATTCACGGGCACACCGATGCCGATACCGCTTTCGGGGTGGCGTTCGCCCATGCCGAGGATGACTTTTCGACCTTGCAGGACGTGTTGGCGATGACCCGTGGCCGCTATGGCGCGATCGCTGGCAAGGACGGCGCCGGGGTCGACTATGCCTACCACTGGCTTGATGCCCGCGAGACGGCACGTTCGCAAATGGCAAGCCTTTCGCCGGAGGTCCACATGGTGCTCGATGCCTATGCATCGGGGCTCAACCAGTTTGCGCAGCAGCACCCGCGCGAAGTGAAACTGGCGCGGCTGTTCCCGGTCAATGCCGAGGATGTTGCCGCCGGCTTTGCGCTGCGCCTACCGTTCTTCTTCGGGATGGACCGGGTGCTGGGCCCGCTGTCTGAAGGAGGGCCGCTGCTGCCCGAACACGGTCCCCCGCTTGGGCCAGCCGCACCGCAGGCGAACGGGGACCTGCTCCCCCTCCCGCTTGCGGGAGGGGGCCGGGGGGTGGGCCAATCGGCGTTCACTGACCCACCCCCAGCCCCTCCCGCAAGCGGGAGGGGAGCCTCTTTGCCGCTGCCGATGGGGCAGGACGCGGCGCAAGCAGGATCGAACGCTTTTGCGATTTCCCCGGCGCGATCGGGCGACGGGGTGACCCGGCTGTTTTCAAACAGCCATCAGCCTTACCGCGGCGGGGTTGCGTGGTACGAGCTTGAGATCAGCAGCGACGAAGGCTGGCATTTTGCCGGGGCAACCTTTCCCGGATCGCCGTTTCCGTTTTTGGGCCACAATGACAACCTTGGCTGGACCAACACGGTCAACCGGCCCGATCTGATCGACGTCTACAAGCTGGAGCTGGACGCGGATGGTCTGAATTACCGGCTCGACGGGATCTGGCGGCCGCTTGAACAGCACCGGGTGTGGCTGCCGGTGCGGATCGGGCCGTTTACTCTGCCCGTGCCGCGTGACGTGTGGCGCAGTGTGCATGGCCCGGCAATCGTCAATGCGCAGGGCGGCTTTGCGGCGCGCTATGCCGGGATGGGCAACCTCAAAAGCATGGAGCAATATTACCGCATCACCAAGGCCAAAGACTTTGGTGAATGGCAGGCAGCGATGGCGCTGCAGGGCGTGCCGGCGACCAATTTCGTCTATGCCGACAAGGCTGGCAACGTGGCTTACATCTACAACGCCGCCATGCCCGACCGGAAAGCCGGGCCCGATTGGCGCGGGCTGGTGCCGGGCACTGATTCCAGCCTGATCTGGAAGGGTTCAATCCCTTATTCTTCCTATCCCAAGGTGATCAATCCGGCCTCGGGCTATGTGTTCAATTCAAACAACACCCCGCTGCTGGCGGCAGGCCCGGGAAGCGAGCTTGATCCGGCAAACATCCCCGCGCTGTGGGGGGTCGAGCTGGACATGACCAACCGTGCCCGGCGCGCGGCGCGGCTGCTGGCCCAGGCCGGGCCGATCACCCGCGCGCGGCTGTTGACGATCAAGTTCGATACCGGATACGAGCGCGCAGGCTATGTCTCCGCGATGCTCGATGCGATTGCCGCGCTTGACCTGAAAGACGCGCCCGAACTGCTACGCGCGCAGGCGCTGCTGGCCACCTGGGACCTGACCGCCGATGGCGCGGGCGGTGCCGATGCGCTGGCGGTGATGGTGCTGGAAGAGGCGATGAGCCGGTCTTACAACCTCAAGCCCATGCCCGATGCCCGCGCCGAACTGGCCAAGGCGGTAACCCACCTGACCACCCATTTCGGGCGGATCGATCCGCCGCTGGGTGATCTCATCCGGATCCGTCAGGGCAGCGTGGACCTGCCGATGGACGGCGGCGGCGATACGTTGCGCGCGGCAACCAGCTGGAATGTCGATCCCGATGGCCGCCTTTCGGTCAAGCATGGTGACAGCTTCATCATGCTGATCGAATGGGGCCGCGATGGCCGGGTCCGCTCGGAATCGATCCAGCCCTATGGTGCGGCCACCACCCGGCCCGGCAGTCCGCACTATGCCGATCAGGCCGCGCTGTTCGTGGCCCGGCGCTTCAAACCGGTGTGGTTCACCCGCGCCGATGTTGCTGCCCATGCGAAAAGCCGGACGATGGTTTCCAACTAGCAAGGGGCGGCCCGCGCTGAGCGGACCGCCCCTTTCGTGTTCACAGGTTACGCCGGATCAGCGCACGCCGATCTTGTCCGGGGTTGAGCGGATTTGCTAGCTCGGTCTGTGCCCGCCGCGCGCCCGCGCCCTGTCATTGGTGTTACCGGCGACGCCGTTCGTCGATGGCCGGGCTATCGTAGGTCAGACTTCGCGCTAAGCTGCGGCTTGAGAATTCGAATCCGTGAGGGAATGGATCCTATGCGCCGCTTGATACCCGCCTCGTTGCTTGCCTTGGGACTTGGTGCTTGCGCCGCCGCCAGCCAAGCGCCGGCCAATTGGCAGAACGGCGATCATCCGCTGCTTTCCGCCAAACGAATTTCAGTGGACCCCGCGCCACTGGCTGACCTCGTCAAGGCGGTCGATATCCCGTTCGAACAGTTCACCCTCCCCAACGGCCTGACCACCGTGGTCCATACCGACCGCAAGAGCCCGATCGTAGGGGTGACGATCTATTACCGCGTCGGCTCCAAAAGTGAGCCCAGGGGCCGCACCGGCTTTGCCCACCTGTTCGAACACCTGATGTTCGGCGGCAGCGAAAACGTCCCCAATTTCGACATTCCGCTGGAAGGTGCCGGATCGACCCCGACCAACGGATCGACCTCGTACGACCGGACCAACTACGTCGAAACCGTGCCGACCGGCGCGCTCGATCTGGCGCTGATGATGGAAAGCGACCGGATGGGGCACCTGCTCGGCGCGGTGACGCAGGACAAGCTCGATAAGCAGCGCGGCGTGGTCCAGAACGAAAAGCGCCAGAGCGACAACGAACCCTATGGCCTGGCGGACTACGCGATCGGCGAAGGACTGTTCCCGGTCGGCCATCCCTATCGCCATTCGGCGATCGGCTCGATGGCCGATCTCGACGCGGCAAGCATAGCCGACGTGCGCCAATGGTTCACCGGCAATTACGGCCCCAACAACGTGGTGGTGGTGCTGTCGGGCGATGTCGATGCCGCCACGGCGCGCGCCAAGGTGGAACGCTGGTTCGGCGCGATCCCGCGCGGCGGCGCAGTGGCCAAGGTTACGGCAGAGCCGGTCACCCTGCCCGCGCTGGTGCGCCGCACGATGAGCGATGCTGTGCCGCAAGTGCGGATCTACCGTACCTGGTCCGGCCCCGGGCTCAATCACCCCGATGCCCCGGCGCTCGCCATCGGCATGAATGTGCTGGGCGGCCTCGCCTCGTCGCGGCTCGACAATGCGCTGGTCCGCGGCAAGGAACTTGCCACCCGCGTTTCGGCCAATGTGCAGCAGTACGAACAGGTCAGCGTCATCCAGGTCGAAATGGACGTGAAGGACGGGGTCGATCAAGGCTTGGCCGAAGCGGCGCTTGACGCAGAGATCGCCAGATTGATCGCCGAGGGCCCCAATGCCGACGAATTGCTGCGTTCGGCCACGGGCGCGGTTGCGGGCCAGATCGCCGCGCTGGAACAGGTTGGCGGGTTCGGCGGCAAGGGCGCGACCCTGGCCGAAGGGCTGCTCTATTCGGGCGATCCGGCGCAATACAGAAAAGACCTTGCAGCGATCGCCGCGCTGACCCCCGATCAGGTGCGCGGCGCGTTGCAGCATTGGATCACCCGGCCGGTCTTCGCGCTGGCGGTGGTGCCCGGAACCCGCAGCGAACGCGGTGAGAGCCTGGGCGGCTGGGGCGATGAAGCCAGCAGCCCCGCCCCCAAGCCCGATCCCAAACGGCCCGCACCCAGGCTGGCCACCGGGCCGAAGCGCGCGCTGCCGCCGGTCGATCCGGTCGGCGCGCTGACCTTTCCGGTCGTGGAGCGCGCATCACTGGCAAACGGCGTGCCGATAGTTCTCGCACGCCGCACCGCCGTTCCTGGGGCCGTGATCAGCCTCACCTTCGACGCCGGGATCGCCGCCGACGCGCAGGATACGCCCGGCACCCAGTCGCTGATGATGGCGGTGCTGGACGAAGGCACCGAACAGCTCAGCGCGGTCCAGATTGCCGAGAAGCAGGAACGCCTTGGCGCATCGATTTCGGCCGGAACCGGGCTTGATACTTCGTCGGTGACGCTATTCTCGCTGACCCCCAACCTGGCCCCGGCGCTTGATCTGCTGGCCGAAGTGGTGCGCAGCCCGGCCTTTCGCGCCGAGGACGTGGCCCGCGCCAAAGCGCAGCAGCTGGCCGATATCGACCAGTCACTTTCGAGCCCCAGTGGCCTTGCCGCACGCAGCATCTGGCCGCTGCTGTTCGGACCGCAGCATCCCTATGGCCAACCCGGCGATGGGCTTGGCACCCGCGCTGCAGTATCGGAATTGGGTCCGGACCAATTGCGTGCCGCCCATGCCAAGTGGCTGCGGCCCGATGCCATGACCATCACCGTGGTCGGCGATGTCACCATGGCGCAGGCAAAGCTGCTGCTGGACCGCGCGTTCGGCAGCTGGGCCGCGCCGGCCAGCGCACGGCCGGTCAAGCCGGTCGATCAGCCCGCCCCGGCCCCGCGCGAACGGATCGTGCTGATCGACCGGCCGGGTTCGCCGCAATCGGTGATCGTCGCCGGGCGGGTTCTGCCGGTCAGCGGGCGCGATCCCAACCTTGAAGCGCTCGATCTGGCCAACGAGATACTGGGCAATGGCTTCCTGAGCCGCCTCAACCTCGATCTGCGCGAGGACAAGAGCTGGTCCTACGGCGTGCGCAGCCGCGTGCGCGCGCCGCTGGGTGCGCGCAGCTTCACCATCACTGCGCCGGTGCAGAGCGACCGGACCGGCGATTCGATCGCCCTGATCCTCGCGCAGATGCGGGCCTTTCCGGCCACCCGCGGGGTTGAGCCGGGCGAATTGCTGCGCGTGACCGATGGTAATATTCGCGGGCTTCCCAACGATTTCGAGACCAATTTCCAGATCCTGGGGGCGATTTCGTCAAACCTGATCCTGGGCCGCCCGCTCGATTATCAGGCCACGCTGCCGGCCCGCTATCGCGCGATCGATGCCGCCGCGATCAATGCCATGGCCCGGCTGTATCTGCAGCCGCAGGGGCTGGTGTTCGTGGTGGTGGGTGACCGTACGCTGGTCGAACCGCAGCTCAAAAAGCTGGGCCTGCCGATCGAGATCGCGGCGGTCCAATGATTGAGGCCGGTTGATTTTGGCCGGTTGACAGCGGCGGGCTTAGGCGCAAGTGAATGCGTTACTTACCCCCCTGTAAGTGAGGAGAAGATCGATGTCTGTAGCCGGCACCTATGAATGCGTAACCAAGACCCCGATGGGCGACCAGAAGAGCGATATGACCATCACGGTCGATGGTGACACCTTCACCGGCACCAATGCCGGCGCGATGGGTTCGCTCAGCCTCGACAACGGCAAGGTCGATGGCAACACGATCACCTGGTCGATGAACATGACCGTGCCGATGCCGATGACGCTGGAAGGCGAAGCCACGATCGATGGCGACAGCCTGACCGGCGGCGTCAAGGCCGGCGCCTTCGGCACTTTCCCGATCAGCGGCACCCGCAAGGCCTGAGCCTTTCGCGAGAGCTGAAATGCAAAGGGCGCCGGGGGTGATCCTGGCGCCCTTTTTTGTGTGCAGTGCAGCTGGCTGCTGCGTCCTTTCATACGGCACCCGGTCCCCCTCCCCGGCGGGGAGGGGTTAGGGGTGGGGGAGCGAGGCCGACAGGCCTCGCGTCCACGCTGGCGTCGAACCCCCACCCCCGGCCCCTCCCCATGGGGAGGGGGAAGATAGGGTGGCTCGATGTGAGGCGGAAATACTCTACCCCAGCCGCTGCTTCAGCACCTGATTGACCAGCCCGGGATTGCCCTTGCCCTGCATGGCTTTCATCGTCTGGCCGACGAAGAAGCCGAACAGGTTTTCCTTGCCGCCCTTGTATTCGGCCACCTTGTCGGCGTTGGCGGCGAGCACGGCATCGACGGCGGCTTCGATCGCGCCGGTGTCGCTGGTCTGCTGGTTGGCGGCAATTTCGGTGGCAAGGTCGGTTTCGCCGATCAGGTACGCCTCGAAAATCTCCTTGGCCTTGCTGCCCGAGATCTGTCCGCTGTCGGTCGCGACCACGATCGCGGTGTTTGCTGCCAGCGTGTTCTTCGGGTGATCGGCCGAGAGCACGTGGGCATTCAGGATGCCGGGCCGTTCGGACAGCAGCCAGTTGGCAACGCGCTTGGCCATATCAGCCTCGCTCTTGCCTGCGCCTTTGGCGACCGAGGTCAGCAGCGCCTCGAACTGGCGCGCCACTTCAACGTCGGCGGTCAGGACGGCGGCGTTGTAGGGCGAGAGGCCCATCGCGCCTTCATAGCGGTGGCGCTTGGCGTCGGGCAGTTCGGGCAGGCTGGCCTTGCACTCGGCGAGGAAGGCCGCGTCCAGTTCCAGCGGGAGCAGATCGGGATCGGGGAAATAGCGGTAATCGTGCGCGTCTTCCTTGCTGCGCATGCTCCGCGTTTCGTTGCGATCGGGATCGTAGAGCCGGGTTTCCTGCACCACCCGGCCGCCGTCCTCGATCAGATCGACCTGGCGGCGGGCCTCGCTCTCCACCACCGCCATCACGAACCGGACCGAATTCACGTTCTTGGTTTCGGTGCGGGTGCCCAGCGGCTCGCCCAGCTTGCGGACAGAGACGTTGACATCGGCGCGCATCGATCCCTGATCCATATTGCCGTCGCAGCTGCCGACATAGCGCAGGATCTGGCGCAGCTTGGCGACGTATGCCCCGGCTTCGGCGGGCGAGCGCATATCGGGGCGGCTGACGATTTCCATCAAGGCCACGCCCGAGCGGTTCAAATCGACATAGGACATCGTCGGGTGCTGATCGTGCATCAGCTTGCCGGCGTCCTGCTCCACATGGATGCGTTCGATCCCGATGGTCTTGGTGCTGCCCTCAGGGTCTTTCTCGTCCAGCACCACCTCGATCTCACCCTCACCCACGATCGGGTGATACAGCTGGCTGATCTGGTAGCCCTGCGGCAGATCGGCGTAGAAGTAATTCTTGCGATCAAACCGCGACCACGGATTGATCTTGGCGTTGAGCGCCATGCCCGTGCGCACCGCCTGGCGGATGCATTCGCGGTTGGGCACCGGCAGCATCCCGGGCATCGCTGCATCGACGAGGCTGACCTGGCTGTTGGGCTCTGCGCCAAACGCGGTGGCGGCGCCGGAGAAAAGCTTGGACTGCGAAGTCACCTGCGCGTGGACTTCAAGGCCAATTACGACCTCCCATTCGCCGGTGGTGCCTTGAATGCGATAGAAGCTCATACAAGACCTCGGCCAAGTTTCTCCAGAGACGGCATTTCTACCGTGCTCTTGAAATTAGTCGGCACGGAAAACCTGATGCGGCTGATTGTCGCGTTCTCGCTACCCAAGTCAGCTTTCGTATTTGCACCAATCCCAAATACCGCGACTTTCAGCCCCCCGCCGACGGCGTCTGTCTTCTTGGCAGAGACGGCGACATCAAACTCGACCTCTTTCGGCGCCGTAAACCCAGAAACGCCAGTACCGTGCGCAGATTCAATCTGACTGCCTTGTGCATTCCTAATGCCTTCCGCGATCGCGCTAAGCGTGCTGGTGATGAAGGTCGACAATTCGTCTGAGTTTGCTTGTGTCATCTTACCACCACCGTTCCGGCTTGGCCGAAAACAGCGCGCGTTGTTCAATCGCCAGCCCGGCATTCAGCACGCCCTGTTCATCAAACGCCCGGCCGATGATCTGCAGGCCGAGCGGCAAGCCTTCGCGGTTGAGGCCCGCCGGAACCGACATTGCGGGCAGGCCAGCCAGCGAGGCGGGCACCGCGAACACGTCGTTCAGATACATCGCCAGCGGATCGTCGCTCTTTTCGCCCAGCCCAAACGCGGCGGTCGGCGCGGTCGGGGCGAGGATCACGTCGCACATGGTGAAGGCATTCTTGAAGTCCTGCGCGATCAGCGTGCGGACCTTCTGGGCCTGGGTGTAATAGGCATCGTAGAAGCCCGCGCTGAGCACATAGGTGCCGATCAGGATCCGGCGCTTGACCTCGGCCCCGAACCCGGCGGCGCGGGTGGCGGCGTACATATCCTGCAGCCCCGCCCCATCGGGCAGATCGCGCAGGCCATAACGGACCCCGTCATAGCGCGCGAGGTTGCTGGAGGCTTCGGCGGGGGCGATGATGTAGTATGCGGGCAGCGCATACTTGGTGTGCGGCAGGCTGATCTCGACAATTTCCGCGCCCGCGTCCTTCAGCCAGGCGATCCCCTGATCCCAGCTGGCGGCAACATCGGCGTCCATCCCGTCCATCCGGTATTCGCGCGGAACGCCAACCTTCTTGCCTTTGAGATCGCCCGAAAGCCCGGCTTCCCAGGCGGGCACTGGCAGTTCAAGGCTGGTTGCATCCTTGGGATCGAACCCGGCCATGGCTTCAAGCATGATCGCGCAATCGCGCACGTCGCGCGCCATCGGCCCGGCCTGATCGAGGCTGGAGGCGAAGGCGACGATGCCCCAGCGGCTGCAGCGGCCATAGGTGGGCTTGATTCCGGAAATGCCGGTGAACGCGGCGGGCTGCCTGATCGAGCCGCCGGTATCGGTGCCGGTGGCGGCAGGGGCCAGTCGGGCTGCAACGGCGGTGGAGCTTCCGCCCGAACTTCCGCCCGGCGCCAAGGCCGCGTTGCCGCCATCGCTGCGCCGCCACGGCGAAATGACATTGCCAAAATAGCTCGTCTCGTTCGACGAACCCATCGCGAACTGATCGAGGTTGAGCTTGCCCAGCATCCCCGCCCCGGCGTCCCACAGGTTTTGCGAAACGGTCGATTCGTATTCGGGCACGAAGCCTTCGAGGATGTGGCTGGCGGCGGTGGTCTGCACGCCTTTGGTGGCGAACAGATCCTTCATCCCGATCGGCACGCCGCCCAGCTTGCCCAGCGGCTGACCCGCCGCGCGGCGCGCGTCGGTAGCCTTCGCGGCTCCAATCGCCAATTCGGGCGTGGTGACGATGAAGGCGTTGAGCGCGCTGGCGGCAGCGACATTGACATTGAACGCCGCGGCCACTTCGACGGCGGTGAAGGTGCCCTTGGCCACCCCGTCGCGGATCGCGGCGACGCCGAGATCGGTCAGGCCAGTCATTTCTTCCCCCCTCCCGCTTGCGGGAGGGGTCGGGGGTGGGCCTTTCGGCCCAGCGAGACTTGCAGTCTCGCGCCCACCCCAAGCCCCACCCCCAAACGGGGGGGGGGTCTATATAAGCCAAGCAATTTAATTAGATAACCGTGGGCCAGCCGAAAAA
>NZ_JANOWI010000021.1:0-82935 GCF_031417815.1 Novosphingobium sp. | reverse complement strand
CAGCAGTACCAGGACGGCCTGATCACCCAGCAGGAAAAGTACAACAAGGTGATCGATGCCTGGAGCCGCTGCGGTGATCAGGTGGCCAACGCCATGATGGAAGAGCTGAAAGCCTCGCCGATCGATCCGGAAACGGGCCGTCAGCGCCAGGTCAACTCGATCTACATGATGAGCCACTCGGGCGCACGTGGTTCGCCAACCCAGATGAAGCAGCTGGCGGGTATGCGCGGGCTGATGGCCAAGCCTTCGGGCGAGATCATCGAAACCCCGATCATCTCGAACTTCAAGGAAGGTCTGACCGTTCTTGAATACTTCAACTCCACCCACGGCGCCCGCAAGGGCCTCGCGGACACCGCGCTGAAGACCGCGAACTCGGGTTACCTGACCCGCCGCCTGGTCGACGTGTCGCAGGACTGCGTGGTCGTGATCGAGGATTGCGGCACCGAACGCGCGCTGGAAATGCGCGCGATCGTTCAGGGCGGCAGCACCATTGCCTCGCTCGGCGAACGTATCCTGGGGCGGACCCTGGCCGAAGACATTGCCGACAAGGACGGCAAGGTCATCATGCCCAACGGCACGCTGCTGGACGAAGCGGCAACGCTGGCGGTCGAGGAATCGGGCGTCCAGGCCGTGCGCATCCGCTCACCCCTGATCTGCGAAGCCGAACAGGGCGTCTGCGCAACCTGCTATGGCCGCGATCTGGCCCGCGGGACTCCGGTCAACATCGGTGAAGCCGTCGGTGTTATCGCCGCGCAGTCGATCGGTGAACCCGGCACCCAGCTGACCATGCGGACCTTCCACATCGGCGGGGCGGCGCAGGTCAACGAACAGTCGCACCTCGAAGCGCTGTGCGACGGGACCGTGACCTATCGTGACATCCTGACGATCACCGACAAGCGCGGTCGGCGGCTCAGCCTGGCGCGTAGCGGCGAAATCGTCGTACTCGACAGCGAAGGCCGCGAACGGGCGATGCACAAGGTGCCCTACGGGACGCACCTGCTGCACGAAAACGGCGCGATCATCAGCGAAGGGGACCGGCTGGCCGAATGGGATCCGTTCACCACCCCGATCATCACCGAAAAGTCGGGTGTGGTGAAATACCAGGACCTGATCGACGGCAAGACGCTGACCGAGGCGACCGACGATGCCACCGGCATGTCGAGCAAGCTGATCACCGAAAATCGCGCGGCCAGCCGCTCGAAAAAGGAAGATCTGCGTCCGCGTCTGACCCTGCTTGACGAACAATCGGGTGAAGCCGCGCGCTATATGCTGGCGCCCGGCACCACGCTTTCGGTCGAGGATGGCCAGGAGGTTTCGGCCGGTGACGTGCTGGCCCGTGCCAGCCGCGAAGCCGCCAAGACCCGCGACATCACCGGCGGTCTGCCGCGGGTGGCCGAGCTGTTCGAAGCGCGCAAGCCCAAGGACAATTCGATCATCGCCAAGATCAGCGGGCGGATCGAATTCGTTCGCGATTACAAGGCCAAGCGCAAGATCGCGATCGTTCCGGAAGAGGGTGATCCGGTCGAATACCTGATCCCCAAGACCAAGGTGATCGACGTTCAGGAAGGTGACTGGGTCAAGACTGGCGACAGCCTGATCTCTGGCTCACCCGATCCGCACGATATCCTGGAAGTGCTGGGGGTTGAGGCCTTGGCCGAATACCTCGTCGCCGAAATCCAGGAAGTGTACCGTCTGCAGGGCGTGAAGATCAACGATAAGCACATCGAGGTGATCGTTCGCCAGATGCTGCAGAAGGTTGAAATCACCGATGGCGGCGATACCGTGCTGCTGGCCGGCGAACAGATCGACCGCGAAGAAATGGACGAATACAACGCCAAGTTGCCAGCGGGTCAGGCCCCGGCGGTGGGCAAGCCGGTGCTGCTCGGCATCACCAAGGCTTCGCTCCAGACGCGTTCGTTCATCTCCGCCGCCTCGTTCCAGGAAACCACCCGCGTGCTCACCCAGGCGGCGGTTGAAGGCAAGAAGGACTCGCTGATCGGGCTCAAGGAAAACGTCATCGTTGGCCGTCTGATCCCGGCGGGTACCGGGGCCGGCATGAACCGCCTGCGCGTCGCTGCCTCCAGCCGCGATGCGGCGCTGCGCGCCCAGTACCGCAAGCTTCAGGAAGCGCTGATCGCACCCGACAGCGCCGCCGAAGAGCATGCCGCGGAACTGGCCCAGGGCCCCGAAGCTGCCGGCTTTGCCGATCCGCTGGCGGCGGCCCAAGGCGATACCCACGGGACCGACGCCGATGCCGGCGAATACCTGAACCCCGAAGCGGCGGACGGCGAGGCGTAAGCCTCGCTCCTCCGGGCTATCAAAAAAGGCCCCGCCGGAGCGATCCGGCGGGGCTTTTTTTCGTGGCCGCAGCCAACTCTTCGCTTACATTACCGCTGCACCGCGCCCATAAGGGGATCGCGCCCGTGTGCCGATCCGACCGGCTCGGTCTGACTTCGCTCAAAGAGCCAGCCCAGCACCCGCATTGTCTGTCCTGACGCCAATCGCTGCGCAGGCCCAACCGCTGCCGTCACCCGGAAGGAACCATCCATGGCCAAGTCGCAGAAGAAATCGAACCGCGAGACCCGCAAACCCAAGGCCGAAAAGGTCAAGACCAATGCATCCAAGCCCAGCGAAAAGACCGGCGTGGTGCGCGGGCTGGACAATATGAAGAACAAATAGCGTCAGGCATATGCCAGCCGCTCCAGCGCGCCGAAACAGGCCAGCGCACCGGGATCGCCGAACGGCGAAAGCTGGCTCATGAACACGCCGCCCAGGCCCTTGGCGGGATCGATCCAGTAGTAGCTGTTGAAGATTCCGGCCCAGGCGAGGCTGCCGGGGCTGCGGCCGTTTGGTCCGGTCTCGGGGTTGATCAGGAAGCCCAGCCCCCAGCCGGTGTGCTGATCGGGGAAGGTATCATAGGGCGCGGCCAGCTGCGGCATCGCGGTACCCATGGCTCCGGCGCGCAAGGGCGCGACCTGATTGCGGGCCATTTCGGCAACGCCAGCTTCGCTCAGCACGCGGTTCCCGTCGAGTTCGCCGCCGCGCAGCATCACGCGCACAAAGCGGGCATAGTCAGGCGCGGTGCCAATCAGCCCGCCGCCGCCCATGTCAAATTCCCCGCCGCCCAGGAACATCGGCTGGACTTTCAGTGTGCCGCCTTCATCGCGGACATGGACCTGCGCCAGGCCTTCGGGCGGGGTCTGGTAGAACCCGGTGCGGGTCATCCCTAGCGGCTTGAAAATGTGTTCGGCCATGTAATCGCCCAGCCGCCGCCCGGTGACCGCCTCGATCGCGAGACCGGCCCAATCGATCCCGACCGAATATTCCCAAGCTTCGCCCGGATCGAACATCAGCGGCATGGTGATCGAAGCTCTGGAGCCCGGAACCGGCATGCCGGTGGCGGCGAAATATTGCAGCACCGGTGGATGAATGAAGAAATAGCCGAGACCGGCGGTGTGGGTCAGCAAATGGCGCATGGTGATCGGCCGTGCAGCGGGGCGCAGCTGGGGCTTGCCCTCACTGTCGAACCCGGTCAGCACTTGCGCATCGGCGAGGTCAGGAAGCAGCGCGCCTACGGGCGCATCGAGATCAAGCTGGCCCGCTTCGACCAGCTGCATTGCCGCCAGCGTCACCAGGGCCTTGGTCATCGAGGCAATCTGAAACTGGGTATCCTCGGTAACTGGTGCGCCGCCATCGACATCAGCGACGCCCAGCGCCTGCGAAAACCGCACCCCATCGCGGTCCACCACCATGCCAACCGCGCCAGGCAGCCCGGCGCTTTCAAAAGCCTGTTCGAACATTCGCATCCTCCATTATCGCGCATTGGCTAACGCGTTCCTTGGCCCTAGGAAAGCATTATGGCCGATACGCTCACGATCACCCTCGCCCAATTGAACCAGTCGGTCGGCGATATTGCCGGCAATGCCGCGGCGATGCTGGCCGCGCGCGAACGGGCCAAGGCGGCCGGCGCCGATCTGGTGGTGTTCCCCGAAATGCAGCTGGTCGGCTATCCGGCCGAGGATTTGGTGCTCAAACCCGCCTTCGTCGCGCGCGCCACCGGGGAACTGGAGGCGATGGCCAAGGTGACCGCCGACGGGGCGACGGCAATGCTGGTCGGCTCGATCTTCGTGGTCGATGGCGCGCTGCACAACGGGGTGGCACTGCTCGATGGCGGCAAGGTGGCGGCGATCCGGCTCAAGCACGAACTGCCCAATTACGGCACTTTCGACGAGGTGCGGCTGTTCCAGCCCGGCCCCTTGCCCGAACCGATCGTGTTCAAGGGCGTGATGATCGGCCTGCCGATCTGCGAGGACGTGTGGCACCCTGACGTCTGCCGCCATCTCGCCGATTTCGGGGCCGAACTTCTGATCTGCGTCAACGGCAGCCCCTATGAGATCGACAAGGATACGCTGCGGATCGATGGCGTCGCGCGGCGCCGCGCGCACGATACCGGATTGCCGCTGGCCTACCTCAACCGGGTCGGCGGGCAGGACGAGCTGGTGTTCGATGGGGCCAGCTTCGTGGTCAATGGCGATGGTTCGGTCCCGGTGCAGCTGGCCGATTGGGTAGAGCAGGAAGTTACCACCCGCTGGACCAAAACAGCCAAAGGCTGGTGCTGCGATGCAGGTGAAGTGGCGAAACTGGCCGAGCACCCTGAGGATATCTACTGCGCCATGGTGCTGGCGCTGCGCGACTATGTCGATCGCAACCGCTTCCCCGGGTTGGTGCTGGGCCTTTCAGGCGGGATCGACAGCGCGATTTGCGCCGCGATTGCCGCCGATGCGCTGGGGCCGGAGCGGGTGTGGAGCGTGATGCTGCCCAGCCGCTTCACCAGCCAGCTCAGCCTCGATCTCGCCACGGAGTGCGCGCGGATGATCGGCTGCCGCTATGACACGATCCCGATTTCGCCCGCGGTCGATGCGTTCGATACGATGCTGGAAGGCACCTTTGCCGACAAGGACGTCGATATCACCGAGGAAAATGTGCAATCGCGCATCCGCTGCGTGACCCTGATGGCGCTCAGCAACAAATTCGGCCCGATGCTGCTGACCACCGGCAACAAGAGCGAGATGAGCGTCGGCTATGCCACGATCTATGGCGATATGGCCGGCGGCTATAACCCGCTGAAGGACGCCTACAAGATGACCGTCTTCGCGATCAGCGAATGGCGCAACACCCACAAGCCCAAGATCGGACTTGGCCCCGATGGCCCGGTGATGCCGCACGCGATCATCACCCGGCCGCCATCGGCTGAACTGCGCCCCGACCAGAAGGACGCGGATTCGCTGCCGGCTTATCCCGTGCTCGACAAGATCCTGCTGGGCCTGGTCGAACACGAAAAGAGCGTCGATCAGCTGGTCGCCGAAGGGCTTGACCGCGATGTGGTGGTGCGGATCGAACGCCTGCTTTACGTCGCCGAATACAAGCGCCGTCAGGCCCCGCCGGGGGTCAAGCTGGGCACGCGCAACTTCGGGCGAGATCGCAGGTATCCGATTACCAATGCGTTCCGGAGCGCTTGACGCACAAATCTTTCACGCTGCACCGCAACATCAGGCTTGCCATTGCGCGAAGTGCCCATTAGTGGCGCGTTCCATGTCGATCCGGCCGTCCATTACAATTACCATCAAACCGACCGCACTCGCGGGACCGGTTGTGGGGATGCGTCGCTAAGGCCTTCCGGACAACCCGCCCCGCAGACGAGCAGGCGGGGCTTTCCATTACGGATCACAAGAACCCCCGCACTGCGCTCCCCAATTAGGAGAAGCATCATGGTTCATCATTTCGCCGTTCACCGGTTTCAACGGGGTCAGCAGCTCAACGTCGGGATTGTCGGCGCAACCGGTGTGGTCGGATCGACCATGCGCGCGATCCTGAAGGAGCGGAATTTCCCGATCGCGCAGCTGCGGCTGTTCGCCTCGGCGCGCTCGGCCGGCAAGGTGCTGGACGGGGTGACGGTCGAAGACGCCGAGAGCGCGGACTATTCCGGCCTCGACATTGTGCTGTTTTCCGCAGGGGGCGCGACCTCCACGGCGCTGGCCCCCAAGGTTGCCGCAGCCGGCGCGATCGTGATCGACAATTCCAGCGCTTTCCGTTCGGACCCTGAGGTGCCGCTGGTGGTCGCCGAAGTGAATGCGCATGCGATGGCCCACCTGCCCAAGGGGATCATCGCCAACCCCAATTGCACCACCATGGCGGTGATGCCCGCGCTCAAGCCGCTGCACGACGAAGCGGGCCTCAAGCGGCTGATCGCATCGACCTATCAGGCGGTCTCGGGCGCGGGGCTGGAAGGGATCGCAGTGCTCGCCCGCCAGCTTGACCACGTCGGAGACAAGGCGCGGCTGCTGGCGACAAGCGGTCATGACGATCTGCTGCCTGCTGCGGAAAAGTGGGCGGTGCCGATTGCGCACAATGTGGTGCCGCTCAACTATGTGCTGGGCGAGGATGACTACACTGAAGAAGAGCTGAAACTGCGTGACGAAAGCCGCAAGATCCTCGAAATCCCCGGCCTGCCGGTTTCGGGCACTTGCGTGCGGGTACCGGTTTTCACCGGCCATTCGATTTCGCTCAATGCCGAGTTCGAACGCCCGATCAGCGCCGCGCGCGCCCTCGAACTGCTGGGCCAGGCACCGGGCGTCGTGCTCAGCGATTGCCCCAACCCGCTCGAGGCGACTGGCAAGGACCCGGTTTTCGTCGGCCGGGTGCGGGTCGATCGCACCGTCGAACACGGTCTGGCACTGTTCGTGGTGGGCGACAATTTGCGCAAGGGCGCCGCGCTCAACGCGGTCCAGATTGCCGAGGCGCTGGCCGGGTAGGGCAAGATTGGCGAATCCCGACAATCATTCGCCGGGGCGGCAGGCCAGTGCCTGTTGTCATGAGCCCCAACAGCCCTTTCGAGGAACCGAGCGAAGTCGGCATGGCGCATCACGGTGATGCAGACGACCTTGCTACGCGCGAAACCGCACAGCGCACCAAGATAATCCGGCTCGCGATCCTCGGACTGGTGGCGGGGACCAGCCTTGGTTACATGGCGGTATCGCTGCGCAACGGCGATCTCTCCTGGCTCAAGAACCTTGGTTCCGGTGCAGCGAGCGAGCCCTAGGCCGCCGCCACCTCCACCACATTCTCGTCCGCTGCTTCAATCAGGCGTTTTTCCACCGCGCGCAGGCGCGAGCCTGAATCGACCTTTTCGCCCAGCAGGTCGGTCACATAAAACGTATCGACCGCGCGTTCGCCATAAGTCGCGATGTGGGCGGAATGGACCATCAGCTTGGCTTCGAACAAGGCGCGCGCCAGCCGGCTGAGCAGAGCCGGGCGATCGCGCGCGTTGACTTCGACCACGGTGAAACGGTTCGAGGCCTGGTTATCGAATTCGGCCGCCGGGCGCACATCGAAGGCACTTGCGCGCGGTCGGGCGCTGGGCCGCGCGGCAAGCTGGGTGACCAGTTTGACCCGGCCCATCAGCGCGTCGGCGATCATGGTCTTGATCCGGGCCAACTGGCTGTCTTCGGAAAACGGCCGGCCGAGCGGGTCCTGGACCAGGAAATTGTCCACCGCCATCCCGCCGCGCGTGGTGTGGATCCGCGCGTCGATGATGTTGCCGCCGGCCAGATGGATGCCCCCGGCGATGCGGTAGAACAGTCCCGGGTGATCGGCCGCGATCACGGTAACCAGCGTTGCGCCGCGCGCGGCATAGTATTCGCAGTGCACATCGAGCGGCGCGCCCCCCGCCGCATCCAACTGCGTGATGTTCATCGCGATGATGTCATCGGGTTCGGCAATCCAGTAGGCATCGTTGAACTGCCGGGCATACTTGGCTGCCAGGGTGCCCCTCGCCCCCAGCCGCTCAGCCACCGCGGCCTGCTTGGCGGCGACCCGCTGGGTCCGTCCGTGCTGGACGTGGCCGAGCCGCAGACGTTCCTCCGCAGCATCGTAAAGCTCATGGATCAGCTGGCGCTTCCAGCTGTTCCACACCCCCGGTCCGACAGCGCGGATATCGACGATCGTCAGCATCGAGAGCAGCCGCAGCCGCTCGACCGATTGCACCGTAGCGACGAAATCGGTGATCGTCTTCCAATCGGCCAGATCGCGTTTGAAGGCGACCGCGCTCATCAACAGGTGCTGGCCAACCAGCCATGCGGTAAGGTGCGTCTCCTCGTCGCTCATCCCCAGCCGCGGACACAGTTTGAGCGCCACTTCAGCCCCCAGCACCGAATGATCGCCGCGCCTCCCCTTGGCGATATCGTGGAGCAGGATCGAGACGTAGAGCACCCGGCGGTGCTGGATCTTGTGGACCAGATCGGTGGCGAGCGGATGGTCTTTGCGAAGCTCGCCCTGCTCGATCCGCGCCATCAGCCCGACCGCGCGGATGGTGTGCTCATCAACCGTGTAGTGGTGGTACATATCGAACTGCATTTGCGCGTTGACCCGGCCGAAATCGGGAATGAACCGCCCGAACACCCCCGCTTCGTTGAACCAGCGCAGCGCCGTTTCGGGATCGTGGCGGCTGGCCAGCAGATCGAGGAACAGCGCATTGGCGCGGGCATCGGTGCGCACCGCATCGACGCACCGCGCATCGCGCAAGGCAAGGCGCATGGCATCGGGATGCAGTTCGAGGCTATTGGCATCCGCGACCACGAAAATCTCGATCAGCCGCACCGGGTCTTCGGTAAACCAGGTGTCTGATGGCACGGTGATCTTGCCGCCATAGACCGGATAGCCTTTGACCACCCGGCGCCGCGCCCGGAACCCCGCGAGCAACCCGCGCGGCTGCTTCCGGGCGAATTGTTCGTCCAGTTGCGCCAGAAACAGCCCGGTCAGGTGGCCCACGCGTTTGGCCTGCAGGAAGAAGTACTGCATAAACCGTTCGACCGCGCTTTTGCCCGGGCGATCGGCAAACTGCATCCGCGCCGCGACTTCGCGCTGAAGATCGAAGGTCAGCCGGTCTTCGGCCCGCCCGGTGATGGTATGGAGGTGGCAGCGCACCGCCCAGAAGAAGTTTTCGGCGCGGCGGAAGGCGCGGTATTCGCTGCCGCTGAGCAGCCCGACATCGACCAGTTCGGACACATCGCGCACGTGGTGGATATATTTGCCGATCCAGTAGAGCGTGTGCAGGTCGCGCAGGCCGCCCTTGCCCTCTTTGACATTGGGTTCGACGACATAGCGGCTATCGCCCAGCCGCTTGTGGCGATCATTGCGTTCAGCCAGTTTTTCGGAAACGTACTGACGCTCGGTCCCGGCGACGACTTCGGCCCAGAACCGGCTCTGCGCTTCATCGAACAAGGCCTGATCGCCCCACACGTAGCGCCCTTCGAGCAGCGCCGTGCGGATCGTCAGGTCGCTCTTGGCCATCCGCACCACATCATCCAGACTGCGGCTGGAATGGCCGACCTTGAGCCCCAGATCCCACAGGAAATAGAGCGTCGCCTCGATCACCTGTTCGCACCACGAAGTCTGCTTGCCCGGCGTGATGAAGGCCACATCAACGTCCGAATGCGGGGCCATTTCGCCGCGACCATAACCGCCCACCGCCATGACGCTGAGCCGCTCGCCCGAGGTGCGGTTGGGTGCGGGATAGACATCGCCGATGACGTGATCGTGGATCAGGCGGATCAGCTGATCGACCAGGAAAGCCTGCACTTCAGCGCTGTCGTGGCCGGCACCGGGATGCTCAGCCAGCCGCCGGGCGATCTCCGCGCGGCCTTCCGCCAGTGCGCCGCGCAGCAGTTCGACCACCGCGGGCCGCGCCTTGGCCGCGCCGCTTGTTTCAACGCCTTCGCTGATTGCAGCGGCCAGCGCGCGCCGGTCGATCACCGCGCGCTGATTCTGGATGCGGCTCACGCCCCCGCTTTCTGCTCGCTTTCCCATACGGTCAGGTAACGGGCTTTGAGCGTGCGCTTGTCAACCTTTTCGGTGCCGAGCCGGGGCAAGGTTTCGTGTTCCTGCCACAACCGCACCGGCACCTTGAAGCCGGCGATCCGTTCCAGCAGGAAGGCGCGCAATTGATCTTCGCTGACTGTGCAGCCGTCCTTGACCAGATAGACCCCGGTGGGCTGCTCGCCCATGCGCTCATCCGGCATGCCGAAGACGCTGGCTTCGGCCACCTGCGGGTGGGCATAGATCGCCTCTTCCACCTCGATGCAGGAAATGTTCTCGCCGCCACGGATGATGATGTCTTTCTTGCGGTCGACGATGAACAGGTAGCCGTCTTCATCGAGGTAACCCAGATCGCCCGAGCGGAAGAACCCGTCGGGCATGATCGCCAGGCGGGTGGCTTCGGAATTGTTCCAGTAACCGTTGAAATTGACGATCGAGCGGATCGAGACTTCGCCGACTTGCCCGCTGGGCAGCTGGTTGCCGTCATCGTCCAGGATGCCGACATCGATCAGCGGCTTGGTGGCGGTGCCGGTGGAACCGGGCTTGGCCATGTAGTTCTCGTTGAGGTTGCCGCAGCCTGCCGCATTGGTTTCGGTCAGGCCGTAGCCGAGCAGCGGAAAGGCATGCGGCAGCGCGTCCTTGATTTTCTTCACATGTTCGGCCGGACGCGGCGCGCCGCCTGCGGCAAAGGCGGTGCAGCTGGAAAGATCGTATTGATCGCGGCTCGGATGGGTCGCGATCTCATAGCTCATCAGCGGTACGCCGACGAAATAGGTGACCTTTTCCCGTTCGATCAGGCGCATCGCCTCTTCGGCGTTCCACTTTGGCATCAGCACCAGTTTGCGCCCGATCACGAAGCTTTGCAGCAGCACCGGCACTTCGCCGGTAACGTGAAACAGCGGCACGTTGACCAGCGTGGCGGGCTGGGTGGTGGGCGCTTCGCCCTTGTCGGTCAGATGAGTCAGCACCATCAGCGTCTGGCCGACGAAGTTGAACACCGCCTGGGTCACCGCGCGGTGATCGGACCAGGCGCCTTTGGAGAGGCCGGTCGAGCCCGAGGTGTAGAGGATCGTCGCGACATCATCGCCAGACAGCTCAGGAAGCGGGGTATCGGCCCCACCGCCCCCTGCCAGAACCGCAGCCAGGCCTTCACGCCAGGGGCAATCGTGTGAAAATTCGACAAGTTTTGTGGCAAGGCCAAGATCGGCGATCCGCGCACCGCGCTGGGCATCGGCCAGCACCAGCTTGCAGCCCGCCAGCTCGATCCCGCCGGCCATCTCCTCGCCGCTCCACCAGCCGTTGAGCAGGGTGGCGCAGCCGCCCGCCATCAGCACGCCCATGTAGGCAGCGATCCAGTTGGCCGAATTGCGCGCGGCAATCCCCACCCGGTCGCCGCGCTGAATCCCGTGGCCCGCGATCAAGCCGCCCGCCACTGCGCGCGCGGCTTCGTGTATTTCGGTAAAGGTCAGGCGAATATCGCCATCGACGATGAATTCCGTCGCGCCGTGCTGGGCGCAGAAATGATCGAACATCGCCGGCAGGGTCGGCGGCGCGCCCTTCAGCATCGGCAGCTGCCGGCCGAAGCGTTCATAGGGCACCGTTTCCAGCGGCGCATCAGGCGCGGTAAGTCGGTCGATCACATTGGTAAGGGCATTGTCGAGTTCGGTGGCCATGCGGCATCCTTCTTTTTCTGTCTGGCGGCATGGCGCGGCCCTTTTCCGCTCCATCCCGATCCTGTTCCCAATTGCGCAGCCGGGGGTTTGCTGTCCCCGCGCGGCTGTGCCACAAGGCGCGGCAAGTGCCTTGTCTAGGGGGTTGAATTGTCGCTGTCACCATTGTTGCAAGACCTCGCCAGCGCGGCGGCCAATGCGCCGCTTGATTGGCGCGATCTGGGGCTCAAGAACTATCTCTTCTCGCTCCCCACGCCGCTCGGCGAGTTTCAGCTGCGCTGGTACAGTCTGGCTTACCTGGCCGGGATCATCTTTGCCTATTGGCACATTTCCAAAACGCTCAAGGCCCCCGGCGCGCCGATGGCGCAGCGCCATGCCGACGATCTGTTTTTCTACTGTACGCTGGGGGTGATCCTGGGCGGGCGACTGGGCTATGCCACTTTCTATACCGGCGGCGAAACCGGCCTGCCCAGCCTGTGGGGCGAGCCAGGCGAACTGCTTAAATTGTGGAACGGCGGGATGAGCTTTCATGGCGGGCTGATCGGCGTTTTGCTGGCGATTGCCTTTGTCTGCTGGCGGGGCAAGCTCAGCTTCCTGCGGGTGTGCGATTATGTCGCGGTCAGCGTGCCGATGGGCATGTTCTTTGGCCGTCTGGCCAATTTCGTGAATGCCGAACTGTGGGGTCGCGTGGCCGGGCCGGATGTGCCCTGGGCGATGGTGTTCCCCGGCGGCGGCCCGATGGCGCGCCACCCCAGCCAGCTTTACGAAGCGCTGCTCGAAGGGCTGCTGCTGGCCGCCGTGCTGATGGTTCTGTTCTGGCGCACCCGCGCGCGCTGGAAGCCGGGGCTGCTGGTGGGCATTTTTGCCACCGGCATGGCGCTGGCACGGTTCGTGGTGGAATTCTACCGCGAACCTGATGCACAGCTGCAGGAACTCGCGCGCAGCAGCGGGCTGTCGATGGGCCAGTGGCTCACCCTGCCGCTGCTGGCCGCGGGGCTGTTCTTCGTCATCCGAGCGCTGATGCGCCCTGAACTGGGCAGCACCACCCCCATCCCGGAATGAGCGCGACCGGGACAAGTGACCCGCTGGGCGAGATCTTTCGGCGGCTGATCGGCAATACCGGCCCGATCAGCCTGATGCATTACATGGGTGAGGCCAACGCGCGCTATTATGCCAGCCGCGATCCGCTGGGCGCGGCGGGCGATTTCGTCACCGCGCCTGAGATCAGCCAGATGTTCGGCGAACTGATCGGGCTGTGGCTGGCCGATATGTGGATCAATGCCGGGCGCGAGGAGCCGGTCCACTATGTCGAAATGGGCCCCGGGCGCGGCACCCTGGCGCGCGATGCTTTGCGCGCGGCGAAGCGCTATGGGCTGACGCCGAGCGTCCACTTTGTCGAAGCCTCTACCGCCTTGAAGGACGTGCAGCTGGCCTCTGTGCCGCAAGCGCAGTGGCACCATGACCTGTCGACCATCCCGCCCTATGGCCCGGTGCTGGTGGTGGCGAACGAATTTCTCGATGCGCTGCCGGTGCGACAACTGGTGATGACCGAAGCGGGCTGGCGCGAACGGATGGTGGTGCCTGAAGGCGACCGGTTCGTCTGCATTGCCGGATCCCAACCGATGGATGCCGCCATTCCCGAGGCGCGCCGCGCGGCCGAAGTGGGGACGATCATCGAAACCTGCCCTGGTGCTGCGGCGACGATTTACGAAATTGCGGGGCGGCTCAAGGACCAGGGCGGCGCGGCGCTGTTCATCGATTACGGTCATGATCAGCTGCGCGATGGATCGACGATGCAGGCGGTGCGCCAGCACCTGAAGGTCGATCCGTTCAGCCAGCCGGGCGAAGCGGACCTGACCGCGCACGTCGATTTCGCGACGTTGGCGCCGATTGCCCAATCACGTGGGGTGCGCTGGCTGGGCACCGTGCCGCAAGGGCGCTGGCTGCGGAACCTGGGGATCGATGCGCGCGCACAGACCCTGGCCCAGGCCGCACCGCAGCACGGTCCGGCGATCGAAGCCGCGAAAGAGCGTCTGGTCGGCGAGGGCCAGATGGGCCTGCTGTTCAAGGTGATGGGGCTGGCCGCGCCAAGCTGGCCGGGCGGTGCGGGGTTCTAGACCTGCCCAAAAGGGGCATGGCTTTCGCCGCGGCGGGTGTATAGCATCGGGTGAAGGCAGTCGCTTGAAGCAGCGCCGGGGGAGATTTTGCTTAATGCGCACCGCAGGGCCATCGCTGCTCTCGCGTCTGGTCCGGCGTTTGATCATCGCGCTCTATCGCTGGCGCGGCTATCAGCTGGAGGACAATTATCCGGCGCCGCGGCGCTGCATTATCATTGGTGTGCCGCATACCACCAACTGGGACTTCGTGTTCTTTCTTGGCGCCACGGCAGAGGCCGGCATCAGGCCCAGCTTCATGGGCAAGCACACTTTGTTCGCATGGCCGATGACACGCTTCATGTACGATATGGGCGGGGTTTCTGTCGATCGCTCCGCCAAGGGCCGCAACTATGTCGATCAGGTGGTCGACGCCTTTGCCGGCGCCGAAGAACTGGCGCTGGTGGTTGCCCCCGAAGGCACGCGCAGCGCCTCCAGGCCATGGCGATCGGGTTTCTACCACATCGCCCACAAGGCCGGAGTTGCGCTGGTGCCGGCCTGGGTTGAAGACAAGACCCGCCGCGGCGGGATCGGTCCGGCGATCATGCCCAGCGGCGATTACGCTGGCGATCTTGCAAAGCTGCTGGCCTATTACCGCTCGGTCATGCCCGGCCATCCACGCTGGGCATTGCTCGAAGCCGCCATCACCGAGGAACGGAGCGAAGCCCATGCTTGAAATGCTGACAATCAACCTTGCGGTCGATGTGGCGATGATGGTGGTGCTGTGCCTGATCGCCGCGCGGATCGGCGACGTGTCGTTCATCGATGCGGTCTGGGGGTTTGGCATGGTGGTGCTGGCTGCCGTCAGCTGGCTGCAACTGGGCGATCCCGGTGCGCGCGCCACGCTGATCCTGGTGATGACCGGCGTGTGGGGGCTGCGTCTGGCACTGCACCTGTTCACCCGCTGGCGCGCACATGGCGAGGATCCGCGCTATGCACGCATGCTCGCCAAGGCGCGCGAACAGGGCCGCTATGGCAGCGCCGCGTTCAAAGTGGTGTTCGGTCCGCAGGCGCTGTTGCTGTTCATCACCTGTCTGCCCGCGCAGATTGGCATTCTTGCCGCGGGCGAACCGGCGGCGATCGGCCCGCTGGCCTGGGGCGGCTTCGCGCTGTGGCTGACGGGGGTGGTGTTTGAAACGGTCGGCGATGCCCAGCTCAACACGTTCCGCGCCGATCCCGCCAGCAAGGGCAAGGTGCTCGATACCGGGCTGTGGCGCTATACCCGCCATCCCAACTATTTCGGTGATGCCTGCGCGTGGTGGGGGATCTGGTTGGTGGCTGCGCAGGCCGGGCTGTGGGTCGCGCTGGTCAGCCTGATCGGGCCGCTGTTCCTGACCTTCACGCTGACCCGCTGGTCGGGCAAGCCGCTGCTGGAAAAGGGGCTGGCCAGGAGCCGCCCGGGTTACAGTGAATACGTCGCGCGCACCTCGGGCTTCATTCCCTGGCCGCCGCGCAAGGGCTGACAGCAAATCATTTGCCCGGCGCACCTGCCCAAGTGTAGGGTTTCCGCTTGTCCTGAGTCGCACATTTTCCGGACAATTTTCAGGAGTTTATCCCCGATGCGTAAATTCATTCTCCCGCTGGCCGCACTGGCCCTGGTCGCCGGCTGCAAGGGCAAGGAGCCCGAAGCCGTGGCAACCGATGCCGCAGCCACCGCCAGCGAAGCCGCAGTCGCGCTGCCGGCCCTGCCCGAAAATGCCAAGGCCACTGTCAAGCCCGAAGGCACCTATACCGCGGGCGCAGCCAAGCTGATGCTGGCCGCCGATATGAACGCCGAAATGACCGATGCCGCCGGCAAGGCGACCACGGGCAAGTGGGCGTGGTATTCGGACGGCAAGCGGATCGTCTTCTCGGGCGACAAGTCGGTCTGGGCGGTCGCCGATGGCGCGCTTTACAAGCTGGCCAGCAAGGATGCCCCGCTTACGGGCATGACCGCCGACCAGGTCTGGACCAAGGCTATGTAATCTCAGCGGCAACGCTTTGACGAAGAGGGCGGCGCGCAGGCGTCGCCCTTTTTGCGTCAGGGCTTCACCTCCACCGCCCGCACCGCTTCGGGCACGGCGCGCAAGTCCGCGCCTTTGAGCCAGGCTTCCAGCGCGTCGAGATCGCTCACCCCGATCACCCCGTCCTTCTGTCGCGCCAGCAGGGTGAAGCTGTCTCCGCCCTGGGCCAGAAAACTGTTGGTGGTGACGCGGTAGGTGGCAGCGGGATCGATCGGCTGGCCATTGAAGCGCAGGTCCACCACGCGGTCGCCCGCCGGGCGGCTCATGTCATAGCCATAGGTCAGTCCGGCCGAGGGGATCAGCGCCTGATAGGGGCCGTTTTCGTCAAACCCCTGTTCGAGCGCGGCCTTCAGTTCCGCCCCGCTGAAACTCTGCGTTACCAGCGTGTTGGCAAACGGCTGTGCGGCATAGATATCAGCAAATTTTACCGAACCGTCGGTGGCCGGGACGATTGGCGCGCGCACGCCAAACGGGTTCATCAGCGCAATCTGTGCGCCCGCCGCCCTGGTCGCATCAAGCTGCGCATCGGCGATCAGCTGGCCCAGCGCCGCACCCGCTGCGGGGGCGGCAAGGTGACCGGCGGGGCGCTGGGCAAAGGCCTTGGCCGCATCGACATATAGCTGGACATAGGCTGCCACCGCCTTGTCGGGGGCATAGACCGGGTAATAGGGGCTCAGCGGGATCGGCCCGCGGCTGCCCACATAGGCCTGCGATTGCACGATCAGGTTGCGCGCGCGCTTGGCCACCACCGTGTTCGCGGCGGGATCGATTTCCAGCGCGATGTCGGTCAGCATGGTGCCGTAATTGCCGGCGCTGGTCAGCAGCACCGGATGCGCCGGATTGATCTGCCCGTAATCGCACACATAGGCGCGGTGGGTGTGGCCCGAAACCACCACATCGACGCGGGGATCAAGCTGATCGAGGATCGGTGCGATTTCGCCTGAAAAGCCGCTGCAGCTATTGGGATCGGTCGGCTTGTCCTGTTGTCCGCCCTGGTGGATCAGCACCACCACCGCATCGGCGCCCTTGGCCTTCAATTGCGGGACCAGCGCGTTGATGGTCCTGGCCTCGTCGCGGAAGACCAGCCCCTTGATCCCGCCGGGCGAGACCAGATCGGTGGTGCCCTTCAGCGTCAGGCCGATGAAGCCCACGGTCACCTTGCGCGCACCCTGGCCATAGCTTTTGATGCCAAAGGCGGGAAACAGCGGCTTGCCGTTTTCGGTGATGGTGCTGGCAGCCAGAAACTTGAACCTCGCGCCGGTGAAACGTTCGACCTGGCATGGTTTGCGCGGGGTATATTGCTTGCACCCGCCGCGCTGCATGCGCAGCAATTCCTGCCGCCCGCGGTCAAATTCGTGATTGCCCACCGCGCTGAAATCGATGCCGATGCGGTTGGCCACGCCGATCGTCGGCTCATCAAGGTAGATCGAGGAGGCCAGCTGCGATGCGCTGATCAGATCCCCCGCCGTTACCGTGGCGGAATTGGCATATTGCCCGCGCAGGATCCTGACCGCGCTGGCCAGCCAGGCCGCTCCGCCGGCCGGCACTTGCGCGCTGCCGCCCTTGCCATCGGGCGCGATCACCGATTGCTTGGGCGGTTCGATCGCGCCGTGGAAATCGTTGATCGCCAGGATCCCGACGGTGACCGTACGGGGCGCCAGTGCCGCGCTCTGAAGCGCGGCGGGGCCGGCGCAGGCGACCATCAGCGGCAGGGCAACGCGGGCGAGCAGGAGGCGATTCGTCATGGGCAATGCTTTTAGCCGATGCGTCCCGCGCAACAAGCGCTGCGTATTATGCAACTAAGACAGTTTATTGAAAAAACCCCGGCGCCGTTCTATATTGCCGGGAACAACCAACGCCGATGGGGAGAACACGGCATGGCACGACCACAAGCGGATATCGAAGCCGGACGCGTAGCGCTGATCGGCCACGTTGTCGATCTGATCGAGGAACGCGGTTCAGCCGCGGTCACCATGACCGAAATTGCTGCGCGCGCAGGGATGTCGCCCGCCAATCTCTATCGCTATTACGACAGCAAGGAAGCGCTGATCGAAGCGGTGGCCGAACACTGGTTCCGCCCCAAGGTCGAGATCATGGAAGCGGTCATCGCAAGCGACTTGCCGCCGCGGCGCAAGATGTTCGAATTTTATGCCCGCCGTTTTACCCGGATGAAGGCCGAATGGGAGCGTGATCCGGTGGCGTTTGCCAACTACGTCGAACTGGGCAAGGAAAATTTCGAGCTGGTCCGCTCCTATGTCGATCTGGGCGATCACTATCTGGCCATGATCATCGGCGAGGCGATGGCCGATGGCCATTTCGCCGGGCTCGATGTCGATGAAGCGATCAGTCTGATCAACCAGATGACCGGTGCCTACGTCAACATCGGTGCGATGGAGCTGATCATGCCCAAGTTGTCCGAGGACAAGCTGGCGCGGATTGTCGATGCCGTGTTCGATGGACTATCGGGGGCCGATCGCGGGGCCAAGGGCGTCTCGGCGCTGCGGGCGGCCTGAAAAAATTCGCCGGGCACTGTCACCTGTCTGGAAATTGCAACATGCAGGCATTACTTACAGCGTTGTGAACCAGCCGTTGCCTCACCTTTTTGCGATTCCCGTCGATCCCGCCGACATCGATTTCATGGGGCACGTCAACAACGCCTCGTACCTCAAATGGGTGCAGGACGCGGTGATCGATCACTGGCGCACCCTCGCGCCGACCGATGCAGTGGCGCAGCACCTGTGGGTCGCGCTGAAGCACGAGATCACCTATCGCCGCCCGACCTTCCTGGGCGACGAGGTGATCGCCACGGTCTTGCTGGAAAAATTCCACGGCACCCGCGCGTTTTATGAAACCGTGATCCGCCGCGGCGAAGAGGTGCTGGCCGAAGTCAAATCAAGCTGGTGCTGCATCGATGCCGAAACGCTGCGCCCCGCGCGGCTGGCGCGCGATGTAATCGCGCGGTTCTTTCCGGTGGTCGAAGCAAGCTGAATTCGCTCAACGCGTTGCGATTGCCAAACCGCGAGCCCAATTGACCAATTCGTCCTGTTTGGTCTGATCATGTGAAAGTTCTGAAGACGGGATTTCGTTGCCGGTAAACTCGACATGCAGCCCGGTTTCGAGCGGAAGCCGCTCGCCGATCAGGAGCTGCGCAAGCATTGCACCGGAGCGCTGCGGAGTGCTGGCGCCATCGATTAATTTCGCCGCGGTCGGCAGGACATTTTTCCACGCAAAGCGCATGGCAGCGGGCTGATCGCGGGCCAATTCGGTTCCCGGCATCAGGCCGGGATCGAATGCGACAAAGCGCAACTCGCCTGCGGGATAGTGGCGCGCCATCGCGTAGCTGAACATGATGTTGCAAAGTTTTGACGTGGCATAGCGATCCCTGCCCTTCTGCGCTTCATCGTTTGAATCGGAAACCTTGCCAGCGGCGACATCGGATACAGATGGAAAGCGTCCGCCAAAAAATTTGTACGGCCGGGCCAATTTGTGCGCAGGATCGTGGGTGCCACTTGCAGTGGAAATCACTGTCGCCGATTGGCCCATTTCGCTTCGCAGATGTTCGAACAAGGCGATATGACCCAGCACATTGGTCGCAAAGGTCAACTCGAACCCATCGACTGAGTAGCGATCACCGCTCACGATCTGGATGCCCGCGTTAAGCGCCAGCCCAGCACATTTCCTACCCGCCAAAAAGGCCCGAACCGAACCGGCGAACACCTTAACCGAATCAAGCGACGCTGTATCAAGTTCCAAGATCAGCAGCCGATCTGCTGGCACCCGTTGCCGCAGGGTATTCGCCAAATCGGGTCGGCGCGCACCGACCACGATGAAACTGTTTGGGCGACTTTGGGCCAGCCAGGCTGCAACCTCCAGCCCGATGCCCGATGTCGCACCGGTGAGGAGGTAGTATTCGGATGTCGGCATCGCGCGCTCCTGGCCAAAAGGCTTGCCATTTCTGGCTTGACCAGCCTAGTTAATACGAGATTCGCACTTAGTAAATACGGATATCGTACTTAGAGGTAATAATGACCGAAGCCGACCAGCTTGATTTGGCCATAAGCCAGCTAATGCGAATCTTGATCGTTGACGAACGGCGCCTGTTTTCAGATTTGGGGGCCGCTACATACAACCCGCTGGACGTCGAAACGTTGACCTATCTGTGGCGCCAGCCCGGCTCAACCGCTAAGGAAATAGGACTTTTTCTGGGCGTGCAAGCTACCACGATGCAATCTGCGATTGATCGCCTGCAAAGGCGCGAACTGCTCCAGCGGGATCACACTGCACTAAAAGGGCGATCAGTTGCGCTGATTCTGACCGAGGCTGGCGAAACGTTTTGCCACCGAATGCACACGCACAACCTGCAAAACTGTGAGCAAATGCTAAGCGCACTGGCCAAAGCAGACCGGCCCGGATTTGTCAGGAATATCGCAGCGATCGCTGCCAAAATGGCAACCTAGCAAGCGCTCGGTTCAAACGTCCAGATTCGCCACATTCAGCGCGTTTTCCTGAATGAATTCGCGGCGCGGTTCGACCACGTCGCCCATCAGGCGGGTGAAAATCTCGTCGGTCACGTCGGCGTCTTCGACCTTGACCTGCAGCAGCACCCGCGCGGTGGGATCGAGCGTGGTTTCCCACAATTGCTCGGCGTTCATTTCGCCCAGCCCCTTGTAGCGCGCGATTGCCAGGCCCTTGCGTCCGCCTGCCAGCACCGCTTCGAGCAATTGCGAGGGGCGGGCTATGCCTTCATCACGGCCATTGCCGCGCGAAGCGATCGGGGTCTGGTCATCGCCCACATCGCCGCTCAGTTCGGCCACTTCAGCTGGCGTTTCCTCGGCCTGGGCCGAACCGCGCACCAGCCGCGAGGCACCGGTATAGGCATCGGCCTGTTCGGCTGCGAGCCGGGCCAGCTTGCGCGCTTCGGCGCTGGTCAGGAAGCTGGCCTCGATCGGGAAGGCATCGGTTACCCCGCGCCAGACCCGCTCAAGCAGCACCGAGCCATCATCGCGCAGCTTCGCGCTCCACACCGCTTCACGGTCGGTCTGGCCCATCAGCGTGGCGGCGCGGGCCAGCGCGGCCTGACGCCCGGCGCGGTCGATCTCGGGCTCGAACACCCCGCCGATCGCCAAGGCCTCGATCACCGCGGGATCAAAGCGTTTGGGCACAAAGCCCATCAGGCTGCGCAAGCGGATCGCGTGATCGACCAGCGTCTTGAGATCGTTACCCGAGCGCGTACCGCCCGGCCCTTCGAGCATGCGCCCGGCAAGGCCCGCTTCGACCAGATATTCGTCAAGTTCGCGCGCGTCCTTGAGATACACCTCGGAGCGGCCCTTGTTGACCTTGTAGAGCGGCGGCTGGGCGATGAACAGGTGCCCGGCGCGGATGATGTCGGGCATCTGGCGGTGGAAGAAGGTCAGCAGCAGGGTGCGGATATGCGCGCCGTCAACATCGGCGTCGGTCATGATCACGATCTTGTGATAGCGCAGTTTTTCGAGGTTGAATTCATCCCGGATGCCGGTGCCCATCGCCTGGATCAGCGTGCCGACTTCCTTTGACGAGATGATCCGGTCAAACCGTGCGCGCTCGACATTGAGGATCTTGCCCTTGAGCGGCAGGATCGCCTGATAGGCCCGGTCGCGGCCCTGCTTGGCGCTGCCGCCAGCCGAATCCCCTTCGACCAGGAACAGTTCGCACTTGGCGGGATCGCGTTCCTGGCAATCGGCCAGCTTGCCCGGCAGGCTGGCGATATCCATCGCGCCCTTGCGGCGGGTCAGTTCACGCGCGCGGCGCGCGGCTTCGCGGGCGGCGGCGGCATCGATGATCTTGGCCACTACCGCCTTGGCATAAGCGGGGTTTTCCTCCAGCCATTCGCTCATCTTGTCGGCCATCAGGCTTTCGAGCGGCTGGCGCACTTCGGAGGAGACCAGCTTGTCCTTGGTCTGCGATGAAAACTTGGGATCGGGCAATTTGACCGAAACGATCGCGGTCAACCCTTCGCGCATATCATCGCCGGTCAGGCTGACCTTTTCCTTCTTCAGCAGTCCCGATTTTTCGGCATAGCCGTTCAAGGTGCGGGTCAGCGCGGCACGGAACGCAGCAAGGTGCGTGCCGCCATCGCGCTGGGGGATGTTGTTGGTGAAGCACAGGACGTTTTCGTAGTACGAATCGTTCCATTCCAGCGCCACCTCGATCGCGATCCCTTCGCGCTCAGACGAAATCGTGATCGGATCGGGCAGCAGCGCCACCTTGTTGCGATCAAGATAGGCCACGAACGCACCGATCCCGCCTTCATAGAACAGGTCGTGTTCTTTCACGTCCTCACTGCGCAGATCACGCAGCAGGATGTGCACGCCCGAATTGAGAAAGGCCAGTTCGCGGTAGCGGTGTTCCAGCTTTTCGAAATCAAACTCGAGCACGTTCTTGAACGTATCGGTTGAGGCCATGAAGGTCACCCGGGTGCCCTTCTTGCCTTCAGGCGCCGGGCCGACCACGCGCAGCGGTTCCACCGCATCGCCGTGGGCAAACTTCATCCAGTGCTCTTCCCCGTCGCGCCAGATCGTCAGTTCGAGCCATTCCGACAGCGCGTTGACCACCGACACGCCGACCCCGTGAAGCCCGCCCGAAACCTTGTAGGCGTTGTCGTCCGAGGTGTTCTCGAACTTGCCGCCAGCGTGGAGCTGGGTCATGATCACTTCGGCCGCCGAAACGCCTTCTTCGGCATGGATTCCGGTGGGAATGCCGCGACCGTTGTCTTCAACCGAAACCGAGCCATCGGGGTTGAGCTCGATCAGGACCAGGTCGCAATGCCCGGCCAGCGCTTCATCGATCGCATTGTCCGAAACCTCGAACACCATGTGGTGCAGGCCCGAACCATCGTCGGTATCGCCGATGTACATGCCGGGGCGCTTGCGCACTGCGTCCAGCCCCTTGAGGACCTTGATCTGATCGGCGCCATAAGCATTGGCGTTGGGGATGTTTTCGGGTGTTTCGGACATTTCGCTGCCATAGGCGCTGGCTGGGCAAAACCCAAGCAGCGAGGCCGGATTTCCAGAAAGTTTTAGACAGCAGCGGCGATCAATTGGTCGGGTATAAATTGGTGCTTGATACCGCTACCACCGCGATCACCACAACGACCACCACCCCTATGCCGACGACACCAAGCGTGGAAATGCCCTTTTTGTCGCTTTGCCCCGGCATTTCACGGCCATTGAGCATCAGCCGCGGATCGCCGGAAAAGTTGACCCCGATCCGGACCGGACGCATTCTCGGTTGATCATAGGCCTGGCCCAGACTGGCCTGGGGCAAGGCGCGCTGCTGGCGCGGGTCGCTCCACGTTTCAATCCTGGGCGCCCGCTCTGCCGCAGTGCCGCCCGTACCCAGCGGAATGACGATTCCGGCCTGGATCCGAACCTCGCCCGGCGCGGGTGCGACGGTGTTATCGAAAGACTGCGCCGCAGCGGGGGCGCAAAAGCCCGCCAGCGCGGCAATTCCCAAAACAAGCTGAATCGGTTTCATTGGCCTGCCTCCCTGTTTTGCCGTTACGGAATAGGCGCTTTTCCTGCTCCAAAGTCAAACCCGACAATCTGCACTTTCCATCGGCGCCGATTGCTGCTCAATTCCCGGCAGCACTCGGGGAGTTACCACCATGAAAAAGCTAGCCATCACCCTTCTGCTTGGCGCATCCGTTGCCGCTGGCGCCGCCGCAATGCCGCTGCGGCCCGATCAGGTAGAGTTTCGCGGACTTTACAAGGAACTGGTCGAAACCAACACCACGGTTTCAACCGGCAGCTGCACACTGGCAGCCGAACGGATGGCGGCGCGGCTTAAGGCAGCGGGGATTGCCGACAGCCAGATCACGCTGTTCTCGGTGCCCGAACACCCCAAGGATGGCGGGTTGGTGGTGGTCTATCCCGGCACTTCAAAAAAGCTCAAGCCGATGCTGCTGCTCGCGCATATCGACGTGGTCGAGGCCAAGCGCTCGGACTGGGTCCGCGATCCGTTCACCCTGATCGAGGAAGACGGCTATTTCTATGCCCGCGGCACGGCTGACGATAAGTCGCAGGCCGCGATCTGGACCGATACGCTGGTTCGCTTCGCCCGCGAAAAGTACAAGCCCAAACGCACCGTGAAAATGGCGCTGACCTGCGGCGAGGAAACCAGCGGCGCGTTCAACGGCGCGGAATGGCTTTCGCAGAACCGGCGCGAACTGATCGACGCCGAATATGCCCTCAACGAAGGCGGCGGCGGACTGAGCGACGGGCACGGCAAGCTGATGGTGCAGACCATTCAGGTCGGTGAAAAGGCCTATCAGGACTTTACCTTCACCACCACCAACAAGGGCGGCCATTCATCACAGCCGGTGCGCGAAAATGCGATCTACGCGATGGCCGATGCGGTGGCCAAGGTGCGCGACTTCGAGTTTCCGCTGGAATTCAACGACACCACGCGGGCTTTCTTCGCCAAGTCCGGCGCGCTTCGGAACGACGAGATGGGCAAGGCGATGGTCGCGCTGGCCGCCAATCCGCAGGACAAGGCGGCTGAGGCGATCGTCAACACCGACAAGATGTATCATTCGATGCTGCGCACCACCTGCGTCGCGACGCTGATCGATGGCGGCCATGCGCTGAATGCGCTGCCCCAGACGGTGACGGCCAACGTCAACTGCCGGATGTTCCCGGGCCGCACCTCGGACGAAACCCAGGCCACTCTTGAAGCCGCGATCGGCAATCCTGCGGTCAAGGTGGTCCAGACCAAGGTCGGCAAACCGATCGCCAAGACGCCGCCTATGTATCCCTGGCTGATCGGGCCGATGGAAGCGCTTGTCGCCAAGCATTTCCCCGGCGTGCCGGTGATCCCGGTGATGTCGACCGGCGCGACTGACGGGGTCTACCTCGCCGCAGTCGGCATCCCGACTTACGGCGTGCCCGGCGAATGGGGCGATCCCGACGGCAACGGCGCGCACGGCCTCAATGAACGGCTCGAAGTGCGCTCGCTGATGGAAGGGCGCGATTACCTGTTTGAATTGGTCAAGCTGCTGAGCAGCAAATAGCAACGCCGAAAACAACAAAGGGCAGCGCGGCCGTGGCCTCGCTGCCCTTTGTCTGTGTGGAGGTGTGCCGAACCGCCGCGCTTAGGCAAGCGTGGCGGTAAACATCAAACCGCTGACCGAAATCGCGGCGATGATCGGCAGCACGATCGAAACGATACTGCGCATGGGGATTCTCCTGTTGCTTTCGCGAACTCAGTTCGCATTTGCAACATAACTAACCTGGTAGAGATTGCCAGTGCAAAGGACGGGACAAGTGTTGCGTATTTTGCAACAGCGCTGCTTAGGCTTCCTTCATATCCGGCAAATCGTCATTGTCAGCGAAGCCAAGTAATCCAGGGTTGCATAAACCGCGCTGGATTGCTTCGCTGCGCGCGAAAAGACGAATGACTCCAAGAAAGCCAGCCAACCATGACCAGCGATCCTGCCGCCTTGCTCGATGCCGACTTCGGTTCATTGCCCGCGCTGATGCAGCTGTGGGGCGAACTGCGCGGCGATTCCACCGCGCTTTATGATGGCACCGCGCAGCTATCGTGGCGCGATGCCGCTGACCAGATCGAACGGCTGGCAGCGCGGCTACAGGCCGATGGGTTGCAGCGCGGGCAAGCCGTGGCGATCCTTGGCACGTCAAACGTGGCCTATGCGCTGGTGTTCCTCGCCGCGATCCGCGCCGGGGGCTGCGCTGCGCCGCTGACCACCAGCGCCAGTCCGCAGCAGCTGGAAGGCATGGCGCACGATTCAGGCGCGATCCACCTGTTCATCGATTCTGCCAAGCTGGATGAACTGGGAGACTTCAAGCTGCCGATCGAAAACCAGATCCTGCTCAGCGAACTGGACGCGTTCATGGCTCCGCCGGGCACCAAAGCCGCGCCGTTCGAACCGGGCGAAAACGATCCGATCAACATCATCTATTCGTCAGGCACCACCGGCATTCCCAAGGGGATCGTTCACAGTCACGCGATGCGCTGGCGGCAGATGGCGGGCCGGGTGACGCACAGCTATGGCGCGGGCAGCCGCGCGCTGACCTCTACCCCGCTCTATTCGAACACCACGATGGTGGTGTTCCTGCCGTCGGTCTATTCGGGCGGCTGCGTTTCGATCATGGGCAAGTTCGATACGCAGAAATGGCTGGAACGCGCGCAGGATGAGAAAGTCACCCACACCATGCTGGTGCCGGTGCAATACCGCCGGCTGATGGAATATGCGGATTTCGGCCGCTACGACCTGTCATCGATGCAGGTGAAGTTCTGCACCTCGGCCCCGTTCCCCGCCGATCTCAAAGCCGAAGTTCTGCGGCGCATGCCCGGCGGGCTGATCGAATATTACGGGATGACCGAAGGCGGCGTCAGCTGCGTGCTGGCCGCGCACGAATTCCCGAACAAGCTCCACACCGTGGGGAAGCCCGCGCCCGGCCATTTCCTCAAAGTGATCGACGAAGCCTTGCAGGAAGTGTCTGCGGGCCAGCCCGGCGAACTGGTCGGCAAATCGCCCACCATGATGCTGGGCTACAAGAACCAGCCCGAAAAAACCCGCGAAGGCTACTGGATCGATCCCGCCGACGGATCGACCTGGCAGCGGATGGGCGATGTCGGGATTGTCGATGCCGATGGCTTCGTCACGCTGGTTGGGCGGACCAAGGACGTGATCATCTCGGGCGGGTTCAACATCTTCCCGATCGACCTTGAAACCGAGCTGGCCAAGGATGACCGCGTGGTTGAGGCGGCAGTGGTGGGCGTGCCCAGCGATCAGTGGGGCGAAACCCCGGTGGGCTTCGTGGTGCTGAAGCCGGGCGTTAGCGAAGATGCACTCGAAGACATCCGCACCGTGGCCAACAGCCGCCTCGGCAAGACCCAGCGCGTTTCGGCGCTGCACGCGATTGACGAGATGCCGCGCAGCCACATCGGCAAATTGCTCAAGACCGAGCTTCGGGAGAAGCTGGGCGCCTGACCAGCGCGAGCGCGCGCCAGAACAGCACCAGCGTGAGCAACGCGAACACGGCCGCAACCAGCAGCGGCATGGTCGGCACTTGCGCCACCGCGCCGGGCCCGTGAAACCGCGCAAAAACGATCGAGTAGAGCGGCGGGCCGATGATCGCCGCGAGCGAGCCGACCGCCTGCGTTGCGCCCTGCAATTCGCCCTGGCTCGATGCGTCGATGGTCTTGCTGGCCATGGCCTGGATCGAGGCGCCGATGAAGCCCTGCAGGCTGCCGATCACGATCGCGAAGTAGATCATCGGGACAGAGCCGGCCAACGTATAGAGCACCGCCGAGGCAGCGAACCCGGCAACCCCCAGCGTCACCGCGCGCCGCTCACCCAGCCGGGGCGCAACGAAGCGCAGCCCCACGCCCTGCACCAGCGCGCTGGTCAGCCCGACCACGGCGAGCGCCAGCCCGATCTCCTTGTTGCCAAACCCCCAGGCGGCAATCGCGACATAGGCCCAGATCGCCGGATAGACGACATGCGCCAGCTGCCACATGCCATTGGCCGAAATGAACCAGGCCACCGCCCCGCTCTGCTTGCCCAGCGCCTTCAGCGCCGACAATGCATTGGCGCGCTTCCATTCGAACGGGCGGCGGTTTTCGGGGGGCAGGCTTTCGCGCAGCACGAACCAGCCGATGGTGACGTTGACCAGCGCCAGCCCCGCCGCCGCAAAAAACGGCACGCGCGGGCCAATCGTGGCCAGCAAGCCGCCCAGCGCTGGGCCGAAAATGAACCCGAACCCGAAGGCCATCCCCATCAGCCCGAAATTGGCCGCGCGCTTTTCAGGCGGGGAAATGTCGGCGATGAAGGCATAGGCGGCGCTCCAGCTGGCCCCGGTGATCCCGGCAGCCAGCCTTCCGAGCACCAGCCACCACAGCGACGGCGCAAGGCCCATCACCAGATAATCAAGCCCGAACCCGGCCAGCGAAGCCAGCAGCACCGGGCGGCGGCCGAAGCGATCGGAAAGGTTGCCGATGATCGGCGCAAAGACGAATTGCAGCGCGGCATAGCCCGCCCCCAGCCAGCCCGCGAACAGCGCCGCATCGTTGACCGACATGCGGCCCAGATCCATGATCAGCCCCGGCAGCACCGGCATCACCAGCCCGAAGCCCAGCATATCGATCAGCACGATGGCAAAGACGATGGCAATCGAGCCGCGGTGTTGCAAAACATATCCCCCAATCGATCCTTCCCATTTTTGGCGAATGCCACAAATGGGGAGGTGGCAGCGGCGTCGAGCCGCTGACGGAGGGGAAATGGCGCAAAGGTCCAAAACCCCTCCGTCATTTGCTCCGCAAATGCCACCCCCCCATTTGGCTGCGCAAAATGGAGAGGACCTTGTTGCACCTTTCGGCCGAGATCATTATCGGCCCATCATGACGATCCAGCCCAGCGATTCCATCCTTATTGTCGATTTCGGCAGCCAGGTCACCCAGCTCATCGCGCGGCGGGTGCGCGAAGCGGGGGTCTATTCCGAAATTGCCCCGTTCAACAGTGCCGCCGCTGCGTTCGCGCGGATGCAGCCCAAGGGGATCATCCTGTCGGGCGGGCCGGCCTCGGTGCTGGACGCTGATGGTCCGCGGATCCCGGTGGAAATCCTTGAGAGCGGGCTGCCGATTATGGCGATCTGCTATGGCCAGCAGGCTTTGATGCATCAGCTGGGCGGCGAAGTGCAGCCCGGTGACAGCGGCGAATTTGGCCGCGCTTTCATCGAAATTTCAGACAGCTGCGTGCTGTTCGATGGCCTCTGGGCCGAGGGCGAAAAGCACCAGGTGTGGATGAGCCACGGCGACAAGGTGACCCAGCTCGCCGCCGGTTTCCGTTCCGTGGCCGCCAGCTCGGGCGCGCCTTTCGCGGTGATCGCCAACGATGAAAAGCGCATCTACGCGATGCAGTTTCACCCCGAAGTGGTCCACACCCCCGATGGCGGCAAGCTTTACAAGAACTTCGTGCGCCACGTCTGCGGGCTGCCGGGTGATTGGACCATGGCCGAATTCCGCAAGACCAAGATCGACGAAATCCGCAAGCAGGTCGGCAAGGGCCGGGTGATCTGCGGGCTATCGGGCGGGGTCGTTTCTGCGGTTGCCGCCGTGCTGATCCACGAGGCGATCGGCGAGCAACTAACCTGCGTGTTCGTCGACCACGGGCTGATGCGGCTGGGCGAGGCCGAGCAGGTCGTCAGCCTGTTCCGCAATCACTACAATATCCCGCTAGTCCACAAGGACGTTTCCGCGCTGTTCCTGGGCGGGCTGGCCGGGGTCACCGATCCCGAAGCCAAGCGCAAATTCATCGGCAAGACCTTCATCGACGTGTTCGAGGAAGAGGCCAGGCAAGTTGGCGGGGCCGATTTCCTCGCGCAGGGCACGCTTTACCCGGATGTGATCGAGAGTGTTTCATTCACCGGCGGGCCTTCGGTGACGATCAAGAGCCACCACAACGTTGGCGGGCTGCCGGACAGGATGAACATGCAGCTGGTCGAGCCGTTGCGCGAACTGTTCAAGGACGAAGTCCGCGAACTGGGGCGCGAACTGGGCCTGCCGGACATCTTCGTCGGCCGCCACCCATTCCCCGGCCCCGGCCTGGCGATCCGCATCCCCGGCGAAGTGACCCGCGAACGCTGCGATGTGCTGCGCAAGGCCGACGCAGTTTACCTCGAAGAAATCCGCAACGCCGGCTTGTACGATGCGATCTGGCAAGCCTTTGCGGTGTTGCTGCCGGTAAAAACCGTCGGCGTGATGGGCGATAGCCGCACTTACGACAACGTCTGCGCGCTGCGTGCGGTGACCAGCACCGACGGGATGACCGCCGATATCTATCCGTTCGACGCCGCGTTCCTGAGCCGCTGCGCGACGCGGATCATCAACGAGGTCAAAGGCATCAACCGGGTCGTCTATGACTACACCTCGAAACCGCCGGGGACGATTGAGTGGGAGTGATGGAGGCTGCCGAACGAAACGCTTGGATTGCGAAGCTTTCCTGCTGGCAAGACCCCGCTCAGTTTGGTCGGCTCGTCAGTGAATGCCACGAAGCGCTTGGACAGTTCGGGGCCATGATCGAACATGGAACCGGATTTTGGAGAGATGCATGGCTCGCCCAGCAACAAAGCATCCATCTGAAAGCTTGCTCCGTCCGGCTTCTGCATCCTGAACCCTATCCAGATTTTGCCCTGATGTTGGGGACTGACGAGCTTAGATTTGAAGCTACCGAGGCCATCGGCCGACTTCGTCGAAGAGGCGACGAATATCGAGAAGACCTGCGCCTGGTCGAACAAGGCATCTTGCCGGTTCGACAAGATCCCGCTGACGCTTGGTTGTCACCAGAAATGGCATTTGAGCTGCTCCAGCAACGGGCGTCGGCAAAAGCCTGTAAACCTTATGCCGGTGCGTGCGGGCTGCTTATCTACCTGAATGAAAGCGAATACGGATCAAACGAACAAGCGATCCGCGACACCTTCCTAGGTGCGACCGAGCCAGCTGGTCTCACCTTCAGGACTGTAGATGTGTTGTGGCATTCTCAAGTCCATCGCGTTTGGGATTCCGGAAAACCGGCCGCTGGCTAAGTCTAGTTTCGACGACTACTCCCCAAACAAGTCCGAATGCGTCCCCGTTCGCGCCAGCAGCAACTCTGTCTCCGTCAACTTGTAGATCAGCACCCAGTCCGGCTCGACATGCAGGTCACGCCAACCTTGCCATTCGCCTTTGAGCGAATGGTCGCGGAGCTTCGGTTCGAGCGGCGCCTTCTCTATCAGCAGCAGGATCACCGCACGAAGCTTGGCCATGTCCCTGCCACGCTTGTCCGCTCGCTTGACGTCCTTCTTGAACGCCGTCGAACGGATCACTTCGCGCAAAGATCAGATACCCAGATCGTCGAATAATTCATCGACGCTCTCAAAACGCTTGCCCTTGCCGTCCTCGAGCTCGGCCAACGCCGCGCGGCTTTCGGCATTGGGCACCACCACATCAAAGGGCAACCGCTGGTCCGCCGCGACCCGGTGCATCAACATGCGGATTGCGTCAGAAACCGATAGGCCCATCGCCGCCAGCGCGGCGGTTGCCTTGACTTTGGTCGCGGTGTCGATCCGGGCGCGAATAGTGTCTGTAGCTTGCATGGGCTACAACGTAGCTACAATCGTTGCAAAGTCAATCCCGCTACGACCAGAGTTCTGAAAGTTGCCGCTTGACCCGTCCAATGACGCCAGTGCACCGCCCCTAAATGCCCAACCCCCGCCGCCTTCACTGGACCGATGTCCCGCTGGCCACCCTGCCAACCCCGCGCGGCACGATGGCGCTGCACCGCAGTCTGACTTCGGGCCTGTGCCGCCGCGCGGGCGATCCGCCGGGGGTGTTCTGGGGGGTGGGAGATCGCGGGCCCAATCTGGGGCCGGAAGATGCCGCGGCGCGTTATGGGCTGGACCATCTGGCGCACCTCGCCGCGCTCGACGGCGTCAAGATCATGCCGCTGCCCGATGTTGGCCCGGCGTTGGCGCGGTTCCGGCTGGAGGGCGATGCCGTTTTGATCGAAGCGGTAATGCCGCTGCGCTGCCCCGCTGGAACGCCGCTGAGCGGCCTGCCGCCGCCGCGTATTGCCGGGGCCGAAACCGAATCGGTCTTCGCGCTCGATGGCACACCGCTGCCCACCAGCGTCCACGGTGCGGACAGCGAAGGGATCGCCGCGCGGCGCGACGGCCTGTTCTGGATTGCCGAGGAATACGGACCCTCGTTGCTGTTGGTGGAGCCGGACGGCACCGTAATCCGCCGCCTCGTGCCACGCGGCAGCGCCGACCGGTTTGCCGGATCCGCGATCCCGATCGTCGCATCGCTGCCGCCGGTCGCGCTCACCCGCAAATTGAACCGCGGGTTCGAAGCGCTGGCGCTCAGCCCCGATGACGCAGTGCTGTATGCCGCGTTCCAAAGCCCGTTAGCCCACCCGGACCGCGCTGCACACGACGCGGGCGATCTGGTGCGGATCTGGGCGCTGGACGCCGATAGTGGCAATTTTCTGGCCGAATATGCCTATCCGCTTGATCCGGCCGGATGTTTCAGGCGCGATGCAGAGGCCGGACCGGTCAGCGCCAGCGACGTCAAGGTCAGCGAGATGGCCTGCCTGCCAGATGGCCGTCTGCTCGTGCTGGAACGGATCACCCTTTCAACGCATTTTTACCGTGTGAGACTTGGGGAGGCCCTGCCCGCAGCGCTACTGGATCCCACGCACCGGCCCACCCTTGAACAGATCGGACAGGCCGGGATGCAAGCCGCCGGCTGGCCGCTGCTGACCAAGCAACTTGTGGCTTCAACCGACCTGCTCAGCCAGGTTTGTGGAGATCTTGAAGGGCTGATCGTGCTGGGCGATGGCACCTTGCTGGCCGCCAATGACAGCGATTACGGAACCGAAGGCGCACAAACGCAGTTCTGGTTGCTGCCAGCTGGCTGATTGTGGCAGCTTGCCACCATCAATGCGCACAGCCGGCACACCTCCCGGGATTGTGTGAATCCTGGGCCGCGACCAATTTTCTATGCATACCTATGCGGACGGAACTGTCGCCAATTTGCAACGTTTTGTCGGCACAAATACTTGTAATACGTGGATTTGCTTGTTAACCCCCCGCAATACCGATTCCGTCTGGCGGGGGTCGCACCCGAAGAGCAGCCACGGATGGCTGTTGACTAGGAGTTTGATCGTGCAGATTGGCAATTTCCTTGGCTCCCGCAAAGCCCGGCAGACCATGGCAGCGATCGTTGCTCTTGGTGTCGTTCAGATTCCCTTGGTAAGCCTTGCCGATGCCCCGGCTCCGTGGGTGCAGAAGGCCGACCAGAAGAAGAAAAAGAAGAAGGCAGCGCGCCGCACCGCACGCCGTCCGGTCCAGCAGACCCAGACCGTGACCCGCGCGCCCGACTTGCCGCCTGAAACGGCTTACACCCCGCCGGTGGAAGCGCCGCCGCCGGTGGTTGAAGCGCCGCCGGTTGTGGTTGAAGCACCGCCGGTTTACGTTCCGCCTGCCGCACCCATCCCCGTTGCTGTCGCATCAAACGGCGGGTTCAACTGGCTGTTCCCGGTGCTCGGCCTGATCGGGCTCGGTGGTCTGGTCGCCGCCTTGGGCAGCGATTCGAACGGCTAAGCCGCAAGGCAATCACCGGCAATCAAGGGCCTGCTACCTTAGGGTGGCGGGCCTTTTGCTTTCCAGGCCCAGGTTTAAGGCGGTGCAATCTGTCAGGCGATAGCGACGAATTTACCAGCAGCGCGATCTTTCTTCACCTTGAGGCCATCGAACACCTCGCCGCTCATCGCGATATAGACCCCGGGCGGTGCCACCTGCGCGCAGGCAAAGGCCATGCCGAGGTTGAAATGTGCGTCGGTTTCGGCAAACCGCGCCGGGCTGAGCGCGCCTGTCAGCACGATCGTCTTGCCCGGCGCCGCCCGCGCCAGAACCTTGGCGGTTTCTGTCATGGTATCGGTCCCATGGGTAACGACGATGCGCTGCTCGGGTGCCTCGCGCGCGGCCTGGCCGATTTGCGCGCGGTCTTCATCGCTCAGTTCAAGGCTGTCCTTGCGCATCACCTCCACCACCCGGTGCGGCAGCGCCACCCGCGCTTCCTTCAGCAACGCCGGAATGCCGCTGTCGACAATCTGGTATTCGCTCAGCGCGTCGAAATAGTTCTTGTCGATCGTGCCACCGGTGGTGAGCACTAGGATGGCTTGCTGGGTCATGTCCCGGCCTTAGCCCAGCGCGCGCGCAATGCCAAAACGGCGGCGTGAAATTGCGGGCTGGCGCTTGTCTGGCCCCGTGCTAGGCTGGTGCCAACCTGGGTCGCGGGGGGAACGAACCATGGCAAGCGCGCCGCAGACCGCGAATCACGCCACCGGAACACGGCTTATCTGGCTGGTGGCGCTACTGGCACTGTCGATCCTGCTGAACTATGTTGATCGCGGCGCGATCGGCATTGTCGCGCCCAAGATGAAGGACGCGCTTGGCTTGTCAGCCAGCGAATTCGGCTTTGCGGTTTCGGCCTTCTTCTGGACTTATGCGCCGCTGTGCCTGGTGATGGGCTGGCTGTGCGACCGCTTTTGCGTTTACCGGATCTTCGCGCTGGGGGTTACGATCTGGGCGGTCTGCACATTCCTGACCGGGTTTGTTGGCGGGCTGGCAGGCCTGATCATGCTGCGGATCGGGCTTGGCATTGGCGAGGCCGTGGCCTTCCCCGGGAGTTCGAAGATCTTTGCCGCGCAGGTTCCGCCGCACAAACGCGGGATCGCCAATGCCTCGGTCGCCGCCGCCATCGCCTTTGGCCCGGCGGTCGGTTCGCTGGCGGGCGGGACGATCCTGACGCTGGGGGATTGGCGCGCGGTGTTCTGGCTGTTCGGCGCGGGCACGCTGTTGTGGCTGGTGCCATGGCGGATGGTTACCCGCCCGGTGCAGAGCCCGACCTTCAGCCACCCCACCGTGGGCCGGCTCGAACTGGGCAAGCTGCTGCGCATCCGCACGCTGTGGTTGATGGGGATCGCCCATTTCCTCTCGAACTATGGCTTCTATTTCCTGCTCACCTGGCTGCCGCTGTGGCTGGTCCAGACCAGAGGCTATTCGATCCCCGAAATGACCGCGCTGACCACACTGGGATTTGTGGTTCAGGGCGTGGCAGCGCTGGCGATCGGGCATTGGTCTGACGCGCAGGTCGCGGCCGGCGCCGATGAGGGCAAGCTGCGCCGCAAGCTGATCGTGGCCGGCCATCTTGCCGCGATGCTGGCGATTGCCGGAATTTTCCTCGCACAGAACACCTGGCAACTGGCCGCGCTGCTGGTGTTGGCCGGGCTGGGCTTCAGCCAGGTATCGACCAACATCTTCGCGATCGGCCAGATCTTTGCCGGGCCTCGGGCCACGGGCGGCTGGATCGGGATTCAGAACGCGATCGGCAACCTTTCCGGGATCATCGGCCCGATCGTTACCGGAATCCTGATCGACGCACTGGGCAGCTATGGCTGGGGCTTCGCGCTGGCTGCCGGGGTCTGCGCAGCGGGCGCGCTGTGGTGGGGGCTGGTAGTGCCCGAAATACGCCAGCACGACGGCCTGGAAACGGCCGCAACCTGCGCCTAGCGGGCCTTGCGCGAAACCCACCACGCCAGCCAGATCAGCACCGGCTGAAAGGCCAGACGCGGCAGGTGATAGCCCAGCCCCAAACCTTGATCGGCGCGCGCCATATCGTTGAACATATGCTGCACATTTGCGGGCCAGACGCACAAGGCATAGGCCGCCAGCCCCCAGCCTGCCGCCCGCCGCAGCGGCAGCGACCACGGCTGGACCAGCCCGGCCGCACCCAGCAGTTCGGCAATCCCGGTCAGCGCCACCACCGCCGCAGGCGCGGGTACCCCTGGCGGCATGATCGCCAGGAACGGCGCGGGCTTGACGAGGTGGAACATCCCCGCCGCGCCATAGAACAGCGCCAGCAACCAGCGCAGCACCGTGCGGGTCACGCCGCCAGCGCTCCATCCTCAACGGCTTCAATCGCCTCAATCGCGCGGTGCAGGCGCGCGGCCGCCGCTTCATCAAGCCGGTGTTCGAACAGCGTCAGGTGGCGCAGCAAGGTGCGCCGCACCGCACCGGCCCCTTCGCCGATCGGCTCGCCCAGTTCGCGGTAGTGTTCGAGGCCATAACGCAGCACGATCGTGGCGTTGATGGCCAGATCGCGCAGCCGTTCGGCCGGCCAGTCCAGCAGCCCGGCACCGACCAGCGCCGCCAGGTGCGCCTCGATCTGGTCAAAGGTGGCAATCAGCCAGCGCGGGGCATTGTCACGGATGATCGCGGCCTCTTCGCCGTAAGCCTGCTGATCGCGGTAGAGAAAGCGGAAGGCGCGAAATTCCGCCATCACCGCTTCAAGCAGCGCGGCGTAATCACGCACCGGATCGCCCCCGGGCCGCAAGGCCAGCCGCGCCTCGATCGCTGCGGCAAAGCGCTGGCTGATCGCATCGAGCAAGGCCGCGCGGGTCTTGAAGTGATACCACAGGTTGCCCTCGGCAATCCCGCAGGCAGACGCCAAGGCCGCTGTCGAAACCGCGCCGTAGCCGTGCTGGTTGAACAGCCGCAGCGCAGTTTCGACAATCCGGTCCCTGGTCTTCAATTGAGGGGTCTTCATCAGTAGTGCGATAGTTCGACCTGCAGCGATTTGTAGCCATGGACGAAGCAGGCCGGAACCCGCTCGGGCTCGCCGATCACATTGGCGCGCAGCCGCCGCTTGCCCATTTCCTCAAGCAAGGTGCACAGCTGCAATTCAGCCACCCGGGCACCAACGCAGCGGTGGATGCCATAGCCGAACGAGAGGTGGCGGCGGGCGTTTTCGCGGGTCACCCGGATCGCTTCGCCATCTTCGAACACCGACTCATCGCGGTTGGCCGAAAGGTACCACATCACCACCTTGTCGCCCTTCTTCATGTGGTGACCATCGATCTCGGTATCGACTTCGACCGTGCGCCGCATGTGCGAAAGCGGGGTTTGCCAGCGGATCAATTCCTGCACCGCATTGGGGATCAGAGAAGCGTCCGCCTCCAGCTTGGCGCGCTCTTCGGGAAACTGGCTGAGGCCATAGGCAAAGCTCGACATCGAATTGCGGGTGGTGTCGTTGCCGCCAACGATCAGGAGGATCAGGTTGCCCATGAATTCCTCCTCGCTCATGTGGTTCATGGCATCAGAGCGCAACATGACCGAGATCAGGTCGCTGCCCGGATTGGCCACTTTCTGCTGCCACAGCGCACCGAATGCGGCACCCATTTCCATCAGCGCGGCATTGCGAATGGCGATGTTCGCAGGATCCTTGATCAGTTCGACATCGCCGCCCATGTCAGACCAATAAGTCAGCTTGTGCCGTTCTTCCCAAGGGAAGTCGAACAGCGTGGCGAGCATGCCGGTGGTCAGCTCGATCGAGACTTTCTCAACCCAATCGAACGCCTGCCCGATCGGCAGCGAATCGAGCACTTCGGCGGTGCGCGTCCGGACTTCGGCCTTCATTGCAGCCACTTCGCTTGGGCCAAAACTTGGCGCAATGGTGCGGCGCTGGGCCGTATGTTGCGGCGGGTCCATGGCAATGAACATCGGCATCTTGATTTCATTCTCGATCGGTTCGCCGACCGAACCCGAGATCGCGATCCCGCCGTATTGCCAGCTTGACGAAAAGATCTTGGGCAGTGCTTCGATCTGCACGATCGGCTTGTAGGTGCTGACCGACCAATAGGGGCCGAAGGACGATTCCGGGACCCATTGGATCGGCGCCTCGGCGCGCAATTTGCGGAACGGCTCCTGCCAGCGATCTTCCGAATAGAGTTCGGGCAGCGAAACGTCGATCGGATCGATCGGCGAGCGTGTACGCTCAAGCGGTGCAGCAGTGGCCATGGCTCAATCTCCCTCGGCTGGCTGTGCAGCCAGCCTCTAGGGTGTTTACCCTAAAAAGATTGCGCACAGAGTCAAGCCACCGTTTGACCACACGAAAACCGCCGCCCGGATTGCTCCGGACGGCGACTCGCTGTGAAGCGTAGGCGACTTACTTGGCGGCTTTGATCCGGCGATACGGCACGAATTCGCCAAGACTGATCGATCCGTTGAACATATGGCTCGACCGGTCAAGCGTCTGGACGATGTCGAGGCTGCAGAACTGACCGCCATAATTGCGCGTAAACAGCACGTCGTCCGAATCGACGTCCCTGGCATTGCGCGGCACGTTGACCCAGATGGTGTTGCCCCAGCCAAAGACCAGCGCGGTACCATCAATCACGCGAATATCGCGCGCATCGTGCTGCGAAATACAACTGCGCGGGGTTCCCGCCTCGCGGCCTGCAAGCAGCTTGGCCAGTTCCTGATCCGGGGTCATTTTGGTGCGGGCTTCAAGCGCCGGGCCGGCCAGCAATGCAGCGGCCGAGACAAGGGCAATGGCGATCTTACGCATGGCTATGTTCCTTTATCCGCTTCACTCTACACCGCGATCCTGAACCCAATCTGAAAAACTTCAACCCGTGCCGCCCACCGTCAGCCCTTCAACCAGCAGCGTGGGCTGGCCAACGCCGGCGGGAACGCTTTGCCCGCCCTTGCCGCAGACCCCGACGCCTTCATCAAGCGCGAAATCGTTGCCGATGCCTTTGACCCGGGTCAGCACGGTGGGGCCATCGCCGATCAGCGTGGCACCTTTGATCGGCGCGCCCAGCTTGCCGTTCTCGATCTTGTAGGCCTCGGTGCAGGAAAACACGAACTTGCCCGAGACGATATCGACCTGCCCGCCGCCAAAGCTCTTGGCAAAAATCCCGCTTTTCACCCGGCTGAGCAGTTCAGCTGGGTCGTCGTTGCCGGCCTTCATGAAAGTGTTGGTCATCCGCGGCATCGGCGCATGGGCATAGTTTTCGCGCCGTCCGTTGCCGGTGGCAGCCACGCCCATCAGCCGGGCGTTGAGGCGGTCCTGCATATAGCCTTTCAGAATGCCATCCTCGATCAGCACGTTTTCCTGCGTCGGCGTGCCTTCATCGTCGATCGAGAGCGAGCCGCGGCGGCCCTGCCCGTTTGCCCCCAGCATGGTCCCATCATCGACCACGGTGACCCCCGGCGCGCCGACCCGCTCACCAATCCGGCCCGAAAAGGCACTGGTGCCCTTGCGGTTGAAATCACCTTCGAGCCCATGGCCAACCGCCTCGTGGAGCAGAATGCCGGGCCAGCCGGGGCCGACCAGCACGGTCATTTCGCCCGCCGGGGCGGCCACGCTGTCCAGATTGGTCAGTGCCTGCGCCAGCGCTTCGTCGATCGCGCGGTTCCAGGTTTCGGGTGCGAACAGATCGTCATAAAGCCGCCGTCCGCCGATCCCGAAGCTGCCGGTTTCGCGCCGGCCATCCCGTTCCACTACGATCCCGACGTTGAGCCGCACCATCGGGCGCACATCGCCGGCGCGGAAACCATCGGCGCGCAGGATTTCGATCACCGACCAGTTGGCGGCAATGCTGGCCGAAACCTGCACCACCCGCGGATCGCGGGCCCGCGCCGCGGCATCGATCATCTCGAGCAGCTTGACCTTTTCGGCAAAACCGATCCCATCAAGCGGCGATGCGGCGGTATAAAGATGGCGGTTGTTCTGGCGCGGCGGCGCGGCGGGCGCGGCCGTGGCCGGATCGAGCAGTTGCAGCGTTTCACCGGCGCGGCGGATCGCCGCCTCACTGATCTCGTTGCCATGGGCAAAGCCAGTCATCTCGCCCGAAACCCCGCGCAGCCCGAACCCGGCATCGCGCGAATAGTCAGCGGTTTTCAGCCGCCCGTCGTCAAACAGGAAGCTTTCCGCAGCGGTGAACTGCAAATAGAGTTCGCCATCATCGCAGGCCTTCAGGGCATCGGCGGTGATCGCCTGCGCGCGCGCAGGATCAAGCTGGCGGAACAGGTGGGCGGCGGCGGGATCAGAAGCAGTCATGCTCCCGATATAGGCACGTTAGACGCTGGCGCCAGAGGCGATATCGGGCAGGCTGGGCTGATCGGCCCCATCCGCCGGGCCGCCCTTCAGCACGAAGCGCTTGTCGCAATAGCCGCAATCGACATAGCCGTGCTCGTCAATTTCAAGGAAGACCTTGGGATGGCCCAGTGCCGCGCCGCCGGGAATTCCGGAAGCACCATCGCAGTAAACACGGGTGCTGGTGACGATTGCGGTTTCGGGCGACTGGCTCATGCGACGCCTCTAGCAGCGCCGCGCAGGCATTTCCACACCCTACTGGTATTGCACCACGATGTTGAAGGTGCCGGTGTAGACCCCGGGTCGCTGGTTGGCCCCAACATTGAGCCGGCCGGCCACGCGGAAGGTGAAAATCCCGGTGTTGGACACGATCTCATAGCGGCGGTTGCCATTGCCCAGGCCGTTGCCGTTGCCGCCGATGAACTGCAGTTCGGGCGCGGTGCCCAGCGTGATGGTATTGACCAGCATGGTCGCCCCGGCTGGCCCTGTCAGCGTGATCGAGCCGGGCACCTGGATCCGCGTCGTCATCTTCTTGGTGCCCATCCCGGCAAATTCGGCGAACTGGCAGGCCCCCTGGTGGATCACGCCGCCGGTGGTGGTACAGGCCCCGGTGTTGACGTTGATCGTCACCGTGCCCGCCGTTGTCCGCGCCGCGACCCGGCCGAAGTTGATATCGGAAACCTTGATCAGCGTCAGCGGCGCAACCACGGTGGCCTGCGCCGAAGCCGTCGTCGTGGCGACTTCCTTGGCATGGGCCTGTCCGGCAAAAAGGATAAGCGCCAGCAGCGCAAGACATGCGCGCATCGCCGTCCGGATACGCCCGGCCTGATTGGTTACCCCCGAATTCATCACGGTCTGCCCTAGTGATCGCGCCTGAAGACGCTCTGACTAGCTATGGTTAATGCCGGTGTAACGATTGCCGCCGCGCCCCGCAAATCCGGGGCTTTGCCATGTGAACGGCTTGGCGCTAAGCGGGGCAAATGGAATCGCCCGCAGCAATCTCGATCAAGAACCTGGTGAAGTGCTATGCGCCGGCCGGAAACGCCCCCGCCAAGCTGGCGCTCGACGACGTCAGCTTCGATGTGCCGCAAGGGCAGATCTTTGGCCTGCTCGGCCCCAACGGCGCGGGCAAATCGACGCTGATCAATATCCTCGCCGGGCTGGTGATGAAGACCAGCGGCAGCGCGGACATCTGGGGTTTCGATATCGACAAGGACGTGCGCAACGCCAAGCGTTCGATCGGGATCGTGCCGCAGGAAATCGTCTTCGATCCGTTCTTCACCCCGTTCGAAGTGCTGGAAAACCAGGCCGGGCTCTATGGCGTGCCCAAGGCGGCGCGCAAAAGCCTGGAACTGCTGGGCCAGGTGCACTTGTCGGACAAGGCCAATGCCTATGCCCGCACGCTCTCGGGCGGGATGAAGCGCCGCCTGCTGATCGCCAAGGCGCTGGTCCACACCCCGCCGGTGATCGTGCTCGATGAACCGACCGCCGGGGTCGATGTCGAACTGCGGCGGCAATTGTGGGAACTGGTCAGCGAACTCAATGCAGGCGGCGTGACGTTGGTCCTCACCACCCACTACCTCGAGGAAGCCGAACAGCTGTGTGACCGGATCGCGATCATCAACCACGGCCAGCTGATCGCCAACAAGCCGACCCGCGAACTGGTTGAAATGGCGCGCGAAAAGGTGGTGGTGGTGACGCTTGACGGGGATGTAGTCAAACTGCCCGAACATGCCGCGTTCCTCAAAAGCGAAAAGACCGGCGAGCGCACGATCGAGATCACCTATGACAAGGACCGCAGCAACGCCGGCGAAGTGCTGGCCGCGGTCCAGGCGCAAGGGTTGGGGATCATCGACGTGACCACCCGCGAGGCTGATCTGGAGGATGTGTTCGTGCATCTGACCAGTGCGGCGGCGGGGTAGTTTTGCGATTGCTGACTTACCCGCCCGAATCCCTCCCGCAAGCGGGAGGGGGGAAGAAAGCGCGACACAGTTCCCCTCCCGCTTGCGGGAGGGGTTAGGGGTGGGGCAGTGAGGAACCAAGGCAAGTTTCGCGATCGAGACACCAACCGTGCCCGCGAATTGCGCAACGCCGCAACGCCAGCCGAGCGTCTGCTGTGGCAATATCTTGCACGTTCCCAGCTGGGCGTGAAGTTCAGCCGCCATACGCCAGCCGGTCCTTTCTACGCCGATTTCCTGTGCCGCGAACTGATGTTGATTGTTGAGCTGGATGGCTTCTCGCATGACGTCCAACCGGAACGTGACATTTATCGTGATCGCTATCTCGTCGAACATGGCTACCGCGTATTGCACTTCACAAATGCTGAAGTGCTGGGCAATGTCGAGGGCGTGGTAACTGCAATCATTCGCGCGCTGGCCGACTGGCCCACCCCCAACCCCTCCCGCAAGCGGGAGGGGGGTATATGACCCACGACGTCATCATTGTTGGCTCGGGCGCCGCCGGCCTGACCGCAGCCTTGGCGCTGGCCGACAGGCTCAAGGTGCTGGTCCTTGCAAAGGGCGAGCTGACCGGCGGGTCGACCGCCTGGGCGCAGGGCGGGATCGCCGCGGTGCTTGATGCGGGTGATACGTTCGAAAACCACATCCGCGATACGATGGTCGCGGGCGCGGGGCACAACCGGCTGGAAACGGTCGAATTCGTGATCGAACAGGCCCCGCACGCGATCCAGCGGCTGATCGATCTTGGTGTGCCGTTCAACCATGAAGGCAGCGCGCTTCACCTCACCCGCGAAGGCGGACACAGCCATCGCCGGATCGTCCACGTGGCCGATGCGACCGGTTGGGCGGTGCAGGAAGCCTTGCTCAAGGCTGCCGCTGCCCATCCGGGCATCACGCTGTTGCCGCACCAGTCGTGCATCGATCTGATCACCGGCAAGCACGAGGAACGCTATTCCGGTTCGGGGCGGGTCTGGGGGGTCTATGCCCTCAATGCGCAGACCGGCAAGGTTGAAGCGCACACCGCGCGCGCCACGGTGCTGGCGACCGGCGGGGCGGGCCGGGTCTATCAGTTCAGCACCGCCCCGCGCGGGGCCACGGGCGACGGGATCGCGATGGCCTGGCGCGCGGGCGCGCGGGTCGGCAACATGGAAATGATGCAGTTCCACCCGACCTGCCTCTACAACCTCGACGTCAAGAACTTCCTGATTACCGAGGCGGTGCGCGGCGAAGGCGGGCACCTGCTCAACCCCCGCACCGGGCACCGCTATATGCCCGATTACGACGAACGCGCGGAACTCGCCCCGCGCGATATCGTGGCGCGCGCCAACGACAGCGAGATCAAGCGCGACGGGCTTGACTACGTCCACCTCGATATCAGCCATCAGCCGCCGGAATTCGTGCGCGAGCATTTCCCCAACATCCATGAAAAGCTGCTCGGCCTTGGCATAGATATGACCAAGGGGCCGATCCCGGTGGTGCCCGCGCAGCATTATACCTGCGGCGGGATCGTGATCGACCTGGCCGGCCGGACCGACCTGCCCGGGCTTTATGCGGCGGGCGAATGCACCGAAAGCGGGCTCCACGGGGCCAACCGGCTCGCCTCCAACTCGCTGCTCGAATGCTTCGTGTTCGGCGAAGCGGCGGCCAGCGATATCCTCGCCCGGTGGGACAGCTTCGAGGCCCCGCCGCCAGTCCGCGGCTGGGACGAAAGCCGCGTCACCGACAGCGACGAGGAAGTGGTGATCCAGCAGAACTGGACCGAAATCCGCCGTTTCATGTGGAACTATGTCGGCATCGTGCGGACCACCAAGCGGCTTGAACGGGCCAAGCACCGGATCCAGATGCTGACCGACGAGGTCGAGGAATACTACGCCCACTTCCGCGTTTCGACCGACCTGATCGAGCTGCGCAATCTGCTGCAATGCGCCGAACTGATCGTGCGGTCCGCGCTGCAGCGCCACGAAAGCCGCGGGCTGCACTATACGCTCGATTATCCTGAAATGCTTGCAGAGGCGAAGGATACGGTGCTGGTACCCTGAAGCGCGTGGCGTCATTCGCCGATGTGAAATCAAACCGTAACAATTGTGCCGCACCGTGGCAGGACAGTGATGAGCGACGATACAGCCGATAAACCCGATCCCGCCGATGCGCTGGCAAAAGGCATTGCCGCCGAGCGCGTGCTGGCTGCGCAGCAAGGCGCGCTGGCCGCGGCCGAAGCGGTGGCCAGACGCGGCACCCTGGCCGATATCGAGGCGCTGATTGCCGGTTCGGCCCCCGATGATGCGGTCCGGCTTCGCGCGCTGCTGGGACTGCCTGAAACCAGCATTCCGCTGCGCCAGACCAGCGACGAGCTGGCCCCGGGCTGGCAGCTGGGCGGCTATCCCTACAAGTACAAGATGCTGCGCAAGGATTACGAGCGCGAGAAATTCCTGCTTCAGGCCGAGCTCCTCAAATTCCAGACCTGGGTCCGCGAGACCGGCAACCGGGTGGTGATCCTGTTCGAAGGACGCGACGCGGCCGGCAAGGGCGGTACGATCAAGCGCTTCATGGAACACATGAACCCGCGCGGCGCGCGTGTGGTGGCGCTGGAAAAGCCCAACGAGATCGAGCGCGGGCAATGGTACTTCCAGCGCTATGCCGCGCACCTGCCGACCAGCGGCGAAATCGTGATGTTCGACCGTTCGTGGTACAACCGCGCCGGCGTGGAACGGGTGATGGGGTTCTGCACCGACGCCGAATACCGCTCGTTCCTGCGCGAAGCCCCCGAATTCGAAGCCAACCTGGTGCGCGGCGGGATCCACCTGTTCAAGTTCTGGTTTTCGGTCAGCCGCGCGGAGCAATTGCGCCGCTTTACCGAACGCAAGGTCCACCCGCTCAAGCAGTGGAAACTCTCGTCAATCGATCTCGCCAGCCTCGACAAGTGGGACGACTATACCCGCGCCAAGGAAGCGATGTTCGCCGCCACCGATACCGATGCCTGCCCCTGGACCGTGATCAAAAGCGACGACAAGAAGCGCGCCCGGCTCAACGCGATGCGCCATATCCTGAGCGCTTTCGCATATGACGGCAAGGATCTGGGGATCATCGGCACGGTCGATGCGCTGCTGGTCGGCCGCGCCAATGCCATCCGCGAAAGCGGCGAGGTTCCGCCGCCCGCCTGATCCTGCCAGGTGGCAGAGGAGATTGTGTCTCGCCCGATTGCCGTTAATCCTCCCACGCAAATCACAACCGGGGAGCAGACATGCCGCAGATCCAGGCCAACGGAATAAGTCTAGAATACGAAACCCACGGCGATCCCAAAAATCCCCCGCTGCTGCTGGTGATGGGGCTGGGCGCGCAGTTGACGCTGTGGCCGATGGAACTGGTCAAGGCGTTGGTCCAGCGCGGCTATTACGTGATCCGCCACGATAACCGCGATATCGGGCTCAGCCAGAAATTCAGCGAGCACGGCGTTCCGAACTTCAAACGGGTTGCGCTGCTCAGGATGCTGGGCCTGCGCCCGCGCACCCCTTATTCGCTGGGTGACATGGCAGACGATGCCGCCGGGCTGCTTGATGCCTTGGGGATCGCCAAGGCCCACGTGGTCGGCGCTTCGATGGGCGGGATGATCGTCCAGCTGATGGCGGTGAATCATCCCGACAAACTGCTGTCGATGACCTCGATCATGTCGACCACCGGCAATCGCCGTGTGCCGCCCGCCAGGCCTGAGGCGATGAAAGCGCTGCTGAATCGCGCCCCGGCTGATGCCACGCTTGAACAAGTGCTGCCGATCGGCCTGCACGTCAACCGCGCCATCGGCTCGCCCGCCTACCCGGCCAGCGAAGAGCGTCTGCGCGCCAATATTACCCGCGATTTCAACCGCAGCTTCTTCCCCGAAGGCGCCGCCCGCCAGATCAGCGCGATCATGGCCGATGGCGATCGCCGCAAGCGGCTGGCCAAGGTCACCACCCCGACGCTGGTGATCCACGGCGCCGACGATCCGCTGGTCCCCGTCGAAGGCGGGCGCGATACCGCTGCGGCGATCCCCGGCGCCAAGCTGCTCGAGGTTCCCGGCATGGGCCACGATTTGCCGCTGGAGCTGGTTGACCGGATTGCCGATGCGATTGCGGGGCACGCCAAGTAGGCCGCCGTAACTATGCGTTCAATTGTGCACTCTTCTGAAATCAGACCACAATTAACATGAAGGTGAAGCAGATGAGACCACGCCTGATTGCCGCCCTGGTATTGGCACTGTCGGCAGCAGCGGCGCACGCTGAGCCGCAGGCACCTGCTCCGTTGACGTGCGAAACAGGCCCGGTCCAGCGCCAATTCGGCGGGACGGACTGGCTAGTGTACAGTTGCGACGATGGGCGCTCGATGGTTGTCATCTCGGCTTCCGGCAATCCGGCGTCGCCCTTCTACTTTATCCTCACGCCGCTGGACGGTGCCTACAAGATCTACGGCGAAGGTAACGGCAGCAAAGCGGCAAGCGATGCTGCAGGCGGTGATCTTGCGCGCTTGCAGCAGGACGACCTGGCCAAGTTGCTCGCAGAAACGAAGACGCAGCCCGCCGCGCACAATTGATCGTCCGTCGAGGCTGCTAGGCGCCCGCCCACCACATCGACCAGAAATGCGGCCCGCCTTTAGGCACTTTCCACTCCTCGATCACGGCAAAGCCCAGTGCCTGATAAAGCCCGACGTTTTCAGGCGTGGCGGTTTCAAGATAGACCGAGCGGCCGCGCGCCTTTGCCCGCGCCAGCCCGGCGCGAATTGCCGCCCCGCCCCAGCCGCAGCCCTGAAAGGCTGGATCGACGCCGGCGAAGTGCAGGTAATCGTAGGTCTGGCCCGCGGGGTGGTGCGTGTCGAGCGCGGTGCTGACCGCCAGCGCGCGCGGCAGATTGGTGCCAAGCGCCGACCAGAACGCGGGCAAGGCGCGCACCAGATCCCACAGCGATCCGTGCACCGCCTCGCTGCCCCGCCACAGCGTCACCGCTTCGCTGTGCGGTGAGGCCAGCGCCCATCCGGACGCAAATTCATCATCGACCAGCAGCGCAAACAGCCTGGGCAGCCGCGCGGCGCGCACTGCTGGATCGGGCATGATCCACGCCATCGCCGGATCATCGGCAAAAGCGCGCGCCAGCGTTGCGATCATCGCTGCGCGGGCAGTGCGCGGCGGCGCGGCAATATCGGGCAGCGGGCGCGGCGGCGGCGCGCTCAAAAGTGCCAGCCCATCCGGTTGCCGATGTAGATCAGCACCATCGCGCCGACGATTGATCCAATGCAGCCGGCCCGGTTGTAACCTTCGCGGATGCCCTGCCCGTTTGTAAGGCTGGCCAGCACGCCCACCAGCAGCGCTCCGCCAATGCCGAGCAGGCTGGTCATCCAGAAGCCCATGTCGTTATCGCCCCAATAGACCCAGCGGGCGATCAGGCCGACGAAGAAGCCCGAAATGATATTGCCGATAAGGTTGATCATGGATGGCTCCTGCGTTGCGGTACACATCAGATAGCCACTCGGCGACGCGGATCAAGCGGGCTGCGTCACAAGCGTCAAACGGTGCGCGGGCGCAACAAGATTGCGCGGCTCGATTCTATCCGTGTCAACGCCGCGCCGGGGCGATTCCGGGTAAAAATATTTTTCAAAATCCATTTTGACTCTTGCGCTCATCACCAGTGGCGGATTTCCCGCGCGTCGCTGCAGCGCGGCAGTGCCCACAAGGCTGTGCATGACTGCCTGGCAGGGTGAACGGCGCATTTACCCTCTTGCGCGCGAATCAGGATACGGCACTATGGATAGTGGGCCAGCTTGGGGGCAGACCTACTAGACCTTGATTCAAGCCAGGGAGCGCGGTTCGCGCACCGGGGGCGGATTCGGGCCTGGTGGGGGCACTTGGGGGCAGGGCTGGGGAACGTTTCGGGATAAGTTTTTCTCGTTTCGTTCTCATGGCAGTGGTAGGACTGGCGCTTGCCGCCGATTCGAACGAATGTGGAACAAAGGCGCCGTGTGCGCCGCAATTACGAAGACGGGGGTCCAGGGTGGAATTCAGGAACGGAGACGAGCCGAGCATGGCCGATGTAGACGCTGCGCTGGCAACCGGGGACGCCAGGACCGACAATCAAACCAAGGGAAGGGCACCGGCAGTTACGATGGCTGACAAGACCGATCCGGGCAGCGAGGCCCTGGTGGAACAGCTGGGCGCCAATGCGCTGCAGGGCGCGCTGGCCGGCATGGCCAAGGCCGCAGCGCCCGAGGAGCACGATTCCAAGGCAATCCACGACCGCCGCTTCGCGATCGAGACCGATCACGCCCGCGATGCGTTGCTGACGGATTTCGGCAAGGATACGCTCGACGATCGTTATCTGCTGCCCGGCGAACGTTATCAGGATCTGTTTGCGCGCGTCGCCGCTGCCTATGCCGATGATGAAGCCCATGCCCAGCGGCTGTATGATTACATCAGCCGGCTGTGGTTCATGCCCGCCACTCCGGTGCTGTCGAACGGCGGCACCAATCGCGGTCTGCCGATTAGCTGCTATCTCAATTCGGTGTCTGACAGCCTCGAAGGGATCGTCGGCACCTGGAACGAGAACGTCTGGCTGGCCAGCCGCGGCGGCGGGATCGGCACCTATTGGGGCAATGTCCGCGGAATTGGCGAGCCGGTTGGGCTTAACGGCAAGACCAGCGGGATCATCCCGTTTGTCCGGGTGATGGACAGCCTGACTCTGGCGATCTCGCAAGGCAGCCTGCGCCGCGGATCGGCTGCCTGCTATCTCGACGTCAGCCACCCGGAAATCGAGGAATTCCTCGAAATCCGCAAGCCTTCGGGCGATTTCAACCGCAAGGCTTTGAACCTGCACCACGGCGTGCTGCTGACCGATGATTTCATGGAAGCGGTGCGCGAAGGCGCCGAATTCCATCTGCGCAGCCCCAAGGACGGTTCGATCCGCGCCACGGTCGATGCGCGTTCGCTGTTCCAGAAGCTGGTGGAAACCCGCCTGGCCACGGGCGAGCCCTATATCGTGTTCTCCGATACGGTGAACCGGATGATGCCCAAGCATCACCGCGATCTGGGGCTCAAGGTTTCGACCTCGAACCTGTGCAGCGAAATCACCCTGCCGACCGGGGTCGATCACCTTGGCAATGACCGGACCGCGGTGTGCTGCCTGTCGTCGCTCAACCTCGAAACCTGGGACGAGTGGAAGGGCGAGGACCGGTTCGTCGAAGACGTGCTGCGCTTCCTCGATAATGTGCTGCAGGACTATATCGACCGCGCGCCCGAAGAAATGGCCCGCGCCAAATATTCGGCGATGCGCGAACGCAGCGTCGGCATGGGGGTGATGGGGTTCCACTCTTTCCTGCAGAAGAAGAACATCGGCTTTGAAAGCGCGCTGGCCAAGGCCTTCAACCTCAACATGTTCAAGCACATCGCCGCGAAGGCGGACGAAGCCAGCTTGTTGCTGGCGCAGGAACGCGGCGCCTGCCCCGATGCTGCCGACATGGGCGTGATGCAGCGCTTCAGCTGCAAGATGGCGATCGCGCCCACCGCGTCGATCTCGATCATCTGCGGCGGCACCAGCGCCTGCATCGAACCGATCCCGGCCAACATCTATACTCACAAGACGCTGTCGGGCAGCTTCGTGGTAAAGAACCCCTATCTTGAGGGGCTGCTGCAGGCGAAGAGCAAGGATTCGACCGCGGTGTGGAACACGATCCTTGAACACGGCGGCTCGGTCCAGCATCTCGATTTCCTCTCGCCAGAGGAAAAGGCGGTGTTCAAGACCAGCTTCGAGATTGACCAGCGCTGGCTGCTCGAATTCGCCGCCGATCGCACCCCGTTCATCGATCAGGCGCAGTCGCTCAACCTCTATATCCCGGCCGATGTCGACAAGTGGGATCTGGCGATGCTGCACTTTCAGGCATGGGAAAAGGGTATCAAAAGCCTCTATTATCTGCGCTCCAAATCTGTCCAACGAGCAGGGTTTGCGGGCGGCGTGGAAGCCGACAATACCGCCGAGCCGGCCATCTATGAGCTGCCGACCACCGATTACGATGAATGCCTGAGCTGCCAGTAGGCCGGGCCGCAACAAGGGACTGATCGATGCAACACCGCCTGCTTTGCGCCGCGCTGGGCCTTGCCGCGCTGTTCGCCCCGGTCGCCGCCGGGAGCGCGCAGCTTGATGGCTGGGAAGCCGAACCCTTCGATGCCGGAACTGGCTGCTATGTGGCCCGGTTCGTCGAGAAGAACCTGATGGTGGGATTCCACTATATGAATGAAAAGCGCGAGTTCCGCATCGCCTTGTCGAGCGAGAACTGGGACGCGCTGGTGGCCGATGGTGATCGCCAGGGCAAGGTCGAGCTGCGCCTCACCACCCCCGGCGGCCTGCGCACGCTGAGTACAAAGGAAGGCTATGCCATGCCGCTGGGCGGCGGGACCGAGGCGGTGGCTGCGATCTGGTATGCGGGCGAAGGCGAAACGGTGCGTAGCGCGCTCAGCACGGCCAGCGCGATGACCGTCACGTTTGATGGCGATCCGGTCGGCACGTTCCCGCTGCAGGGCGCATCCGGCGCGATCGACGCGCTGATGGCCTGCGTTGCCGATCTCGGCAAGTCTTGAGGCCGGAAAGTCATGGGCTGCCATCAAAAATCGGGCCTGAACCCGTGACACCTCCAGCAATTACAAATCGCGACACGGCAGCCGCTTGCCATTCGTGCGGCAGTCTGCTTGATAATGCGAATCAATCGCAACAAGGATATGCAACCAATGCGCAGATGGCACCGCTGGCTCTCGGTTCTGTTCGGAGTGTTCCTGCTGTGGATCGCGGTTACGGGGGTGATGAGCCAGATCGCCGATCTGGTAGCCGAGGGCGAACGTTCCCCCGCAGCGCGGCAGGCGGCGGCGGTGGGCGCGGCGCTGGTGCCTGCAGCGCGCGCGCACGAGGAGCAGCTGGCTCCGGCGCCCAAGGCCTTCGTCTGCCCGGCCGAGATGATTTGCCGGCCCAAGCCCGATCCCAATGGCGCGCGGGCCTGGGTCGGCTATCTTCATCACCTGCATTCGGGCGAGGAGTTCGGGCCGCTGGGCACGGCAATCTCGATCCTCTCGGGCCTGGCGTTGGTGTTCTTCGCCTTTTCAGGCCTGTGGATGTACCTGCGCATGTGGTCGCACCGCCGCACCGCCAATCACAAGCCCGGCTGGTTCTGGAAGTGAGCGCTCTTCACAGCCCTATCCCCAGCCAATCGCCCGCGCCGCAATCGCGCCGCACGGCGTTCTGCGCTATCCTTTCCAGTCGTTCCAATCCGGAGTCGTAAGATGCCCCTTCTCGAAGCCCGCAAAAGCTACAAGCCGTTCGAATACCCGTGGGCTTACGAATTCTGGAAGCGCCAGCAGCAGGTCCACTGGATGCCCGAGGAAGTGCCTTTGGGCGAAGACTGCCGCGATTGGGCGCAGAAACTCTCCGAGCATGAGAAGAACCTGCTGACGCAGATCTTCCGCTTCTTCACCCAGGCCGATATCGAGGTGCAGAACTGCTATCACGAGCAGTACGGCCGGGTGTTCAAGCCGACCGAAGTCAAGATGATGCTGGCCGCGTTCAGCAACATGGAAACCGTGCATATCGCGGCCTACAGCCACCTGCTCGACACCATCGGCATGCCCGAAAGCGAATACAGCGCCTTCCTCGAATATACCGAAATGGCCGAAAAGTGCAGCTACATGCACACCTTCGGGGTCGATAGCGACGAGGATATCGCGCGCACGCTGGCGATGTTCGGCGGCTTTACCGAAGGCATGCAGCTGTTCGCCAGCTTCGCCATGCTGATGAATTTCCCGCGCTTCAACAAGATGAAGGGCATGGGCCAGATCGTCTCGTGGTCGGTGCGCGATGAATCGCTGCACTGCGAAGGCATCATCAAGCTGTTCCACGCCTTCTGCGCCGAGCGCCAGTGCCTGACCAAGGCGGTCAAGGAAGACATAATCGATTGCTGCCAGAAGACCGTGCGGCTGGAAGACAATTTCATCGATCTGGCGTTCGAGCTCGGCCCGGTGCCGGGGATGAGCCCCAAGGAAATCAAGCGCTACATCCGCTACATCGCCGATTGGCGGCTGAGCCAGCTGGGCCTGCCCGCGATCTACATGATCGAAGACCACCCCCTGCCCTGGCTCTCGCCGCTGCTCAACGGCGTAGAACACGCCAACTTCTTCGAAACCCGCGCCACGGAGTATTCCAAGGCCGCCACGCGCGGCAACTGGAACGATGTGTGGTCGAGCTTTGACTCAAGGCGCAAGGCCAAGGGCGACGTTGAAGGCGCGAATGACGTGGGCGCCGATCCGGCGAACGAGCCGGATATGTTTGCTGCGGGCGTGAACGCGGCGGAGTGATTGACGAGAACGAAATAAGAACATAACCTGTGCGCTCAAAGGAGCGAGTCATGCATTCGATCGAATTTTGTGCGGGCGCCGGCGGCCAGGCGTTGGGACTGGAGCAAGCTGGTTTCCGTCACACCGCGCTTGTCGAGATCGAGGGCGATTTCTGCAAGACATTGCAGTTAAATAGGCCGCAATGGGATGTGCGTTCGGAAGATATGAACGTGTTCGACGGTCGTCCATTCAAGGGAATGGACTTGCTAACGGCGGGCCTGCCATGCCCCCCGTTTTCGGTGGCTGGAAAGCAGCTTGGTGAAAACGACGAACGGAACCTTTTCCCGGCTGCGATCCGGCTCATCGATGAGATCAAACCCAAGGCGGTCATGATTGAGAACGTTCGGGGATTTCTGTCTCCAGTCTTTGAAGATTATCGGCTGTTCCTGAAGTCCGAATTCAAAAAGCTTGGCTACACCATTGACTGGCGTCTGTTGAATTCGTCTGATTTCGGCGTACCGCAGCTAAGGCCAAGGGTCGTCATTGTCGCGATCCGCAATGACCTGGTCGAGGCATTCGATTGGCCCGAGGTCCAGCCCCACAATCCAGCCACGGTGGGCGCGACACTTCAAGACCTGATGGCCGCAAATGGCTGGGCCGGCGCGCGGCGTTGGGCCGAACATGCCAACGATATTGCTCCAACGATTGTTGGCGGTTCGAAAAAACATGGCGGTCCTGATCTTGGTCCGACACGCGCACGGAAAGCTTGGGCTGCTTTGGGAGTTGAAGGTCGTTCTATTGCTGAGGCAGCGCCAGATGGCGATTTTTGCGGTATGCCACGACTGACCCTTCGCATGGTTGCCCGGATTCAAGGATTTCCTGATAGCTGGCAGTTCTATGGTCGAAAAACTACCGCCTACCGGCAAGTTGGCAACGCGTTCCCGCCGCCTGTCGCTCGCGCAGTCGCTCAAAATCTTCGGATCGCGCTTTCTGCGCAGCGTGCATTTGGGATGCAGAAATGCGTCGCGTAGGTTCAAAAGAAGGAATCCGGCGCTTTCTTTTGGCCAATGTAGGTCGCGTGATTCAGTCAGCCGAATTGCAAGCGGCAGCCAATGGCGCGTCTGAATTTGGCCGTCGAACTCGCGAGCTTCGGGATGAAGAAGGCTGGCCAATACTGACGCACAATGACAGCGCGGAGCTGAAGCCTGGGGAGTATCTTCTCAAGGAAATTCCTCCACCTAGGAGGGACGTTAAATTTTCTCGATCAATTTCCGCCAAGCTGAGAGCTGAGGTTTTGGATCGAAATGGCTTCACCTGTCAGATGTGCGGGTTAACTCCGGGCGATGTTGATCCTTTCACGGATCGAAAAGTGCGCCTGCATATCGGACATATCGTGGACAAAAGCCTCGGTGGCAGAGACGAACTAGCGAATTTGCGATCCCTATGTTCAACGTGCAACCAGGGTGCGAAGAATGTAACAGGCGAAAAACCCAGCGGCATATGGCTATTGTCCCAAGTAAGGCGCGCGGGTCGCGACGAGCAAATCATGCTCTTTGAATGGCTTAAATCGAAGTTTTCTTAGGTTGCGATTACACTCTACTTAACCCCCAAACTCTCCTCAAACCACACCGCCGGACGGGGACACGCGGTTAGCATGCCCGAGTAACGCGGCCTGCCCCCCGCGCAGCTGCTAGCGCGCCGGCACGCGGCTCCTGATGCGGTCAAACCCGGCCTTGATATTGGCGAAGCGTTCGTCAATCTGGGGTTCGAATTCGGTGTCGGTGAAGATGTAGGGCCAGTCACCCTCGATCCCCTCGCGGACCAGCTCGCCAACATAGCGCGGGTCTATCCCGTGGGCGATCGCATCGCGAGCGAGCTGGACGAACTCTGCCGCGCCTTCGCTTTCGTTGACTTCTTCGATCGCGCCAAAGCGATCTGGCAGATTGCGGACCGAATCCATGATCTGGGTCTTGATGAAGCCGGGGCACAGCACGGAAACCCCGATTCCGCGCGCGGCGAGGGTGACGCGCAGGCCTTCCGAGAGGGCAACCACGCCGTACTTGGTGACGTTGTAGGCCGGGTTGACCGCGGCGTTGAGCCCGGCGATCGAAGCGGTCGAGACGATCTGCCCGCCTTCGCCGTGGCTCTCGATCAGCGGCCCGAAAATTTCCACGCCCCAGACCACACTCATCAAGTTGACCCCAATGGTCCAGTCCCAGCTGGCATCGGTCCATTCGCCATAGTTGCCGCCGCCGCCAACACCGGCATTGTTGACCAGGATGTGCACCTTGCCGAAGCGTGCCAGGGTGGCCTCTGCGGCGGCCTGGAGTTCGGCCTTGAGCGAGACATCGGCGCGCACCCCGGCAACATCGGCGTTGGTTGCGGCAAGTGCGGCAACCGCCGCATCGAGCGCGGCCTGCTCGATGTCGCAGAGCATCACCTTGGCCCCTGCGGCACAGAGCGCCTGGGCTATGCCAAGGCCAATGCCGGATCCCGCCCCGGTGACAAACGCGACTTTGCCTTCAAGCTGCAACATACCCTGCTCCTTGCCGAATCGCGTCCCGCTAAGAGGTTAGGCGCGCGCAGCGGACAGTGCCAGCTTGGCTTTCCGCCAGCGCCCGTCCGGGACCATCCCTGCCCCGGCTCCGGAATCGGGGGGTTCTGTCGGATGGGAACACGCAGGTAGCATGTCCCCGGCCTAGCGCGACCGCACCGCACCTCGCCACACCGCCCACGGCATCACCGCAAAGCCCAGCTGCCCCGCCAGCCCCAGCATTCCGGCGGGTGTCGCCAACCCGCTCAGCCAGCCCGTTACACTCCCGCCCAGCAGCACCGCCAGCGCGGCTTCTGCGGCCATCAGCAGCGCGAAGGCCGCTGCGCCCATTACCAGCGCATCGGTGCGAGCGGCCAAGGGGTGGCGGCTCAGGAGGCGGCGGGACCACCACCAGCTTGCCGCGAGGATCACCGGCAGCTCGGCCATGACCGCCGCGAAAGCCCCCACGCGCGGTGCCAGCCACAGCGTCCGCCCTACGCCGACGCAAAAGGCCAGCGCAAAGACCCCGGCGAAATAGGCCAAGGCCAGGGGGATCACGCGGCGGGCGATTTGCATGGCGGTGCGGCTCCGGCGCGGTCGCGGCGCTGGCCATTGGCATAAGCGCGCGCCGCGCCGCTGCCAATTGGTTCGCGGGGCGGCGCAATGCAAAGGTCGGCGCGAAGGGGTTCTGATTTTGTCCGGCGCACACAAACCGTTTTCCTACACCTGCGGGCGCGCGTTACGATCCGGGGCATGGTGCCTGCCCTTCGCCTTGATCCGTTCCTGCCCTGCACTGGGCAAAAGCCGGGCCGCACGTTTTTTTATTTTGTCTGCGCCGGCGTTGGCACAGAAATGCCCGAAAAACCCCGAAAATCGAGCGTTTTTCGGGCGGGACACGAAGTGGACTCGGTGTCAACTGTGTCAACTTGCCCAGCGCTCGGTGCCGCGTGCAGCGTGCAGCGTTCCCATAGCCGCGCCGTCGCAGAGCCGGGCAGGCGCACCCCCTCGACACCGCCGTGCCCGCGCCTTAGCTTCGCTTTCCATGAAACGCGCTCATCTGGCCCTGGCCTTCGCCCTTGCTCTCACCGCGCTACCGCTCTCGGCCGCGCCGCAGGACACACGCCAGCGCGACGATATCGCCCCGCTTTCGATCGACAAGGACGACCGCGCGATGAACGCCGCGCGGGCCGAGGCGCGGCGCACGCTGCCCGTCTTCCTGGCGCTGCTGGCCAATCCGCCCGAGGGAACCGGCGGCTATGCGATCAAGTTTCCGCTCGAAGGGTGGGAGCACATCTGGGTGAACGAGCTGGAAATCGACGGCAAGGTGATCGTTGGCCAACTGGCGAACTATCCCGAACAGGACGGCTATGAAATCGGCCAGAGCGTGCGGGTGCCGATCAGCCAGATCACCGATTGGGGCTATCGCAGCGCAAAGGGCGTGATGCAGGGGCACTTTACCACCCGTGTGCTGCTGACCCGCATTGCCCCCGCCGATGCCGCGCAAATCCGCGATGATATGGGCTGGAGCGAATAGCTGCGGATGTGATGCAGGTCACACCGTGCCGGCAGGCGGGGCGCTAAACCCAGGCCCGGTCGCGCAACCGGGAGAACCATCGTGAAGCACTTTCGCACCTTAGCCCTGCCCGCAGCGCTTGCGGCATCGGCAATCATCGCCGCACCGGCGCTGGCGGGCAGCGCCATCAGCGTGAGCCAGGCCGACAGCATCCTCAACAACCGCTGCGCCGGCCCGCGTGAGCGCGCAGAAAAGGTAGCCCTGCAAAACGGCGACCCGCGTGATTACTATACGGCGATGGCGCGCGGCTATTTGACGACCGAGATGCCGATCGATCAGATCCAGCGTCTGATCAGCACCACCGACAAGCACCTGGCAGGCGGCAATGTTGCCCAGCAAACGGTTGCCGAGCTGATGTACTGCGTGCTCGAAGTGAAGCTGACGTACGCCCGCTGATGCAGGCGGCGGGGATGTTACTCGGCACCGTGGGGGAAATCGTCCTCGGCGTCGGCATCCTTGCCATAGGTCTGTTCTTCGTCGTCGTCGTTCCGCTCGCCGGCAAAGGCGCCCATGTCGATGTGGCCGCTGCTGACCATCTGGTTCATCGTATCGACCAGATCCGGGGTGCTGCCTTCACTTTCGTCGCCGGAGCCGACCTTCTCGCTCTCTTCATCATCGAACGTGGTGGCGCGGCCCAGCGCTTCGTCGGCCAGGGTCTGGGCCTGATCGGCGTCATCGTCCTGCGACTGGTTGTGGGCTTCCGGGGTGGCTTCGCGTTCGGACATCGTGGGGCTCCTGATCGGGGGTTCGATGCTGCAACGGCCTGACCCCCAGAGCGGTTCCCGATTGCCAGCCCGCCCGCGTGCAGGCATGCTGAACGCAGTGCTTGGTTCAGCGGAGAGAAACGTTATGCGAGCGACACTTGGTCACCTTGGACTGGTTGCCGCCCTGGTTCTGACGGCGAGCGCCATGCCGGCCCAGGCGGAAGAGCGGCTCGACCGGATGATGGCGGGAGAAAGCTGGCTGCAGGGCAAGGAACTGGACGCCGCGATCGCCACGGCTGAGGCGCATCCGCTGGGCTCGGAAGCGAACCCGGTGCGGGTGACTGCCCCGCAAGGCCAGCGCGCCTATCTTTCGCGCCAGCGCTGCAGCAATGGCAAGGCACCGACCTTTTTCCGCCGCGGCAACGTGGGCGAAGGGCCGTTCGGCAATATCGTCGATCTCTACATCGTCACCTGCGATGGTGCCGAGCCGGCCGAAAGCATGGTCTATATGGACATGTACCATGGCGGTTTCATGGAAAAACGCCCGCTGCCGGGCTTTGCCGGTTCGCCGCCGCCGTTGCCTGCGCCGGAAAAGGTGCCCGAGGCTGCCAGCAACCCGCGCGGCTGATTTCCGCGTTCCACCGACCCTCACAGAAAGTCCCAACGATGCGCCGGTTGCTGCCGTTCCTGATCCTCGCGCTTGTTTTCAGCCAGGGGGCTGAGGCGAAGACCCGCAAGCCGAGCAAGGCCGAAATGGCCGCGACCGAAGCCAAGGCCAGGCTCGATGCCGAAACCGCAGCGGTGCGCAGTGCGGCGGCGGCGCAGGTCCAAGCGATCCAGAGCCTCGACGATGATCCCAAGGGCCCGCAGCTTGACGCAGTGATCGTCTATAACCCCAATGCTGCCTATGAGGCGGCGCTGCTGGCCCACACCGGACGGCTGCAGGGCAAGACCGTGCTGATCAAGGACAACGTCGAAACCCGCGATTTTCCGACCACCGCAGGCAGCCTGGCGCTGGCCAACAACAGCACCGGCCGCGATGCCCCGCTGGTCACCCGGATCCGCGCCGATGGCGGGGTGATCCTGGGTAAGACCAACCTGTCCGAATGGGCCAACATCCGCTCGCCGATGAGCTCGTCTGGCTGGTCGGGCGTGGGCGGGCAGACCCGCAATCCCTACGCCACCGACCGCAGTGCCTGCGGATCAAGCAGCGGCAGCGGTGCGGCGGTGGCGGCGGGCATGGCCTGGGGCGCGGTCGGCACCGAAACCGATGGTTCGATCACCTGCCCGGCCAGCGTGGGCGGCATCGTCGGCTTCAAGCCCACCGTCGGACTGATCAGCCGCACCGGAATCGTGCCGATCAGCCACAGCCAGGACACCCCCGGACCGATGACCATGACGGTGCCCGATGCCGCGCTGCTGCTGACCGTTCTGGCCGGCAGCGATGCCAGGGACCCGGCCACCCGCGAAGCCGATGCACGGCGCAGCGACTATACGCTGGGGATCGGCAGCTCCAGCCTGCGAGGTGTGCGGATCGGCGTGCTGACCCGGCAAAGCGGCAACCACCCGGGTGTGAACCGGGTGTTCGATCAGGCCAAGCAAGACCTGCTGGCGGCGGGCGCGATCCTGGTGCCGATCGATTACGACCCGCCGGGCGAGATGTTCCGCGACGAGGGCGTGGTGCTCTATTTCGAGCTGCGTGAGGATCTCAATCTCTATCTTGGCGGTCTACCCGGCAATCCCGGCGTGCGCACGCTGTCCGAAGTGATTATGTTTAACAAGAACAATGCGCTGACTGAGCTGCGCTGGTTCGGACAGGAAACCTTCGTCAAGGCCGACAAGCCGGTCGACCGCGTGACCTATGAAAAGGCGCGGGCCAATTCGCTGCGCCTGGCTGGCCCCGAAGGCGTCGACAAGCTGCTGCGCGACAACCGCGTGGCAGTGCTGATCGCGCCGACCTCTGGCCCGGCCTGGCCGATCGATCTGGTCACCGGCGATCACTTCATCGATGTTGGCGCGGGCAGCCTGGCGGCAATCGCGGGCTATCCGCATCTGACCGTGCCGATGGGCCAGGTTGAGGGATTACCGGTGGGAATCTCGTTCATCGGGCCAAAGTGGGCCGACAAGCTGGTGCTGGATGTCGGCGCTGCTTACGAACGTGCCCGCACCGCGCCGCTGCCCAGGCCAGGCTTCAAACGCTGGGGAGAATAGGCCGGTGTCCAGCCGTTCCGGCAAAGCAAAGGCCCGGCGCGATCTGATCGCACCGGGCCCTGGAATGCTGCAAGCAAGGTAAGGCCTACTTCTTGGCGGCGGCCTTCTTTGCCGGAGCCTTCTTTTCCGCCTTCTCATCCTTGGGAGCGGCTTCCTTTTTGGGGGCCTTGTCCTTTGGGGCTTCCTTGGCAGGCTTGGCGTCGGCCTTGTCTTCAGCCTTGTCGTCCGCCTTCGCTGCGGCCTTCTTGGCCGGGGCCTTCTTGGCGGGCTTGGCGGCCGGAGCCGGGGCTGCCTCGTCTGCTTCGATCGCGGCCTGCAGGTCCTCGCGGGTCACTTCGCGGGTCGTGACTTCGGCCTTGTCGAACAGAAAATCGACCACCTTGTCCTCGTAAAGCGGCGCGCGCAGCTGGGCTGCGGCCAGCGGGTCCTGGCCGATGAAATCAGCGAAGCGCTGGCGATCTTCCGCGCGGTACTGCTGCGCCGCCTGGTTGAGCAGCATGTTCATTTCCTGCTGGCTCACTTCCACGCCGTTGGCCTGGCCGATTTCCGACAGCAACAGGCCAAGCCGCACGCGGCGGACCGCGATTGCCTGGTATTCGTCCTTCTCGTCCTCGATTTCCTTAAGCGCCGCAGCGGGATCTTCCTCGTTCTGGGCTTCCTGCTGCAGCTGGGCCCAGATCTGGTCGAATTCGGCTTCGACCATGCTCGGCGGGACATCGAAATCGTGGCCAGCTGCCAGGTGATCGAGCAGCGCGCGCTTCATCTGGGTGCGGGTCAGCCCGGCGGTTTCCTGCTCAAGCTGGCCGCGTAGCAGGCCCGTCAGCTGGGCGAGATCGGTGAGGCCAAGGTTCTTGGCAAAATCATCGTCGATCTTGGCTTCGCCGGGGACTTTCACCGACTTGACCGTGATGTCGAAGGTGGCGTCCTTGCCGGCCAGGTTTGCGGCCTGATAATCGGCCGGGAAGGTAACGGTGATGGTCTTTTCATCGCCTGCCTTGGCACCCACCAGCTGTTCTTCGAAGCCAGGGATGAAGCGGCCCGAACCGATTTCGAGCGCAGCGTCTTCCGCCTTGCCGCCATCGAATTCGACGCCGTCCAGTTTGCCCAGGAAATCGATGATCAGCTGATCACCGACTTCGGCCTTTTTGCCCTTCTTGGCATCGGTGAAGCTCTTGGCCTGACCAGCCAGCTTGGCCAGCTGTTCGTCCACTTCGGCATCCGACACCGGCACGACCAGCTTTTCCAGCTTGATCCCGTCGATCGAGGGCGCGGGGATGGTGGGCAGCACTTCGATGCTGACGATGACTTCGGCGTCCTTGCCTTCGGTATAGTCTTCGCCCAGCGCGATCTGCGGCTGCATCGCGGGACGCAGCTTGTTATCGGCAATCACCTTGCCGATCGCTTCGCGCACGGTGGTGTTGAGCGCTTCCTGGTGCAGCGCAGGGCCGTGCATCTTCTTGACGAGATTGGCCGGCACCTTGCCAGGGCGGAAGCCGGGCATGTTCATCTGCGGCGCAATCTTGGCCACTTCGCCATCGATCTTCGCGGCGATATCCTTGGCCGCAATCTTGACGCTGTAACCGCGCTTCAAACCTTCGTTGGTGGTCTCGACAATCTGCATGACAATTCAGGCCTTCTCGTGAATTCTTTTGCGCAACGCGGATGGCAGTGCAACCGGGACTGGTGCGGGCGAAGGGATTCGAACCCCCACATCTTGCGATACTGGTACCTAAAACCAGCGCGTCTACCAGTTCCGCCACGCCCGCAGCCCGACGAAGTCCGGAATCGCGCCGAAGTGACGAAAAACCGGAATCAAGGCGTGGCCCTTAGTGGCCCCTTGGGCAAAGGGCAAGCGGGGAGACGGGTGCCCCGAGGTTTCTGTGCGGCGCAAACTTGTCGCCCCGGCCCGGCCCGTCAGCGGCTCTGCAAAGCAAGCATTGAAAGCCGCGCCAACCAGCCTTCGCGGACATCGCCGGGCGGGGCGAAATCCAGCACCGCGCAATCGAGGCAATAGGCCTGCATTCCCTGCACCTGGCCCAGCCGCGCCAGCCCGCTGGCTGCCCGGTCCAGACCCAGCTGCTGGCGCGCCGCCAGCGTGGCAAACAGATCTCCGCCGGTTGCCGCCTTCGCATCATCCCCGCCGCCCAGCAGCGCGGTGACGCGGCCCGCCAGTGTTTCGGGTTCGGTGCCGTAGAATTCGGTGTGCCATGTCTCAAGCTTGGCGGCCTTGGCCACCCAGGCCGCCGCATCGTCAAGCCCGCCGAACTGGTCGACCAGCCCTTTCTGCCGTGCGGTGCCGCCATCCCAGACGCGGCCCTGCGCCATTGCATCGATCTCGGCCGCGCTTTTGCCGCGCGATTTGGCGACGACATCGAGGAAGCGGGTATAACCCTGTTCAACCGTGGCCTGCAGTACGGCATCGGTTTCGGGGGTGAGCCCGCCGAGGATATCGGGCTGGCCCGAAAGCGGCGTGGTACGCACGCCGTCGCTGTTGACGCCGTATTGCGCCAGTGTCTTTTCGAACGTGGGCAGCACCGCGAAAATCCCAATCGAACCGGTAATTGTGCCCGGTTCGGCAAAGATCCGCTGTGCCGGGGTGGACACCCAGTAGCCGCCGCTGGCCGCCAGGTTGGCCATCGAGACCACCACCGGGCGGCCATTCGCCTTGAACCGTTCAAGTGCGAGCCGGATCGTTTCGGAGGCCAGCACCGAACCGCCGGGCGAATCGACCCGCAGCACCAGCGCCTTGGCACCGTCGGTGTTGGCTGTATCGATCAGATCGGCAATCCGGTCACCGCCCGCTGTACCCGGCCCGGCATCGCCATCGACGATCTCGCCCGCCACGGTGACGACCGCGACGGCGTCGCCGCCACTTTCAACCGGGTGGGCACCGAGCAGCGCGGCCGGCTTGTTGGCGGCAAACGTGCCGGGGGCCTCGTCCAGCGGATCGGCCCCGACCAGCGCTTTTACGCGTTCGCCAAACGCCACCCGGTCACCCAATTTGTCGACCAGTCCGGCCTTCAGCGCGGCCTGCGCGCCATCGCCGTTCGACGCCTTGATCCAGCCGACCGGATCCTTCGCCGCCAGATCGAAGTTCGCCCCCGGCCGCGCCTTGGCAACATCGGCCCGCCACGTTTCCCAGACCGACTGATACAGTGCGCTGCGCGCCTCGCGCGACGGGGCCGAGGCCTGGTTGCCCAGATAGGGTTCAACCGCATCCTTGAACGTGCCGACCTTGTAGACGTGGACGTTGACCCCGAACCGTTTGAGCAAATCGCCATAATAGGGGGTGGTGCCGCCCGGCCCCATGACCATCGCCGCGCCCATCGGGTGCAGCCACACCTCACTGGCATGCGCGGCCAGCATCAATCCGTCATCGAGGTAAGCGACCGCATAGACCAGCACCGGCTTTTTGGCAGCGCGCACTGCGTCCATCGCCGCAGCCACTTCCTGCATCGAGACGATCCCGCCGCCGGTGAATCTGGATAGATCGAGCACCACGGCCTTGATCCGGTCATCGCTGGCAGCAAGGCGGATCGCCCGGGCAAGGTCGCGGGTGCGGTACTGCTTGTTTGGGGCGGCGGTGCCGATCAGCATGCCCAACGGATCCTCGCTCGACGGTTCTTCAACCACGGATCCATTGAGACTGAGCAGCAACGCGCCTTCGCGCACGCGGTCCGCGGCCGGGCGGCTGGAAAGCATGCCGAACAGCAAGAGGAAGAACAGCAGCATGAACAACAGCACCAGCCCGTCCTTGATGGCGACAAGCAGGTGCCAGACCTTGCGGGCAAAAATCATTGCGTAGAGTTCCCCAAAATGGCGCGTCTTGGCCAGGACATAGGGTTGACCAGTGGGCTTGACCAGTGCTGCCGGTCGAATGGCCCAATCGACAAGCAGGGCGCCCTTGCCGCCACGCCATTCGGTGTCTATGGCACTTTCTTCAATGACATCGTCGAAACCCGAAGCCGCCAGCCGCTATCCCGCCGGGTGCGCCGCCTTCCCGCACCGCGACCTGACGGGTCTGGCGGGGCTGGCCCCGTGGGAGATCCTGTACCTGCTGGATGAGGCGGAACAATGGGTCGAAATGAACCGGGGGGCGCAGAAACGCGACGAGCGACTGGCCGGGCTGACGATCATCAACGCCTTCTTCGAAAACAGCACCCGCACGCTGCTGAGCTTCGAAATCGCCGGCAAGCGACTGGGCGCAGACGTGGTCAACATGCTCGTCGCCGGGTCGAGCGTGAAGAAGGGCGAAACGCTGATCGATACGGCGATGACGCTGAACGCGATGCACGCCGATGCCATGGTAATCCGCCACCAATCAAGCGGCGCGGTGCGGCTGATCGCCGAAAAGGTCGATTGTCCGGTGCTCAACGCCGGGGACGGGCAGCACGAGCACCCGACGCAGGGCCTGCTCGATGCGTTGACGATCCGCCATGCCAAAGGGGATTTCTCAGGGCTGAAGGTGACGATCTGCGGCGATATCCTGCACAGCCGGGTGGCGCGATCAAACATGCATTGCCTGACCACGCTGGGCGCCGAAGTTCGCGTTTGCGCTCCGCCCGCGCTGATGCCGGCCGGGATCGAGGAACTGAAGGTCCAGCCGTTCTATGATTTCGACTCGGCCCTGGAGGGCGCGGATGTAGTGATGATGCTGCGCCTCCAGCAGGAACGGATGACCGGGCAGTTCATCCCCAGCCCCCGCGAATTCCGCCATCTTTACGGCCTCACCATGGACCGGCTGGCCAAGGCCAGGCCCGATGCGCTGGTGATGCATCCCGGGCCGATGAACCGCGGGGTGGAGATTGACAGCAACGTCGCCGATCTGGCCGGACGCAGCGCGATCACCACCCAGGTCGAAATGGGTGTCGCGATCCGGATGGCCTGCCTCGATGTCCTGACCCGCCGCGCGCGCAAGGTGGAGGGCTGGACCCTCTCGGAGGGCGGGCAATGAGCACCGCCGCACCGCTGTATATCCACAACGCCCGGCTGATGCTGCCAGGGTCCGAGCCTGCAATCGGCGCGCTGCGTGCGGCCGGTGGCCGGATCGCCGCGCTGGGTGACTGCGCAGCGCAGGCGGGTGATACGGTGATCGATGCCAAAGGCGCATTGCTTGCCCCCGGGTTGGTCGATCTGGGCGTTTTCGCGATCGACAAGGGCGCGCTGCACTTCGGCGGGATCACGCGCGCTGCGTTGATGCCCGATCAAGGCGTGGTGCTCGACAAGCCGAGTGCGGTGCGCTTTGCCGCCCAATCGGGCAAGCCTGACCTGTGGGTGCACCCCTTGGCTGCGGCAACGCGCGATCTGGCCGGCAGCGAAATCGCCGAACTTGCGCTGATGCGTGATGCTGGCGCGCGCGCCGTCGCAACCGGGCGGCGCTGGATTGGCGAATCGGGAACGATGCTGCGCCTGCTGTCGTACGCCGCGATGCTCGATCTGGTCGTCGTGGCCCACGCCGAGGATGCTGGGTTGACCGGATCGGCAGTTGCGACCGCCAGCGAAATGGCAACGCGGCTGGGCTTGCCGGCGGCCCCGGCCGAAGCCGAAGCGCTGGCGATTGCCCGCGATCTCGCGCTGGCCGAATTGTCCGGCGCGCAAATCCACTTCCGCCAGGTCACCACCCGGTGCGGGCTCGATCTGGTCCGCGCAGCCAAGGCGCGCGGGATCAAGGTCACCGCCGGGATAACCCCGGCACACTTCATGCTGTCCGACAATGCAATTGGCGATTTCCGCACCTTCACCCGCCTTTCCCCGCCGCTGCGCAGCGAGGCTGACCGCCACGCTGTGCTGGCTGCCCTTGCCGACGGCACGATCGACGTGATCGCATCGGGCCACGATCCGCGCGGGCCCGAAGACAAGCGCTTGCCGTTTGCCGATGCCGAACCCGGCATGGCCGGTGCCGAGACGCTGCTCGCGCTTACGCTGGGCCTGGTGCGCGACGGGGTGATTACGCTGGCTCGCGCGTTCGAACTGCTCGCCGCCAATCCGGCCCGCCTGCTCGGGGTTGAAGCAGGCAAGCTGGCGCTGGGCAAGGAAGCCGATCTCGCACTGATCAATCCCGACAAGCCGTGGGTGGTGGATAGCGACAAGATGGCCGCCAGCGCGGGCAACACCCCGTTCGACAAGCAAGGCGTACAAGGCCGCGTCCTCGCCTTGTGGAAGGGCGGCGCTGAGATCGCGCTTTGACCAAACGAAAACCCCTCCCGTTTCCGGAAGGGGTCTCGTGTCATCGGGCCGGGTAAAATCGTTTAGCGGCGCGCATTGCCTTGGCCGGCCGGAGCCTGCGCGGGTTTGGGCGCGGGGCGCATCGCCAGCTTGGGTTTGGCCTTGACCTGACGCTGCGCCATGGCCGGGGCATTGGCAGCCCGGCCGCGCGGCGCGCTGACCGAATAGGCGAAGCACACCCCGCCGCGATTCTTCACCGCCGAGCACAGTCCGCCCGCACCGCGGCCATCAAGACCAGCGGCGGCAACGCGCCAATAGGTCTTGCCGCGGACCACCGCCTTGGTGATCGCCATCTTGAAATTGCGCAGTTCGGGGTTGCGCTTGGCATAGTATCCCCAGGCACGGCGTGCGCCCTGTTCGCTGGCAAACGAGCCAAGCTGAACGAGGTGCGACGAACCGCGACCGGCCACAGCTGCGGCCGCATGGCGCGGACGCAGGCCCGGGCGGTGAGTCACGGCCTTGGGTTTGGCCGAAGTGAGGGTAGCGCGTGCAGGACGCGGCCTGGGCGCGGCCTTCATCTGGCGCGATGCAGGTGCCGTAACGGGCGTAGCATCAAGCGGCTGGACCACGGGGCTATCGCTGTATTCAGGGCGGAATGCTTCAGGCACTTCGCTCGCCGGAGCGGCATCGGCCACCGCCGGTGCGCTGACCGGCTGGTACTGCGCCAATGCGGCAGAGCTTTCGGCCGAAGCAGCCGGCAATTCGCCATTGGCACCCAATGCAACCGGCGCGACCGGCGTTGCGACCGGCGCACGCACGGCGCCGCTTTCGGCGGCAAGCTGCTGTTGATCGCTGCTGGCATTGAGCGCGAGAGCCGTCGGCTGACCCGGATCACCGCGCATCGGCACGTTAAGCAGGGAGGCAACCCGCTGTTTGGAATCTTCGGGCTTGGCCATGCTGGCCCAGCCGCTCAGCCGCGCATCAAGCTGATCTGCCGGAACATCCTGCGCGGCCATGATCCGGGCTTCGCGCCAGCGCCCGTCAAGCGCGTAGGCATAGGCGAGGTTCTGGCGCAGCTTGGGCGAATTATCGCCCGAACGCAGCGCATCCGACAGGATCGCCACGCCGCGGCTGGTTTCACCCGCCAGTGCATAGGCAAGGCCAAGGTCGGCGGCGGGAATGGCATCGCGCCAATCGTTGAGGATCGCCACGGCTTCGGGGGTGCGGCCGGCGCCGATATTGGCCAGCGCCAGCGACAGTGCGGTCTTGGCCGAATTATCGCCGAGCTTCATCGCATCGTTGAAGGTGGCGGCGGCGCTGTCAAAACGCCCGGCCTTGAGATAGGCCTGACCCAGCAGCGCGCGGTACGAAGCATCGCGCGGGTTGGCGGCAACCACCGCTTCAGCCAGCGCAATCGCCTTTTCGACATCGCCCTTGGCCAGCGCCTTCTGCGCGGCTGCGGCGGTCTTGTCAGGGCTCGACTTGGCGACCGCGCTGTTGCTTACGCCCATCCCGGCGACCATCGCCAAGGCAATCGCCCCGGCAAGACCCAGCGGCAGAACCGAACGGTTGATGCGGTTGGTATTCATGGGAAAAGTCCCTCCCTGGACAAAATCAGTGACGCTTGCTCACCACTTGCGCGGCGAGATCGGCGAGTTCGGGCAATTCTTCGAGCAGCGCGTCGAGCGCTTCGGTAACCAGTTGCTGCGCGCTGCGGCCCCTGATCGTGCAGGCAAGCCGCAATTTCAGGTGGCGTTCGGCATCGACCCGCAGCGTAAAGGCGGCGCGGCGCCCATCGGCCAGAGCCGAGCGGCGTTCGTGATCGAGACGGGTTGCCATGGCGCGCTGCTGGCGCACCACTTCGGGCAGATGTCCGGCAAAGCTGGTTTCGGGTGCGATCGGCACGACTTCGCCCATCGGGCCTTCATCGTGGCCCATGTCGTTCCAGCCCAGGTCTTCGTGGCTGATCATCACGGCACTGGCTTGCGAACGCATGGCCGGACGCGCACCGCCCTTGCGGGCGAGCAGGCGGGGGCTCAGCGAGGCAATCGGTTTGGATTCGGCCATGGCGCCCGCGCTCCTGCTCAGGAGCCCGCGACCCGGCGGCCGAAGCCCCCGGACTGACGATTGACGCCCGACATTGACGAAACGCTGGCAGGTGCGGCGAACACGGTGCGGCGGAAATTCTTTTCGAGCCGGTCGGAAATGTAGCTCCACAGCGCGGTCACTTCGGCGGCGCTGCGGCCGTTGGGATCAACTTCCATCACGGTGCGGCCATCGATCATCGAGGCCGCGAAATCGGTGCGGTGATGCAGTGTGATCGGGGCAACGGTGCCGTGCTGCGACAAAGCGACTGCGGCTTCCGATGTAATCTTGGCCTTGGGCGTCGCAGCATTGACCACGAAGATCAGCGGCTTGCCGGCGCGTTCGCACAGATCGACCGTGGCGCCCACGGCGCGCAGATCATGCGGGCTGGGACGGGTCGGAACGACAATCAGTTCGGACACCGCAATCACCGACTGGATCGCCATGGTAATCGCCGGGGGCGTATCAATCACCGCCAGACGGAAACCTTGCTGGCGCAGAACCGCAAGATCGGCGGACAGCCGCGCGACGGTGGTTTGAGCAAAAGCGGGGAATTCATCCTCGCGTTCGTTCCACCAATCGGCCAGCGATCCTTGCGGGTCGATATCGATAAGGACGACCGGGCCTGCGCCCGCTCGCTGGGCTTGCACGGCCAGGTGACCGGACAATGTGGTCTTGCCCGATCCGCCCTTCTGCGATGCCAATGCCAAAACGCGCAATGTCGGTCCCCTCGATAAGAAATACTGCAAACCTGATCAGATTTACGGCGGGGATCGCAGAACGTTCCTAATTTTGAGTTAACACGCACGCCCCTGAAATGCCGTTTCGGGCGACGCAAAGCGCAGAAAACCTTTGCTAACGATGCGTTCACTATGCCAGTTTACCATCCAGATCGGCGCTGGGTGCAACTGCGCCGGGCGGGGCAGCGGGCAATTGGTTGCACGGCTGTTGTGGGGACAGGGATTTTTCGATGGGCCGCAAAAAAATTCAATTCGCGCTTGCACTTGGCCTTGCGGCAATACTTGCTGCACCGGCATGGGCCGATACCAAGGCAGGTGTGGATGCCTGGACACACGGCGATTTCACCAGCGCAGTCAAATTTTGGGAAATCGAAGCGGCCAAAGGCGATAGCGATGCGGTGTTCAACCTCGGCCAGGCCTACAAGCTGGGCAAGGGCGTGAAGCAGGATCTGGCCAAGGCCGAAGCCCTGTTTGCCCAGGCTGCGGCGGCGGGCCATCTGCAAGCCGCCGACAATTATGGCCTGCTGCTGTTCCAGCGCGGCGAACGCGCAAAGGCGCTACCGTATCTTCGTGCCGCAGCCGATCGCGGCGATCCGCGCGCGCAGTATCTGCTGGGGATCATGCATTTCAACGGCGAGTTGGTGCCCAAGGACTGGGTCCGCGCTTATGCGCTGGTCACTCTGGCGCAGCAGCAGGGCTTGCCGCAGGCTGGCAGCGCGATGACGCAAATGAACGAATTCATCCCGATCGAGCAGCGCCAGCAAGGCGTCCAGCTGGCTGGCGAGCTGGCCTCCCAGGCTGACGCGACCCGCGCGCGCCAGCTTGCTGCGGTCGATCTGGGCACGCAGGTCCCCGCCGCCAATCCCGCCGCCACGCCGGTTACTGCCCCGCCAATGCGCGGGCCGGTTGTGGCTGTGGCCACCCCGGCCCCCACCCCGCCGCCGCGCGCGGTGGTAACGCCGCCCAAACCTTCTCCTGCGCCGCGTCCGGTGGCCGACAGCGGCGGCACCTGGCGGATCCAGCTGGGCGCGTTTGGCCAGCCGGCCAATGCCAATGCGCTGTGGGCCAAGGTAAAAGGTCGGCCCGAAGTGGCGGGCCATGCGCGGATCGACGTGCGCGCGGGCGCGGTTACGAAGCTGCAGGCCGGCGGTTATAGCCCGGCCGGGGCGCAGGCCGCCTGCGGCAAGCTCAAGGCGGCTGGCTACACCTGCGTCGCGGTGGCAAGCTAGGCCCCGCGAGCATGGCCGCCGCACCAATGCAGCGGCTTCGGGCGCTTGATCTGATCCGCGGGGTCGCGGTGCTGGGGATTCTTGCGGTTAATGTCGCCAGCTATTCGGGCGCACCGTCGGCGTCCTATTCGCCCAATTTGCCTCTGCCCGGGAGCGCCGCCGATCATTGGGCATACCTGGTCACCCTGGTGCTGTTCGAGGGCAAGATGCGCACGCTGTTTTCGATCCTGTTCGGAGCCAGCATGCTGCTGTTCATCGAACGGGCCGAAGCGCGCGGTGAAAACGGCGATACCATGCAGCTGCGCCGACTGGCCTGGCTGGCGCTGTTCGGGTTCCTTCATTTCCTGCTGCTGTGGCAGTGGGACATCCTGTTTCTTTATGCCGTGGTCGGCACGCTGGCGCTGCCGCTGCGGCATCTGCCGGTCCGCGCTGCCGTGGCCGGAGCCTTGCTGCTGTTTGCCGCCTGGCAAGCCTGGGGGTTTGACCAGTGGCGTCCATCGCTGCGTGCCGAAGCCGCCGTAGCCGCTGGCAGCGCCAGCACCGCCCAGCGCAGCGATCACGCGCGGGCCATCGCAGCCTACCGCGCTGAAGACCGCACCGAACTTGCGGTCCTGGGCCAAAGCTGGCCCGATCTGGTCACCACCAAGCTGCACGAACGGCTGGTGATGCTACTGATCGCGGTGATCTTCGTCAGCGGCGAGACCTTACCCTTCATGCTGATCGGCATGGCGTTGTTTCGATCAGGCTTTTTCAGCGGCGTCTGGACGCGGCGGCAACTGGTGGTGCTGGCCGCAGGCGGGACGGCACTGGGCGGCAGCACGACGCTGCTGTTTGCACGCTGGGCCAGCCAAGCGGGCTTCCCCGAAATCGCAATGCGCTTTTTCATTGGCTATGGTCTGGGGTTTGCTCATCTGGCGATGGCGCTTGGCTATGCCGCGCTGTTAATGCTTTTTGCCCCGCGCCTTCTGGAGCGCGCGCTGGGCCAAAGGCTTGCTGCAGCCGGGCAGACCGCGTTCAGCAATTACCTGGGCACCAGCCTGGTGATGACTGCAATCTTCTATGGCTGGGGGCTGGGGCTGGTCGGCCGGTTCGGCCCTGCCGTGCTGTCCGGCTTCGTGCTGCTCGGTTGGGCGCTGATGCTGGCGTGGAGTCCGTGGTGGCTGGGCCGGTTCCGGCGGGGTCCGCTCGAATGGCTGTGGCGCGGCTTGACGGACGCGCGGCTCAGGTCATCAACCGCGCGCTAGACATAGCCCATTAATCTGCGATTAAGGCCCGCGGCTGGATCAGGCAGGCCAGCAAGAAAGGGCAATTTAATGACGACCATGAGGATTTCGCAGGCATTTTCATCGAGCCACGTAAACCGCCCCCTGGCGCTGGCGCTGGCGGCTGCTTGTGCGGCTGCGGCAAGCCCCGCGATGGCCGATTGCGTCGCCGATGGCAGTGGCCTCATCGTCACTTGCTCGGGCACCTCTGGCCCCTATGTCAACACCAACACCGGCGTCACCCTGACGGCCCAGACCGCCGGTACGGTCACCGGACCGATGGTGCTTGGTGCCAGTTCCACCACCACCAATGACAGCACCTTCAACGGCGTCGCCGGAAGCCCGATCCTGACCGTCGGCGCGAACAGCAGCGTGACCAATTCGGTCACCGGCAAATTCATCCAGCCGGGCGTCACCAGCGGCACCGAAGGCGTGGTGCTGGGCGATAATTCGACCTTCATCAACAACGGCACGCTGACTGTATCCGCCGGGTTCAACGCCGCGCGCTTTGGCAGCAACGGCACTTTCACCAACACCGCTGCCTCCCCTGTGGTGGTGACCGGCAACGTTGCTTTCGGGCCCAGCCTGGGCGCCAATGTCAGCCGCTTCACCAACCAGAACACCGCTTTCGGGTTCCTTGGCAACGTCACCGGCAGCGGCAACCTCAACTTCGACAATTCGGGCAAGTTCACCGGCAACGTGATCCAGCAGGCGGCCGGTGGTACGGTCAGCATTGTCAATCAGGCGGCCGGAATCTTTACCGGCGCGATCAGCACCGGCGATGCAACCACGGTCAACAATGCCGGCACGATGACGCTCAACGGTGCATCGCTGATCGGTGCCTTCACCTCGGCCGGCACCAGCTTCACCAACACAGGCCGCCTCAACCTTGGCACCACCAATTCGGTCGGCACGCTGGCCGTCAATGGCAACTACACCCAAAGCGCGGCCGGTACGCTGGGCATCACGATCGGCGTTCCTGGATCCGCCGGCCCGATCGCCGGAACCACGTTCAGCCAGCTGCGCACCACGGGTACGGCCAATCTTGGCGGCACGCTCGCCCTCACCGTGATCAACGGGTATTATCCCACCAATTCGACCTACAATGTGGTCATCGGCGATACCGGGGTTACCGGCACTTTCGCGGCGGTCACCGGCAACCAGCTGACCTTCATCACCTTCGTGCCGATCGGCGTGGTGACCATATCGGGCAGCCAGCAGGCCTATCAGCTGCAGGTGCAGCGCACCGCCACTTATGCCACCGGGCTGGGCACAGGCGCCACGGCCAACCAGCTGGCGATTGCCACCGCGTTCCAGCCGTTCGTGGCCTATGCCGATACCCACCTGACCAGCGATGCTGCACGGCTGGTGGGCGCGGTTGACGTGATGACCGCCGCTCAGGCCAAGGTGTTCTTCGATTCGATCAGCCCGGCCGGTTACCTCGCCTATGCCACTTCGATGCGCGATCATGCCAGCATGTTCCACCGGCAGGTTTCGCTGCGGATGGACGATTACCACGGTGAAGAGCCCCAGAAGGGCTGGTGGGTAAACTTCGGGATGCAGGCGCTGAACAGCACGGTGACCGGCACCGACAAGACCAAGAACACCGGGATGAACATCGCCGGCGGCTATGATTTCTCGGGGCCCACCTATGTCGCCGGGATCGCGCTGGGCTATGCCAAGGGCACACTGAAGTATGCGCCGGGATCGCTGGACGGCAAGGATACGGCCTATCAGATCGGCGCTTACGGCTCGGTCAAGCTGGGGCCGCTGGTTGCCAATGCGATCGTCGATTACCAGCTCGGCAAGTTCTCTTCGGTCAAGACCATCAACTTCGGCAGCGCCGCCCGCACCGCCTCGGCCAAGGCCAACAGCCAGCTTTTGACCGGTACGGCCACGCTGGGGGCCAATCTTGATGGCGGCGGGATCGGCTTCAAGCCGTTCGTCGGGGTCCAGGCACACCGCGGTTCGATCGACGCTTTCACCGAAGATGGCGCCACCTCGGCCAATCTTGCGGTGAACAAGATCAAGGCTGATCGCACCGATCTAATCGCCGGGGCGACGCTGACCCGCACCACCGGCAACTGGCGTCCGTTCGTGCGCGGGACCTATCGCAACCTGATCGGCACCGCGCCGTCAGACACGATTACCGCCTCGTTCGTCGATGTCACCGGAACCGGATTTTCGGTAACCGGGCGCGGCGCGGGCAAGGACGCGGTCGAAATCGACGCCGGGCTTAACTGGGTGTCGAACGACGAAGGCGGGCTGTTCGTGGCCTACCAGGGCACCTTCCGCGACGATCTGACCAGCCACGGCGTGGTGGCCGGCATCCGCCTGCAGTTCTGATCCTGAACCCATGCAGCGGCCCTGCCGACCTCGGTCGGCGGGGCCGTTTTGCGTTTGAGGCTGTTTCAGTGAAACTGAAACAGACAAGACCGGCCCGCTCTCCGTCCCGGCCACCCACAAGAGTACCTATGAATGGGTGGCCAGGAGGGGGAGCGGGCCGGTGTTGCTTCCACGTCAGTGGAACAGATGCTGGCTCTATTTCTTGAACGGGTTCTTCGGGCTGCGCAGGTTGAGCCGCACCGGCACCGCATCGAACCCCAGATCGCGGCGCATCGAATTGACCAGATAGCGCTCATAACTGGCGGGCAGCGCATCCAGCCGGGTGCCGAAGATCACGAAGCCCGGCGGGCGGGTCTTGGCCTGGGTGATATAGCGCAGCTTGATCCGTTTGCCGCCGGGTGCGGGCGGCGGGTTCTTTTCCAGTGCTTCGTCGAACCAGCGGTTAAGCAGCGCGGTGGGTACACGCTTTGACCAGGCGGCGCGGATTTCGAACCCCACCTTGATCAGCGTATCAAGCCCCTTGCCGGTGCGCGCCGAAACGGTCAGCACCGGCACGCCCTTGACCTGGCTGAGCCCGTCTTCGAGCGCGGTCTTGATCCCGTTGAACAGAGTCGAGGCATCTTCGGCGGCGTCTTTGCCGGCCACGTCCCACTTGTTGACCGCGATGATCAGCGCGCGGCCCTCTTCCAGCACCATGCTGGCGATCTTCAGATCCTGGTGCTCCAGCCCGCGGGTGGCATCGAGCAAAAGCACCACCACTTCGGCAAAATCGACCGCGTGGCGGGCATCGGCCACCGCCAGCTTTTCCAGCTTGTCGATGACCAGCGCCTTTTTGCGCATGCCGGCCGTATCGATCAGCCGCACGGCGCGTTTCTCGCGGCTGTCGGGATCGGTCCATTCCCAGTCGATCGCGATCGAATCGCGGGTAATCCCGGCCTCGGGCCCGGTCAGCAGCCGGTCTTCCTTGAGGTAGGCGTTGATCAACGTCGATTTACCGGCATTGGGCCGCCCGACAATCGCCAGCTTGAGCGGCGCGGCGTTGAGCGCTTCCTCGTCGTCCTCATCAAACGGCTCGAATTCTTCACCATCGGGCTGCTTGGGCTCAAGCAGCGGCAGCAGTTCCTCGAACAGATCGGCCATCCCGGTGCCGTGTTCGGCCGAGAACGGGATCGGATCGCCGAACCCCAGCGAAAACGATTCGTAGACCCCGTGATCGCCCGATTTGCCTTCGGCCTTGTTGGCGATCAGCACCACCGGCACCGAGCTTTCGCGCAGATAGCGTCCGATTTCTTCATCAAGCGGGGTCAGCCCGGCGCGCGCATCGATCACGAACAGGGCGACATCGGCGCCGACTAGCGCGGCTTCGGTCTGCTGGCGCATCCGCCCGGGCAGACTGCTCGGATTCTCATCCTCCCAGCCGGCCGTATCGACGATGATGAAATCGAGGCCGAGCAGGTGCGCCTCGCCAAAGCGGCGGTCGCGCGTCACCCCGGGCTGATCGTCGACCAGGGCAAGGCGTTTGCCGACCAGCCGGTTCCACAACGTGGACTTGCCGACATTGGGACGGCCGATGATGATAACTTGCGGGAGCGCCATTGCCGCCCCCTGCGCCGGGCGGCGATTATTTGCAAGCTGTGTGGCAATGTGTTGCCGCGCCGTTAACCAAAGTGCGCAGGCCCGAAATAACCAAGTCACCCTAAACACACCGGTCATGAGGGTAAGAGTTCTCCTGGCAGTAGCGGTTTTCGCGGCGGGCATCGCCGCAAACCCGATTGGCGCGCGCGCCGCATTCCCGAACGATATTGCAGCCTTGGGCGGTGGGGCCTCCACCCTGCCGCCCTACCTGCAATGCGTGCCTTATGCGCGGCAGGTTTCGGGCATCCAGATCTATGGCGATGCCTGGACCTGGTGGAGCCAGGCCAGGGGGCGCTATGCCCGCGGTTACCTGCCCAGGATCGGCGCGGTGATGGCGCTGCGCCCGCATGGCAATTCGCGGCTGGGCCACGTTGCTGCGGTCAGCCGGATCCTCGATGCCCGCACCATCCTGGTCCGCCATGCCAACTGGAGCCCGATCGACGGCCGCCGCGGCCAGATCGAGGACAATGTCAAAGTGATCGACGTATCGCCCACCAACGACTGGAGCGAAGTGCGCATCTGGTACGCGCCGATCGGCGCGCTGGGCGGTTCGCACTGGCCGGTGCAGGGCTTCATCTATCCGGTGAAGCCGGGTAGCGGCGAAGTTACCGCCCGCTCCGCCGCGCCCAAGCCCGCAGCCATGGCGAAAAGCGCTGCAAAGCGCCGCAGCAAGGACCCGATCGCCGATATCATCGGCGCGAAGATGGGCTGGTAGCAAGATCCTCGCCATTTTCGCAAAGCGCAAATGGGGGGGGCCTTTTAGATCAAGCCTTCGCTAACGGGGCGTCGTCACCCAGGTCTTCGTACCAGGCTTCGACCGGACCGGTCAGCTTGATCGTCAGCGGCTGGCCCTTGCGGTCCATGGTCTTGCCAGCCTGGACCCGGACCCAGCCTTCGGAAATGCAATATTCCTCGACATTGGTCCGCACTGTGCCCTTGAAACGGATGCCCACCCCGCGCTGCAGCACATCAGCATCGAAATGCGCGCTGCGCGGGTTGATCGCCAGATGGTCGGGCGGCACGTCGGTACCGGTTGTGATGTCATCGCTCATGAAATGCGCCTCTAGGCCCGATTGCAGCCTTGTCAATTCGCAGAAGGCCCTCTAATGGCGCCGGTCTTGGAAGTGGGCGCGTAGCTCAGTGGTAGAGCACACCCTTCACACGGGTGGGGTCGCAGGTTCAATCCCTGCCGCGCCCACCACTTCCTGCTCCTGGAAATCAGCGGCCAATCAGGCCTAGCGCATGCCGGATGAACATATCGCGGTCGCTCACCCACCGGGCATTGGCGGGAAGTATCGGGTTGACGAAGGCCCAGCCCGGGCGGCCATAGACCTTGCTGAACCGCCCAGAGGTGTTGAAAGCCAGCGAAACTTCGCGCTGCTGCGCGGGCGCGGTCAGTTCGTTGCCATTGATCATCGTAGTGCCGGGGTTAAGCCCGGTACCTTGCGGGCGCAGCGCAAAAACAAAGGGTTCGCTGCGGAAGCTTTCCACGCGGGTGTTGAAGAATACCGAGAGGTAGACCTTGTCCAGCACGCCCAGCGCCTGCGCGGGCATCCGCCATGATCCATCGACCAGCGGGTTCCACGGATACATCCCCTGCCCGCCATAAAGGATCTCGCTGCGCAGATCGACCAGGGCATCACGCGGGGCCTGCGCCGAAGCCAGCCGTTTCAGCGTCAGATTGTTGGCCCAGGTAAAGCCCATCGCCGAGATGTCGACCAAGGGCATGGCCGAAGGCGCGGAACCGTTAGGCGTGTTCGTCACGGTCACGTTTTCGTAAACCCGCAGGTAGGCCTTGTCTTTCAGCTGGTGGCCGCTGGCCACATCCTGCCAGCCGTGCTGCCCGCGCCACACGCAATTCCTGAAGTGCGAGACGAGAATACCGTTGATGTAGGTGGTGTGTTCCTGATCGACGTTGCTGCCGACATTGCCCGAAAACTCGCTGTCCTCGATATAAAGCATGGTCTGGCCGCCGGGCACGAACAGCCCGTTCTTGCCGCCGAACACCTTGGAGCGGCGGATCACCGCGGTGAACAGCCCCGGGGCCTGCCCGCCGAACGTTTCCAGATGGAGCCCGCCCTTGGGCTGGACTGCGCCCGGAAAATCGAGCGCGATGTCGCTCATTTCGAAATGGACGCGCTGGCGGCCGAAATCGAACAGGCGCAGGTTGATGGTGGCCCACTGGTCAGCGGTGCGGAAGGTTACCTGCCGGCCCGGCACCGACGAGCGCAGGATATACTGCGTGTGGTCGAGCGACCCCACCACTTGCGGCAACCACGGGTAGAACGGATAGACACACGGGTTACCGGCGCTGTCACTCGCCTCAAAGATGATTTCATAGCCGCCCTCGGCCCGTCCGCCGATCGATTGCGCGCTGGCCCCGGCATAGACTTCCTTACCGGCGCGGCGCGAGGCTTCGCATTTGACGAACATCTTGACGACCGGACGCTTGAGCCCCTGCATCGGCATGTAGAACGGATAGGAATTGGCCGCAGTGGGCTGCGGCGCGATTGGCTGGACCGGCGATGTCGCACTCACCACATCTTGCGGCGCAATGCGCGGCGCGGGCTTGCCCTGCGCCATCGCGAGCGCTGCTGCGGCAAGACCGCCCAGTGCGGCAAGGGTCAAGGCAAGGGGGCGCTGCATACCGCACCGCTTATGCAGTGCGGGGCGTTACGGACAAGTGAACTCTTGGGCCTGTCCCGGCCTTGCACGCCTCCCGCCGACGCGGCATAGCGCCCGCACTATGCACGATATCAAATCCATCCGCGAAAACCCCGAAGCGTTCGATGCTGGCCTGGCCCGGCGCGGGCTGGAGCCGCAATCGGCTGCGATTCTGGCGCTTGATGCCAAGCGGCGCCTGGTGGCAACCCGGATGCAGGAGGCGCAGAACCGCCGCAATGAGGCGTCCAAGCTGATCGGCGCAGCGATGGGGCGCGGCGACAAGGACGAGGCAGAGCGGCTGAAGGGCGAAGTGGCGAGCCTCAAAGACACCCTCCCCGCGCTCGAAGGCGAAGAGAAGGATTTGACCCAACGCCTCAGCGATGTGCTGGCGATCATTCCCAACCTGCCCGCTATTGATGTGCCCGAAGGCGCGGATGAGGCCGACAACATCGAAGTCAGCCGCTGGGGCAGCCCACGCACGTTCAATTTCCCGCCCGGGGAACACGCCGATCTCGGCCCTTTACTCGGGCTCGATTTCGAAACCGGTGCGCTGATTTCAGGCGCGCGGTTTACCTTCCTGCGCGGGGCAATGGCCCGGCTGGAACGCGCGCTGGGCCAGTTCATGCTCGATCACCAGACCGGCACCAATGGCTACACCGAATGCAACCCGCCAGTGCTGGTCCGCGACGAAGCGATGTATGGCACTGACAAGCTGCCCAAATTTGCCGAAGATTCGTTCCGCACCACCGATGGTCGCTGGCTGATCCCGACCGCCGAGGTCAGCCTGACCAGCTCGGTGATGGGCCAGATCCTGAGTGAAGCCGCGCTGCCGCTGCGGATGACGGCGCTCACCTTGTGCTTCCGCAGCGAAGCCGGCGCGGCGGGCAAGGATACGCGCGGCTACATCCGCCAGCACCAGTTCGAAAAATGCGAGCTGGTCAGCGTGGTGCGGCCCGAGGACTCTGCCGCTGAACACGAACGCATGACCACCGCGGCCGAATCAATCCTGCAGGCGCTGGAGCTGCCCTACCGCAAGGTGCTGCTGTGCACCGGAGACATGGGCTTCGGCGCGCAGAAAACCTATGACCTTGAAGTCTGGTTGCCCGGTCAGGACACCTACCGCGAGATCAGCTCATGCTCCAATTGCGGCGCGTTCCAGGCGCGGCGGATGAACACGCGCTACCGGCCCGCCAATGACTCTGGGGGCGGCAAGGGCACGGAATTCGTCCACACGCTCAACGGCTCGGGCCTGGCGGTCGGCCGGACCCTGGTGGCGGTGCTGGAGAACTATCAGCAGGAGGACGGCTCGGTCGCGGTGCCCAAAGTACTGCTGCCCTACATGGGCGGGCTTTCCGCGCTGGTTCCGGCATGAGAATCCTCCTCACCAACGACGATGGCATCCATGCTCCCGGGCTCGAAGTCCTGGAAAAACTGGCGCGGCAGTTTTCGGATGACATCTGGATCGTTGCACCGGCTGAGGAACAGTCGGGCGCCGGCCATTCGCTGACGCTGAACCGCCCGGTGCGGTTGCGCCAGTACGATGAGCGGCGCTTTGCGGTTTCGGGCACCCCAACCGATGCGGTGATGATGGCGCTGCGCAAGGTTTTGCCGGGCAAGCCCGATCTGATCCTGTCGGGCGTCAACCGCGGCGCCAATCTGGGCGATGACGTGACCTATTCGGGCACCGTTTCGGCCGCGATCGAAGGCGCGCTGGCAGGCATCCCCTCGATCGCGCTGAGCCAGGTCTACGCCAAGGAAGGGATGGGCGATGACGTGCCCTTCGCCGCTGCCGAGGCCTGGGGAGCCAAGGTGCTGGCCCGGTTGCTGGATGCACCCTTTGCTCCGCGCACCTTGGTCAATGTCAACTTTCCGGCCCTGCCCGCGCATGATGTCCACGGAATTCGCGTTGTTCGTCAAGGATTTCACGATTATGCGCGCGGTTCGCTGGTTGAAGGAACCGATCCACGCGGGTATCAGTATTACTGGTTCGGCCTGCATGGGATCGAGCAGACGCCCGGCCATGCATCCGACCTTGAGGCTATTCAGGATGGGTACGTATCGGTGACGCCGCTTCAATTGGACCTGACTCACGAAGGCTCGCTCGGCGAGCTGGCGACGCGGTTCGCGGGATGAACCGCGCGGGGGCCTTTGCCCTTGCTCTGGCGGTTTTCGCCGCCGCCCCGATGTTGGCCCAGGACGCCAAGCCCGAGCCCAAAACCGAAGCCGTTCACGTGGTTCAACCGGGCGAAACGCTGGGTGGAATTGCTGCCCGCGCCGAAGTGCCCCGGGTGCTGATTATCGAAGCCAATGGCCTGAAAGCCCCTTATGCCCTGAAGGCCGGGCAAAAGCTGATCATCCCGCGCCGCCGCAGCCACACTGTGAAAGACGGCGAAACCGGGTTCGATGTTGCCATGACTTATGGCGTGCCGTGGAGCGCGATCGCTGCAGCTAACGCGATCAAGCCCGACGCAAAACTGAAAGCCGGGCAAAAGCTGGCGATCCCCACCGTTTCGGCCAAAGCGGTTTCCGCAGTGCCCGTCCCCTCGATTTCGACCGAGCCTGACGCCGGGCTGCCCGATACCGCCGCGCCGGGCTTTGCCTGGCCGGTCCAGGGCAAGGTTCGCCGCGCGTTCATGGCCGCCAAGCAAGGCCAGACCGGGCATGACGGGATCGATATCCTTGCGCCTTCCGGCACCGCCGTTCGCGCCTCTGCGGCGGGCAAGGTGATCTTCGCCGGACCGGGGCCGGACGAATACGGGCTGACCGTAATCATCTGGCACGCCGGGCGCTGGACCACGACTTACAGCTATCTCGACAAGATCACCGTCAAGGTGGGCGACAAGGTCAGGGCCGGTGAACGGGTCGGCCTGGTCGGGCAGACCGGCCTGGCCGAAGTGCCGCAGCTTCACTTCGAAGTGCGCCGCAACAAACTGGCGCAGGATCCGGCGCGCTATCTGCCAGGACCCAAGCCGAAGCGCTAGGTCAACAGCCAGAACACCCCGCCCATGGCCAGGTAGGCAATCAGGAAGCCGGCACAGTCGCGCCATATTTCGCGCACGCTGATCCCTTGCCGGCTGCCCACAATCCACAAGGCGGGGATGACGAAGGCTAGGGCGAGCCCGCCGGATTGCATCGCGTAAAGGTGCGGCTTGGCGGCCAGCGTTGCCTCTCCGATCCGCTGGAACGCATGACCCAGCATCGCGGCAGACACGAGCATCGCGATCGGCAGGACCGGATTGCGCCAACCGCTGACCCGCATCGTGGCCAGAACCACCTCCCCCGCCGCCGCCGCCACCGCGATGCCCAGCCAGTCAGTAATGCCCATCGCCTTCTCCTTCGTTCGCAGCAGTAGCACTTTCGCTCCGTCCGGTGTAAGGGCGCCCGCCATGGCAACGCAGATTCCCGAACAGAAGCGCATCGGCATGGTCAGCCTTGGCTGCCCCAAAGCGCTGGTCGATAGCGAGCGCATTCTCACCAAGCTGCGCGCCGATGGCTATGCGATGTCGCCCGATTACGCGGGCGCCGATGTGGTGCTGGTCAACACCTGCGGCTTCCTCGATTCGGCCAAGGAGGAAAGTCTGGCCGCGATTGGCGAGGCGATCGCCGAAAACGGGCGGGTGATCGTGACTGGCTGCATGGGCAATGAGGCCGCACTGATCCGCGCCAAGTTCCCTGCGGTGCTCGCTGTCACCGGCGCGCATCAGTATGAAGCCGTGGTCGAAGCGGTGCATGAGGCTGCGCCTCCGGGTCAGGGCCCTTACATCGACCTCGTCCCGCAGGCATTTGCCGACGATGGCGGCATCAAGCTAACCCCGCGTCACTACAGCTATCTCAAGATTTCCGAGGGCTGCAACCACGCCTGCGCGTTCTGCATCATCCCCACCCTGCGCGGGAAACTGGCCAGCCGCCGGATCGACGCGGTACTGCGCGAGGCTGAGAAGCTGGTCGCTGCCGGCACCCGCGAATTGCTGGTGATCAGCCAGGACACCAGCGCTTACGGGGTCGATGTCCGCCACGAAGAGCGCCAGTGGAAGGACCGCCCGGTCCGCACCCACATGACCGATCTCGCCCGCGAACTGGGCGGCCTGCGCACCCCCGAGGGCGATACGCCGTGGGTCCGCCTGCACTACGTTTACCCCTACCCGCACGTCGATGCAGTGATCCCCTTGATGGCCGAAGGGTTGATCACGCCCTACCTCGACATCCCGTTCCAGCACGCCGCGCCATCGGTGCTCAAAGCGATGAAACGTCCGGCCAACGAGGCCAAGGTGCTTGAACGGCTCAAGGCCTGGCGCGCGATTTGCCCCGATATCACGATCCGCTCCAGCTTCGTGGTCGGGTTCCCGGGCGAGACCGAGGCGGACTTCCAGTATCTGCTCGACTGGCTCGATGAAGCCCAGCTCGGCCGGGTCGGCGCGTTCCGCTTCGAACCAGTCGAAGGCGCGGCCGCCAATATGTTGCCCGATCCGGTGCCTGAGGCGCTGAAAGAAGAGCGCTACGCCAGGATCATGGCCAAGACCGAGGCGATCAGCGCGGCCAAACTGCAGGCCAGAGTGGGCAAGACCGTGCGCGCGATCATCGACGAGATCGGTGAGCCCGAAGCTGACGCATTCGGGGACGTCGCCATCGGCGCCACCGCCCGCAGCCAGGCCGACGCCCCTGAAATCGACGGCGCAGTCTATTTGCGCGATGTGCCCGCCGGCACCAGGCCAGGCGATTTCGTTACCGTAGAGGTCGAAGACGCTGACGAACACGACCTGTTCGGGGTGATCGTCTGACCCTGCGCGCGGCAAGTTGACACAGTTGACACCGAGTCCACTTGCTGTCCGGATATTTTAGCGTTCTTGTTCAATGCGTTATGCCAAAAAGGTGGAGCTTGTGCGCTGCCCGGCCAGAAAAAGCATCGCAGTTACATCGGAACTGCCGGAAATCACGCCGCAAGACTGCCTGCAGGAATGGCTGCACAGGCGATGGGTGCGCACTGCGGGGTCAACGACAGGAAAGCGCGGGCCGCAATTGTAGCAGGCGGCAGCGGTGTAGGAAAATCTGCGATCCAAACCCGTTCATGCTGAGCTTGTCGAAGCATTGTCCTGTCCCCTTGCTTAGTTTGCGGTCCAGCGGCACTAACGCGGTGTGAACACGCAGGAATTCATCACCAAATGGCTGGGCGTAAAGGGCGGCGCTGAACGCGCCAACTATGGCCAGTTCATCAACGATTTCTGCACCGCGCTGGATTTGCCGGTGCCCGGCGTCGCCGCTGGCGGCGTGCTGGGCGATTATCAGTTCGAAGGCCCGGTGGCGGGCGGCGGTGCGGGCGGCTACACCGGCGCGATTGACCTGTACAAGCAGGGCAGCTTCATTCTTGAAGCCAAGCAGTCCAAACTGCCGGCCGCCAGCCGCAACCAGCCCGAACTGTTCGACGCACCAAATTCGGCGCCCCGGTCCCCCTCTGGCGCGCGCTATGACAAGCTGATGCGCGATGCTTTGGCCCAGGCCAAACGCTATGCCGTGAACCTGCCCGGGAACCACCCCTGGCCGCCGTTCCTGATCGTCTGCGATGTTGGCCGCGCGTTTGAGCTGTATTTCGATTGGTCGGGCAACGGCCGCGGCTATGGCCATTTTCCCGATCAGCACAGCTACCGCTTCGAACTGCAGCGTTTTGAGGAGGCGGAAACCCGCGCGCTGTTCGCCGCGATCTGGACCAACCCGTCCAGTGTCGATCCGCGCGCCCGCTCGGCCGAAGTTTCGCGCGGCATCGCCCGGCGGTTGGCCGACGTATCGAAATGGCTGGAGGGCCTGCAAAAGCAGAAGACGCTTGAATCCTCCGACAGCGAACGCAGCCTGGCGATCGAAGAGACCGCATTGTACCTGATGCGGATCATCTTTTGCATGTTTGCCGAAGATGTCGGGCTGCTGCCCAAGGCCAGCTTCACCGCCTTCCTGGAAAAGGCGGTCAGCAACGAAGCCGCGTTCGAGCCTGAGCTGCGCCAGCTGTGGAAGGTGATGGGCCGCAGCGACGGCGATCGCTATGCTTCGGCGATTGGCGCAGACATCCGCTATTTCAACGGCGGGCTGTTCGCCTCTGCGCAAACCTTCGGGCTATCGAATGCCGATCGCGGTGAACTGCTCGAAGCGGCTAGGGCCGATTGGACCAAGGTTGAACCGGCGATCTTTGGCACTCTGCTGGAACAGGCGCTGACCGCAACCGAGCGCGCCAAGCTGGGCGCACACTATACCCCGCGTCCTTATGTCGAGCGTCTGGTCCAGGCCACCATCATGGATGTGCTGGAGGCGGAATGGGATGGGATCGCAAATCCTCCCCG
>NZ_JANOWI010000020.1:0-18809 GCF_031417815.1 Novosphingobium sp. | reverse complement strand
GGTTTTGTAGTCTTTGTGGGGGGCGATATCCCCCCCCCCTAATAGGTGGGCCTCCCGGCCCCGCCCCCCCGGCCCCCCACCCCGTAAAGGGTACCCGGGGGGTTTTGGGGCGGGGGGTGCGGGCCGGCTAGGCCAAGCTATTCGCGGAGGCGAATAGCGCACCGAACAAGGACTCCTAACCCACGCACCCTTTCAGCTGCGCCGCCTGGGCTGCACTCAGCGCCCGGCCCTCGGGCAACCATGCCGTGACTTTGCGCGAGCCGCCCACTTCGTCGATCCGCACCGCCAGGCCACTGGCCGGATCGGCGTAGAGGTCATTGCTGGAAACGGTGAGGCCCAGCGCGCCGGGATGCTTGATCAGGCACAGCGTCAGATCCTTGTTCGCCCGCATGGAGCTGGCTTCGAAGACCTTTACTTTTCCGGCAACCGCGCGGCCATCGACCACCGCGCGCGTGACATAAGGCGCGGCCATCGCGGCCAGCGCGGCAAGACCGATGGCGATCAGGATACGTTGCGAGCGGTTCAAGCGTCGCCGATCCGATCAGCGTAAAGCAGCCGTCCGCCCGAGAGGTGCCACAGCGCCTCGTTGAAATCCTGCGGGCTCATCGCGAAACAGCCCTCGCTGCGGCCCAGCTTGCCGAACCGCGCGATATGTTCGGGCGTGGCATAGCTGGCCGGATGCATGACAATGGCGCGCGGCAGCGCTTCGGAATTGTCCTGATCCTGTCCCAGCAGGCGGATCGAGGTGCCGTATTTGCCCTTGTACCATTCGGCCGTGATATAGGCCCCGCGCGAGGTCGCTTCGCTGCCGGGAATGTTCGAGAACTGGTGCAGGAAACCCGAATGTTCGGGATCGGACCCGCGCCCGTGGGCCACCAGAAACGAGCGCACCGTGCCGCTTTCAAGATTGGCGAAATGCAGCCGCGGCAGGGTGGAAGGCCGGGCAAAGTCAGCCACGCCGACAATATCGGTGCGCCACAGCTTGGCCCCCAGCCGATCACGTTCGCGCGCGGCGATGGTCAGGATCTTGCGGTCATAGGCCGGGTTGGGAGCCACTACCACTGGCAGCGCAGGTTCCACTGGCGCAGGCACCGCCGGGGTTGGCGCACCAAAGGTCCTGTCGAATTCACTGGCCAGCGGATCAGCGAGCTGGGCCAGCGCACGCGCGGGCAGCGCGAGTGCAGCCCCCGCCGCCAAGCTTCCAACGATCAAATCGCGACGTTTCATGACCCCCGTCATAGCGGCTGTGGATAACCGAGTGCTGAACGCAGCGCCAGTTTCAAGCGATGGAATCGATTGTGACTGCGCCAAGCCGAGCCAAAGCCGCGCCATCGACCCGCATTCCGGTCCATTCATCGAGCAATCGCGCACCCAGTTTGCGGTAGAATCCGATCGCCGGCTCGTTCCAATCGAGCACCGACCATTCCAGCCGCGCGCAATCGCGTTCCAGCGCCAGCGCAGCAAGGTGCGAGAGCAGCGCCTTGCCCAGGCCTGAGCCGCGCGCTGCGGGCCGCACGAACAGGTCTTCAAGGTAGATCCCGGGCTTGCCTTCAAAGGTCGAGAAGTTGTGAAAGAACAGCGCGAAGCCTTGCACCGCGCCATCAAGCTCGCCGATCACCACTTCGGCATAGGGGCGCGCGCCGAACAGCTTTTCGCCCAGCACAGCGTCGTCAAAGCGTACCTCGTGTGCCAGCTTTTCGTAAACGGCGAGATCTCGGATCAGCTGTGCAATCAGCGGCAAGTCGGCGGGCGTGGCGGATCGGATCGAAAGGGTCATAGCGGTTAGGCCTTGTCGCAGCGTTGCAATCTGGCTGTGGCGCTTGTCAGCAAGCCCGCGACAATGCAAGTTTGCCAATGCCGTTCCCGCAGCCGGGATCAGCGCGATAGAGGGGAGAATCACTATGGCAAATCTTGCAGCGCCTTTGGGGCGTCTGCTTCTGGCAATCCTGTTCATTTTGGGCGGTGTCGGCAAATTCGGCGATCTGGCTGGAACCGGTGCTTACATGCAAAGCGCAGGCGTTCCTTCGGCGCTCGCGCTCCCCGCTGCAGCGTTTGAGCTGCTGGCAGGCCTGGCGATTGTGATTGGCTGGCAAACGCGGATCGTCGCGCTGCTGCTGGCCGGGTTCTGCGTGCTGACCGGGCTGCTGTTCCACCACAATTTCGCCGACCAGATCCAGATGATCATGTTCCTCAAGAACCTGGCGATTGCCGGTGGTTTCCTGACGCTCTACGCAAACGGCGCCGGAGCGATGAGCCTTGATGCGCGCAAGGCTTAGGCTGCCCTAACGTCAACCAGAACACGTTCGACATTGCCCCCGATCCGGTGCACGTTTGCTGCAACCCGGACACGCGGATTCGGGACAATGGAGACCATGAATGACTGACAAGGCGAACCGCCCGCACGATATCGTTGTCTATGGCGCAACCGGCTATACCGGGCGGCTGGTGGCCGAATATCTGGCGCACCATTATCAAGGCAAAAGCCCGAAGTGGGCGATGGCCGGGCGCAGTGCGGACAAGCTGGCCGAGGTGCGCGACCTGATCGGCGCGCCGACCGATACCCCGCTGATCGTTGCCAATTCGGATGATCCGGCGAGCATGAAAGCGCTGGCGGAATCGGCCCGCGTTGTGATCACCACGGTCGGCCCGTATCAGCTTTACGGCGAGCCGCTGCTGAAAGCCTGCGTCGAGGCCGGGACCGACTATGCCGACCTGTGCGGCGAACCGGCATGGATGCGCCAGATGATCGACGCCTACCACGAAGCGGCCAAGGCATCGGGCGCGCGGATCGCGTTCTCATCAGGCTTCGATTCGATCCCGTTCGATCTGGGCGTGCTGATGTTGCAGAAGGAAGCGCTGAAGCGCCACGGCAGCCCGGCACCGCGGGTCAAGGGCCGGGTCCGGGGGATGCAGGGCACCTTTTCGGGCGGGACCGCTGCGAGCCTGACCGAAACGATGAAGGCGGTTGCAAAGAATCCCAAGCTGATCCCGATCCTGCAAAGCCCGTTCGGGCTGACCCCGGGGTTCGAAGGCCCCAGGCAGCCGATGGGCCTGATCCCCGAATACGAGGACAGCGTGGGCAAATGGGCCGCGCCGTTCATCATGGCGACGATCAACACCAAGAACGTCCACCGCACCAACTTCCTGCTCGGCCATCCTTATGGAGCAGACTTCAAGTACGACGAGATGATGCTGACCAGTGCCGGCGAACTGGGCGAAAAGGCCGCGCATGCGATCGGCGAAATGCTCAAGAACCCGTTCGGCGCCAAGCCGCCCAAACCCGGTGAAGGCCCCTCCCCCGAAGAGCGTGAGAACGGTTTCTACGACGTGCTGTTTATCGGTGAATGGCCCGATGGCACGGCGATCCGCTATGGAGTCAAGGGGCGCTACGATCCGGGTTATGGTTCGACCAGCCGGATGATCGCCGAAACCGGCATCGCGCTGCTTTCCTGCACGGCCGATGGCGCGGTGGCGACGCCGGGCGCGCTGCTGGGCGAAGCGCTGGTCCAGCGCCTCAGCGAACATGCCGAGATCACCTTCGCGCTCGAGGATTAGTGGCGACCTTTCGCGCGGAGAGCGAATGGAAAGTCGGCTGGCGGATCGTGGCCGCCAGCGCGATCGCCAATGCCACCGGCATCTCGCTGTTCTTCTACACGTTCAATCTGTTCCAGCTGCCAATGGCGGCCGATTTCGGGTTAAGCCGCAGCCAGGCGGGGATCGTGCAATCGCTGGTGATAATGGCGGCGCTAGGTGCACCGCTTATCGGCTGGCTGGCGGACCGGGCTGGTTTTCGTGCCGTGTTCATCGCCTGCACGCTGGGACTAGCAGCGGTCGAGATCAGCCTGGCGCGGTGGGGCGCAGGCTTTGTGGCCATGGCGATGGCCTCCGCCGCGATCGGATTTATCGGCGGCGGCGCATCAAGCGTGCTGATATCGCGGCCGGTTTCGACCCATTTCGATCGCTATCGCGGGCTGGCGCTCGGTCTGGTCGGGGCCGGAATATCGCTCACCACGGTCTTCGTGCCGCCCTGGCTGGAAGGCGTGATCGCGGTTCAGGGGTGGCGACAAGCTTATTACAATCTGGCCGCAATCGCTTTCGTCATCGGCCTGCCACTGGTGCTGCTACTGATGCCGCGCACGGTTTCGGTGCGAAGCTCTGGCGCCGTGCACGAGCCGACCGACTGGCGCTTTTTGCAGAGCCGGGATTTCTGGCAGATGACGCTCGCCAGCATGCTGATTTCGGTCGCCACATCGGGCGCGATCGGACACTTGTCGCCGATGCTGCAGGCCAATGGCCTCAGCGCGAAAACCGCAGCGCTGGGCATTTCCACTTTCGCGATCGGGCAGCTCGTGGGCAAGCTGGGCGGGGGGTGGCTGCTCGATCGTTTTGACTCGCGAATCGTTGCCAGCACGCTGAATGCCGCTCCGGCGCTGGCGTTCGTGCTGATGATCACCTCAGGCGCGATGACCGCGCCGCTGTTGCTGGCCACGGGCTTGCTGGGCCTGCTGCAAGGGGTCGATATCAGCCTGTTCGCCTTCCTCGTCGCGCGGCGCTTTCCGATTGCGCAGTTTGGCACCGTGCTGGGCACTGTTCATGGTTTCAGCTGGATCGGCACCGCTGTGGGCCTGATCGGGTTTGGGCTCAGCTACGACAAGCTGGGCAGCTATGCCCCCGTCCAGACTGCATCGATCGGCGCGCTGTTGATCGCAGGACTGCTGCTGCTGACGCTGCGCCTGCCTGAAAAGTCTACAAGCTGAGAAACAGCCCCGCCAAGGCCGCGCTCATCAGGTTTGAGAGGCTGCCGGCTGCCAGCGCCTTCATCCCCAGCCGCGCGATCACCGGGCGCTGATTGGGGGCAAGGCTGCCGGTCACCGCCATCTGGATCGCGATCGAACTGAAATTGGCAAACCCGCACAGCGCGAAAGTGACAATCCCGACCGTGGATGCCGAAAGCTGTTTGGCCGCGCCAAGATCGATGAAGGCGACGAATTCGTTGAGCACCACCTTGGTTCCGAACATCCCGCCAGCGACCAGCGCCTCGTCCCAGTTGGGCGCGCCGAGCAGGCGAAACACGGGCGCGAAGACATAGCCGAGCAACATCTGGAACGTGGCATCAGGATAGCCGAACCGGCCTCCCAGCATGCCGACAAAGCCATTGGCCAAGGCCACCAGCGCGACAAACGCCAGCACCATCGCGCCGACCATCACCGCCAGCTTGACCCCGGTCTGCGCGCCTTGCGATGCCGCCATGATAACGTTGGCGGGGCGCTCTTCCTCATCAGGAATCACGACCTCATCGGGCTCGACCAATGTCTCACCCTTGGGATCGGGCATGATGATCTTGGCCATCACGATCCCGCCCGGCGCCGACATGAAGGCGGCGGCGACAAGGTAATCGATCCGGATTCCCATCGAGGCATAGGCCGCCAGGATCGTCCCCGCGACGCCGGCCATGCCCACGCTCATCAGGCAGAACAGCTGCGACGGCGTAAGCGCGGCGAGGTAGGGCCGGATCACCAGCGGGCTTTCGGATTGGCCGACGAAAATGTTCGAGGCGGCCGAAAGGCTTTCGACCTTCGAGATGCCGGTGATCTTTTCAAGCCCGCCGCCGACCCATTTGATCACCAGCTGCATGATGCCAAGGTAATAAAGCACCGAAATCAGCGCGGCGAAGAAGATGATTACCGGCAGCGCGGCGATCGCAAAACTGTTGCCGCCGATCTCGGGCTTGGCGAGCGGGCCGAAGATGAATGCGGTCCCGGCATGGGCATAACCGAGCAGCGCCGAGACCCCGCTCGAAATCCCCTGCAGCAGCGCATTGCCCCACGGCACATAGAGCACAAGTGCGGCAAACCCGGCCTGCAGCGCAAAAGCCGCGCCGACGACGCGCGGACGGATCGCCTTGCGGTCTGACGATAGCGCGAAGGCCACCGCGAGGATGAGAAGTATGCCCAGAAGGCTCATCAGATGTTGCATGGTAAGGCCCGGTCCCCGCATTGAATTTGGCGAGAGAGGTAGCGGGTTTACCCGCCCGGTCAATTCCTCTCCGTGCCGGGGCGGAACCGCCCCTTCCCCTTGCGCAAAACCCTCGCTAAGCCGCTCCCATGCAGAACCAGCCGCTGACCATCCCGCGCTCGCTTTTCAGCTTTTCGCTGCTTTACGGGGGGCTGTGCGTGCTCGCCGGGGTGCTCGGGACCAAGCTGGCTTCGCTCGGCCATTGGCCGTTGCTGGGCGATCTGGCGGTGGAAAGCGGGATCTTTGCTTTCCTGTTGCTGGTGATCCTGTCCAGCGCGGTCTCCGAACTGTTCGGCCAGGGCGTGGCCAACACGCTGGTGCGGTTCGGGTTCGTGCCGCTGATCGTATCGATGGTTCTGCTGACAATCGTGATCCATCTGGTTCCGCCGGCGCCGTTCTGGCACGATCAGGACGCCTTCGCCCGCCTGCTGGGCCAAGGCGCGCGGATGCAATTTGCCGGGCTTATATCCTACGGCACTTCGCAAACGCTCAACGTCTATCTGTTTTCGCGGCTGATGGGCGGGCAAGGCAAATCACTGGTGCTGCGCGCCTGGATCGCCAGCCTGCTCAGCCAGGTGGTCGATACGGTGCTGTTCATCACCATCAGCTTTTACGGTCAGGACATGCCGCTGATGCAGATCATGGAAGGCCAGATCGTGTCGAAGCTGGTGCTTTCGACCATCATGGTGCCGCCCGGGATTTGGCTGTTCGTGCAATTGGGGCGCTGGCTAGACCGCAAGCCCGTCTAAAAACGCTTCATTTCTGCCCAAAGCGGGGTAAAGCGCGCGGACATGCCAAACGCTTTTGAACCCGCAATGCTGGCCAAGGCCGAAGTCCTGATCGAGGCGCTGCCCTATCTGCAGCGCTACGCAGGCCTTACCTTTGTGGTCAAATACGGCGGCCATGCGATGGGCGATGCGCAGGCCGCGCGCGATTTTGCCGAGGACGTGGTGCTGCTGAAAGCGGTCGGGATCAACCCGGTGGTGGTCCATGGCGGCGGGCCGCAGATCGGCGCGATGCTGAAGAAGCTGGGGGTCGAAAGCCGTTTCGTCGACGGGCTGCGGGTGACCGACAAGGCCACCGCAGAGATTGCCGAAATGGTCCTTTCCGGCGCGATCAACAAGGAACTGGTCGGCTGGATCGCGCAGGCTGGGGGCAAGGCGCTGGGCATTTCGGGCAAGGACGGCGGCCTGGTAACCGCCACCAAGGTGACCCGTACCGCCAAAGACCCCGACAGCCAGATCGAGCAGGTGGTCGATCTCGGCTTCGTGGGTGAACCCACCACGGTTGACGTGTCGATCATCAAGACCGCCAGCGGCGCGGGGATGATCCCGGTGATCGCCCCGATCGCGCCCGGCAAGGATGGCGAAACCTACAACATCAACGCCGATACCATGGCCGGTGCGATCGCCGCGGCGCTGGGCGCGGCGCGGCTGTTCCTGCTGACCGACGTGCCCGGCGTGCTCGACAAGTCGGGCACTTTGCTGCCCGATCTGACCCCGGCCGATATCGCCAGGCTGCAGGCCGACGGCACCATTTCGGGCGGGATGATCCCCAAGCTGGAAACCTGCATCCACGCGGTCGAGGCCGGATGCGAAGCCGCCGTGGTACTCGATGGCCGGGTACCGCACGCGATGCTGCTCGAAATCTTCACCTCGCGCGGGGCGGGTACGCTGATCCGCGCCTGAGCACTTCGCGCCGGAACCACAAGCGTGCTCATGCGTCTCATCCGGATGATGTCCCGCACAGCTTTGCTCGCCGCGCTTGTCGCGCTTGCCCTTTCGGCGTGCAGCCGCAGCGACCCCGCACCCGAAGCGACGGACGTGCCAAGCGAACGCGCGCTTTCAGTCGATACCGAACCGGCACCCGGTTTGGTACCGGCGATGTCTTCGCCCGTTGCGCCTCCGGTGCAGACTTTGGCCAAGCCGGCCCCGCCCTCCGCTTCGCGCGATCCGCAAGTGGTGGCACAGGCCTGGGCCGATGCGGTTGAGCGCAGTGATTGGGCCACGGTGCGCGGCTATTGGGGCGATTACGGCGCGCGCAGCGGGCTGAACGGCGCGCAATTTGCGGCGCAGTGGGGCACATTGGCCAGACCTGTGGTCGTGATTGGCCAAGGCAGCCAGGAAGGTGCGGCGGGTTCGCTCTACTACACCGCCCCGGTCACCATCGCCGACGGTGCGCGGCGGATCAGCGGCGAAGTGGTCTTCCGCCGGGTCAACGATGTCGATGGGGCCAGCCCCGAACAGCTGCGCTGGCATATCGAAAGCACCACCCTGAAACCCTGATTGCCGGCAAGATCGCGGAGAACGGTGATCCGCACCTGACTTGCCGCGTGGCCGCCGCTCGGCTAAGCGCTGCGCCAACGACAACCGGCAAGGAAACGGGTCTGTGGCGCTACTCGCGATCATCGATATTCTGAACTATCTCATTTCTGTCCTGATCTGGCTGATGATCGCGCAATTTGTGCTCAGCCTGCTGGTCATGTTCAACGTGATCAACACGCACAACCAGTTCGTTGGCGGGCTATGGCGTGCGCTGGATAGCCTGCTCGAACCGATCTATCGTCCGGTGCGCAGCGTTGTGCCGCCAGTAGGGGGCATGGACCTGTCGCCGATGGTGGTGATCATCCTGCTGAATGTCCTGCGCAAGATCCTGGCCTACAGCGCCATGGCGGCCATTTCGTGAGCGCAGCGGTTATCGACGGCAAGGCTTTTGCCGAAACACTGCGCGCCCGTATCGCCGAATTTGCCGCCACCTTCGAACAAAGCGCGGGCCGCAAGGCCGGCCTTGCGGTGGTGCTGGTGGGGGAAGACCCGGCCAGCCAGGTCTACGTCGCTTCGAAAGCCAAGCAGACCGTCGCCTGCGGCATGACCAGCTTTGAGTTCAAGCTGCCCGCCGATACCACGCAGGCCGATCTGATCGCCGTGGTGGACCGGCTTAACGCCGATCCCGCGGTTGACGGGATTCTGGTGCAACTGCCGCTGCCGGGGCAACTTGACGAACAGGCGGTGGTCGAACGGATCGATCCCGCCAAGGATGTCGACGGGCTGACCCCGATCAGCACCGGGCGGCTTGCGCTGGGTCTGCCGGGGCTGGTTCCCTGCACCCCGCTGGGCAGCCTGATGCTGCTGAAAGACCGGCTCGGCAGCCTTTCGGGGCTTGATGCGGTGGTGATCGGGCGCTCGATCCTGGTCGGCAAGCCGATGGCGCAATTGCTGCTGGCCGAAAGTTGCACCGTCACCATTGCCCACAGCCGCACCAAGGACCTTCCCGATGTGGTGCGCCGCGCCGATATCGTCGTCGCCGCGGTCGGCCGCCCGGAAATGGTCAAGGGCAGCTGGATCAAGCCGGGCGCGACCGTGATCGACGTTGGCATCAACCGCCTGCCGCCTGCCGAAGGCGCAGCGAAAGGCAAGCTGGTCGGCGATGTCGCCTTTGCCGAGGCGCTGGAAGTGGCGGGTGCAGTCACCCCGGTTCCCGGCGGCGTTGGCCCGATGACCATCGCCGTATTGCTGCGCAATGCCTTGGTCGCCGCGCACCGCAATGCCGGTGTGGCCTTGGCCGACGGGGCGCTGTAAATTGCCGCGTATGAAGCGTTTTGTTCTGCTCGCGCTGGCTCTGTCAAGCGCAGTGTTGGCGGGCAAAGCTGATCCAGGTGCAGCCGTGGTCGCCGCCGATGCAGCCTATGATCGCGCCGCCCGGCAAGACGGAACCTGGACCGCGACCCGCGCCTGGGCCGTGCCGCAAAGCGAAATGTTCATTCCGGAGCGGGTCCGCACCCTTGATTACGGCGCCGAAGCTCCGAACCCGCCCTGGACAACCAAATCCCGCGCCGAGCAGGCGTGGATTTCATGCGACGGGACGATCGGGGTAACGCTCGGCCGATGGACCATCCGCGAAGACGGCGACACCGGCTGGTACGAGATCATTTGGGCGAAGATTCGCGATGGCAGTTACCGCATCCTGCTGCAGAATGCCGGAAAGCTGCCGCGCACACTTCACTCCTACCCCGGCCGCAAGGGCCAGCGCGCCACCTGCGGCGGCAAGCCGCCGCCGCTGCCGATCGTCGCCCCCGATGTCGGGGTGGATTTCAAGCTTGGTGCGAGCCATGACCAGACGCTGATCTGGTCTTCTGCGGTGAGCGAAAAGGGCGATGTGCGGATCGTGATATCGCTCTGGAATGGCAAGACTTTCGATCCCGTGCTGGAAGATGTGGCCCCCGCGCCCGCGCCGCGCTAATCTGACCACATGAACAAACCGATTCTCATGACCTGCGTGCTCGCGCTGGTTGCCGTCCCGGTGCTGGCGAACGAACGCGACGATCAGCGGAGCAACCAGCGCAACGGCATCGGCTATGCCAACCCCAGCCAGGTGATCGCCGCCGAGATCGCCTTTGCCCGCCTTGCGCAGGACAAGGGCCAGTGGACCGCATTTCGTGCCACCGCGACCAAGAACGCGGTGATGTTCGTGCCGCAGCCGGTCTATGCGCAGGACTTCCTCAAAGGCAAACCCGACCCGGCCAAAGCGGTGGCCTGGCAGCCGCATCAGGTCTGGTCGAGCTGTGATGGCTCAGCCGCGATCACCCGCGGCGCATGGCAGCGAGCTGACGGCACCAGCGGCTATTTCACCACGGTCTGGCAGCGCCAGAAGGACGGCAAGTACAAATGGGTGCTCGATCAGGGCGATGCCTTGCCGTTGCCGCTCGATGAGCCCGACATGATCGTGGCCAAGGTCGCTGATTGCCCGGCCGGTTATCGCCCCGGACGCGGATCGAAGCCGCAGGATTTTAAGGGCAAGCTGCCGCCGCTCGATCCGGCCAGAATTGTCGGCCGTTCGCTTGACGGCACCCTGACCTGGGACACCGCGGTCAGCCCCGATGGCGCGCGGCGCTTTGTGGTGACCATGGCCTCGGATGGCGCACCCACCACCGTGCAGGACATCCAGGTCGAAGCGCCAGCCAGGTAAGTCGCACGTGCTCGATCTGTTTCTCTCGGCCTTTGTGACGCTGTTCGTGGTGATCGATCCGCCCGGCTGCGCGCCGATCTATGCCGGGCTGGTCGGCGATGCCACCCAGCGTCAGGCGATCACGATGGCCTTTCGCGCTTGCGTGATTGCCACGATCATCCTGCTGGTCTTCGCGCTGTTCGGCGAAGATCTGCTCGGCGCGCTGCACATCGAGCTCAATTCGTTCCGCGTCGCAGGCGGGATCATGCTGTTCGTCATCGCACTCGACATGGTCTTCGAAAAGCGCACCCAGCGGCGCGAGGAACGCGCCGAAAAAGTCCGCGCCGAGAACGCGCAGACGCCTGAGGTTGAGGACGTTTCGGTGTTCCCGATGGCGATGCCGATGATCGCCGGGCCAGGTTCGATCGCCACAATCATGCTGCTGACCTCACGCGCGCAGGGGACCGAGCAAACGCTGACCGTGCTCGCCGCGATGCTGGCGGTGCTGGCGCTCACCTTTGTGGCGCTGGCTGCTGCAGGGCCTTTGATGAAGCTGCTCGGCAAGCGCGTCGAAGCCGTCATCACGCGCCTGCTGGGCGTGCTGCTGGCAGCCTTGGCCGCTCAATATGTGATCGACGGCATCAAGGCCGTGCTGGTGCAGGCCCCCGTCGTCTGAAGGCTATGAGCCTGACGCCTGGGCCTGAAGATTGGGCAAGTGTCCGGCCGTCCCCACCAAAATGCGGTATTGAGGGGAAAAGGAGACGGCCGAACCTGCCGGACGACCTTTTACAGGCCGAAAATGCTTTGAATCACGCGGCTGGCCGCATCAATCACGAACACGCGGTTGTCGCGGTAGATGTAGCGGTTGGACGAATCGTACTGGTAGCGCGAGCGGTACGAATAGGGCAGCTGGCCATAGCGCACATAATTGCGCAACCAGCTGTCGGGCAGGCGATCGCCCCTGCGCCACTGGCCCGGCGGCAGGCAGCCATTGTGCTTCTTGGCCAGGCCCGGAGGGCATGCTTTCGAGCGGAGATCGCGCACCGCGCGGACCTGGCGCTTGCCGCCGTGATTGCCTTGCGCCATCTGGCCCTGGCCGTTCTGCGCATGCTGGCCGTGGGTGCCGGGCTTTTCGGCCATGGCGACAATCGGCGTGCACAGCGCCAATGCGGCTGACGCCATTAGGAATTTGCGAACAGTCATGGGATTTGCTCCTCTGCTTGGTCATTACAGACCGTTGTTGGCGAACGCGCCGGCAGCGCGGAAGTTCCCCGCCAGCTGGTCTTATTGCAGAGTGATGCGGCCCTCATCACTATCGCGGCGGCCGAAAAACTGCATCAGTTGCACCAGCAGTTCGCAGCGCGCCGCCAGATCATCCGCTTCGAGCAGCGCCTGCTTGGCGGCCGCATCGAACGGCGCGATCTGGCTGACCCCGTCGATCAGCGATTCGTCATCGAGCCGCGTCACCGCCTCCCAATCGACCGCATAGCCCTGGGCATCGGCAAACCGCCGTGCTTCCCGCTCGAAGCAGGCGCGTTCGACCGGGCTCAGGGCCTGTCCCGAAGCGTCTTCGATCAGCTCGGCCTCGATTTGGCGAAACGGTGTTGCCGCCTCGAGTTCGCGCAGCATGCGGAACCGGGCAATGCCTTCCAGCATCACGTTGAAGCGCCCATCCTCGAGCGCCTCGACCTCGCCGATCTTGCCAAGGCAGCCGATCTGATAAAGCGGTGCGCCTTCTTCAGCGCGCGTTCCCTTTAGCGAGAGTCGGGGCTGGATCATCCCGATCCGCCGGTCGCGGGCCAGCGCATCCTTGATCATCGCCTGGTAGCGTGGCTCAAAAATATGCAGCGGCAATTGCAGGCCGGGATACAGGATCGCGCCGGTCAGCGGGAAGATCGAGATGCGCACCGCGTCCGCGCCTCAGCCGAACAACAGCAGTGAAAGCTTGCGCCGCTGCGCCGCAACCCACGGGTCTTCAAGCCCGACCGCTTCGAAGATCTGCAGCAGCTTGGCCTTGGCCGCGCCATCGTTCCATGCACGGTCCTCGCCGATCATCGCCAGCAGCGCGCCGGCCGCGCCATCGCGGTCCTGCGCGGCGAAGGCCGCTTCGGCATAGGCCAGCCGCGCGTCCATATTGCCCGGCGCACAGGCCGCCGCCTGCAGCGCGGCAAGCGCCCCGTCGTCGGGTCGGTTCCTGGCAAGTTCCAGCGCGGCGCGCGCGCGGGCCACTTCGGCATCGGCAGCAAGTTCGGGTGGAAGCGCGGCGAGCACCTGCTCAGCCTCTTCGGTCCCGCCCGCCGCCAGCAGCGCGCGCACCAGCCCGCCATAGGCCGGTCCGTTGGCTGGATCGATCTCGACGATCTGGGCAAAGATTGCCCCGGCGCGCTCGGCATCGCCGCCCGCCAGCACCTCTTCACCCATTGCCAGCAGCGGGGCGATATCCTGCACCGGGGCCTCGCCGGTCCCGATCGGCAGCTTGGCCAGCAGCTGATCGAGAATGCCCTTCAGCTGGGTCTCGGTCCGCGCCTGGGTCAGGTCTGCCACCGGCTGGCCCTGGAACAGCGCATAGACGGTCGGGATCGAACGCACCTGGAACTGCGCGGCAATGAACGGATCTTCGTCGACATTCACTTTCGCCAGCACCACCCCCTTGTCGGCATAGTCCGCCGCGACTTTTTCGAGCACCGGGGTCAACGCCTTGCACGGTCCGCACCATTCGGCCCAGAAGTCGAGGATCACCAGCGATGTCATCGAAGGCTCGACCACGGTCTTGCGGAACCGGTCGACCGCCTTCTGTTCATCGAGGTTGAGGCCCAGACTTGCCACTGCGTACTCCTTCAAGGGTTTATCCAGGTGCCAATTTGGGCCTTTCCGGCCATTTGCCAAGGGCCAAAGCGCACGCAGCATCATTTCGCGCTTTTTCCCTTGGCAAGCGCAAGACCCGCTGCTAATCGCCCGCCTCACCCCGGCCCGGGGCATCCAATGCAACAGGCCACAGGCGTTCGAGCGGGCGTAGCTCAGGGGTAGAGCACAACCTTGCCAAGGTTGGGGTCGAGGGTTCGAATCCCTTCGCCCGCTCCAGTTATTTCATGATATTTCAAGAAATTAGGCGATCCTCACGGGTCGCTTTTCTGCTTACGCGCTATGAGAAATTACAAAAGTAAGCATTCCGTAAGCAGTGGAACTCCGGGAAACGGCGGCGTTTGGGTGCCTCCCGGCGGAGTTCGCCTCTCACTCTTCATTCTATTGACGTTTTCTGGAGGGCCGGGTTTGGTAGACTCGGACGGATGACTGGCCGCACCGCGGTGCTTGCCGAGCAATTCATCGATTTCGGCTTGGCGCTTATGTCGAGCGTCACTTGCCTGGGCGGCGCCGGATAGCTGGCGCAATAGATCGCGATCAGCGCCCGCATCAGCCGTGCCAGCTCGCGCGTGGTCGGCGCGTTCTCCCAGCGGCTCATCGTCGGCTGACTGGCAAGGCCGGGCCCCGAACCCGGCAGCTTGCCAAGCGCTAGGCGGAAACCCGGATCGTCGCGCAGGGTATCGAGGTCGTCGGCATCCACGTAGCCGCAGGTGATCGCCAGCACCCGTGCCCGCAGGATGTCGTCCAGCGCATGCACCACGCGGGACGGATCCCGCCGATCGGCGATGCAGGCGGCAAGTTGCGTGCATATCCGCATCTTGCGTTAGGCCTGCGCCAGCAGCAGCACTCCACCGTCAGACGTCAACCGACCGTCGTCAAAGACGGCTGTGAGCTTCTTGCAACGTACCGCTGGAAAGGCGAAGACGGCCGCGCTATCGTCGCCGTCGGTGGGGGTGGCCTGTGGCATTTTGTGCCTCGCTCAAGGACTGGTCTAGACACCGAATTCCTACAGCAAGACAATGCCTTACGCCACTCCCGCCACCGCTTCAGGCACACTTGGTGCGTCAGACGGGCTAAAGGTGAGATGCGCAGTTCGCATTATCACACACTTGGTTCCGCCTGTCTCCCGCGCCGTGCTTTGCCAAAAGCACGGTCGGTTGCCATGAAGCGGGTGATCATGGGGGCGATGAGCTTTTCAGGTGCAATCGCTGATTTACCCGAAGCCGCTCCCAATATCCCCGCATAAGCGACGAGATCACGGTGGACGGCGGCGGGTAGCTCGATGGTCAGCCGGATCGGCTTGTCCTCAGCCAGATCTGTCAGTTTCAGCTTGGTCATCGCCTGTCTCCGATCGGCGCCAGGATCAGATCCTTGGTCACAATCACCCGCACCGGAAAGCCGGGCCGGATGGTCAGCGTCGGCGTGACATTGAGTTGTCGGCGCACGATCTGCTGGCCGGATTGATTGATGGTATCCTGCGTGCCGGTGCGCAGCGCGCGGGTGAGGGCATCATTGCTGCCCGAACCCAGTTCGGCACCAACGCCCAGCACCGTCGAGATCAAGGCCGCTTTGGCAAGGCTGCCCCAGTGGTAATTGACGCCGTCCTGAAGCCCGGCAAAGCCTGCTCCGTCGGCACCGGGCTGGCGGTCGAGCAGGATCGAGCGGCCATCGGGCAGGATCAGCCGGTTCCATGCCAGTAACACGCGGTTCTGGCCGAACGATATTTCAGAATCATATTCGCCGATCAGCCGAGCACCTTGCGGGATGAGCAAGATATGTCCGGTCGGGCTGTCATAGACATTCTGCGTCACCTGGGCGGTGATTTGTCCCGGAATATCAGACCGGATGCCGGTAATGAGCGCGGCGGAGATGATGCTGCCGGCTTGGACGACATTGGGATCAATCAATGCTGACAGGCGGTCGCTGGCGGTAGTGCGCCGATCAGCAGAAGCGGCAAGAAAGGCACGCTTGCTCGATTGGCTGTCTGTTGCCCCGCCATTATCAGCAGCGGAGGCAGCGGCGACGCCGGGTGGCGCGGGTGGGCCAGCTGCTGCCAGCGACAGATCGGGTGACGGCGCAGCACTCGCGCCGCTGGCCCCGCCAAGGAACAATCGGCTGATCCGCGCTGCATCCCGCTCCTGCGCCGCAAGCTGGCGCGCGGCATCGGCTGCGCTCGCCTGCCCATTGGCTGCACCGCCCACCGGCGGCAGCGGGACGATCTCGCCCTTGTGCTGCGCGCTCAGGATGGGGCCACCCAGATCGCCGGGAAGCGGTGGGCCGAGTTTGGGGATTTGACTATAATCCTTGGGCGCACCGGCCAGACTATCGGCGGTGGCGCGGCTTTGCACATTCAATAGCTCTTTTGGCGGTCCTTCACTCGAAGTGTGGAGCGCATATGCAAATGCGCCGCCAACCAAAGTCAGCACGACACCGCTGCCGATTGCGACAGCCTTGCGCGAGAGTTGCATCACGCGCGGCGGATCGAGGCGCAACTTGATGGGCGATGCCTGTGGAGCCGGTTCTGACCGCTCAGAAGTGCCAACCACAGGTGGTGCCGCGCTCATCGCCGCACCTTTGCGCCCGAGCGCATGATCCGGACCTTCTGCACCGAATGCTTGTCGCCAAGCCGCAGCTCCGCCGCTGCAAAGAGCCGATCAACAATCAGATGATGGCCCGAGACACGGTAGTTGACGAGTTCGCCAGCACCTCCCGCACCGATCACGAAGAGCGGCGGCATTTCACCCTGGGCGATGGTTTCGGGGAACTCGATAAAGACCTGACGGCCATCATCAAAGACGCGCAGAGGCCGCCACGGCGGATTATCGCCGTCGATCCGGTAATTGAAATTGAGTGCAGCTACATCAATGCCGGTTGCAACCGGCGTGCTACTTACTGCCGCTGCATTGGAGCCGCGCAGCGCAATCAGCTGGTCTTGCGGATAGATCCAAGACACCGATGCCATATAGGTCGAAGGGCTCCCGCGCATTTCGAGATGATAGGTCCGCCTGTCGGTGTTGATGACGAGGTTGGTCACAAGATCAGCCCGTGTCGGCTTGACCAGGATATGGACGCGGCTGCCCGCTCCGCTGCCGCTGGTCGTATCGCCGATGATCCAGCGCACGGTATCGCCCGCCGCCACCGGCCCTGCGCCCACCAATTGCTCGCCGGCCTGAAGCGCAATGTCGGTCACTTGGCCGGGGCTTGCGTAAACCTGATAGAGCGCGCCATCGGCATAGGCATATTGCTGGATCGCATTGATGAAGCCGCCGCGTTCGGGCTCGACACGCGCGGCCTCATTTGCCGCTCCCACCCTGGCGCGGGGATCGGCCAGGTGGGAGCGGCCCGCAGCGCGGGGGGCAACGCGCCGCGAAACAGGTTTCAGTTGTCCGGGAAGCGGCAGCGGAACCGGGATCGCCACGACCTCGACCGGCTTCGGCGCTTCGGGCAGGGCTTGTGCCTGCACTGCATCCTCCAGATTGACGCGCGGAGAGGGTCTGGCGATCGCGCCGCCCAGCGGCACCAGCGATGCGCTCAGCAAGAGTGACGCGATGCGCGCGTTTCGCCCGGAGGCAATTCTCAATAATGTCATGATCCCAGTTCCTTTGACCAGTTGATGGCGTTGATGAACAGGCCGAGCGGGTTCTTGCGCAGTGCATCGGGTGTTCGAGGTGTCTGGACGGCAATGGTCAGGATCGCTGACCAGCGGGTGGTTTCGGCCAGGCTGCCGTCCTGATAATGGCGTTCGGTCCAGGCGACGCGGAAGCTGTCAGCGGACGCGCGGATGACACTAGCGACATCCACCGCGACCTGCTCTTTGCCGATTTTGGCGAATGGATCATTGGCACGGGCATAATCGCTGAGCGCCAGCGCGCCTTTGTCGGTTGTGAAGTCGTAAGCCCGCAACCAATTCTCGCGCACGATGATCGGGTCAGCCGGGATCGCGCGCACTTGCTCGATGAAGCGGGCAAGGTGGAAGGCGATCTGCGGATCGGTCGGATTATAGCCCGCGTCGGCGGGTGCGACCGCTTGGGCCTCGCCAAATTTATCCACCTGCACCACCCACGGCACAATCGTGCCGCGCGCGCCTTGCCAGATCAGACCTGCGGTCAGCCCGCTCGACAGTGCGAGCGTGCCAAAGAAGGCAAGCCGCCAATTCCGTGCCTGCACCCGCGCGGAACCGATGCGGTCATCCCAGGCCTGGGCGGCGCGCTGGTAAGGCGTTTCGGGTTCGGGCGTCCGTCCGTAACGAATGGATGATCGGTTAAACATGGGGGCTATTCCTTTTCGGTAACATCGACGGACGAACCAGCGCCGCCACCGTCGCCGGAACGCAGGGTGTGGGCAGCTAGGCCCAAGCCGTGGGAGAGGGTTTGGCGGTTCTTCATGGCTTTGGCCCAGGCAGGCTGCGCCGCGCCGGATTTTGCTTCAGGTTCGGAAGGCTCGGGCGCGCCACCCGCTATCGTGCCGCCGGTGGCCGTGACCGCGCCGCGTGCGCCGTCCCTGAAGCTCGACTTCACGGCGTCGGCGGCTTTGCGTAAGGGAGAAGTCGCCGCGCCCGCTGCGGCCTGTCCAACCGCACCGATGCCCGATGCCACACCGGATGCTCCGCTCTTTCCGGCCGAACCAAGGCTATACGCCATCGCCCCGCCGCCTGCGGCTTTGGCACCGCCTTGGGCAATGCCCGAAGCGGCGCTGGTTGCAGCGCCAGCGGCAAGGCGAGCGCCAGCGATGCCGCCTGCCGCAAGGCCGCCAGCGGCGAGCGCTGTTCCAGCGGCGGCCCCTGCGCCCAATTGCGGCCCACCAGAGACAATGCCGTTGGCGATGCCGGGGCCGAAGATGCCGAGGCCGAGCATGGCGAGCGCGGCGAGCACGATGGTCATCGCGTCTTCGATGGTGGGTTCCGCTGAGCCAATCGCAGCGGTAAATTCAGCAAACAGCGTCGAGCCGATGCCGATGATGACGGCCAGCACCAGCACCTTGATGCCCGA
>NZ_JANOWI010000019.1:0-35732 GCF_031417815.1 Novosphingobium sp. | reverse complement strand
CAAGCCCCTGGGGATGGTCCCCTTGGGCCTCTGTTGAGGAGTACAGGATCATGCGCACTGGCGTGATCGCCAAAAAGGTGGGGATGACCCGCCTTTTCCAGGAAGACGGTCGGCACGTGCCGGTAACCGTTCTGGCGTTGGAAGATTGCCAGGTGGTCTCGGTTCGCACCGCTGATCGTGACGGTTATGTCGCGGTCCAGCTGGGTGCCGGGGTTGCCAAGCAGAAGAACGTTGCCAAGCCGCAGCGTGAACATTTCGCCAAGGCCCAAGTGCCGTTGAAGGCTGAGGTCGCCGAATTCCGCGTGGCAGATGATGCCGTGCTCGAAGTCGGTTCGACCATTGCTGCCTCGCACTTCGTGCCTGGCCAGCTGGTTGACGTGGCTGGCCACACCCAGGGCAAGGGCTTTGCCGGCGGCATGAAGCGCTGGGGCTTCGGCGGCATGCGCGCGACGCACGGCGTCTCGATCAGCCACCGTGCCTTGGGTTCGACTGGCCAACGCCAGGATCCGGGCAAGGTCTTCAAGAACAAGAAGATGGCCGGACACATGGGTGACAAACAGCGCACCCAGCAGAACCTCGAAGTTGTGCGCGTCGATGACGTACGCGGCCTGATCTTCGTCAAGGGTTCGGTCCCGGGTGCAAAGAACTCGTGGCTGCAGGTGGTCGACAGCGTCAAGGTCGCCCGTCACGCCGAAGCGCCTTATCCTGCCGGCATCAAGAGCGGCGACGCTCCGGTGGCAGCGGATGAGCCCAAGCTGGCCGACCAGATCGAAGAAACCGTGGCCGATCTGGCGCAGGAAGCTGATGCTCCTGCAACCGAAGCCACCGACGGCCAGGAGGGCTGAGCCGTGAAAGTCAAACTCCACAATATCGATGGCAGCGCAGGTAAGGGCGACATCGAACTGAACGATGCGGTGTTCGGCCTTGAGCCGCGTGCCGACATCCTTCACCGCGTTGTCACCTGGCAGCTGGAAAACCGCCGTGGCACTGCCCGTCCGACGCGTGAGCGTTCGGAAGTGGCGCGCACAGGCAAGAAGTTCGGCCGGCAAAAGGGCGGCGGTACGGCGCGTCACGGTGATCGCCGCGCGCCGGTGTTCATCGGGGGCGGTAAGGCTCATGGTGCCCGTCTGCGCGATTTCGACGTCTCGTTGAACAAGAAGGTCCGTGCACTCGGCCTGAAGATGGCGCTGTCGAGCAAGGCCAAGGCCGGGCTCGTGATTGTCGACACGCTCGACCTCAAAGACGCCAAGACCAAGGCCGTGGCTGAGCAGCTGGCCAAGGCCAACTGGGGCAAGAAGGTGCTGGTGATCGATGGTGAAGCGGTGAACGAGGGCTTTGCCCGCGCCACCCGTAACCTCATCGGGATCAACGTCCTGCCCGCCGTCGGTGCCAATGTGTACGACATCCTGAAGCATGACACGCTGGTGCTGACCCGCGCCGCGGTCGAAAAGCTGGAGGCCCGGTTCAATGGCTAAGGCAGCGATCGACACGCGTCACTATGACGTGATTGTGGCTCCCCACATCACCGAAAAGGCGACGCTGGCCAGCGAGCACAACGCAGTTGTGTTCAAGGTCTCTGAAAGCGCAACCAAGCCGCAGATCAAAGCTGCGGTCGAAGCGCTGTTCGATGTCAAGGTGGTGAGCGTCAATACGCTGACCCAGAAGGGCAAGACCAAGCGCTGGAAGGGCAAGCCCTACAAGCGTTCGGACGTAAAGAAGGCGGTTGTCCGTCTGGCTGAAGGCCAGTCGATCGACGTCACCAGCGGGATCTGAGGCTGAACCATGGCACTCAAAAGCTATAACCCGACCAGCCCGGCGCGTCGCGCGCTGATCCTGGTCGACAAATCGTCCCTGTGGAAGGGCAAGCCGCTCAAGGCGCTTACCGAAGGCAAGCACAAGACCGGCGGGCGCAACAACAAGGGCCATGTCACCTCGCGCGGGATCGCCGGGGGTCACAAGCAGAAGTACCGCTTCATCGACTTCAAGCGTCGCAAGTGGGACATGCCGGCTGTGGTCGAGCGGATGGAATACGATCCCAACCGCACCGCGTTCATCGCTCTGATCAAGTATGCAGACGGTGAACAGGCCTACATCATCGCGCCGCAGCGTCTCGCCGTTGGCGATAGTGTGGTGGCCGGTGAAAAGACCGACGTGAAGCCGGGCAACGCGATGTTGCTCAGCACCATGCCGGTTGGCACGATCTGCCACAACGTGGAAATGAAGCCGGAAAAGGGCGGCCAGATCGCCCGTTCGGCCGGCACCTACGTGCAGGTCGTCGGCCGTGACCGCGGGATGGTGATTGTTCGCCTCAATTCGGGCGAGCAGCGCTACCTGCGCGGCGATTGCATGGGCACGGTTGGCGCGGTTTCAAACCCCGACAACCAGAACCAGAACTTCGGCAAGGCTGGCCGCACCCGCTGGCAGGGACGTCGTCCGCTGACCCGCGGTGTCGCCAAGAACCCGGTCGATCACCCGCACGGCGGCGGTGAAGGCCGCACTTCGGGCGGTCGCCATCCGGTTACCCCCTGGGGCAAGCCGACCAAGGGTGCCCGCACTCGCAACAACAAGCAGACGGATAAGCTGATTATCCGTTCGCGTCACGCCAAGAAGAAGAGGTAAGGCCCCATGGCACGTTCCGTCTGGAAAGGCCCCTTCGTCGACCTGCACCTGCTGAAGAAGGCAGAAGCCATGCAGGATCAGGGCACCACCCGCACCGCTCCGATCAAGACCTGGTCGCGTCGCTCGACGATTTTGCCGCAGTTCGTTGGTCTGACGTTCAGCGTCTACAACGGCCACAGGTTCATCCCTGTCTCGGTCAACGAAGACATGGTCGGGCACAAGCTTGGTGAATTTGCGCCCACGCGCACCTTCCCCGGCCACGCTGCCGACAAGAAGGGTAAGCGCTGATGAGCAAGCAGAAAGCTCCGCGCCGGGTTGGTGACAATGAAGCGCTGTCGGTTGGCACCACGATCCGTGGTTCGGCCCAGAAGCTCAACCTGGTTGCAGCCCTGATCCGCGGCCGCAAGGTTGAGGAAGCCATGAACATCCTCAGCTTCTCGAAGCGGGCGATGGCGGTTGATGCCCGCAAGGTGCTCGCTTCGGCGATTGCCAATGCGGAAAACAACCACAACCTCGATGTCGATGCCTTGGTGGTTCACGAAGCGTCGGTCGGCAAGGCGATCACCATGAAGCGGTTCCACACCCGTGGCCGCGGCAAGTCGACCCGCATCCTCAAGCCGTTCAGCCGGCTCAGGATCGTGGTTCGCGAAGTCACCGAACAAGCAGGGGAGGCCTGATCCATGGGTCATAAATCGAACCCCATCGGCCTGCGCCTGCAGATCAACCGCACCTGGGACAGCCGCTGGTACGCTGAAGGCAAGAACTATGCGAAGATGCTTGAGGAAGACCTCAAGATCCGCAAGTTCGTGATGGAAACCGTGCCGCAGGCCGCCGTCTCGAAGGTCGTGATCGAACGTCCGGCCAAACTGTGCCGCGTGTCGATCTATGCCGCTCGTCCGGGTGTCATCATCGGCAAGAAGGGTGCAGACATTGAAAAGCTGCGTTCACAGCTGGCCAAGATGACCAGCAGCGAAGTGAAGCTGAACATCGTTGAAATCCGCAAACCGGAAATCGATGCCAAGCTCGTTGCCCAGGGCATTGCCGATCAGCTGATCCGCCGCGTGGCATTCCGCCGGGCGATGAAGCGCGCGATGCAGTCGGCGATGCGTCTTGGTGCCGAAGGCATCAAAGTGGTGTGTGGCGGCCGTCTTGGCGGCGCCGAAATCGCCCGTGTCGAACAGTACCGTGAAGGCCGCGTGCCGCTCCACACGCTGCGCGCCAACATCGATTACGCCGAAGCCGAAGCGCTGACGACCTACGGGATCATCGGTATCAAGGTATGGGTCTTCAAGGGCGAAATCCTTGGCCACGATCCGATGGCGCAGGACCGCCTGATGATGGAAGCCCAGACCACTGGTGTCCGTCCGGCACGCGAAGACCGCAGGAACTAAGTCATGCTGCAACCAAAAAAGCATAAATTCCGCAAGGCGTTCAAGGGCCGCATCCATGGCAATGCCAAGGGCGGTACCGACCTCAACTTTGGCTCGTACGGGCTGAAGTGCCTTCAGCCCGAGCGGATCACCGCCCGCCAGATCGAAGCGGCCCGCCGCGCGATCACGCGTCACATCAAGCGCCAGGGCCGTCTCTGGATCCGCATCTTCCCGGATGTGCCGGTTTCGAAGAAGCCTGCCGAAGTCCGTCAGGGCAAGGGCAAGGGTTCGGTTGAATACTGGGCTGCCCGCGTCAAGCCGGGTCGCATCCTGTTTGAACTCGACGGCGTGGCCGGCCCCTTGGCCGCCGAAGCCTTCAGCCGCGCCGCGATGAAGCTTCCGGTCAAGACCAAGGTTGTGGCCCGGCTGGGCGACACCAGCCACCTGGGAGGCGAATGATGGCCAACACTGCTGACCTGCGTGCCAAGAGCGAAGACCAGCTCGCGGCCGATCTCGCTGACCTTAAGCGCGAGGCATTCAACCTGCGCTTCCAGGCTGCGACAAACCAGCTCGAGCGTCCGGCGCGCATCAAGGAAGTGCGCCGCGATATCGCCCGTATCAAGACGCTTCAGGCCGAGCGCACCAGCGCTGCGGTAAAGGCGTAAGGAGACCAACGATGCCCAAGCGTATCCTGATCGGGACCGTGGTTTCCGACAAGACCGACAAGACCGTGGTCGTGAAGGTCGAACGTAAGGTGAAGCACCCGCTCTACGGGAAGATCATCCGCCGTTCGAAGAAGTATCACGCTCACGACGAAGACAACGCCTTCAAGGCCGGTGAAACGGTTCGCATCGAGGAGACCCGCCCGATGTCGAAGCTGAAGACCTGGAAGGTGATCGAACGCGTCGTCGCCAGCAAAGGCACAGCGGTCGAAGCCGACGTTTAAGTTACTGGAACTGCCGGACTGGTTCCGGCAAGCCATTAGGAAGGAACCGGATCAATGATCCAGATGCAATCCCAGCTTGATGTCGCTGACAACAGCGGTGCCAAGCGCGTCCAGTGCATCAAGGTGCTGGGCGGATCCAAGCGCCGGGTGGCTGGCGTGGGCGACGTTATCGTCGTTTCCGTCAAGGAAGCCCAGCCGCGCACCAAGGTGAAGAAGGGCGACGTGCACCGCGCGGTCATCGTTCGCACCCGCAAGGAAGTGCGCCGCACCGACGGCAGCGTGATCCGTTTCGACAGCAATGCTGCCGTGCTGATCAACAAGAACGCTGAACCCATCGGCACCCGGATCTTTGGCCCCGTGGTCCGCGAACTGCGCGGCAAGGGCTATATGAAGATCATCAGCCTTGCGCCGGAGGTGCTGTAATGGCCGCCGCGAAGATCAAGAAGGGTGACTCTGTTGTCGTCCGGTCGGGCAAGGACAAGGGCCGCAGCGGCACTGTCCTGCAGGTCATGCCGAAAGAGGGCAAGGTCCTCGTTTCGGGCGTGAACGTGGCTGCCCGCCACCGCAAACCCAGCCAGACGAACCCGCAGGGCGGCATTGACCGCCGTGAAGCTCCGATGGCGATTAGCAAAGTGGGTCTTGCAGACCCGAAGACCGGCAAGCCGACCCGCGTGCGCTTTGAAACGTCGAAGGACGGCAAGAAGGTTCGCGTAGCGGTAAAGTCCGGGGAGACGATCGATGGCTGATACCTACACCCCCCGCATGAAAGCCAAGTACGATGCGGAAGTCGCCAAGGCGATGACCGAGAAGTTTGGTTACAAGAATGTGATGGAAGTGCCCAAGATCGAAAAGATCACGCTCAACATGGGCGTGGGCGAAGGCAGCCAGGACAAGAAGAAGGTCACGACTGCCGCCGAAGAAATGGCTTTGATCGCTGGTCAGAAGCCGGTCATCACCAAGGCCAAGAGGTCGATCGCACAGTTCAAGCTGCGTGAAGGCATGCCGATCGGCTGCAAGGTTACCCTGCGCCGCGAACGCATGTATGAATTCCTTGACCGGTTGATCACCGTCGCCATGCCCCGCATCCGCGATTTCCGTGGGCTGAACCCGAAGAGCTTCGACGGGCGCGGCAATTATGCGATGGGCCTGAAAGAGCAGATCATCTTCCCCGAGATCAGCTACGACCAGATCGAGAAGGTGCGCGGCATGGACATCATCGTCACCACCTCCGCCAAGACCGACGACGAAGCGCGCGAGCTGCTGCGCCTGTTCGGTTTCCCGTTCCCGGCCGAAGCCGAAGAAGCCCAAGCGGCCTGAGATAGAGAGAGCTTAAGTCCATGGCGAAACTGAGTTCCGTGAACAAGAACGAGCGTCGTAAGAAGCTCGTGAAGAAGTATGCAGCGAAGTACGCGAAGCTGAAGGCTACTGCGGGCGACAAGTCGCTCGATGATGGTGATCGCCTGATGGCTCGCCTGAAGATGGCCGAGATTCCCCGCAACGGGAACCCGACCCGCGTGCGCAACCGCTGCGCTACCACCGGCCGCCCGCGCGGCTTTTATCGCAAGTTCGGCCTTTGTCGGATCGAGCTGCGGGATAAAGGCAACAAGGGCCTTATCCCCGGCCTGACGAAGTCGAGCTGGTAAGGATACCGCAATGGCGATGACCGATCCCCTGGGTGATATGCTCACCCGCATCCGCAATGGCCAGCGTGCGAAAAAGGACTCTGTCCTTTCGCCGGCTTCGAAGCTGCGCGCCCGCGTGCTCGAAGTTCTGCAGCGCGAAGGCTATATCCGTGGCTACTCGGAGGACGCCACTGGCGCCCACCCGCAGCTGCGGATCGAACTGAAGTATTTCGAGGGCGAACCTGCGATCAAGCATGTCGCCCGCGTCTCCAAGCCTGGTCGCCGGGTCTACTCGGGTTCGAAGGAACTCCCGGTGATCCGCAACGGTCTTGGCATCACCATCGTCTCGACGCCGCGCGGCGTGCTTTCGGATGCCGAAGCGCGCGCCCACAATGTCGGTGGCGAAGTGCTGGCGGAGGTGTTCTGATGAGCCGCATCGGTAAACGTCCCGTAGCGATCCCGAGCGGCGTGTCCGCCGAGATCAAGGACGGCGTGTTGTCGGTCAAGGGCCCCAAGGGGACCCTGACGCTGACCCTGCGCGACGAGATCAGCTATACCGTTGATGGCGAAAGCATCCTTGTGAAGCCCGCCAACGATACCAAAGCTGCTCGCGCATTCTGGGGCATGCAACGCACGCTGGTGGAAAACCTGGTGACTGGCGTGACCGCCGGTTACACCAAGGTTCTCGAAATCACCGGTGTCGGCTACCGCGCCAACGCTCAGGGCAAGAACCTGAAGCTGCAGCTCGGTTACAGCCACGACGTCGATTTCGCGGTGCCCGAAGGTATCGAGGTGAAGACGCCGGACAACACCACGATCGAGATTATCGGGATCGACAAGCAGCAGGTCGGTCAGGTTGCCGCCGAGATCCGCCGTTGGCGCAAGCCTGAACCCTACAAGGGCAAGGGGATCAAGTACCGCGGCGAGTACATCTTCCGCAAGGAAGGGAAGAAGAAGTAATGGCCAAGCTCAACCTTTTCGAGCGCCGTCGTCGGCGCGTTCGCACCGCGCTCAAGGCGCGTGCCGGTGGCCGTGTGCGGCTTTCGGTGCACCGTTCGGGTCGCCACATCTACGCCCAGCTCATCGACGATGCCGCTGGCCGTACTGTGGCTGCAGCCAACTCGCTGGGCAGCAAGGCCGGGGCCAATATCACGGCCGCAGCCGATGTCGGCAAGAAGCTGGCTGAGGCTGCCAAGCAAGCTGGCGTGACCACCGTCGTGTTCGATCGCGGCGGCTTCCTGTTCCATGGCCGCGTCAAGGCGCTGGCTGATGCCGCACGCGAAGGCGGGCTGGAGTTCTAAGATGGCTGACGAAACCAACAATGAAGCCGAAGTCTCCGCAGTAGCGGTTGACGCACCGGCAGCAGCTGCCCCTGAAGGCGGCGAACAGCGCGAAGCACGCGGCAATCGCGGCGGTGGCGGCGGCGGCGGTCGTGGCCGCGGCGGTGACAATCGTGGCGGCGGCGGTGATCGTGGTCGCGGCGGTCGCGGCGGCAATGATCGCAATCGCGGACGCGGCGGCGACGATGACGGCGGCGAAGAGCTGATCGAAAAGCTGGTCCACATCAACCGCGTCTCCAAGACCGTGAAGGGCGGCAAGCGCTTCGGCTTTGCGGCGCTGGTCGTGGTCGGTGATGGCAAGGGCCGGGTAGGCTTCGGTCATGGCAAGGCGCGCGAAGTGCCCGAAGCCATCACCAAGGCGACCGCTGCTGCCAAGAAGAAGATGGTTCGCGTTCCGCTCAAGGAAGGCCGCACGCTGCACCACGATTGCAAGGGCCGGTTCGGTGCTGGCAAGGTCAACCTGCGTTCGGCTCCGGCCGGGACCGGGATCATTGCCGGCGGCCCGATGCGCGCCGTTTTTGAAAGCCTGGGCGTGGCTGACGTGGTGACCAAGTCGGTCGGCACCAGCAATCCCTACAACATGATCCGCGCCACTTTCGATGGACTGGTCAACCAGACTTCGCCGAAGTCGGTTGCGCAGCGCCGTGGCAAGAAGGTTGCTGACCTGCTGGGTCGCGGCGGTGCGAGCGCGGTTGAGGCGGAAGCCGCAGCTGACGCGATTACGGAGTAAGCGATCATGGCCAAGATCAAGATCAAGCAGATCGGTTCACCGATCCGTCGCCCTGCCAGCCAGAAGAAGATTCTGATCGGACTGGGGCTGGGCAAAATGAACCGTGTGGTCGAGGTGAATGACACCCCCGAAACGCGCGGCGCGATTGCCAAACTTCCGCACATGGTAGCCGTGGTCGGCTAAACCGACTGGTTATCAGGCTAGAAATTGAAAGGCCCCGGTTCGTTATGGACCGGGGCCTTTCCGCATTTGAGGTCGGCTTTGGCGAAGCGGCAACAGCGCAATAACGATCAGCATCGCGTCACGCTGGTCCGGCTTTGGGTAACCCCTCAGATCAGTGGCCGTCAGGCGGCAAGCGGGCTGGGGATTGCTTGCAGGTCAGCAGTCCAGCTTCTACCCCTTCCGGTAGAGGACGTAACCGCGTCCGACATCGCCTTCGATGGTCTGCATGCCGCAAGCGCTGACCAGCGCATGGGTAGCTGCCGGATCGATCCCGCGGTTCGCCAGGATGGCGGCGTGATAGTCGAGCAGCAGGGTTCGGACCTGGCCCGCGCGCATCAGTGGTTCGAGCGAGCGAACCACTTCAGGCTCGTAGCCTTCAACATCGATTTTCACGAAATCGAAGTGCGCGAGCCCGGCTTCGGCCAAGATCGTCAAGGGCGTGATTTCCCGCACTTCCTGGCTCTTCGCGCCAAACCGATAGCGTGACACCAAACTGGATGCACCGGTGTTGCTGATCGGGAACAGCCAGATCCGATGGCTTGCATTATCGCTTTCGCCAACCACACGCTTGATGATCCGGGTGCGGCCCGTGGCATTGAGTGCCAGGTTGATTTCAAGTACTTCGTGTAGCCGAGCTTGCGGTTCGACTGCCAGAACTGTTCCCTCAGGACCAACCAGCGACGCAGCGAGGGCTGAGAAAAAGCCTTCGTTGGCCCCAATATCCAGCACGCTGTCCGCCGCGCGAATGTTTTCGCGGAACAGGCGCACCGTTTCGGGCTCATAGGTTCCGGTGCTGAGGATCTCGTCACCCAAGTGGGTAGTGGGATCAATCAGCACCCGCAGACCTTCGGCATCAATGATCCGGCGATGGGCCAGCAAGCCAAGCACGAACGAGGCCAGCACGGTTGGCCTAAGCCTGCGCAAGCGCCGCACGCGTGCGTGAAGTCTGGAAAGGCTGGCTTCCTCGGCTTGCATATCGGCGGCTATTTTCATTCCGCGTTCTTCTGGTTGGGCCAGGGACGCATGGCAAGGCTAAAGACGCACAAAAGGGGGTGACAGCACAGGCCACTTCGCCTAATGGGCCGCCTTCCAATCAGCGCGACTAAAGCGAAAGCGAGTGCATATCATGAAATTGAACGAAATCCGCGACAACGATGGTGCCCGCAAATCCCGCATGCGCGTGGGCCGCGGGATTGGCTCGGGCAAGGGCAAGACCGCCGGCCGCGGCCAGAAGGGCGCCAAGGCGCGTTCGGGCGTTTCCATCAACGGTTTCGAAGGCGGCCAGATGCCGCTGCACATGCGCATCCCGAAGCGTGGCTTCAACAACATTTTCGCCAAGGACTTCGCTGAAGTGAACCTGGGCATGGTGCAAAAGGCGATCGACGCCGGCAAGCTTGATGCCAAGCAGACAATCTATCACGCCGCGCTCAAGGCCGCTGGCCTCGCCCGCGGCGGCAAGGATGGCGTGCGGCTCCTCGGCAAGGGTGAACTCACGGCCAAGGTCGCGTTCCTGGTCGATGGCGTTTCAGCAGGTGCCAAGGCCGCGGTTGAAAAGGCCGGCGGTTCGGTCGAGTTGCCCGCCGCGCAGCCAAGCGAGCACGAAAAGAAGACCGCGCGCCGCGAAGTCAACAAGACGGCGAAGGCCGCCAAGTAACGCGTTTACGCCGAATCCCTGCCCGGCCAAGGCCGCGGCGGGGATTGTGCGTTTTTGGGGGGTTCGACTTCGCCGTTTCATCCCTATATGGGGCTGACCAGCGGTCCGGGGCGGACTGAAAGCAAGGCAATTTCGGACCATGGCATCACGCGCCGACAACATTGCGAGCAATCTCAGCCTCGCAAACTTTTCCAAGGCTACCGAACTCAAGAAGCGTATCTGGTTCACCATCGGTGCGCTGATCGTTTTCCGCTTCCTGACTTTCGTTCCGCTGCCGGGGATCGATCCGCTCAAGCTGAAGCAGTTCCTTGATCGCAGTGCTGGCGGGATCCTTGATTTCTTCAACATGTTTTCGGGTGGCGCGCTGTCGAACTACAGCCTGATCAGCCTTGGCGTGATGCCTTACATCACCTCGTCGATCGTGGTGCAGCTGGCGGCATCGCTGCATCCCTCGCTCGCCAGCCTCAAGAAGGAAGGCGAAAGCGGGCGGCGCAAGCTCAACCAGTATTCGCGGTATGGCGCGGTGTTCCTGACGGTCGTTCAGGGCTATGCGGTGCTGCGCAACGCCGAAGTTCAAGGTTTTGCGGTTGATCCCGGCACGCTGTTCTACGTGGCAGGCCTGGTTTCGCTGGTCGGCGGGACGATGTTCCTGCTGTGGCTCGGCGAACAGATCACCAGTCGCGGGATTGGCAACGGCACCTCGCTGATCATCATGGCCGGTATCGTCGCGCAGATGCCGCGGTTTTTCCAGAACTTGCTCACCCAGTACAGCACCGGGGCCATTTCGGGCATTGTCGTGGCGTTGATATTGGCGTTGATCGTGGTGGTGGTGCTGTTTATCTGCTTCATGGAACGCGCCACGCGGCGGCTTCTGATCCAGTATCCCAAGCGCGCCAGCCAGAACGGCATGATGCAGGCTGATCGCAGCCACCTGCCGCTCAAGATCAACACGGCGGGTGTGATCCCGCCAATCTTCGCCAGCTCGCTGCTTTTGCTGCCGCTGACCATCAGCCAGTTCGCCGGCAACTCGTTTGCGCCTGACAGCAAGGTTGGCGCCGCGATCGTTGCGATGAACCAGTATCTGGGCCACGGCAAGCCGGTGTACATGTTCCTCTATGCAATCCTGATCGTGTTCTTCTGCTTCTTCTACACCGCAGTGGTGTTCAACCCAGAAGAAACCGCAGACAACCTGAAGCGCAACGGCGGTTTCATCCCCGGCATCCGGCCGGGCAAAAGCACCGCGACCTACCTTGATTATGTGCTGACCCGCATCACCGTGATCGGTGCGCTCTATATCACGGCGGTTTGCGTTATTCCCGAAGCGCTGCTGGCGCAGACCGGTATCAATGCGCTGTTTTTCGGCGGGACCAGCTTGCTCATCGTCGTCAACGTGACGGTCGATACGATTACGCAGATCCAGTCTCACCTGCTGGCGCACCAGTATGGTGACCTGATCAAGAAGGCCAAACTCAAGGGTCGGCTGCGCTAAACGTCAATTCGGGGGAATTACCGTGGACATCATCCTGTTGGGACCTCCGGGTGCAGGCAAGGGCACCCAGGCGCAGCGACTGGTCGAACGTCATGGCATGCGTCAGCTTTCGACTGGCGACATGCTGCGCGCAGCCGTCAAGGCGGGCTCTCCGGTCGGTCTGCAGGCCAAGGCAGTGATGGAACGCGGCGAACTGGTTTCCGACGAAATCGTCTCGGCGCTGATCGGCGAGGAACTCGATGCATTGGCGACCGGGCAGGGGGCCATTTTCGATGGCTATCCGCGCACCGCAGCCCAGGCAAAATCGCTCGATGCAATCCTCGCCGCGCGTGGCCGCACGCTGGCCCAGGTGATCGAGCTTGAGGTTGACGAGGATGCGCTGGTCGCGCGGATTTGCGGACGCTACACCTGCGCAAACTGCGGCAAAGGCTATCACGATACGTTCGAGCAGCCCAAGGTACCCGGCACTTGCGACAAGTGCGGTAGCCACGAGTTCAAGCGCCGTCCCGATGACAACGAGGATACAGTGCGCACCCGCATGGGCGAGTACCGCGCCAAGACGGCGCCGATCCTGCCGATCTACGAAGCGCGCGGGATAGTCGCCCGGGTTGATGGCATGGCGGACATCGACAATGTGACAGCGGCGATCGAAGGCATTATCAAGCGCTGAACGGTCGCCCCACGCGCGCCGTGCGGAGGAGGGTAATCGATGCGCAAATCCTGGATAGTCGCTGCCGCGCTGGCCGGTGCCGTGCTGGCCATGCCCGGCCAATCCGCTGCCGAAGTCGCGGTGCAGGGTGAAAGCAGTTTCGTTGTGACGCTTGCGGTTGAGGTTCCGGCGGCAAAGGCCGATGTCTGGAAGGCGTTGATCGCCCCGGCGAAGTGGTGGTCGAGCAACCATACCTATTCCGGCGATGCCGCGAACCTCTATATCGACAGCCAGGCGACCGGGTGTTTCTGCGAAAAGATCCCCAAGCCCGCCGATGCGCCGGCCGATCAGCGGATGGGCAGTGTCGAACACATGCACATCGTTTATGCCGATCCTGCGCATGGCGTTTTGCGTCTTACCGGCGGACTGGGTCCGCTGCAGGGTGAGCCCGTCGCCGGAGTCTGGACGATCACGCTGAAACCGGGTGAGGGCGGGGGCACGCAGATCGTATGGGACTATGCGGTGAACGGCTTGGTGCGGCAGAAAGCTGATGTGATCGGCCCCATGATCGATATGGTCATGGGTGAGCAGTTGGCCCGTCTGGCGGGGCTGTTTGCGCCCACCGATGCTCCGGCGTCCGCCCCCACCGGGTGAACGAAAAGCGGTTGACTTCGCAGCCGTTAAGCGGGCGTTGACACTTGACGCGAATCGCCCTAAGCGCGCCTCTCAGCCGAAAGAAGCGGTCGTCCGGAAGGCGCATGGTTATAGCGCGCCCCAGCCGGACGTTTTGCCGTTCTTGCAGCTGAAGCGTTGAGATGGGCGCGTTGCGGACAATCCGTTACCGCCTGTGGAGCATGGAGAATTAAGTGGCTCGTATTGCCGGGGTAAATATCCCCACCAACAAGCGCGTTATCATTGCGCTCACCTACATTCACGGCATTGGCTCGTTCAAGGCCCGCCAGATCATTGACAAGCTGGGGATCGATCACAGCCGCCGGGTTTCGGACCTGTCGGACCAGGATGTCCTGCACATCCGCGAATCGATCGACGCCGAGCATCAGGTTGAGGGCGATTTGCGCCGCGAAACCGCGATGAACATCAAGCGCCTGATGGATCTGGCCTGCTATCGCGGGCTGCGTCACCGTAAGGGGCTGCCGGTTCGCGGTCAGCGCACGCACACCAACGCCCGCACCCGCAAGGGCAAGGCCAAGCCGATCGCCGGCAAGAAGAAGTAAGCCTAACGGCGCTTTCGCGCCGACAGCTTCCCTTCCAGATATTCGAGTAGGACACGTAAAATGGCACGCGAACCCCAGCGCATCAAGCGCCGCGAGCGTAAGAACATTTCGAGCGGCATCGCGCATGTGAACGCCAGCTTCAACAACACCATGATCACAATCACCGATGCCCAGGGCAATGCGATTTCGTGGTCATCGGCTGGGACGATGGGCTTCAAGGGCAGCCGCAAGTCGACCCCCTATGCCGCCCAGGTCGCCGCTGACGATGCCGGCAAGAAAGCCGCCGAACACGGTGTGCGGACGCTGGAAGTCGAAGTGAAGGGTCCGGGCTCGGGCCGCGAAAGCGCACTGCGGGCCTTGCAGGCGGTGGGCTTCACCATCACCTCGATCCGCGACGTGACTCCGATCCCGCACAACGGTGTGCGTCCTTCGAAGCGTCGCCGCGTCTGATTTACCGTGCGTGGGCGGTTAATCCGCCCGCGCTTTCGGATCGGCCGCTGCGCCTTCGGGCAAAGCGGTCGTTCCCGCCAGAACAAACCCCAAGGGGAACCCCATGACCGTCAATATCAAAAACTGGCAGGAACTGAAGAAGCCCAACAGTCTGGACGTGAAGTCAGGCAACGACGCAGCGCGCCGCGCCACTTTCGTGGCCGAACCGCTTGAGCGCGGCTTTGGCCTGACGCTGGGCAATGCTTTGCGCCGCGTGCTGCTTTCCAGCCTGCAGGGTGCCGCGATCACCTCGATCAAGATCGAAAACGTGCTGCACGAATTCAGCAGCCTGGCCGGCGTGCGTGAAGACGTGACCGACATCGTGCTTAATGTGAAGCAGATCGCGATCCGGATGCAGGGCGAAGGTCCCAAGCGCCTCCAGCTCGCCGCCACCGGCCCGGGTGAAGTCACCGCGGGTGATATCGCCGTTTCGGGTGACATCGAGGTGATGAACAAGGATCTGGTGATCTGCCATCTCGACGAAGGCGCCGTGCTCAACATGGAGCTGACCGCCGACACCGGCAAGGGCTATGTGCCCGCGGTGGCGAACCGTCCGATCGACGCGCCGATCGGGCTGATCCCGGTTGATTCGCTGTATTCGCCGGTCCGCCAGGTCAGCTACAAGGTCGATAACGCCCGCATCGGACAGGAGCTTGACTATGACAAGCTCAGCCTCGCGGTGGAAACCGATGGCACGATCTCGCCGGAAGACGCCGTGGCCTATGCCGCGCGGATCCTGCAGGACCAGCTCTCGCTGTTCGTCCACTTCGAAGATTCGGTGCCGATGGGTTCGTCGCCGATGATCGGGATGGCTGCGGCTCCCGCCGAAGAAGGTGATACCAACCAGCTCAACCGCTACCTGCTCAAGAAGGTCGACGAACTGGAATTGTCGGTGCGCAGCGCCAATTGCCTCAAGAACGACAACATCATCTACATCGGCGATCTGGTCCAGAAGACCGAAGCCGAGATGCTGCGTACGCCGAACTTCGGCCGCAAGTCGCTCAACGAGATCAAGGAAGTGCTCTCGTCGATGGGCCTGCGCCTGGGCATGGATATCCCCGGCTGGCCGCCCGAGAACATCGAGGAAATGGCCAAGAAGCTCGAGCAGGAATTGCTCGGCTGATCCAGCCAGCTTGTGCTGCCAAGTTAATCGGGGCCGTCCGCAAGGGCGGCCCCGTTTGCATGTGGAGCGCGCCGCGTTATGTTGCCTGCTGGGGACAAACCGGACAAAGGGGCAAGCAATGCGCGCGCTGTGGGCATGGAAGGTCGCAGGGCTGCTGCTGCTGGTCCTGATGACAGGTCAACTGGCGGCCTGCGCCAAACTGTTTGAACAGTCGGTTCCGATCTATCCCCCGCCACCACCTCCACCTCCACCTCCACCTCCTCCCCCGCCACCGCCACCACCCTACTTGGAGCAAGCAAGCTATAACGGCGGACCGACACCGTTAGAGCGCCGGCCGGCGGCGCGGACCGTGCCGATCGATTTGCTGTCAGTTTCTGCATCGACCTCTGGCGGCGATACAGTGGCCGATTCCGGTGCACCGCCGCTGTTGGCAGCAGACGCCCGCGATGCCCAGATCGCCAAGGACGTGCAGGCCTTTCGCCCGTTCGATGTGCTGTTCAACCAGCCCACTATGCTGCCATACAATCAGCAAACGCTGATCCGCTTCGTGATTGCCTCGAAAGACATTGAGGAAGCCAAGGCCGAATTTGGCGATACTTCGGGGTCGGTGACGGTCGACCGGGCTACGCTGGGGCGGCAAGTGCGCGCGCAGCTGACCGGACCGGGTGACGATGTGCAGATCCAGATCGTCGGCACCGACGTGCGCGATATCAGCACGGTCGCCAACACCACCTTCGATTGGTACGTCGCGCCCAAGACCACCGGCACTTTCAAGCTGACCCTGCGGCTTTATAACCGTGTGTTCGACGGCACCCGGTGGATCGAAGTGCAGGGGCCGCCCTATGTGAAGGAATTCCAGGTCAGCGTTTCGGCCACGCAGAAGTTGCAATTGCTGCTGTCTGAGATCAACGGCTGGCTGGCGCTGCTGGGCAGCTCAATCCTGGCCTTGCTGGGCTTATTCCTGACCAAGCTGCGGACGAAATTCGCGGCGAAGAAGCCAGCTGGCACCGCGCCGCCCGGCTGAACGCGCGCAATCACGGCGATCACTGCTTGACATTTGCGCGCCATTCCGCTTTGCGCGGCGCTCGGCGGACGGCAGTGGCCTCCGCCTGGTACGGGCTACCTGATACGGGCCCCTAACGAACGAAGGACAAGACCTATGCGCCATAAAATGGGCGGGCGTAAGCTCAACCGCACTTCCAGCCACCGCAAAGCACTGCTGCGCAACATGTCGGCCGCGCTGATCAAGCACGAACAGATCACCACCACGCTGCCCAAGGCGCGCGAACTGCGCCCCTATCTGGAAAAGCTGATTACGCTGGCCAAGCACGGCGGGCTTTCGAACCGCCGTCTGGCCCACGCCCGGCTGCTCGATGATGCCCAGTTGGTGAAGCTGTTTGACGTGCTGGGCGCCCGCTATGCTGATCGTGCCGGTGGTTACACCCGCGTGATCAAGGCCGGGTTCCGCGGTTCAGACGCCGCGCCGATGGCGGTGATCGAGCTGGTGGACCGCGACGTTTCGGCCAAGGGTCAGGATTCGGGCCCGGTGTTCAACGACGACGCGGAATAATCTTCCCGCCGTTCGTCGAACGGTGAATTGCAAAGGCGGCGGCAGGGGCTAACCTGACGGCGCCTTTTGCATATTGGGGAGATGTTTTGGTGCCTCGTCACGCCCGCGCCGTTCTTGGCGCCTTGCTCGGCCTCTGCGCCGCGTCCGTTCTGGCTGAACCGATGAACTTTGCCTATCCCGCCAGCCGCAAAGCCGATGTGGTCGACGAGCAGTTCGGCGAGAAAGTCGCCGACCCGTATCGCTGGCTTGAAAACGACGTTCGTAGCGATGCCGAAGTGGCGGCATGGGTGGCCGGGCAGAACGGCATCACCCAGGGCTATCTGGCGGGCTTGCCGGGGCGTAGCTGGTTCGCCACCCGGATCCGGGCGCTGATGGATTATGAACGCTTCGGCCTGCCGCAGAAGGCCGGGAAGGCCTATTTCTATACGCGCAATTCGGGGCTGCAGAACCAGTCGCAGCTGTTTGTGCGTCAAGGACTGACCGGCACGCCGCGGTTGCTGATCGATCCCAATACCTGGGCGAAGGACGGCGCCACGGCGCTCGATGGCTGGGAGCCGTCGAAAAGCGGCAAGCTGCTGGCCTATGCGATCCAGGATGGCGGCAGCGACTGGCGCTCGATCCGGGTGATTGACAGCAAGACCGGCACGATCCTGGCCGATGAGATCAAGTGGGCCAAGTTCACCGGGATCAACTGGATCGGGGATACGGGCTTCCTCTATTCGCGCTTCCCCGCGCCGCAGGAAGGCCAAGCTTTCCAGCAGCTCAACAAGAACCAGGAAGTGCGCTTTCACCGCATCGGCACTCCGCAGACGGACGACCAGCTGGTCTATGCCACCCCCGATCACCCCGATTACGGCCACGGCGCGCAGGTGACGCATGACGGGCGATGGATGGTGATCACCACCAGCAAGGGCACCGACAACAAGTACGAAGTCCACGCAATGCGGCTCGATAAGAAGGGCCGCTGGGGCACGCCGCAGGCATTGGTTGCGGGCCTCGAGAACGACTGGACCCTGATCGAGGGGATCGGCAACACGCTCTACTTCATCACCAACAAGGATGCGCCAAAGCTCAAGGTGGTCAAGGTTGATCTGGCCGGGGGCAAAGTCCCGCAAGGCGGGGCAGCGTTCACGACCGTCATCCCAGAACGCGAGGAGGTGCTCGAACGCGCGCAGATCGTCGGTGACAGGTTGCTCGTCACCTATCTCAAGGATGCTGCATCGATTGCCGTTGCCTATTCGCTTGATGGCACGCCGCGGCGCGAAATTGCGCTGAGCGCGATTGGCACGGCATCGGGCTTCTCCGGCCGCCCGGGCGATCCTGAAACCTTCTATGCCTTTTCCAGCTTCAACCAGCCCAGTGCGATCTACCGCTATGACAGTGCGAGCGGTGAAAGCACGCCCTTTGCCACGCCGAAGCTGACGTTCGATCCGGCTGATTACGCGATCGAACAGCGCTTCTTCACTTCGAAGGACGGTACAAAGGTGCCGATGTTCCTGGTCCGCAAGAAGAGCATTGCTGCAAGCGGCAAGGCGGCGCCGACGTTGCTGTATGGTTATGGCGGGTTTGACATTTCGCTTACCCCCAGCTTCTCCGCCACGCGGATGGCCTGGCTTGAGGCGGGCGGGGCCTATGCCATGGTCAATCTGCGCGGCGGGGGTGAATACGGCAAGGCGTGGCATGATGCCGGGCGGCTGCACAACAAGCAGAACGTGTTCGACGATTTCATCGCTGCGGGCGAATACCTGATCTCAGCTGGGATCACGCCCAGGGACGGGCTGGCGATCCAGGGCGGATCAAACGGCGGCCTGCTGGTCGGCGCGGTTACCAACCAGCGGCCCGACCTGTTTGCTGCGGCCAATCCTGCAGTGGGGGTGATGGACATGCTGCGCTTCGACAAGTTTACGGCCGGGCGCTATTGGGTCGATGATTATGGCTATCCATCGAAGGAAGCCGATTGGCGCGTGCTGCGGTCCTATTCGCCTTACCACAACATCCGCAGCGGCGTGGCCTATCCGGCGGTGCTGGTGACGACTGCCGATACCGATGACCGCGTGGTGCCCGGCCACAGCTTCAAGTATGCCGCCGCATTGCAGGCCGCCGATCCGGGCGGAAAGCCGCACTTGATCCGGATTGAAACCCGCGCCGGGCATGGGGCCGGAAAGCCGACCGACAAAGTGGTGGCCGAAGGCGCTGACGTGCTGGCCTTCCTGGCGTATTGGAGCGGACTTAAAGGGTTCTAGGCTGCGGCCTGTTCGGCTGGGGGCGCAGAATTGTGACGCTTGCCGACAATGGGCCATGCAAGTAGCTGAATAAGGTTGCGGGGCCGGCGTTCAAAGCCGGTCTCGGGCCTGCCTTCGGGCACATTATAGCCGCCCAGCACAACGTCGTAGAACGGGAAGAGCCCGGCGAAGTTACTGTCATAGTGCTGCGGATCGGACGAGTGATGACGGCGGTGGTAGGCCGGGCTGTTGATCACCCACGACCATTTTCCGAAATTCCAATCAAGATTGGCATGGGCGACAAAGTGCCACTGGCTGATCAGCAGATAGGAGAATGCGGCCAAGGGAGTGGGCGAAATGATCATCCCGGCCACCGTCCAGATCGTCACGGTCTTGAGCAGGCGATCCGCCCAGAAGTGGCGATAGGTGGTCAGCACCGCCATATCGGGATCCGAATGGTGCAGGCTGTGCATGTCCCACATGAACGGGACGCGGTGCTGGATGCGGTGAAACAGGTTCTCGCCCAGATCCTGCACCAGCACGAACAGCAGTACCGCCAGCCAGGGCGGCAGCGCGGCCCCATCGATCAATGACCCGGCCTGCCAAGGCTTGATCCACGTATAGACGGTGAAGGCACCGAAGGTGCTGACCGCGAAGGTCTGCAGGTTGATCCACCAGTCACCCGATGAATGACCCGCGCGCCGCTCAAACGCCGTCAGCACGAGGATGACGATCACCGAAGGCAGGGTAACGACAAGCCATTCCATAGGAGCCGCGATAAGGGACGAATGGTTAATTTGCGCCCAAAGATTTCGTTCACGTTGAAGGCGAAAATTATGAACAATAGACATCCAGCGAGTTCAGGATTGGTCTAGGACCGAATCGGTAAACCCTGCTCATGGCCGGACATTCCGTCCGGATCGATTGAAGGATTGAAGCCATGAAGACTATCTCCAAAGCCCTGGTCGGGACCGTCGCGGCTGGCGCGATGGCGATCACTTCGGCTAGCCCCGCATTTGCCGGCCACCGTGACGGTGACGGCATCAGCGTTGGCGATGTGATTGCCGGTGCGCTGATCATCGGCGGAATCGTCGCGGTCGCATCGGCGACGAACAACAACGACCGCGGCTATCGTGACTACGGCGACGGGCGCTATGACAACCGCGACGGTGACGACCGCTATGGCGACGACCGCTATGGCGACGACCGTTACGAAAACGACCGTTATGGCAACAACGGCTATAACAACAACGGGTACGGCAATCGCTATGGCAACCGCGGCAACCCGCGCCAGGCGATCGAGCAGTGCGTGCGCAGCGCCGAGCAGTACGCCGCCCGCCGCTATGGCCGGGCCGATGTGACCGACATCCGCGAGGTCAAGGACAGCCGTTATGGCTGGCAGATCAAGGGCCGGATCGCGGTTGATACCCAGCGCGGCCAGTGGCAGCGCGGCCGAGGTAACTACGGCAACGGCTGGGGCGGCGACTATCGCGGCTACAACAACTCGATGCGCGGCTATGACAGCGGCTCGTTCAAGTGCAAGTTCGAGCGCGGCCGGATTGTCGACCTCGACATCGATGGGATCCGCGGCCTCTAGGCCACGCGAATCCGAGTGAAGTTAAAAGGCAGGCGGTTCAGGCTCACGTAAGCCTGGGCCGCCTAGCCCTGTGCGAATCACAGGCAATGGTCGGCCATGCGCGTGGGCCATGCCGGGGCCTTGGAGGGTTCACACATGTCACTTAACCGCACGCGCCTGGGCGCATCGATCGCTGCACTGGCAGCCTTTTCGCTTACGGCGGGACCGGCTTTCGCAGGGCATGGTTGGGGTGATTGGGGACGCCACCGTCACCGTGACCGGATCGACGCCGGCGACGTGCTCACAGGTATCCTGATCATCGGCGGAATTGCGGCGATTGCCAGCGCGGCTTCATCCAGCGACCGCAATCGTGACCGACGCCGTGATGACCGGCGCGACCGTGATGATGACTACCAGCGCGATGCTGATTATCGCACCGACCGTGCGCCCGGTGGCCAATATGCCTCGGCGCCATCGTGGAACGAAGGCGGCCTTGCTGGTGCGGTGGATCGCTGCACCAACGAGATTTCGGGCGCGGCCGGCCGGGGCGAGGTGGATGCAGTAAGCCGCGCTGACGAAGGCTGGCGCGTGCAAGGCCGCACCGGCGAAGGCCGCGGGTTCTCCTGCACGGTCGACGGCAGTGGCCGGATCCGCAATATCTCGGTCGACGGCGAAAGCGACTAGCACTTAGCCGAGCATCCGGCTGATCGCGCCAAACAGGTCGCGGTAGAAGGCCTGCGTGGCCTGAGCCGCGGCAACCAGCTGGAAGGCATGCGGTGCCCCGGCATAGCTGTGCAGTTCCACCGGCACTCCGGCGCTGACCAGGCGGCGCGCATAGTCAAAGTCCTCGTCGAGGAACAGGTCCATGCTGCCAGTGCCGATCCAGGTTGGCGGAAGGCCAGCCAGATCATCGGCACGGCTGGGCGAAAACCAGCCCTTGCGATGATCATTGATGGCATAGTTGCCCTGCAAGGCTCCCCAACCAAAGCCGTTGCTTGCCCGCGTCCAGACGAATTCGCCGGTCGCGGCATTGGCATAGGGGCAGTCCGGCCCGCCGGTGCGGTGATCGAGCATCGGATAGATCAGCAACTGCGCGGCGAGCGGCGGGCCGCCGGTATCGCGCGCCATCAGCGCCACTGCGGCAGCCAATCCGCCGCCTGCACTTTCGCCGATCACGGCAATGCGGGCTGGATCGACGCCAAGCGCTCCGGACTCTGCAGCAAGCCAGCAAAGCGCGGCAAGGCAATCTTCCTGCGGTGCGGGGAAGGGGTGCTCAGGAGCAAGACGATAATCGACCGAGGCAATCGGGATGCCAAGGGCCTTGGCCATTGCGGCTGGCCCATGCTGCATCGACCGGGCCGATCCGATCACCATCCCGCCGCCATGGATATGCAGCAACGCGCCGCGCCCGGTGCTTCCTGGTGCCGGATCGTACCAGCAGATATCCAGCGGCCCGCCCGGGCCGTCGATCACCTTGATCACGGGCTTCAGCTCAGGATCGCCGAGGAAGTCGAACCGCGCTTCCGACATCTGCCGGATCAGCGGCAGCGTTTCGGCGTTGAACTGGGCAGTCGGCATCAGCTCGAGCAGCGGGAGCAGTTCGGGATCGATCAAATGGCGGGTGTCCATCAGTGCAGGCGGGTCTGCGGAAACATCCAGCGCTGGGTCAGGCGGGCCTTGAACGGCTTCCATTTGCCGTCGGGCTGGCCCAGCCGGTCAGCCAGCGCCACCATCACGCTGGGGTTTACTCCCAGACCGATATGGCTGGCGCGCACTTCGATGTTTTCGGTTTCGCCGTGGCCTTTGTGCGGATGCTGCACCGATCCGCGCCAATGGACGATACCATCGGTGCGGGTCAGGATCGAAGTGGTCGGTACCGGCGGGGCTTCGTCGAGCCCGGTGAAATGCCCATGCTTGAGCGGTTCAGGATCTTTGCCATTGAGATATTCGAATAACCGGCCGGCATTGGTGTGGCGGCGATCATCATGGATCGGGCTGCCGAGCGAGATCACCTGGCGCACTGCCTCAGGATGCAGCTTGGCCAGTTCGCGCGCGAAAACCCCACCCAGGCTCCACCCGACGATCGAGACCTTGCGGCCGCTGTCCTTGCAAATCTTGAGCAACAGGGCCTCCATTTCGTGGACCCGCTGCAAATCGACCCGCACATTCCGGCCCAGATCCCAGCCGTGGCTTTCATAGCCAAGATCATCGAGCAGGCGGCGCATCGGCACGGTCGAGCTGTCCGATGCAAGGAAGCCGGGCAGTACCAGCACCGGGTGGCCATCGCCCTTGGGCAGCATCCCCAGCAGGTGGCGCGTGGCGTAGAAGGCGGCCAGTTCGAACACGGCACGCCCTTCGGCCAGAGCCAGCAGGCGGCTTGGCGGGCGAGCCTCTATTTCAAGCGCAGAACGCGATGCGGTGGTTGCAGTCATTTCTTCTTGGCTTTCCCAGATTTGGCAGCGCCCTTTTTCGCGGCCGGTTTGCTGTTCGCAGGCTCTGGCGCGGGCGTGATGGTTGCAGGCGAAGCTGAACCGGCAGCATCGCGCAGCTCCTCGAAGCTTTGCTGGATGCAGTCCGCGTAGAATTCCGGATCGTCCATCACCTTGCGATCGGCGGTGAACGCGATCGTCGCTTCCTTGCAATAGCTTTGCACCACGTGGCCCAGCGCCATCCCGTCGGTCAGGCAAAGCAGCCCCATCATGCTTTCCAGCCGCGCGCCGGTGGAATAGATCGGCACCGGCGGGCCGGGGACATTGGTGACCACAGTGGTGAAGGGCGGGCCGACCCGGTTGGCGAGGCCCAGCCGGGTGTAAAGCTGCGCACCCAGCGCCATGAACAGCGCGGGCGAAACCTTGCTCATCTCGGTCATGTTTCGCGCGCCGATCGCGTCGGTCATCGCCTTGGAATTGACCGTCTGCGAGTGGACATAGGCCAGCCGTTCGAGCGGATCTTCGATGTGCGTGCCCAGCGGCGCGATCATCGCTGCCACCTGGTTGCCCATATCGCCCTTTTCGCCGCTTGACCGCACCGAGATCGGGGCCATCGCGGTCAGCGTCTTTTCGGGCAGATCGTTGTGCGCCAGCAGGTACTTGCGCATCGCCCCGCCAATCACGGTCAGGAACACGTCGTTGACTTTGGCCCCCGGCGCGGCGGTGCGGATCGCCTTGATATCGGCCAGCGGGATCGAACGGCCTTCGACCACGCGGCCGGCTGAAATCACGGTGTTGAACCGGGTCCGCGGCGCGATCATTTCGCCGTGGACCTTGAAGTCCTTTGCCACCAGCCCCTTGATGGCCTTGGCCACGCCCGGCATCGCCCGTGCTGCGGCATCGAGCTGGCGCATCGGATTGGCCAGGTTGTTGACCCAGCTTTTGGCCATCAGTTCTGCGAAATTGGGCGGATCCTCACCCTTCCAGGTGTCCGGCTCGTTGGGCGGCGGGGTATTGGCATCGAGCGTGTGGAGCGCTTCCATCAGATCGATTCCGCTCATCCCGTCGATCGCGGCGTGGTGAACCTTGGTGACCATCGCATAACTGCCGGGGGTCACCCCGGGGACATTGTCGATCCCCTCGATCACGGTAAATTCCCACGGCGGGCGCGACAGATCGAGCGGGCGGGCGAAAATCCGCGCCGCCTGAATGCACAGTTGCCGCCAATCGCCGGGCTTGGGCAGGGCGACGTGGCGGACATGGTATTCGAGGTCGAAATCCTTGTCCTCGATCCAATAAGGATAATCGAGTTCAAACGGGACCCGCACCAGCTTTTGCCGCATGGTCTTGGACAGCTGCATCCGGCTTTCGAAAAAGCGCAGAATATCCTTGTAGCGCACGAACCCGCCTGGGGCGGTTTCAGGGTTGTAGATCAGGAGCGAGCCGATGTGCATCGGCGAAGTGCGCGTTTCCAGCGCGACAAACGATGCATCCATTCCCTGCAATTGGCGCAAGTGCGTTCTCTCCCGGATTTAGCCCGGTGTGCCGGGTCTTTGTGCGGTGCAGCGTATCAGAGCGGGGATGGACGTCAACAAGCACCTTTCGCGGTGGCTAACCTGCCGGTATTCGGGTGCTGATGACAAAATCAGGCCGCCCCGATCTGCCCCATGGTGCCGAGCGCTTCAACGAGGAGCGCGCGACCTATGTCATGAAAGGCGGCCAGCCCGATCTGGAAGCCGGTGTGGCCGCGATCCGCGAGGTTCTGGCGACGCTGAAGCCCAAACCCGGCGTTTACCGAATGACCGATGCCAAGGGCGATGTGCTCTATGTCGGCAAGGCCCGTGCGCTGCGCAACCGGGTGGCGAATTACACGCAAGTCGAGCGGCTTCCGCTGCGGCTGAAGCGGATGGTCAGCCAGACCCGGGGGATGACGATCGTCACCACCAACTCCGAGGCTGAGGCGCTGCTGCTGGAAGCGCAGCTGATCAAGCGGTTCCGCCCGCCCTACAATGTGCTGCTGCGCGATGACAAAAGCTTTCCCTTCATCCTGCTGCGCGCCGATCACGCGTTCCCGCGGATCCAGAAACATCGCGGCGCGCGGCGGGCCAAAGGCAACTATTACGGCCCGTTTGCCAGCGCCGGCAGCGTCAACACCACGATCAACGCGCTGCAGAAGCTGTTTCTGCTGCGGTCCTGCACCGACAGCTTCTTTTCGCGGCGCGACCGGCCGTGCCTGCTGTACCAAATCAAGCGCTGTTCGGCCCCCTGCGTCGACCGGATAGACCCCGCCGGCTATGCCGAATTGGTCGGCGAGGCGAAGGATTTCCTGGGCGGGCGCAGCGGCGCGGTGCAGGCCAAGCTCAACGCCCAGATGGAAGAGGCCGCCGCTGCGCTCGATTTTGAGCGCGCCGCGATGCTGCGCGACCGGCTCCGCGCGGCAACCTTCATCCAGGGCAGCCAGGCGGTCAACGCCGAGGGGGTAGGCAGCGCCGACATCCTGGCGGTTGCTGCCAGGAACGGGCACTTCGCGGTGCAGGCCTTCTTCATCCGCGGCGGGCAGAACTGGGGTCACCGGGCGTTCTTCCCCGCCCATACCGAAGGCCTGGACGAGGCCGAGGTGCTGACTGCGTTCATGGCCCAGTTCTATGAGGAAGTGCCGCCGCCGCGGCTGATTCTGGTCGATCGCATGTTGCCCGAAGCGGCGCTGCTGGAAGAGGCGCTGGCCGGCCCGGCGGGCGGCAAGGTGGAAATTTCTGTGCCGCAGCGCGGTGATCGGCGGCGGCTGATGGAACAGGCCAGCCGCAATGCGGTCGAAGCGCTTGAGCGGCGTCAGGCCGAAAGCGGTGCCAAGGCGCGGTTGTGGCGCGAAATGGCCGAATTTCTTGAACTGCCCGAAGTACCGCAGCGCGTCGAAGTCTATGACAACAGCCACGTGCAAGGCGCCCACGCATTGGGCGCGATGGTGGTTGCAGGCCCCGAAGGCTTCATCAAGGGCCAGTATCGCAAGTGGAACATCAAGACTGCGCAGACCGACGACGATTTCGCGATGATGCGCGAGGTGTTCACCCGCCGCTTCGCCCGGGTGCAGGAAGAAGATCCGGACCGCGATGGCGGAATGTGGCCCGATCTGGTGCTGATCGATGGCGGCAAGGGCCAGCTGGGCGCGGCGCGCGATGTGCTGGAGGAACTGGGGATCGAGGACGTGCCGCTGGTCGGTATTGCCAAGGGCCCGCAGCACGGGCGCGATGGGCGCGAGGTATTTCATTTCCCCGGTGGGCGAGAGCGCATGCTGCCTGAAAATTCGCCGTTGTTGTTTCATTTCCAGCGGCTGCGCGACGAAGTTCACCGCTTTGCCATCGGCGCGCACCGTGAAAAGCGCAGCCGGGCGATTTCAGCATCACCGCTCGATGAAATCTCAGGCATCGGCCCGGCCCGCAAGCGGGCGCTGCTGCTGCATTTCGGCACCGCGGGGAAAGTCCGCGCGGCCTCGCTGGAGGACCTCCAGCGCGCGCCCGGCGTCAGCGCAGCGGTGGCGCAGACGGTGTATGATTTTTATCATCCACGCGGTTAGGATCGGCTGAAGACAGGGGGAACCGGGGTGAATCCATTCAAGCTGATCGCGGGATTTGTCCGCTGGCTGTGGCAAGCCTCGATGCTGCTGCGCTATCCGTTCGATTCGGGCCTGCGCACCGGAAGCAGAGCGGCGGGGCTGTATATGTTCCTCGTCCAGTTCTTCCTGGTGGTTGGGGTGATTCTGGTCGCCTTCGGCTTCGATCTCGATCAGATCGACCGTTCGCTGGATGCGCGGAGCAGCTGGATCGATTGGGCCGCCAGCCTGCTGTTCCGCATTTTCAGCGCTCTGGTCTATCTGCTCAGCCTGGCGTTTGCGGGAATGATGGTGGCGACACTGCTGTTCAAGTTGCGTGGTCAGCCCGCAGAAGTCGGCGTTGCGGAACCGGATGAGGAAGATGCTGAGGAAACACCCGCCGGTGCCGGATCGCTTGGCTGCGGGTTGCTTGCCGCGCTGACGATTGCCTATTTCTCGTGGTTCGGAATAGTTGGCTGACGCTGCTGCGGTCCCAAGTTCAAATTCAATGCGAGGAATGACATAATGACCACCACCCCCTGGAGCCACCACACCCGCAGCGCCGGCGTGGCCGATGATATCGATTTTGAAATCAAGGGCCAGGAACTGCAATTTCTCGAGATCGAGCTCGATCCCGGCGAAAGCGCGGTGGCCGAAGCCGGGGCGATGGTGTGGAAGGATGCCACCATCCAGATGAGCACCGTGTTCGGCGATGGGCGCGCCAACGACGGCGGGTTCATGGGCAAGCTGCTGGGTGCGGGCAAACGGCTGGTGACGGGCGAAAGCCTGTTCACCACGGTCTTTACCCACGCCGGCCAGGGCAAGGCCCGTGTCGCGTTTTCGGCGCCGGTGCCGGGGGCGATTCTGCCGATCAAGCTCGATACAGTAGGCGGCACGCTGATCTGCCAGAAGGACAGCTTTCTGGCCGCCGCCAAGGGCGTGGAAATCGGCATCCATTTCCAGCGCAAGATCCTGACCGGGCTGTTTGGCGGCGAAGGCTTCATCATGCAGCGCCTGTCGGGCAATGGCTGGGTGTTCGTGCAGATGGGCGGCACGATTGTCGAACGCACGCTGGCTCCGGGTGAGGAACTGCACGTCGACACCGGCTGCATCGCGGCGATGACCGCCGATGTCGATTTCGACATTCAAAGTATCGGCGGGGTCAAATCGATGCTGTTCGGCGGCGAAGGCCTGTTCTTCGCCCGGCTGCGTGGCCCCGGCAAGGTCTGGATCCAGTCGCTGCCGTTCGCGCGGCTGGCCGGGCGGATGCTGGCCGCGGCCATGCCCGGCGGCCCCGGCGGAAACCGCGGCGAAGGATCAGCACTGGGGATGCTGGGGAATTTGCTGGATGGGGATTGATCACCCCCCAGCGTCGATCAGTTCCTGCACCTGCCTGTAGAACGCCTCGCGCCATTCGCCTTCGGGGCCCTCGGTGGCGCGGGTCCAATCGGCGTTGCTGGCGATCACCAGCTTGCGTTTGGGATCGATGAAGATGCCCTGGCCGAAGATGCCTTGCGCGGCGAAGCTGCCATCGTCGTTGGTCCACCACTGGAAGCCGTAACCGTGGCCAGGTTCGCCGATGTCCTTCTGCTTGGAGGTGGATGAGGCAAACCAGTCGCCCGGCACCATGCCGCCAGCACCGCCCAGCACGAACAGGCCGAAGCGGGCATAGTCGCGGGTGGCGGCCTGGATGCAGCAACCGGCAATTTCGTGCCCGGTCGCGCCCAACAGCCAGGTGCCCTGCTGCTCCATCCCGGCGGGCTGCCAGATCTTTTCTTCCATGTATGCGGACAGCGGCTTGCCCACTGCGGAGGAAACCAGCACCCCGATCAGGTTGGTTTCGCCAGTGTTGTAATGCCACACTTCGCCCGGAGGATGCGCGCGCGGCAGCTTGCGCAGATAGCTGACTGTGGCGTCTACGCCCGGATCGGGCTTGGCATTGTTGAACTTGGCCACGTCAGCGTTCGGATCCTCGTAGTCCTCGTTCCAGGCGACGCCTGAGCTCATCATCAACAGCTGGCGGACCGAGACATCGTCATAGGCCGACCCGCGCAGGTCCGGGATATAGAGGCTGACCTTATCGTCGAGGCTCTTGATCTTGCCATCCTTGATGGCGGCGCCGACAAGCGTCGAGGTGAATGACTTGGCGACCGAGAAACTCGTCCAGCGGCCATGCGCATCAAAGCCCAGGCCATAGCGTTCAAGCCGGACCTTGCCGTCCTGAATGATCACCATTCCGGCCAGCCGCTGCTTGGCGGCGTACTGGTCAAACCCCGGAATTTCGAGCGGCTTCCCGGCCGGCAGGGCAAGCGGTGCGGGGGCGGGGGCGAACGTACGCGCCTTGGCCAGCACCGGCAGCCGGTCCATCGCCCGGAACGCGGCATCGCGCTGATCCTGCTTCCAGCTCAGCACATTGGCGTCAGTCGGCATCGCCGCCAGCAGCGCGCGCGTCTCCTTGTCGAGACTGGCATACCAGCCGCCGCCAGCCGCCACCAAAGCCGCCGCCACTCCCAATGCTATCGTGCGTTTGCGCATCACCAAGCCTCTCCCCGTTCGCCCGCAGCCTAGCAGCGTGGGACAGGGCGGCAACTCTCTTGCTCGAATACCGGCTCAGGCGGCGGACCAGACTTTAGCCCTTCGGCACAGCTTTGCGGATCATGCCTTCCTGCGCGACGCTGGCCACCAGGCGGCCGTCCTGCGTGAAGATCCGGCCACGGTTGAAGCCGCGGCCGCCGCCGCTCCACGGGCTGTCGGTGGCATAGAGCAGCCATTCGTCAGCGCGAAAGTTCTCGTGAAACCAGACCGCGTGATCAAGGCTGGCGCTGACCACTTCACCGCGTGCCCACGACAGGCCGTGGGGCAGGGCGCAGGTGCCCAGCAGCGTCATGTCGCTGGCAAAGGCCAGCACAGCGCGGTGGATCCGCGGATCGTCGGGCAGAGGGGCGACGGTCTTGAACCAGGAATGGCTGCGCGGCGGAGCCGGCTGCGGATTCGTCCAGTGCCGCCCTTCGACCGCGCGCATTTCCACCGGGCGCGGGCTGAGGAAATGGTGCCGCGCCTCGGGGCGGGCTGTTTCAGCATAACGAAGGCGCACCACCGTTTCGGATTCAAGCTCTTCGGGACCGGGCACGTCAGGCATTTCGGCATCGACGTGGTGCAGGCCTTCCTGCTGGCGCTGGAAACTCGCCGTCAGGTTAAGGATCGGGCGGCCTTGCTGGCTGGCCACGACGCGGCGGTTGGAAAAGCTGCCGCCATCGAAATCGCGCGCGACTTCGTAGTCGATCGAGAATTCTTCCGCGCCGCCGCGCAGGAAATATGCGTGCAGCGAGTGTGCCGGGCGATCGGTTTCGACCGTGTCATCGGCCGCCAGCAAAGCCTGGGCAATCACCTGACCGCCGAACACGCGGCCCACGCCGCCGCGCTTTTTGCGGCCTTCATAGCGGTCTTCGCCGTGCGATTTAGGCTCAAGCAGCTTGATCAGCCCGGCGACCAGTTGTTCGGGAGTATGTTCCTGTTCCATCGCAGCGGCTTTGCGTTGCAGATCAGGACGCGTCAATGGGGCGCGGTCAGATGCCTGCGGGATTGCGGCCCAGTTCGGCCCGCACCAGCCGGGCAAACAGCGCCCGGCGCAATTTGCCGCCAATCGCGATCGAGAGCCGCCCGACTGCGCGGCGTTCGCGCCAGATGTGGTCGATCATCGGGTGGTCAGCCGCAGCGCAGCTATCGCACCATGCGACGTGCGGATCGCTCAGCACTTCAAGGTTTTCGCGTTGTAGCAAGACACCGGGCGAACAGCGGGCAAAGCGTTCATCGAATGCGGTCTTGTAGGAAAAGGCCCCGGGCGGCGTGATGAAGCTTGCCAGCATGGCGATCGGCTTGCTGTCCAGCCACAGCGTCAGCCGTTCGATCCGGTCTTGCGCCGCGCCGCCGAACATCGCTTCGCGGAACATCTGGATCGTATCCTGATGAGAGGCGAGCGCCGATCCTTGCGCGCCTTTCCAGCCGGAATGCTCGAGCGCGAGGAATTCCTCGATCCAGCGGGCAAGATCGGCATCGCCGCGCTGCCGCTCAAAGCGCAGCGTGCCCAGCTCTGACAGGCGCGCGAACTGGCGGCGCAATTCCTTGCGCTTCTTGCCCGAAAGGCTGGCTTCGAAATAGGTTTCGGGCGGCTGGTCAGAGACCAGCATCGCCCGGTCCTCGCGGTGGACCAGCGCGCCTTGGCGACCGCTCTCGGCCAGCACCGCTTGCAGCGCGGCGTGGATCGGCCCGTTCAGCGGCATGTGCGGCAAGTGCAGGAACAGCGCCCGCCCGGCATTGGCATCGGCCCAGTCCAGAAAGGCGCGCCAGAATTGCTGCTCAAGCCCGCGCGCAACCAGCGGAGCGCCCAGAAAGCAGTTGCCGTGGATCCACGCCGTCAGTTGCGGGATTGGCCAGCGATAATAGCGGTCTTCGTGCCGCACCGGCATGATCGCGGCCAGATCGCCGCCCAGTTCGAAGCGCAGAAGCTTGACCGAGCCGGCGGGATCGAGCGCGCGCAGGGCGGGCAGCAGATACCAGCTTTCGTGGAACGGGTTGGGCTCGCTCGCGCAGCGCGCCAGCGCGTCCCACGCAAGTCGCGCTTCGGGAGCCTCGAACGCCTGCCAGGCGCTGGCGTGCACGGTCATAGCGCCCGCAGCGCCGGGTGCTGGCGTGCAGGGTTCTGCCGTTTGGGGTGCCAGCGCGGTGCTTGCCAAAGGTGCTCCTTCCGCCGGCGGATACATCTCCGCCGGGGAAGAGCCTAGCGTGCAAAAGCCAAGGAATGGCTAATGCGCGCGATCATGCCGGGCTGGTCTAACCGACCGGCTTGTCGCTGTCCGACGGCACATAGGCCGGGTTGAACCGGCCAAGCCATCCAAGCGCTTCGGTGATCCATTCGATGTGGACATCGTCATAGGGCAGGTTGTGGGTGCCCTTGGGCTGGATCACATAGCGGAAATTGGTGCCTTCGACCTTGCCCGACCGCTTGAGGCCCGCCACCAGCGTGCGCGATTGTTCCATCGGGATGCGGGCATCGCGTTCGGGTGCAACGATCAGCAGCGGGGCCCAGGGACCATCGGTGTTGCGGGCCGGCGAAATGCCTTCGGGATCGTCCGAGGTTGCCTGGAATCCGCTGGAAAAGCGGCCGAGGTTTTCGGAGTCCCACTTGTTCATCAAGGGCATGTCATAAACCCCTGCGCCGGCGATCGCGCAGCGCCACAGCTTGGCGTCGCGCTGGGCCCCGCGCGCCGCAGCGTAGCCGCCGTAAGACCAGCCCATGATGCAGGCGCGCCCGGCGTCGACAATTCCCTTGGCGGCATAGGCATTGAGCACGTCGGTCAGATCATCCTGCATGCGTTTGCCATAGCCGCCCTTGTCGCGGCCAAGCTTGACGAATGCTTTGCCGTAACCGCCCGAGCCGCGATAGTTCGGCTGGATCACGAGATAACCGGCTTCAGCCAGCGGCTGATTCCACGGCTCTAGGTTATTGGTGGCCGAAAGCGCACCGAACGGGCCGCCGTGCGGCATGATTACCACTGGCAGTTTTTTACCGGTGCGGTGACGCGGATAGGTGACGATAACCTGAAGCTTGGTGCCGTCGCTGGCCGTCACCCATTCGGCTTTTACCGGGTTGAGTGGCGAATCCTTGATCGCGGTCTTCTGCCAGTTAAGCAGGCTGATTTTAGCCGATGGCACATCGTAGAGATAAAATCCGCCACCCTTGCTTGTACCGCCTGCAAAGACGACCAAGCGATTTTCCGAACGATCTGCGCTTACGATTTGAGCCTCTCCGAAACCAAACATGCTGTTCAAGTTAGCCTGAATTCCTTGAAACTTATCATCAGTGAACCTGTTGTTCATCGCACCAGCAAAGGTTTCATACCCCACGACCCTGCGTCCATCGTAATCCGTAATTATGCCCTGGACGTCAAATCCACGTGTCTCAAACACAGGTTCTGACAGTTGTAGGTTGGTGAGATCCATAATATAGACTTTGTCGAAACCATCCTTGTTAGAAATTACGTAAGCTTTATCGGATCCTGGTATAAATACTTGTGGAACAGGTATCGTTTTGGTGAAAGAGCTGTCAGCCTCGTGATAGACGGTACGGAAATTTTCACTCGCATTGGAGCGATAAAGCATTCGCAACTTGCCATTGTCGCTATCGCTTGAAAACCCCGCCCGGACGACCCCATCGGCATCGGCGGCCCAACTAGAGACGATCGGATTTTTGCGCTGAAGGATCGAATATTGGCCGGTGGCAACGTTTACACGTACCACTTCAGGTAGGCCCCAGCGTTCGGTATTTTCGCCCACAGAATCGCGTTCAAGCAGATACTCACCCTTGGTCTGATCGATCCAAAGGATGTTTCCAGCATCGCCGCCAGCCTTGTCCCAGGCCTGCTGGACCATTTTGTCCTTCGACACCGAGTAGGCGACCAAACGACGGTAATCAGACAACTGGCCACTGAAATTCTCGCGTTGCAAGGTGGTCATCACCACGTGATCGCTGCCGATCCAGCGAAACCCGGTCATGGTCCGGTCGCCGGCTTCGCGGGCTTCCTCGGTGGCGAGGATTGGCTTGGGAGGCTTGGAAGGGTTGGTCAGGTCCATCACCACCAGCACTTCTTTGCCAGCTGCCCCGGCCAGATAGGCCAGGTACCGGCCATCGGGCGAGATGCGGGGCGAGCGCATGTTGGGCTTCTTGACGAATTCGGCCGGCGGAATCATCGCCGCGCCGGTTGCGGCTTCGGCGGCTGAAAGCACGGCACCGGGTGCTGCCACGAAAGCAACGGTGCTGGCGCCCAGCGCCAATACGGCAAGCGAAGCAAGGCTGGTTTTACGCAAAGTCATCTGATCCCTCTCAGCGAATATGAAGGGCCGTTCGCAGCGCGGCTGACGCTGCGGTGAATGCGGCCCCTGTTGATGGCCGGCAGAATAAATGCTGGCCCCCTCGCGTCAATCAAAACCCCGCCCGGATCGCTCCGGGCGGGGTGTATTTTTTGACATATTGCCAGTGCTTAGTGCGCGGCGAGCGCCGCCAGCAGCAGCAATGCGACAATGTTGGTGATCTTGATCATCGGGTTCACGGCCGGACCCGCGGTATCCTTGTAGGGATCGCCCACGGTATCGCCGGTCACCGCGGCCTTGTGGGCTTCAGAGCCCTTGCCGCCGTGATTGCCGTCTTCGATGTACTTCTTGGCGTTATCCCACGCACCGCCGCCCGAGGTCATCGAGATGGCGACGAACAGCCCGCCAACGATTACACCCAACAGCAGCGCGCCCAGCGCGGCAAAGCCGTTTGCCTGCCCGGCAACGGCCGTGATCACGTAATAGACCACGATCGGTGCGGCCACCGGCAGCAGCGAAGGAATGATCATTTCCTTGATCGCCGCCTTGGTCACCAGATCGACCGTACGGGCATAGTCAGGCTTGGATTCGTAGGTCATGATGCCGGGGTTGTTCTTGAACTGGTCACGAACATCCTTGACCACTTCCCCCGCAGCACGGCCCACCGCCGTCATGCCCATCGCCCCGAACAGGTACGGGAGCAGCGCGCCGAGCAACAGCCCGACAATGACATAGGGATTTTCAAGGCTGAAGTTGACCGTCAGGTTCGGGAAGAACTCTTTGAGGTCATTGGTATAGGCCGCGAACAGCACCAGTGCGGCAAGGCCCGCCGAACCGATTGCATAGCCTTTGGTGACGGCTTTGGTGGTGTTGCCCACAGCGTCGAGCGCGTCGGTCTTTTCGCGAACCGAATCGTCCAGCCCGGCCATTTCGGCGATCCCGCCGGCATTGTCGGTAACCGGCCCATAGGCATCGAGCGCAACCACCATCCCGGCCAAGGCGAGCATCGCCGTGGCGGCATAGGCGATCCCGATCAGACCCGCGAGCTGATAGGCGATGATGATCCCGGCGCAGATCACCAGCGTCGGCAAGGCGGTCGATTCCAGCGAAATCGCCAGACCCTGAATGACGTTGGTGCCGTGGCCGGTTTCCGAAGCCTTGGCGATCGAGCGCACCGGGCGATAGTTGGTGCCGGTGTAGTACTCGGTGATCCAGATGATCAGTCCGGTGATGATCAGGCCCACCAGCCCGCAATAGAACAGCGTGCGGCCGTTATAAGCCTGCCCGGCAATCGCGGTTTCCATATCGCCCAGCAGCGCATAGGAAATCGCCCACCAAATGGCGGGAATCGACAGGACGGCGGTGACCAGGAAGCCCTTGTACATGGCGCCCATGATGTTCTTTCCGCCACCCAGACGGACGAAATAGGTGCCGATGATCGAGGTGATGATGCAGACGCCGCCGATCAGCAGCGGCAGGCTCATCAGCGCCATCAGGTTGTCTGCGCCTTTCAGCAGCAGCGCGGTCAGCACCATGGTCGCACCGATGGTGACGACATAGGTTTCGAACAGATCGGCCGCCATCCCGGCGCAGTCACCGACATTGTCGCCCACGTTATCGGCGATCACCGCCGGGTTGCGGGGATCGTCTTCGGGGATCCCGGCTTCGACCTTGCCGACCAGATCGGCACCAACGTCGGCCGCCTTGGTGAAGATGCCGCCGCCAAGCCGCGCAAAGATCGAGATCAGCGAAGCACCGAAGGCCAGCGCGACGAGGCCATTGACCACCGTCCGGTCCGCTCCGCCGACGCCGTGCCCGGCAGGGCCGGTCAGGAACGCGAAGTAACCCGCGATCGACAGCAGCGCGAGCCCGGCCACCAGCATCCCGGTGATCGCACCAGCGCGGAATGCCAGGGTCAGACCTTCTTGCAGGCCAACCTGAGCTGCCGCAGCGGTGCGGACGTTCGAGCGCACCGAGATGTTCATCCCGATAAA
>NZ_JANOWI010000018.1:0-19037 GCF_031417815.1 Novosphingobium sp. | reverse complement strand
CCCGGTATTCACCTCGGAAACTCGCCCTTGATTGATGCCGAGGTCGGCCGCGATATCATGCTGCATATGCCCGAGGGCAAGGCGGCGTTTGATCTCACGGATAATCCCGTCAGTCAGTTTTGCGCGGAAACGTTCCGCTGGTCGGGTAGTCATATATTATCACCTTACATATACGACCAGTCTTGACGGGGGACTCGCTGTGTGGGATTGCACCCACACAAACGGGGATCACCCGGTTGCGCGCACTGATCTAGCGAAGCGCGCAGCTCGCCCCATCCGAAGGCTCGGTGCGTCAACACCGGGCCTTCAAATTTTCCGGGGCTATCAATCCGCAGGGATCAATGGAAACCGGACCCCTTGTCGAGTCCAATATTTTCCAGATTCCCCAAATTCAGCTTGACCTCCAATTTCTCAGTCCGGCAGCGGTTTCTTAACGCCGTTGCGGCACACGGTAGGCCGCGCTATATGGCGCGGTAAGATTGGTCGGTGGAGGTAGAGGGACTCGAACCCTCACGGTGTTGCTTGGGAAAGGCCGCCGCGCACCTGCACCCCCACTCTGGACGCCCCGCCCGAAAGAGCGGGGCGTTCGCACATCAAAAAGGTATATCTTCGTCTAGATCATCGGCGAATCCTGATTTGGTCGGCGCACCCGCGCCGAAGGTGACTGGCGCGGGTGGCGGTGACCCCCAAGAATCAGACGGCTTTTGCGCGGTGTAGACGCCCTTCCGGCCTGCCACCGAAAAAACGATCTCTTTTTGCGCCATGCGCCAAAGCTTGTTCTGCAAGAATTTTCGGGTCTGCACGACCTGGAAGCGACGGAAAAGCTCGATGAGAATTGCATCGAGGTCTACCTCATCGCCGCCGGTCTTGATGATGGTGAAGAGTTGCTGTTCAAGGTCATCGACCTTCGTGCCGGTCAACTCCTTCACCAGTTCAGGTGGGAGGTCGCTCAAATCGCCATACGCTGCGGGGATGGGCTTCGTGATCCGGCGATAGTGTTCGATTTCGCCGATGACCGCTTCCAGCCATTCCATGCGATCTGAGTATGCACCCTCTGCGCGAGTGTCGCCCTTCTGCTCCGCGTCAAGCTTGAGCTTGGCGGTAGAGCGCAAGAATCCCTTGACGGAATCAATGAAATCCGGCATATCTGAAGTCCTCAATCGAAGGCGTTAGCTCAGTTTTCCGACCTAGCTAAAAGCCCGTTTTCAGCCCGATCCTCAATAGGGGAATCGGGTTGATTTCGTTGTATGGCAGGACTCGCCCCGGCGCACAAGGGGCTAGTGTGCAGATTGCGCAAGTTTGCGATTATCGCATCACGTTTTGTCAGCGCTTCGCTTACTTTGCTCGTTTCTTTGCAGACTGTCTGGGCCTAGCGATTAGCCTGCCCGTATGTCAGGCGCTTGCCGATCACGCCGCGCAGGGCGATCTCCGCGCGCTCGATATCGGCGACACCAAGAGCTTCCCGGTTGTTGTAGCGGAACTCGAACTCGGCCAGATACCGATGCAGATGCTGCTCGCCGCAATGCTGATAGACACCCTTCATGCCGCGCTTGAAAATGCTGAAATAACCCTCGACCGTGTTGCTGTGGATTTGCGGGATTTCCGCGTCAACGTATTCGCCAGCGCCGTGGTTGGTTGTGCCGTGGCCTGCAAAGTGCTTGTCAGCCGAGCGGTAAACGCCGCTTTCGTCCGTCATGAGGATGGCTTCGCGCGCAACATTCGCCCTCACAATCGGCATGATGGTTTTGGCGGTCACTTCATCCACAACCATAGTGCGAGCCTTGCCAGTGTCGCGGTCGATCAGCGCCAGCACCTTCATCTTGTGATGGAACGCGCGGCGCTTGGGAGCGCCCTTGATCCGGCCTATGAAGGTTTCATCGACCTCAACAATGCCGCCGCCCGTGCCGAATGCAGTGAGGTCATTTGAGGCCATTGCAGCGCGGATACGTTGCGTCAAAAACCACGCGGTTTTCATGCTGCACTGAAGCATCCGCTGGATTTGACGCGTGCTGATACCCTTCTTGCTGGCGCACATCAGGTGAATGACCTGAAGCCACAGGTGCAGCGCGAGGTGCGAGGACTCGAAAATCGTTCCGATGCGGACGGTGAAAGGCTTACGGCATTCGTTGCACTTGTGGAGGCCGAGGCGCGTAGTCTTGCCCTGCATCTTGCGAATGCGCGCTTGATCGCAGTTGCCGCAGTGGGGGCAAACCGGGCCGTTCCGCCACAGATGGGCCTCGACATAGGTGAAAGCGCCTTCTTCGGTCTTGAACTGCGAGGCATCAAAAACGGACTTGGCCACGGGTTATCTCCTATGGCCAGAAATCTAGGTCATGTGGTTTGGTATGTCAAGTGTAACATCGCCAAAACTTTGAACGATCAGGACCGCCACATCAGACCGAAATCGCTTGGCCTCAAGAATTGACGCAGCGGTGCGATGAAAGAGTTGGTAGCGTAAATCGCGGACTTCTGTGGAATTGAGTTCGAACAGTTCACATAGACGAGCCAGCCGATGCGTTTTGCCTGCGCTCCCGCCATCAAGCCATTCTGACACAAGCGGTCCGAAGCTCTCATCAACCTTGGCTTCGATACCGAGAACAGCCAACTTCTCACCGATGCCCAGCAAAGCAAGCAAGTCAGTTTGCGAGGGTGTTGCGCGGCCATCTTGGAGGTCGGTTTCCCGTTCAAGCCAAGCTTCCAGCAACTCTGCCCCTGCAAGATACTCCGATTGAGCAAGCAAGGCCCTTATGGAAGCAGGAATGTCGCCAGCGAAGAACCATGAGTCAGCCAGTGATTTAGCAGATCGCCCCTGCTTCCAATGACTTGGTTTGCCGAGATGTGGTATGACGTCAGCAGGTTGTTTCAATGAAACGGCTATCCGCGAAGATCGCCTCATTCCATTAACCCCCGCACATCCGTCAGCCGTCCGGTCACCGCCGCTGCTGCTGCCATCGCCGGGCTGACCAGATGGGTGCGCGAGCCCGGGCCTTGCCGGCCGACGAAATTGCGGTTGGAGGTGGAGGCGCAGCGTTCGCCGGCGGGCACCTTGTCGGGGTTCATGCCCAGGCAGGCCGAACAGCCCGGCTCGCGCCATTCCAGCCCTGCTGCGATGAACACCTGGTCGAGCCCTTCGGCTTCGGCCTGGCGCTTGACCAGGCCTGAACCGGGCACGACGATCGCCCATTTGACGTTCGCGGCCTTGGTCCGGCCCTTCAGCACCGCAGCGGCGGCGCGCAGGTCTTCGATCCGGCTGTTGGTGCAGCTGCCGATGAAGACGTTCTGCACTTCGACGTCTTCCATCCGCTGGCCCGGGGTCAGGCCCATGTAATCGAGCGATTTCTGTGCTGCGTCCTGCTTTGAAGGATCGGCGAAGCTGGCCGGATCGGGGACCACGCCGGTGATTGGCACCACGTCTTCGGGGCTGGTGCCCCAGGTGACTGTCGGGGCGATCGTCGCCGCGTCGATCACCACCACTTTGTCATAGTGCGCGCCGGGATCGGTCTTCAGGCTGGTCCACCAGGCCACCGCCTTGTCCCAGTCTGCGCCTTTGGGGGCATAGGGCCGGCCCTTGACGTATGCGATGGTTGTTTCATCGGGCGCGATCAGCCCGGCGCGGGCGCCGTGTTCGATCGCCATGTTCGAAACGGTCAGCCGCCCTTCGACCGAAAGATTGCGGATCGCAGCGCCGGTGTATTCGATCACGTATCCAGTGCCGCCCGCCGCGCCGAGCACGCCGGTGATGTGCAGCACCAGATCCTTGGCGGTGATGCCGGGGCCAAGCTGGCCGTCGATCCGCACTTCCATCGCTTTCGATTGCTTGAGCAGCAGCGTCTGCGTCGCCAGCACATGCTCGACCTCGCTGGTGCCGATCCCGAAGGCCAGCGCGCCGAGGCCGCCGTGGCAGGCGGTGTGGCTATCGCCGCAGACGATGGTGGCACCGGGCAGTGAAAAGCCCTGTTCGGGGCCGACCACGTGGACAATGCCCTGTTCGACATCGGCATCGCCGATCAGCCGCACGCCGAATTCGGGCGCGTTGCGTTCCAGCGCGGCGAGCTGCTGCGCGCTTTCCTTGTCGGCGATCGGGATGCGCTGACCCGCAACATCGCGGCGCGCCGTGGTGGGCAAGTTGTGATCGGGCACCGCGAGGGTCAGATCGGGGCGGCGGACCGAGCGTCCGGCCAGCCGCAGCGCCTCGAACGCCTGCGGGCTGGTCACTTCGTGGACCAGGTGACGGTCGATATATATGAGCGCCGTTCCATCATCGCGGCGTTCGACGACATGGGTGTCCCAGATCTTTTGATAGAGCGTGCGCGGGGCGGTTGTCATGGCAGCCTTGCGCCTAGGCAGATGGCCGCGACTTTGCAATACGCGCCGCGTGTTCCTTGATCAGCCCCATCATGTTGGGCACGCCCTGGGTACGGTTGGATGACAGCTGGTTCTTGAGATCGAAGGGATCGAGCAATGCTGCGATATCAAGCGTTGCAACCTCGGCGGCAGGCCGGTCCTGCACCCCGGCCAGCACCAACGCGACGATCCCCTTGGTGATCGCGGCATTGCTGTCGGCGAGGAAATGTAAGGCGCCGTCATCGCGCGGCACCGGATAGACCCAGACCGAGGCCGAGCAGCCCGCTACCCGCGTGGCGTCGGTTTTCAGCGGGTCCGGCATGGCTTCCAGTTCGCGGCCCAGTTCGATCAGCAGGCGATAGCGTTCATCGCCTTCAAGGAAGAGATACTCGTCGCGGATGTCATCAAGGCTGCGCATGGGCGCGGCCCATAGCCGAGAGTGCCTCAGCCGGAAAGCCCGCCGGGCCGGGTCAGCGCATAATAGATCACGTAGAACCAGCTCAGCACGCCGTGGACGATTGCCCAGACGACCGACTTGTTGACGCTCCAGCTGATCGCCACGGCGATCGCGGTGCCCAGACCGATCCCGGCGCGGGCGGCATCATGGCGCGGGCCGCTCACAGATCGACCCCGGCGGCGATCGCTTCAAGCTTGCGGATTCGTTCCTTCAGATCGGCAATCTCGATCCGCGCGCCCATGCCGATCTGGCCGGTTCCCGCGCCGCCCTCGATTTCGGGGCGATGCAGATCAAGCTCGCGGGTTTTGAGGTTGAGCCAGCCTTGCCAGCCGCGCAGCGCGGTGATGGCGATGATGGCTACCGCCAGGATCATCGCGGTGAAGGTCAAAAGGGTGTCGGTGGTCATGGCCAATTCTCCCTCGGGGCGCGCCTATTGGCCGCGCAAACTTTCGATTTCGGCGGCCAGGTTGTTTGACTGACGGCCATCGGTGGCGATGCGTTCAAGCACCTTGATGCGCTCGCGCAAGGTTTCGACTTCGCGCTGCAATTCGCTGTCGCTGGGCTGAGCCAGCATCTGCATGTTGCCCCGGCGATCGGTCACGATCCCGTGCTGGGCGTTGTATTTGGCCCGCAATACCCGTGCGAGCGAGGTGATGGCGACAATTCCCAACACCATGATTACAGTCCAAAAATCCATCTTTGAGCTCCGTAACTTTCAGTTGGCGGGTTCGCGCAGCGCTTCGATCTGGTGCGTCAGCTGATAACCGCTGTCGGTGACGATCCGTTCGACATTGCCGAGCCGGTCCTTGATGCTGCCCAATTCAGCCCGCAGTTGAGCGTTTTCCTGGCTCAGCAACTTGATCCGCTCGCCGTCTTCGCTGCTTGACTTGGGATAGACGCTTTGCCCCCAGGCGCCGCTCAGCGGGTAGCCGTTCTTGATCCGCATCCGGGTGGTGTAGATCCAGCCCAGAATACCGGCAAAGCTGACGAGCGCGCTGCCAGATATGACCATGACGGCAAGGTTGAATTGATCCGGGCTCATGTGTGGTCCTCATGCTGGGGCTGGTCGCGCAGCGCTTCGATCTGCGCAGCGACATTGGTGCCCTTGTCAGTAACAATCCGTTCCAGGACTTTGACCCGGCCGGCGAAGTGATCGATCTGCTCGCGCAGTTCGGCGTTTTTGGCGCGCAACTGCTGGGTTTCCGCGCTGTCGGCCTTGCCGGTCTTGCCGCCCCATTCATCTTCCAGGGCGTAACCGTGGCGGGCGCGGATCCAGTTGTTGATCAGCCAGCCACCAGTCGAGATCGCAATGATCGCGAGGACGAAGTCAGGGCCTGCGAAGTTCATGACTGGCGCTCCGCATCGCGGCTGCCGAGCAGCGCATCAACCTTGCGGGCATCGCGCAGCGCTTCGATCTGGGTGGCCACGTCATAGCCCTTGTCGGTGACGATCCGTTCCAGCACCCGCACGCGGTCTTCCAGTTCGGTGTTCTGTGTAGCGTATTGTGCGGCCTTTTCGGCGGTCACCTGCGCCTGGAACTCGGCCATTTTGCGCTGGTGCTTGGTCCAGATCGCGACGATCGGGATCGTCAGCGCAAAGATCGGGATCAGCACGCCGACCAGTCCTATTACTTCGCCCATTTCAAGTTCCCTCCCTTGGCCCGCGCTTAGCGCAGGCGTTCGATTTCGGCCGAAAGGCGCGGGTTGCTGCTGACGTAGAAGCTTTCCACTTCGGCCAGGCGGCGATCAACATCGCGGAACCGGGCGCGCACTTCGCGGGCGGTGCGCGTGGGTGATTGGCGTACACCTTGCCAGAACTTCTGCTCCAGCCGGTCGGTGTAAAGGTGCTCGGGCTTCTTGGCGGCGAAGATGCCGACCAGGAAGTAAGCCGGGATCACCATCGGCGCGCCAAGCATGACAAGGCCGATGAAGCCCAGGCGGACCCACAGCGGATCGACCCCGGTATAGTCGGCAATCCCGGCGCAGACGCCCATGAATTTGCCGTTGACCTTGTCGCGGTAAAAGCGGGTGCGTTCGCTGTTCACTTCACAGTCCTCCCAATGGATGTTTTGCTGCGGCTGAGTTCGCGCAGCTCTTCAAGTTCGCGCAGTTGTGCGTTGTCGGTATCGCGGTTCGCCATGATCCGCGGCGGCTGGAATTCGGGGTTGTCGGCTGCCACCAGCCGCTCGACCGTGTCCATCCGCTCATCGAGGCGGCGGGCAATCTGGTAAAGCTCTTCCAGCAGCGTTTCATCGTCGTTGGTCAGCGTGGCGGCAGTCTTCCACTTGGTCATGTAATGCAGCACGACCCATGGCAGGCCGATGAAGATAACCGGCACGATGATGATGGCGTCAAAATCCATGGCTCAGCCCTCCTGCTTGCCATCGCCCTTGAGCGCGGCTTTCATGGCTTCGAGTTCCTCGTCGATCTTGTCGGCTCCGGCCAGGGCATTGATTTCATCGGCCAGGCTGGGCTTGTTCGAGCCGTCAGCCAGGCTCAGCGCATCGGCGCGGCCTTCGGCGTAATCGACCCGGCGTTCGAGCTGGTCAAACCGGCTCATCGCCTCGTCAACCCGTTCGCTCGCCAGCAGCGTGCGCAGCTTGACGCGGTTTTCGGCGCTTTCCAGCCGGGCAACGATTGCACCCTGGCGGCTGCGGGCTTCGCGCAGGCGGGTCTGCAGCTTGTCGATGTCGATTTCATAGGCGCGCAGCGCATCGTCGAGCACCTTGATTTCGACATTGAGCTGGTCGGCCATGTCGACGGATTTCTTGCGTTCGACCAGCGCCGCACGGGCCAGATCTTCACGGTCCTTGCTCAGCGCCAGCTGGGCCTTTTCGGCCCAATCGATCTGGAGCTTGTCGAGCTTCTGGGTGTGGCGGTGCATTTCCTTCTGATCGGCAATGGTGCGTGCCGCGCTGGCCCGCACTTCCACAAGCGTTTCTTCCATCTCGAAGATGATCATGCGGATCATCTTTTCAGGATCGTCGGCCTTGTCGAGCAGGTCGTTGAAATTGGCCGCGATGATATCACGGGTGCGGCTGAAAATGCCCATCAAGGGACCTCCGATGCTGGATGCTGATTGGGTGGGAGACTTGCGGATGCGTTCGACTTCGGCATCGAGCCGCGAGGCGCGTGCGGTGCCCAGCGGTTCAAGCCGGGTTTGGGCCGGAACACCCGAGCGGCGGGGGGACTGGGATCCGCCAAGGGGGGTAGCCTGGGATTCCGGCCCAAGCGGGGAAAACGGATCGTGGCCCATCTTGTCGTTCACCGGCCCGCTCAACCCTGCTGGCCGGCGCTGCGGTGCAGCGCGACCTGCGGGGTTGGGCCCTGCTGGCTGCCCAGCACGGCGAGGTTGAAAGCCACCATTGCCACGATGCTCAGCACCACGGCGCGATCGAGTTTGGAATGGAAAGGGTTGAACATGGTTTGCCTCACATAAGCGGGTTTGTTCACCTTTCAGCAAGCTGCGTGCCAAACCGCAAAAACCCCAGAACTCAGCGGCTATTTCACCCAATCGACGAACGACATGTGGGATTTGTTTCCCATAGTTGGGAATTTTCACTAGTTATTGGGTATGGAGCGAAACACGCAATTTGTTGGCCAATCCACCGCCTTCCTGGATTCGGTCGAACGGGCCAGCCGCGCCGCGCCGTTGCGCCGCCCGGTGCTGGTGATCGGCGAGCGCGGGACCGGCAAGGAACTGATCGCCGAACGCCTTCACCAGCTCTCGCGCCGATGGCAGGAACCGTTCGTCACGCTGAACTGCGCGGCGTTGCCGGAAACCTTGATCGAGGCGGAATTGTTTGGTCATGAACAAGGTGCCTTCACCGGTGCTACCAGGGCGCGGGCCGGGCGGTTCGAGGAAGCCGACAAAGGGACGCTTTTTCTCGACGAACTGGCCACGCTGTCGATGGGTGCGCAGGAACGGTTGCTGCGCGCGGTCGAATATGGCGAGGTGACGCGGATCGGATCGTCCAAACCGGTGATGGTCGATGTCCGCATCGTGGCTGCCACCAATGAGGACCTGCCGCGCCTGGCCGAAGAGGGCCGGTTCCGTCCCGACCTGCTCGACCGGTTGTGCTTCGAGGTGATAACGCTGCCGCCGCTGCGCGTACGCGAAGGCGATATCCACGTCTTGTCAGACTATTTCGGCCGCCGCATGGCCACCGAACTGCACTGGGACAGCTGGCCTGGCTTTACCGATGCGGCAATGTACCAGCTGGAAGAGTACCAATGGCCCGGCAACGTGCGCGAACTGCGCAACGTGATCGAACGCGCGGTCTATCGCTGGGAAAACTGGAACACGCCGGTTGCGCACATCACCTTCGATCCGTTTGACAGCCCATGGAAGCCAGAGCCGATCGCCCGCGCTGGAGCCAGGCCTGATCCCGCACCGGCCACGCGGCCAGCCGCACGCATGAATTTCGATGCGGTCAGTGATCTGAAAAGCGCAGTCGACGCGCACGAAAAGGCGATTCTGGAGGCCGCACTATCGCGCCATCGCTACAATCAGCGGCAGACGGCAAAATCGCTTGGGCTAAGCTATGACCAGCTGCGCCATGCCATGAAGAAGCATGGGCTGGGTGACAGAACACAGTCCTAATTCGGGAACAGTAAGTGCGAAAAGGCCGATAATCGGCTGTAATAACGCTTGTTCCTGGAATTGCGGGCCCATTCTTGACATCTGTTGCACCGCGCCTAGCCTCCGCGGGCAACTTCGCTTTACCGAGTCGCACCTATATCAGTCGGCAAACATGCCGGCCTCCGGGATCATAACACCGCGAACCTTGCACATGCCGTTGGCTGCCGCCGCGAAGCAGTGCCTTGTTGGGCAGTTGGCGCTTGTTCGTTCAACCAGCTTGAAAGGATGAAGTTATGACCATGCAGCGTTATCAACTTATCGCCTTGGGAGGCGCAATCGCCGGTGCGGCTATCATTGCGGGCTCGGTCGCCACGGCGACTGCCGGTTCGGGATTCGTGCCAACATCGCTGGCGCTCGGCCACTTTGGAACGCTCAACGTCAAGGCCGACAAGACGGACAAATGGGATCTGTACCTGAAAACCAAGGACAGCACAGATATCGGGATGGACAGGCTGGCTGTTGCCCCCGGTGGCTACAGTGGCTGGCACACCCACGCCGGGCCGGTTTTCATTATCGTCAAATCAGGCTCGGTCGTCCGTTCGGTCATCAGTGATTCTGGCTGCGCAGTGACGACCTACCGCGCTGGGCAAACCTTTATCGAGGATGCCAACGTGGTTCACACGGTTGCCAATGCATCGAACAGCGACCCTGCCGAATTGCTGGCCATGCAAATGCGCCCCGAAGGATCGCCCGGGCGGATCGATGCTCCGGCACCAGTGGTGAGCTGCCCTTAGGCTTCACGGGGCGGCTGCGTTGGTGGCCGCCCTGGCTTGCCGTGCTTGAATTTAGGGGAAAATCCCGCAACCGTTACTTGGTGGCGTATTGCCCGGCCTGCGCGTTGAAATGTTCGCGGGCGTGGTTCTTGGCGGCAGCAGCGGTCTTGAACGATTCGGCCTGCAGCGATGAGGTAACGATCGGATAGCCCTGCGAATTGTAGCGCACATCGCGAACGGTCAGGCGAAACTGGCCAGTATCGTCGCGCGCGACCAGAAAGGGGCGGGGAACGTCTTGGCTCATTGCGTCGTATCCTTATTGCGGGCGGCGACCAGTTTTGAACGGCGGTCAGCCATGGCCTGCCATGCCAATTGCGATCGCAGGAACTTGCTGCGCTCGTTGGGAAGCAGGGTCTCCTCGGCAGCCTTGCCGCAGTTGGCGGCTTGCTCGAGGTAAAAATCGATCGGGGCGTTCACGGCTGCAACCTCCTGCGCAAAGAGCAGAGCTGACCGGGCGGCACGCATCACGCGCACCGCCCGGCCGGCAAAGGTTTAGGCAGCCTCGAGGTTGACAGCCGAAGTCTTGCCGCGGTTGTCGGTTTCGAGTTCGTACTTGACGCGCTGGTCCTTGAGCAGCGTGGTCATGCCCGAACGTTCGACCGCAGAGATGTGGACGAAATTGTCAGACGCGCCGCCATCGGGAGCGATGAAGCCGAAGCCCTTATCGGGATTGAAAAATTTAACGGTGCCGATCGGCATGGGATGGTTCCTTTCAAGAGCCAAGAGTTCCCGCAAGCAGGGTGCCAGCGGAGCAAGGAAGCTTGAAATGGAACGGATGGGCCGGTGGCCAATAGTCCCGTCGCAGGCGACGTAGCATTTCCCCCCTAGGCCATTGGCGCAGATTTCACAACCTTATTCGCCGTTCCGCACCGCGGTGCTGCCACGGAAGCCATTCGCTGAAGGGTACACCGAGACATCGGTGCAGCCCCGCACGGGCAGGCCGACTGGCGCAGATCGTCAGCAGCATCACTGCCACATAGCCGCAGCATTCGGTCGTGCCGGTCGCCGCCGCGCCGTGCTAATTCGCTTGCAATTGCTGGTGCACTGACATATCTGGCGCGGCATCCCGACATTGTAAAGCAACAGAGGGGCTGGCGCCAGAAGGGGCCGGCACCAAACCGCTTTGCAATGCAAGAGCCGAAAAAAGGACGCATGGCAGATATCGCCCGCATTACCGAGGTTGTAGAACCCGAGGCCAAGGCCCTGGGTTTCGACCTTGTGCGCGTGCGCTATTTCAAGGGCGGCGAGATTGGCGATGAGGAGCACACGCTGCAAATCATGGCCGAAGATCCGGCAACCGGGCAGCTGCTGATCGAAGATTGCGCCGCGCTATCGCGCCGGATCTCCGATGCGGTCGATGCGCTGGAAGAAGCGGGCGATGTGCTGATTTCCGATGCCTACCGGCTTGAAGTGTCGTCCCCCGGGATCGATCGGCCGCTGACCCGGCTGAAGGATTTTGCCCAGTGGGCCGGGCACGAAGCCAAGGTCCAGCTGACCGCGCCGGTTGAAGGAAACCGCAAGGCGTTGAACGGGATCATCGACGCGGTTGAGGACGATGCGGTGCTGCTGACCGACCGCAAGAGCGGGCCGGTGCGTTTTCCCTTTGCCGATGTAGAATTTGCCAAGCTGGTCTTGACCGATCAGCTTATTGCCGCCACCCGCCCGCTCGACACCAGTGGTGCCGACGAAATTCTTGAAGAACAGGAAGACTGAAGAGATGGCCAGTCCGATTTCCGCCAACCGTGCCGAACTGCTTGCGATCGCAAACTCGGTCGCAACCGAAAAGATGATCGACAAGTCGATCGTCATCGAGGCGATGGAAGAAGCGATCCAGAAATCTGCGCGCAACCGCTATGGCGCGGAAAACGATATCCGCGCCAAGCTTGATCCGCGCACCGGCGATCTGCGGCTGTGGCGCGTGGTCGAAGTGGTCGAGGAAGTGGAGGACTACTTCAAGCAGGTCGATCTGAAAGCTGCCTCAAAGCTCGATCCCGATGCCAAGCTGGGCGATTTCATCGTCGATCCGCTGCCGCCGGTCGATCTGGGCCGGATCGATGCGCAGTCGGCCAAGCAGGTGATCTTCCAGAAGGTCCGCGATGCCGAGCGCGAGCGTCAGTTCGAAGAATTCAAGGACCGCGCCGGCGAATTGGTCACAGGCGTGGTCAAATCGGTCGAATTCGGCCACGTGATCGTCAACCTGGGCCGCGCCGAAGGGGTGATCCGCCGCGATCAGCAGATCCCGCGCGAAGTGGCCCGCGTGGGTGAACGCGTGCGTGCCTGGATCATGAAGGTCGAGCGCCAGAACCGCGGTCCGCAGATTTTCCTCAGCCGCGCCCATCCCGAATTCATGAAGATGCTGTTCGCGCAGGAAGTGCCCGAAATCTATGACGGCATCATCACCATCATGGCTGCCGCCCGCGATCCGGGCAGCCGCGCCAAGATCGGCGTGATCAGCCGCGACAGCAGCATCGATCCGGTCGGTGCTTGCGTCGGGATGAAGGGCAGCCGGGTTCAGGCCGTCGTGCAGGAAATGCAGGGCGAGAAGATCGATATCATTCCCTGGAGCGAAGACACCGCGACTTTCGTGGTCAACGCGTTGCAGCCCGCCACCGTCAGCCGCGTGGTGATCGACGAGGAAGAAAGCCGCATCGAAGTGGTGGTCCCCGACGATCAGCTTTCGCTGGCGATTGGCCGCCGCGGCCAGAACGTGCGGCTGGCCAGCCAGCTGACCGGCAGCCAGATCGACATCCTGACCGACGCCGAAGCCAGCGAGAAGCGCCAGCGTGAATTTGCCGAGCGTTCGAAGATGTTCGAGGAAGAACTCGACGTAGATGAAACCTTGTCGCAGCTGCTGGTGGCCGAAGGCTTCAGCGAGATGGAAGAAGTGGCCTACATCGACCTGGCTGAACTGGCGACCATCGAAGGTTTCGACGAGGAACTGGCCCAGGAGCTGCAAAGCCGCGCCACCGAAGCGCTCGATCGCCGCGAAGCTGCCCACCGCGTGGAACGCCAGGCACTGGGCGTCGAAGATGCCCTGGCCGAAATCCCGCACCTGACCGAACAGATGCTGGTCACGCTGGGCAAGGGCGGAATCAAGACGCTGGACGATCTTGCTGATCTGGCCACCGACGAACTGATCGCCAAAAAGCGTCAGGAACAGCGTCGCCGCGACGGCAGCGCTCCGGCGCGCCGCGAACGCGAGCAGGATCGCGGCGGGGTGCTTGGCGAATATGGCCTCTCGGAAGAGCAGGGCAACGAAATCATCATGGCCGCGCGCGCGCACTGGTTCGAAGACGAGCCAGCCACAGAGGAGGCCGCCAATGCGGATTCCTCACAATGAGCCGCTAGATTCCGGCACCTCTGGGTGGGCTGAACGGCCCGGGAATCACGGATCGGCTGCGGCTGACCCGGAGAGGAAGTGTATCCTCACCGGCGATCACGGTTCCCGCGATGATTTGTTGCGACTGGCGATATCGCCCGAAGGTCTGGTCATGCCCGATGCCCTGGCCCGCGCGCCGGGGCGCGGCGCGTGGATTGGCACGTCGCGCGCCGACCTTGAAATTGCACTGGCCAAGGGCAAATTGAGGGGCGCGCTGGCGCGGGCCTTCAAGGGCGCGGCGCTGACCATTCCCGACGATCTGCCCGCGCGCGCCGAAGTGGCCCTGCGCAAGGCTTTCACCGAACGGCTCGGACTGGAAATGAAAAGCGGCAGGCTGCTGGTCGGGTCTGACCGGATTGCCGAAAATGCGCGCGGCGGGATGGTCAAATGGTTGGCCCATGCCAGCGATGCCAGCCAGGACGGTTCACGCAAGCTGGATCAGGCCTGGCGCGTGGGCGAGGACGAAGAAGGATCCGGGCGGCGCGGTTTCACCTTGCCGCTGGACCGCGCGGCCCTGTCTGTGGCATTGGGCCGCGACAATGTCGTGCACCTGGCGTTGACTGACCGCGCTGCGGCCAGCCGCCTTGACGTTCCGCTCCGGCGCTTGCTGCGTTTCCTGGGGCAGGGTGAAGCGAGCGATCCGGGTACAACAGAAAGCGCTGCCCCCGCGGCTGCGCCTTCGGATGCGACATAAAAGAGTTTTGAAGGACGAATTTGAGCATGAGCGATAGCGATAACAAACCGACTTTAGGCCGCAAGCCGCTGGGGCTGAAGAAGTCGGTCGAAGCGGGCCAGGTCCAGCAGACCTTCAGCCACGGCCGCACCAACAAGGTGGTGGTCGAGGTGAAGCGTCGCAAGCTGATCGGCAAGCCAGGTGCGGCCGAAGCTGCGCCGCCGCCCCCGCCGCCGCCCGCACCGGTCGCGGCTGCCCCGGCCGCACCTGCTGCGGCCGCGCCCAAGCGGCCTGTTTCAAACGAAACCCCGCAGGAGCGCGTCGCCCGGCTCCAGCGCGAGGCCGAGGAAGCGCGCCTTAACGTTCTGGCCCAGCAGGGCGAACGCGAAACCGAACAGCGCCAGAAGGCCGTCGGCGAAGAGCGCCGCCGCGCCGAGGAAAGCCGCCAGGCCGAAGCCGAACCTGTCGCTGAACCCACGCCCGCACCCGCGCCCGAAGCCGTTGCTCATGAAGTAGCCGATGAACCCGCCGCCGACGATGCGGGCGATGCGCCGCGCACCCAAAGCCCTGCGGCGCGCCGCTTTACGCCGGTTGTCGCTGCGCCTAAGCGCCCCGAGGTTCCGGCCAAGAAGATCGCCCACCCGCGCGACAAGAGCGGCGGGGAGCGCCGCCATTCGGGCAAGCTCACCGTTTCGAAGGCACTCAACGAGGATGAAGGCGCCCGCGCCCGCAGCCTCGCCGCGCTCAAGCGCGCCCGTGAAAAGGAAAAGCGTGCACACTTTGCCGGCCAGTCGGCACCGCGTGAAAAACAGGTCCGCGATGTGGTCGTGCCCGAAGCGATCACGGTGCAGGAACTGGCCAACCGCATGGCCGAAAAGGGCGCAGACCTGGTCAAGGCGCTGTTCAAGCTGGGCATGCCGGTTACCGTCAACCAGACGATCGACCAGGATACCGCCGAACTGCTGGTCGAAGAATTTGGCCACAACATCACCCGCGTTTCCGCCAGCGATGTCGATATCGATACCGCCGAGGATGTCGACGCTGATGAAACGATGAAGGCGCGGCCGCCGGTGGTGACGATCATGGGCCACGTCGATCATGGCAAGACCAGCCTGCTGGACGCACTGCGCGGCACCGATGTGGTGCGCGGCGAAGCCGGCGGGATCACCCAGCATATCGGCGCTTACCAGATCAAGACCAAGAGCGGCGATCTGGTCACCTTCCTGGATACCCCGGGCCACGAAGCGTTCACCGAAATGCGCCAGCGCGGTGCGGACGTGACCGATATCGTGGTGCTGGTTGTGGCCGGTGACGATGGCATCATGCCGCAGACGATCGAAGCGATCAATCATACCAAGGCGGCCGGCGTGCCGATGATCGTGGCGATCACCAAAAGCGATCGTGCCGAATACAACGCCCAGAAAATCCGCGAACGTCTGCTCGAACATGAAATCGTGGTCGAAGCGATGTCGGGCGACGTGCAGGATGTCGAGGTTTCGGCGCAGAGCAAGGCTGGGCTCGATGAACTGATCGAAAAGATCCTGCTGCAGGCCGAAGTGATGGAATTGCGCGCCAATCCTGATCGCTCGGCCGAAGCCGCGGTGATCGAGGCCAAGCTCGACAAGGGCAAGGGCCCGCTGGCGACCGTACTGATCACGCGCGGCACGCTGAAGGTTGGCGATATTCTGGTGGTTGGCACCCATTCAGGCCGCGTCCGCGCGATGCTGGATGACAAGGGCCGCCAGATCAAATCCGCGCCGCCGGCGCTGCCGGTCGAAGTGCTGGGGATCAGCGGCGTGCCGATGGCCGGCGATACGCTGACCGTGGTCGAAAGCGAAGCCCGCGCCCGCGAAGTAGCCGCTTACCGCGCCGAAACCGCCACCGAAAAGCGCACCACCACCGCGCCCGCCAGCCTCGAGAACATGTTCTCTGCGCTCAAGGCCAAGTCCGATGTGATCGAATACCCGGTGGTGATCAAAAGCGACGTGCAAGGTTCGACCGAAGCGATCGTCAATGCGCTCAACAAGCTTTCCAATGACGAGATCAAGGTCAAGGTGCTGCAATCCGGCGTTGGCGCGATCACCGAAAGCGATGTGCTGTTGGCGGGGGCCAGCGGGGCGCCGATCATCGGCTTCCACGTCCGTCCCAACGCCAAGGCGCGCGAGCTGATCGAGCGCCAGAAGGTGCGGATGAAGTACTTCGACGTGATCTATCACCTGACCGACGATATCGCCAAGGAAATGGCCGGAATCTGGGGTCCGGAACGGATCGAACACGTGGTTGGCCGGGCCGAGGTCAAGGATGTGTTCCCGGCTGGCAAGCGCGACAAGGCCGCAGGTCTGCTGGTGCTCGAAGGCGGGATCAAGAAGGGCCTGTTTGCGCGCCTTACCCGTGCAGACGTCATCGTCTCCAAAACCACGATCGCCTCGCTGCGCCGCTTCAAGGACGATGTCCCCGAAGTGCGCGCAGGTCTGGAATGCGGCGTACTGCTGCAGGATACCAACGACATCAAGGCAGGCGACATGCTCGAAGTGTTCGAAGTGGAAGAACGCGAACGGACGCTTTAGGATGCAATTTGGGGGGGGGTTATGATCAATCAGATCGAGAAGTGGCAGCAAACGGTCTTTCAAGACAATTTGCTAAAGGCCTTTATGATGATTGGAGGAATATTTTGTATATTCCTAGGTTATAAGCTTTTTTCCAAGGGCGGAGACAGTGGCGGAACTCTGACTGGCGAATCTCCAGGCTTTAAATTGTCGTTTAGCAATTATGGCCCGGGATTACTCTTTGTAGCAATTGGCGGAGTAATAATTTGGTTTGCTTTCCAGCCTACGCCAAAAAAAGCCACTATAATCGAAAATAGCCCTAATGAAAGTTCGACGTTTATTGTTGAGACTGATGTGCCATATGAAAAATAATATTACTTCTTGCAAATGAATTAAATGCAATTGTTGTCGAAATGAGTCAAACTTAATCATGTCGGCCGGCCCATCAACCACCCCCGAAACCCGCTCGGTCCGCCTCTTGAAGGTGGGCGAACAGGTGCGCCACGTGATCAGCGAGCTGCTGACCCGGCAGATGGTCCACGACGAAGTGCTGAGCGCGCATGCGGTGAGCGTCACCGAAGTGCGGATGTCGCCCGATTTGCGCCATGCCACGGTATTCGTGAAGCCGCTGCTTGGCACGGATGAAGCGGTTGTGCTGAAAGCGTTGCGCACCCACACCGCGTTTTTCCAGAAGGAAGTGGCGGGCAAGTTGAAGCTCAAATACGCGGCCAAGATCAAGTTCCTTCCCGACGAAAGCTTCGATGTCGCCGAAAAGATCGAAGCGCTGCTGCGCAATCCCAAAGTGCAGCGCGATCTGGATTAAGGCGATTGCCTAGGCGGCAGGTTTGCGCCACCATCCCAGTGTTTCGAGGCACTTGGGAGAGGGCAGATGCGCCGCACAATCATGACACTAGCGCTGATCGCCATGCCGCTGGGCCTTGCGCCCGCGCTGGCGCAGCATGACGGGCATGAAGGCCACGGCGAAGCCAAAGGCCAGCCCGGCCTGTTCATTTCGCAGGGCGAGACCTGGTTCTTCAAGATCAGCGACGGCCAGCCCGCCGATGCCCGCAAGGGCCGCGCGGACGAAAAGCCGGGCAGCGATGAGATCCGCGTTTCGCTCAGCGGCGGGATGATGAACGTGCTCAACGGCTCGCCGGTGCCTTACAACTATCAGGCTTTCATCGCCAAAAAGGCCAGCGACAAGGGCAATCGCACCAGCGTCTGCACGCTGCTTCCAGGCGTTACCGTGTTTGAAAGCTGGCCCGGCAAGTTGCCCGGTATTCGCCTGGCCAATTTCAAGGATGCCGGCGACGGGATGATCTGCGCCTGAGCTTTCAGCCCGGCACCAGCCGCGCGTCGATGGTGATTTTCACGGTCTTGCCCACTGCCCAGCCATAGGCGGTCATCCCGAACTGGCGGCGATCGATTGCGGTCGTCGCGCGCAATTGCACCGGATCGCGCCCGCTGACCCGCGCTGGCGGATCGCGGAAGGTAATGCTGAGCGTAGCCGGACGGCTGATCCCGCGCGCGGTCAGCATACCATCCAGCCGCGCGGTGACCGGCCCGGTCATCGTCATCCGGTGGCCGCTGAAAGACACGCTGGGATGGCGCGCGACATCGAAGAAATCCGGCCCACGCAAAGTGGCGGTATCGCCTTTGCTGTCAGCGGTGAGTGCGCGGGCATCAAGTTCGACATCGAGGTCGATGTCATCAAGCCGCTCAGGCGTAATTCGGATCGATCCCTTCATGACCGGAAAACGTGCGGTCTTGCTGCCGATCGCCAGGAATGAAACCTTGGCGATCACCGCGCTGCCTTTGCTGTCGAGCTGATAGCGATATGCCGCCGGCCCCGCACCGAGGGTGGCCAAGGCCGCAAGGGCAAGCATCGTGCGCAATGTCAGACCCTTTACGTTTGCGCCAAAGTGCAATCTGGGCACGGGGCTGTCAATCGCACTGGCGCTTTGCGCCGCGCCGCTTATGTGATGCGCATCATGGCCAAGCTCTATTTCTACTATGCCAGCATGAACGCGGGGAAATCGACCACGCTGTTGCAGGCCAATTTCAATTACCACGAACGCGGCATGGCGACCATGTTGTGGACCGCTGACCTCGACGACCGCGGCGGCGACAAGGCGATCGAAAGCCGGATCGGCCTCCACGCCGAAGCCCACCGTTTCGATGGCGAAACCAGCCTGTGGGACCGGATTGGCGCCGCGCACCGGGT
>NZ_JANOWI010000017.1:0-115705 GCF_031417815.1 Novosphingobium sp. | reverse complement strand
CGATCGCGCGCATGATCGAGCTCAGCAATTCCGACCCGAAGTTCGACAATGGCGACGGCTACGACTTCTCGCCGCAGGACCCAGTGGCGCACTTCGCTGGGTGGGTCGACGGGCCCGAAGACGATCTGGGCGACCCGGGTGCGGGCTATTTCGTGATGGAGAACAGCTTCTGGGCCGCGCGGCACGATCCGAACGTGCTGCTGGTACACTACAACGACATGAAGGCCGACCTGGACGGCGAGATGCGGCGGATCGCCGAATTCCTTGCTTTCGAAATCGCTGAGGAGCTCTGGCCCGCGTTGGTCGAAGCGGCAGGATTCGAGGCTATGAAAGGCGCAGCGGAGCAACTGATGCCGCAAGCAGGTGGTGTCTGGAAGGGCGGCGGCAAAACCTTTATCAACAAGGGTACCAACCGCCGCTGGGAGGGCGTCTGCTGTCCCGAAGACCTCGCCCGCTACGATGCCAAGGCGAAGGTCGAATTTAGCTCGGCACTGGCGGCATGGTGCGAGCGCGGCCGGCTGATGGCGGGCGACCCGCGCGCATTGCCCGATTGAGCCGATCGGATGCCGCAAAGCGGTCATTAGATTCTATCTTGCTTAACGGCCCCCGATTGGGTCGTAACCAGACAGTCCGCTTTCATTCACAAAACGACGAAGGCGGCCAACTCTAATTTTCGCCACGCTGATGTTGCAAGCTTGTTGGGAAGGATCTTAGCGCTCTGCTCGCCTAGAGTTTGCGGACATTCCGCGCGAGCGTCTTGAACCGCTCACCACTCGCCGCGCGCACGGTGATCGTCGCATGCCCGCTCTTGCTGAGCTTCCAGTCCTCCACCGTGCCGGCACGTCCCTTGTGCGTGCCCGCGATCACTTCGCACAGATCGCCATCGCGCACCGTGCCGCCAGCGGTCACTCCGCCCCGCCGTGCTTTTTCAGTTCATCCCCGGCCAGCGTCACCACGTGGAGCAGGTTGGTCGATCCGGGTGTGCCGAACGGGACCCCGGCCAGCGCGACCAGTTTCGATCCGGCCTGGCCGAAGCCGTGGCGCAGCGCCATACGTTTGCCTTTGGCGATCATCTCCTCGAACCCCGTGATGTCCTTGGTATGGACCGCGTGAGTGCCCCACAGCAGCGCGAGGCGCCGGGCGATCCGGGCCGAGGGGGTGAGCACCAGCATCGGTACCGAGGGCCGTTCGCGCGCCACCCGCCGCGCGGTGCTGCCCGAACCGGTGAAGACGATGATCCCGGCGACATTGACCGTTTCGGCGATCCGCGCGCTGGCCAGCGCCAGCGCATCGGCGGTGGTCGCATCGGGGCGCACTTCGGTGAAGTGCACGCGTTCGCCGTACCCGGCATCGCCTTCGACCTGGCAGGCGATCCGGTGCATGATCGAAACCGCCTCGACCGGCCAGGCGCCGCTGGCGGTTTCGGCCGAGAGCATCACCGCGTCCGCTCCATCGTAAACCGCGTTGGCGACGTCGGATACTTCGGCGCGGGTCGGCGCAGGGCTTTCGATCATCGATTCGAGCATTTGCGTGGCAACCACCACCGGCTTGCCGCTGCGCCGCGTGGTGGCAACGATCCGCTTTTGCAGCGGCGGCACTTCTTCGGGGTTAAGCTCAACCCCCAGATCGCCGCGCGCGACCATGATCCCGTCGGCCAGTTCGATGATTTCCTCCAGCCGCGTCACAGCGGCAGGCTTCTCGATCTTAGCCATCAGCGCGGTGGTCGATGTGCCCATCAGCTTGCGCGCTTCGGCCACGTCTTCGGGCCGCTGGACGAACGACAGCGCGATCCAGTCTGCCCCCTGTTCCAGCGCGAATGCCAGATCACGGCGGTCCTTTTCGGTCAGGGCCGGCACCGGCACCACCGCATCGGGCACATTGACGCCCTTGCGGTCTGAGATCACCCCGCCGACCTCGGCCGAACAGAGGATCCGGGTGGCAGTGGCCTCGATCACCTTCAAGCGCAGCTTGCCATCGTCGATCAGCAGCCGCTGGCCCTTGACCAGGATCCCGAACAGTTCGGGGTGCGGCAGGCAGACGCGGGTATCATCCCCGGGGGTGGGATCGTTATCGAGCACGAAGTGGCCCGAATGGCGGATCACCGCCTTACCGCCCTTGAACTGGCCAACGCGCAGCTTGGGGCCTTGCAGATCGCACAGCACCGCCACCGGGCGGCCGTAGTTCTTCTCGACCTCGCGGATCGTGGCAATGGTTTCGGCGTGGGTTTCGTGATCGCCGTGGCTCATGTTGACGCGGAAGGCATCGGCCCCGGCGCGCAGCAGCTTTTCGATCATCTCGGCGCTGCGGCTGGCCGGGCCCAGCGTCGCCAGAATCTTGATCTTGCGCCCGCGGTGATCAATCTTTGCCACTGTTGCCTCTTCCTCTGCTGAACCCTGCTATGGCAAAGCTGGCCTCAAAGAGGAAGGAATACCCCATGAGCTGCGCTGAAAATACGAATGCGAGCGCGAATGACCCGCTCGAGAGTCTGGACGATGCGGTCGCCGCCGCCGCGTTCCGGCGGCTGGTGCGCCATTTGCGCCACCGCCACGATGCCCACAACATCGAGCTGATGGGGCTGGCGGGGTTCTGCCGCAATTGCCTGGCCGACTGGATTGTCGATGCCGGCGCGCCGCTGGACACGGCAGGTGCGCGCGAAGTGATCCACGGCATGGCTGCGGCGGAATGGAAGGCGCGGTTCCAGAGTGAAGCGACGGCGGAACAGCTGGCGCGGATGGCCGAGAGTTTGAAGAAGAATGCCACCTGAGGTCCTCTTCATTTTTGGCGACTGCCACAAATGGGGAGGTGGATCGTCCGCAGGACGAGACGGAGGGGTTTCTGCGCTGGCCTCGATACCCCTCCGTCAGTGCGCCGCTCTGCCACCTCCCCATTTGCACTGCGTGAAAATGGAGAGGACCTAACTTTCCACAGCCCAGCCTTTGCCCGAATCCCCGCCCCTCGCTATCCGCCCTGTTCAACCGATTCTCTTCACACCGGAGCTTACCCTATGGCCGAAACTACCGACGATCGCCTGCGCCTGCTGATCGAGCGCGTCGAACGCCTCGAAGAGGAAAAGAAGGGCATCGCCGACGATATCAAGGACGTTTACGGCGAGGCGAAGGCGGTGGGGTATGACGCCAAGATCATGCGTAAGGTGGTTGCGCTGCGCAAAATGAAGCCCGATGACCGCGCCGAAATGGAAGCGATCCTCGACGTCTACAAGGCCGCGCTGGGACTGGGCTGATGCTGCGCCTTGCATGGCCGCTAACAGCGGCTAACCTCGCCCTTGTCGCTCAGTATGGGGAGAGATTCGATGCGCGCGTTCAAGCTGGCGATTGTTGCGGTGGTTGCTGCCGGCGGGGCCTGGGCAGCGCTTGCCCAGCCCGCCTCCGATGTCACTTACATTCACGCCGGCAAGCTGCTTGACCGGCCCGGCCAGCCGCCGCGCGGGCCTTCAACGATCATCGTGCGCGATGGCAAAGTGGCCGAAGTGCGCGATGGGTTTGTCGCGCCCGAAGCCGGGGCAAAAGTCGTTGAACTGAAAGACAAGTTCGTGCTGCCCGGGCTGATCGACATGCATGTCCACATGTTCTCCAGCGGCGATCCGCTGACCGGGCGGCTTGAAGCGACAAGCCGCGACCGCGAAGACGATGTGCTCTACGCCGCAAACAACGCCAAAGCCGATCTGATGGCCGGGTTCACCACGGTGCGCGATCTGGGCGGACCGCCGCGCGGGGTGCGGGCACTGCGCGATGCGATTGGCCGCGGCGATGTGGCCGGACCGACGATCATCAACGCCGGGGAAATGATCTCGGTTGCGGGCGGGCACGGCGATCTGGGCGGGCTCAATCAGGAAAGTTACGAGGCGTTCCACCCGCGCGATTACAACAACGTCTGCAACGGGCCTGACGATTGCCGCCGCGCCGCGCGCGAACAGATCCGGCTGGGGGCATTGGTGATCAAATTTGCCGCCACCGGGGGCGTGCTGTCCAACGTCGCGGGCGGCCTCGGCCAGCAGATGACCAGCGAGGAAATGAAAGCGATCGTCGACACCGCGCACAGCTTTGGCCGCAAGGCGGCGGCGCACAGCCATGCCAAGGAAGGGACCATGGCGGCGGTGAATGCCGGGGTCGATACGATCGATCACGGCACTTTCCTGGATGAAGCGACCGCCAGGGCGATGGTCCAGCACGGCACCTGGCTGGTTCCGACCATGCTGGCCAGCGCCACGGCGGTCGAACAGGCGCGTTCGGGCGTGCTGCCCGCCGCGGTGCTGCCCAAGGCCGAACAGGCGGTGACAGCCGCGCGGTCCAGCCACATTCTGGCGATCCGCATGGGCGTGAAAATCGCCTTCGGGACCGATACCGGCGTCTCAAAGCACGGCGACAACGCCCGCGAATTCGCGCTGATGATCGATCGCGGGATGAGCCCGATGGCGGCGATCGTTGCCGCGACCACCGGGGCGGCCGAAGCACTGGGGCGCAGCGGTCAGCTGGGCGTGATCGCCCCGGGGATGCCAGCCGATATCATCGCCGTGGCGGGTGATCCGCTGAGTGATGTGCGGCGGCTGGAAAGCGTTAGTTTCGTGATGAAGCTGGGACAGGTGTTCAAGTGGGACTACGTTCTGTTTCAGTGAAGCTGAAACAGGCAACACCGGCCCGCTCCCCCTCCCGGCCACCCATTCAGGATACTCATGTGGGTGGCCGGGAGGGGGAGCGGGCCGGTGTTGCTTCCACGTGAGTGGAACAAACGCTAGCCTGACACCAGCGCCAGCGCCACGACCAGTCCGTTCGATGCGGCATGGCTGGCAATCGCACCCGCCAGCCCGATCCGCTGGCGCACATATCCCAGCACCAGCCCGGCCCATAGCTGCGGCAGAACCAGCGGCAGCGCCAGCAGGCTGAACCGGCCGTAATTGGCCAGGTGGACCACCGCGAACAGCGCCGCCATAAGATAGAAGATCACCGGAAAGCCGCGCGCGAACCAGCCCAGTGGCGCACGGTTGCGGCGCAGCACGAACCAGCCGGCAACCCCGCCCAGCACCGCCGCCGCCAGCAGCCCCAGCGCGATCATCTCACGCCCCGGGACAATTACCTGCATCATCGCAACGATCACCAGCACCGCGCAGCCCAGCAGGCACAGCGCAGCGCGGGTGCCGCTTTGCCAGCCGCGGAACAGCAGCTCTTCGGACAGCGGGGCAAACAGCACCACAATCGGCATCAGCCAACGCTGGGGCACCGCCTCGAACGCCACCGGATCGGCCAGATCGAACATGCCCTGCCACAGCCGGATGAACGGCAACACCAGTGCGAACAGCACCGCGATCAGCAGCGCGGTCAGCCACAGCCAGGTCCGGCCGCTGCCTTGCGCCAGCAGGCCCTGCGGCGCCAGCAACTGCGGGCGGCGCAAGAACGCGCCGAACTGGCCAAGGGTGGTGCGAAGCGTGCGTGCAGGCAAGATCATCGCGCCGCCTTATCATGCAATACTTGTCACAAGGTTGCCCAAATCACCCGCGCCGGTGTAAGGGCGCCGGAACCCGCAATCTACAGGCGCAACAGGTTCCCATGGCAGGCCATTCCAAATTCAAGAACATCATGCACCGCAAGGGTGCACAGGATAAGAAGCGCGCGTCCCAGTTTTCCAAGCTTTCCCGCGAAATCACCGTCGCGGCCAAGATGGGCATGCCCGATCCTGACTTTAACCCGCGGCTGCGCGCGGCGGTCAACGCCGCCAAGGCGCAATCGGTGCCCAAGGACAACATCCAGCGCGCGATCGACAAGGCCAGCAAGGGCGACGCCGAGAACTACGAAGAGATCCGCTATGAAGGCTACGGCCCGGGCGGGGTGGCGCTGATCGTCGAAGCCCTGACCGACAACCGCAACCGCACCGCCACCAATGTCCGCACCGCCTTTGCCAAGAACGGCGGCAATCTGGGCGCTTCGGGCGCGGTCAGCCATGGGTTCGAACGGCTCGGGCTGATCGAATATCCCGGCAGCGTCGGCGATGCCGACAAGGTATTCGAAGCCGCGCTTGAAGCCGGGGCCGACGATGTTGAAAGCGACGAGGACGGCCACGCGATCTGGGTCGCGGTCGAGAACCTCCACCCGGTCGCGCGCGAACTGGAAAAGGCGCTGGGCGAAGCCGAAGGGGTCAAGCTGGCGTGGAAGCCCAGCCTCAAGGCCGAAGTCGGCGAAAGCGATGCCGCCACGTTGCTGAGGCTGATCGACGTGCTGGACGATGATGACGACGTCCAGACCGTCTGGGGCAATTACGAGATCAGCGACGATGTGATGGCGAAGCTGGGTTGATGCTCCCACTGGTCGCGAAAGCCCTGCTATCCGGCGCGCTGATCGTGGCCATTGCCGAGATTGGCAAGCGCCTGCCGACTTTCGCCGCGCTGGTAGCGTCCTTGCCGCTGATATCCGTGCTGGGGATGATCCTGTTGTGGCACACCCGTCCAGACGCGGAAAACATGGCAATCCATGCCGAGGCGACGTTCTGGTTCGTATTGCCCAGCTTGCCGATGTTCCTGCTGATCCCGTGGTTGCTGCGCCACGGCTATGGCTTCTGGATCGCGCTTTTGGCCGGATGCGCACTGACCGTGGCGCTCTATCTGCTGATGGTTCAGTTTGGTCCGAAGCTGGGCATCAGGTTCTGACATGCTGATCCTGGGTATCGATCCCTCACTGTCCTGCACCGGCTGGGGCATTATCGCCAAGGTCGGCAACCGGCTGAGCCACATCGCCAACGGCCAGATCAAGACCGATCCGAAGATGCCCCTCGCCGAACGATTGGTCGTGATCGACCGTGAACTGGCTGCGGTAATTGCCGCCCACACGCTCGATGCGGCGGCAGTGGAAGAGGTGTTCGCCAACACGAACGCCCAGTCCACGCTCAAGCTGGGGCAGGCACGCGGGGTCTGCCTGCTGGCAGCGGCGCGGGCCGGTCTGCCGGTCAGCGAATATGCCGCGCGGCTGGTCAAGAAAGCGATTGTCGGCACCGGGGCGGCCGAAAAAGCGCAGATCCAGGCGATGCTTGGCGTATTGTTGCCGGGCGTGAAGCTGGCGGGGGCGGATGCCGCCGATGCGCTGGCCGTGGCGATTACCCACGCCAGCATGACGCGCTGAGTCAGAGCGTCTCACGCTCCAGTGCGGCCTGGTAGGTCCAGTGGGGGTCCGCCTGACAGGTGCCTTTGCGGACATAGGTGCAGGCGCGCATGACAGCGTTCTCCTCGCAGCCGCGCTCCTCAAACCCAGCGGCGCCGCGCGGCAGGTAGGGGAAGACAAGCACATTGGCCGAGGCGGCAATGCCCGGCGGCAGCGGTTCGATGGCTGACATAACCGTTTCGGGCGCGACATAGATCGGCACCGCGCGCGGGAGCAGTGCAGACACCAGATGCGCGCGCCACTGGTCGGGGATGGCGATCCCGCAGGCCGGCCCTTGCGCCACCCCGGCCAGCGCCGCCCGCACGATCGGCGCGCCGCCGCGCATTGCTCTGGCCCCGCCCGAATGCGCCTCGGCCGCCATGCTCATCATGAACCACAGCGCACCAAGCAGGGCGAGACCGGCACCAGTGACCTGCATGCCCCGCGCCCTGGCCGAACGTTCGAGCAGCGAAACCGAGGTGATTGCCGCCAGCACCAGCGCAGCCTGCACCGCGATCCAGATGAAGCGGTATTCCTTGTGCGCGATCAGCGAATGGAACAGCACCGTTGCTACCAGCGCATAGACCAGCGGACGGTACCGCGCCGGAGCAAGAAGAGCCGCAGCCAGGATCGGCGCGGCCAAGGGGCCAAGGTGGGTGAGCAGCATGGTGGCATAGGCGAACGGCCCTTCGCGTCCGAACCGCGCGGCGCGTCCTTCGATCATGTTGTACTGGAAATTGACCAGAATCCAGCGCAGCGGCACCTGCCCCGCGACCAGGTCGCTGACCGCGCAGATTGCCAGCGCGCCCAGGCCGCCTTGCACCAGCCAGATCCAGGCCTGCCGATCAAGCCGCAGCCGCGCCAGGCACAGCACCGCGGCGAACGGCGCATACTGGAGCCGCAGTGCCACGCCGATGCCCAGCAGCAGCCCAGCCCAGCGCAGCGCCCGCGCGCTTGGCTGCGGCGCAAGGATCAGCGCCGCCGCCAGCAGCATCGGTCCGGCAGCGATCACTTCGGACAGCAGCAACGTTGAAAACAGCACGCTTTCGTACCACAGCGCCACTACGCCCAGCGCCGCGAGTGCATGGACCCGCGAGGTCAGCGCCCCCAGCTTCCACGCCGCCGGCAAAACCGCCAAGGTCAAGCCAATCGCCGTGATCCGCGCGGCGTGCATGCCGACCAGCGTGCCGGGCGCAAGAGCGTTGCCGAGCCAGTACGGCAGCGAAAGCACCTGGCCGATCAGGCTGTTTCGCGCGCCGAAACGGAATTCCCACGGCACGATCCCGGATCCGGTGGCCAGCCGCTTGGCCTGTTCGAGATATTGCATGATCTCATCGGCATGGCTGATATCGAACGGGGCGTAGCCGAGCGCGCGCAGCACCAGGCCGACCCAGACGACCGTGGCAGCGGCAATAACCGTCCAGTTGGGCGTCGTCGGGCTGCGCGGCGCGTCCATCGTCAATCGAAGGCCGCCAATTCTTCATCGGCAGTAGCCAACCCGCGGCGCAAGGCCGACGCCCCACGCAATCCCTGGACGAGAACGATCAGCACCACGACGTTGATCGCCGTTCCGCCCCAGCCCGACAGCGAAGCCAGATTGGCTAGCACATTGAAGACCACGACCACCGCGAGCAGCGAACCTGCGATCAGGCCCTTGCCATCGCGCAAGCGAAAGCCGGCAACGACCGCCAGAAACGAGATCCCGAAAGGCATCAGGTTGAACGAGGTCTGGCCATATTTTCCAATCGGTACAAATAATTGCCCGAACAGCATGGCCACAAGAACCGCAAGCCCGCCATAGATGAACGCGGCAGTCCCTGCGGAGCGCGCAGCCGATCGCGCGCCATCCGCCGTGGTCAGATCGACTTGCCAGAACCGGCTCCCATGTTCGCTGTAAGACATTGTCCCTCCCCGCTTTGCCGCAGGGATTGCACGGCTTTGCAAAAGGCGCAATCGGCAAGCCCCCGTTCAGCAAGCCAGGCCTAGAGCGGTGCACGAAATCCGTTTCCCCTCGAGGAGTCGCCGATGCGATCGCTTGCCCTAGTTCCGCTTCTGGCCGTTGCCCTTTCGGGCTGCATGGCCAGCCGTTACCAGATTGCCAACGCGCTGGAGCGTTATGGCCTCAACTCCAACCAGGCGAGCTGCGCCTCGGAATTCCTGCGCGGCCATCTGACCACCGGCCAGGTCGACCGGCTGGCCCGCGCTGCGGACGATTATCGCAGCAATGACAACCTCAATTTCGGGGATCTGATCCGCGTCGCGGCTTCGGTGCGCGATGGCGAAACCTTCATGCAGGTTGGCGCTGCCGCTGTTGCCTGCAAGCTCATCGCCGATATTCCGCTGCCGGTCTGATACCACCGAGGCAGCGGATCGGGGCGGCGTGCCATTGGCGCGCCGCCCTTTTCTTTGTCTGGTGCGCCAATCGCCTCCGCGCGATCAGCGCACCAATCATAACTCATAAAATTCAACCACTTTGGCCCAGGCGTCCTCGGCCGTTTCCACCCAGTGGAACAGATTGAGGTCTTCGTGGTTGATCACGCCTTCATCGGCGAGCGCCTCGAAGTTGACCACCTTGTTCCAGAATTCACGGCCGAACAGCATGATCGGGATCGGCTTCATCTTGCCGGTCTGGATCAGGGTCAGCAGTTCCATGAATTCGTCAAGCGTGCCGAACCCGCCGGGAAACACCGCCACCGCGCGGGCGCGCAGCAGAAAGTGCATCTTGCGCAGCGCAAAATAGTGGAACTGGAAGGCCAGGTCGGGCGTCACATAGCGGTTGGGCGCCTGTTCGTGCGGCAGCACGATGTTGAGCCCGATCGTTTCCGCACCGGCTTCGGCCGCACCGCGGTTGGCCGCCTCCATGATCGAGGGACCGCCGCCCGAGCAGACCACGAACTGGCGCATGCCCTTTTCGACAATCGCACAGGTCGCCGCGATTTCGCCCAGCCGCCGCGCTTCCTCGTAATATTTGGCATTGGCGGCCAGCCGTCTGGCAATCGGCTTGCGCGCTTCAGAGGCTTGCGCGACCAGTTCGTCCGCAGCTTCGGGCGAAGGGATCCGCGCCGAGCCATAGCACACCAGGGTCGAGCCGATCTTCGCCTCTTCCAGCAGCATTTCGCATTTCAGCAGTTCAAGCTGAAAGCGCACCGGCCGCAATTCTTCGCGGAGCAGGAAATCGGTGTCGCGCCAGGCGAGCCGATAGGCTTCGCTCTGGGTCTGCGAGGTCGAAACGACATGGCTCTCGACAAATTCGGCTTCCTGTTCGGCAGGATAGAACCGGCGGCGATGGAGCCGCTTTTCTTCTTCGTTGGTCATTGCCCCCTTTTCGCCGCGCGAAGCAGCGCTGTCAAAGCCGAACCGTGCAAGCGGTGCACGGCGGGACGCAGCACCCCGGCAAAACGCGGTTGCCCTATGCGGGAATGCGTATCATTGAAGGGCAGTCTGCGATTCTGCGCGTGTCCCCGAAGGAATGCCTTTGCCCGCAACTGCAATCCACCGGGATGCCGCCTCCGCTTTGCCCGCGACAACCGGTGTGCTGGCGCTGGTCCTGCTGGGTACAGCGCTGCTGCTGGGCGGTGGCGGATCTCCGGCTCCTTGGCCCGAATTGCTGCTCGAATGGCTGGCGGTTGCCATTTTTGCCGCGTGGCTGGTGCTGCCGGGATCGCGCGATAGCTGGCGCACGGTGCCGCGCGGGGTCTGGCTGATCTGCCTGCTCGCGCTGATTGTGCCCGTGCTGCAGCTGGTTCCATTGCCGCCCGGTCTGTGGCGGGCGCTGCCCGGGCGCGAGCCTGAGGTTGAGGCCCTGGCGCTGATCGGCCGCGCAAACACCTGGCGGACCTGGACCATGACGCCCGAACGCACGCTTGCTTCCCTGCTATCGCTGCTGCCGCCGCTGGTGCTGCTGGTCATGGCCGCCACGCTCAGCCTGCGCCAGCAGGTCTGGCTGATGCTGGTTGTCGTTGGCGCGGGGATTGCGACCCTGGCGCTGGGGGCATTGCAGCTGACTTCCGCCGCGGACAGCGCGGTGCAGCTTTATGGCGTGACCACCCCCAACCTGCGCGGGTTTCAGGCCAATCACAATGCCACCGCCGACGTGCTGCTCGCCGCGCTGATCGCTTGCTATGCGCTGCTCAGGATCGGCGCGCTGCGCGGCCTTATCCCGAACCGCGCCGGACCGGTGCTGGGGCTGGCGGTGCTGGCCACCGGGCTGTTCGGCTTCGGCATCGTTTTCACGGCATCGCGGATGGGCATCGCGCTGCTGCCGGTGGCCATGCTGGCCGGGCTGTGGTTGCTGCGCGCCTGGTTGCCAAGGCCGGGCCGCAAGGTGCTGATCGCCGCAGCGGTGCTGGCGGCGCTGCTGGCGGCGACCGGCACCGCGCTGGTGCGCGCAAGTCCGACACTGGCCGCCATCACGGGGCGTTTCCAGTTTGACCAGGATCTGCGCCTCGAGTTGTGGCGCGACGGGCTTTACGTGGCGCGCAAGCACTATCCGGCGGGGGTCGGCATGGGCGGATTCGTGCCCGCGCTGGTGCTCGAAGAACGGCTCGAGGTGGTGCGCCCCGCGATGCCGAACCGCGCGCACAACGAATATATCGAACTTGGTGTCGAAGCCGGTCTGTTCGGACTGCTGGCCTGGGGCGCGGTGATTGTGATTGTCGCCCGCTCCGCAGCGGCCGCGCGGCACCAGCAAAGTCGCAGTGCGCGCGCAGCAGCGCTGTTTGCCGGCGCGGTGCTGATCTTGCTGATGCTGCATTCGATGGTTGATTATCCGTTTCGATCCATGTCATTAGCCGCGCTTGGTGCCCTGTGCGCCGCGCTGTTGCTGAGCCGCGCCAATCCGGCCGCCGCGGGCTCGTTCGAAAAGGATCACATGTGATGCCGCTGCGCCAACCGGTGCGCCTTATTGCTGCCTTGCTGGCTGTGTTGGTGCTGGCTGGCTGCATGCTCCGCCAGGCCCCCAACGCGCTGCCGGCGGGGCCCGCGGCCTATGCGATATTCGAAAACACCGAGGCGTGGCCCGATGACAACCTGATTCGCATCGGCGATCGCTTGTCAGTGCGGGTGCTGGGCGAACCGGAATTGACCTCGGACGCCTATTTTGTCGATGCCCGCGGCAATATCCAGGTGCCGCTGGCGGGCGAGGTTGCCGCTGCCGGACGCCGCCCCGACCAGCTGCGCGATGATCTCGTGCGGCGGCTCGGCGCGCGCTATATCCGCGATCCGCAGGTGACGGTGATGGTTTCCGAACGCAAGCGCACCACCTTTGCCGTCGAAGGCGATGTGCGCGAACCGGGTGTATTCGAAGCCGTGCCCAACACCACGCTGCTCAGCGCCATCGCCCAGGCCAAGAGCCCGACCGACAGCGCCAAGCTCGATGAGGTGATGATCTTCCGGGTGGTGAACGGCCAACGCCTCGGCGCGCGCTTCAACCTTGACGACATCCGCAAAGGCCGCGCGGCCGATCCGCTGGTGCTGGCCGGCGATACGATCGTGGTTGGCCGTTCGGCGCTGAAGGATGCCTGGCGCCAGTTCCTGCAGGCTGCCCCGGTCTTCAACCTGTTTTACATTTTCCGCTAGGATCGCTTCTTGACCGCTTCCCATCCAGCCTCGCAGCGCATGTTACACGGCCCCGGCGATCCTGATCTCCACGATGAGGTTGAGCGGTTGGGACAAGCCCGTTCGGCGTTCGATTTTCGCTATATCGTCGCTGCCGTCCGCGCCAACCTGTGGCTGATCGCGGCACTCGTCGCTGCGGCGCTGGCGGTAGCGCTGGTATCAACGATGCTGCAGACCAAACGCTACGACGCGGCGGTCTCGATCCAGATCAACGATTCGACCGGGCGCGTGCTGGGATCGAAGGAAGATCAGCCCGACGATGTCAACCAGGCAGCGTGGGACGTTGATCGCTTCCTCAAAACCCAGACCGACATCATTGCCAGCCGCGGCATGGCGCTCAGGGTTGCGCAAAAGCTGGGCCTGATCGGCAATCCCGCGCTCTACCAGGCGCAAGGGGCGACCCCGCCGCCGGCCGGAACCTCGCCCGAACTGCTCAAGATCCAGGCGGCCGGGCTGTTGGCCGGCAACCTTTCGGTCAAGATGCCGCGCGATTCGCGGATCGTGAAGATCATCTACAATTCGACCGATCCCGCGTTCAGTGCGCAGGTTGCCAATGCCTATGCCGGCGAATTCATCCAGTCCAACCTGCAGCGCAAGTTCGACAGTTCGGCCTATGCGCGCAATTTCCTTGGCGAACAGCTGACCGAAGCCAAGGTCAAGCTTGAGGCATCGGAACGGGCGCTCAACGCCTATGCGCGTTCGGCGGGGATCATCCGCACCCCCGGCGGCGCTGAAGGCGATGGCAAGGCCGGCGGCAGCGGTTCGGTGATCGGCGACAGTCTCGAACAGCTCAACGCCGCCGCCAACGACGCCACCGCCCGGCGGATCGAAGCCGAGGGCCGCTGGCGCGCGGTGTCGGGCGGGCCGCTGCTCTCATCGTCAACCGTTCTGGCCAATCCTACGGTCGTCGCGCTGCTCAATCAGAAAGCCATGGTCGAGGCCGAACTCAGCCAGGACCGGGCGCGGCACCTCGAAGATTATCCGACCGTTCGGGCCAAACAGGCGCAGCTCGATACGATCAACCGCCAGCTGCAGGTTTCCTCAAACAACGTGCGCGCCTCGGTGCGCGCCGAATACGACGCCGCCGTATCGACCGAACGCCAGCTCAAAGGGCAGGTCAGCCAGCTCAAGGGCGAAAGCATGTCCGAACAGGATCGTTCGGTGCAGTACAACCTGTTGGCGCGCGAAGTGGACACCAACCGCGAACTTTATGGCGGACTGCTCGAACGCTTCAAGACGCTGAACGCGATCGCCGGGGTCAGCCTCAGCAATGTTGCGATCATCGATCCGGCCGAAGTGCCGCGCGGGCAAAGCTCGCCCAACCTGTTCAAGAACCTGCTGGTCGGCTTGCTGCTCGGTCTGGGGCTGGCGGCGCTGGTGGTGTTCTTCAAGGACCAGTTCGACGACGCGATCCGCGTGCCCGAGGACATCGAGGCCAAGCTGGGCCTCGCGCTGCTGGGCGTGGTGCCGCAATCGCGCGATAACGAGCCCGATGCGGCGATGCGCGATCCCAAGTCGCCGGTCTCGGAAGCCTACAATTCGCTGCGCGGTTCGCTGCTCTATTCGACCCCCGAAGGCTTGCCGCAGATCATGCTGATCACCTCTGCACAGGCCGCCGAAGGCAAGACCACCACCTCGATCGCCACGGCACAGGGCTTTGCCCGCATGGGCAAAAACGTGTTGCTGATCGATGCCGACCTGCGCCGTCCGTCGCTGCACAAACGGCTGTCGCTTGAGGCGGAGCGCGGGCTTTCCACCCTGCTGACCTCGCACGAGCCGCTGGCCAGTGCGGTGGTGCCAGGCGGGCTGCCGAAGCTTTCGGTGCTGGTGGCCGGCCCCGTTCCGCCCAGCCCGACCGAGCTGCTGTCAACCGCGCGGATCGAGGAAATCCTGCAAGAGGCGGCGAGCCAGTACGATGTCGTGCTGGTCGATAGCCCGCCGATCCTTGGCCTGGCCGACGCTCCGACACTGTCGGCGCTGGTCGACGGGGTGATCTTCGTGGTCGAGGCTGATCGCAGCCGCCGCGGCGCGCTCAAGACGGCGCTGCGCCGTTTGCGTGCGATGCGGCCGATCATTCTTGGCGCGGTGCTGACCAAATTCGATCCGCTCAAATCCGGGAACCGCTATTCCGAATATTACGGCTACCAATATTACCAGTACGAAAGCGGATCCGGGAAACGCTGATGCTGCGCGGGGCTGCGATCCTTACCGGCGCGCTGGCCTTGATCGGGCTCAGCGCGGCGAGCGGGATCGACCGGCTGGCGCGCACCGATCCGGCCGTGGCCACCGCAGTGCCGCTGCCGTTCGCGCGCGCCGCGCTGCGCACGCTGGGCAGCCAGGCATTGATCGCCGGGCGCGGCAAGGATGCCGCCTCCTATGGCTGGCATGCGCTCAACCGCGCGCCATTCGAAGCCGAAAGCGTGGCGCTGTTTGCGGCCGGACAGCTTGCCGTCGGCAATGCGCCGATGGCCGAGCGGGCCTTTGGCCTGGCCGGGCGCATGGGCTGGCGGGTGCCGCTGACCCAGGCCTATTGGCTGACCCGCGCCATGGAAACGCGCGACTATGACAGCGCGGCCATGCGGCTCGACGCGCTGCTGCGCCAGCAGCCGACGCTGGTCGGCCAGCAGGCGCTGCTCGATCCGGTCGAGCGCAATCCGGTCGCGCGCGCCGCGCTGGTCGAACGGCTGGATCCGGAGACCGCGTGGCTGGGCAAGTATCTCAACGAGGTTTTCGCCTTGCCGCCGCAGGCGCTGCGCCAGCGCGCCCAGGTGATGATCGATGCGGGCGGCGCCGGACTGGTTCTGGGCTGCGAAGCCGTGTCAAATCTTGCTGCAGCAGTGACCAATGCCGGGCTTTACCGCGAAGCCGGTGCGCTGTGGGCAGCGCAGTGCCCCGATACCGGCGGACTGCTGCAAGGCGGCGAAGGCTTTGCCACGCTTGACCTGCTGGGCACGCGCAATCCATTCGCCTGGCAGGCGGTCGGCAGCGGCGACGTGCTGTTGGGGCTGGTCCCTGAGACTGCAGGGCGCGGCCAGCGGCTGACCATTGATGGCACGCTGTCGGCCACGCGGATATTCCTGGCCAAGCTTTTGCTGCTCGCGCCGGGGCGCTATCGCTTGCACTGGCGGGCCGGGATGACCGATGGCTCAGCCGGGGACCGGATTCGCGTATCACTAAGCTGCAAGGGCCAGCAGCAAGTATGGCTACCCGCACAAAGCGTTGGCGATGGGCTGAGCCGCACCGCAGTGTTCAAAGTGGCCCCCGGTTGCGCCGCGCAGGTGCTCAGCTTTGCCCTGACTTCGGGCGGCGGCAACCTGTGGCTGGAACAGGTCAGGCTGGATCCGCTGCCCTGAGCTGCCGCTTTTTCAGCAGCGCCGCCGGATTGCCCGCATAGATCCCGTCCGCTTCGGCATCGCCGAACAGCGCGCCGCGCGCGGCCAGCACCGCCCGGTCATGCATGGTCACCCCGGGGCCAACGAAGGCTTCGGCGGCGATCCAGCACTGGGCGCCGATGGTGATCGGGCGCAGTTGCAGCTGAAAATGCGGATCGTTTACATCGTGCGTGCTGGCGCAGATGTGCGCGCGTTGCGATATCACGGTGCGCGGCCCCACGGTAATCCGCCCCTGATTGTAAAGCCGGACCCCGGGGCCAATCAGAACCTGATCGCCCAGATCGAGATTGCCCGGATGCCAGATCGAAACCGAGGCATGAACCCGCGCGCCGCCGCCGATCTGCGCCCCGAATGCCCGCAGCACCAGCCGCCGCCAGCCGTGCAGCGGCGGCGGGGTAAAGCGCGCCAGTATTAGCCATGCTGCCATCCAGACCACCCGGAACAACCGGTTACCCAGCGAGAAGCTCGCCCCGCCCTCAAGCGGCCTGGCCCGCGATGCGTCGAGCGGTTGGGTCATGGCTTGGCACCCTGGGACATTGCGGCACGGTAGGCCCCGGCCCAGCACGCGGCAATGGTTGGGGCGCTGAAGGGTCCGGCGGCGAGATCGCGGGCGGCGCGGGCCATCCGCAGATAGTCGCCGTCAGCGAATGACAGCGCCTGCTCCAGCGCTGGCGCAATCGTATCTGGATCATAGCCACACGCGATTGCCGCGCCCGCGGCAAAGCCATCGGGCAGGTTGCACTGGCCGGTCATGATCGTCGGCACCCCGGCGGCCCAGCTATCGAGCACCGACATCGGCAGCCCTTCGCTGTGCGAGGGCAGCACCGTGAACCGCGCACTATCGAGCAGCGCCTGCTTGGCCGCGCAATAGGCCGGGCCGACAAATTCCACCGACGGCCCTGCCGCTGCCACCGCTGCTTCAAGTGCGGCAACATCGCCCGGTTCGCCCCATCCGGCCAAGGTCAGCCGCGCATCGCTGCGGCGCCGGGCCAGGCCCCAGGCTGCGACCAGCGCGAGCAGGTTTTTCTTCGGGTGGATCCGGCCGATATAGACCAGATGCGGTGGGCGCGGCGCGGCCGGCATTGCTGCCGGAGCAGGGCCGGAATTGGCAATGACCATGCTATCTTCGCGCCCGCTTTCGCGCGCGATGTCGGCCTTTTCGGCCAGGGTCAGCGCATGCAGGAAGCTTGCCCTTCGCCAACTGGTCCGTTCATACCCGGCGCGGGCCAGCGCCTTTTTCCAGCGCCCGCGCGCGGTGATCCATGGATCGAGCATGCCGTGCGGCGAGATCACAAAACCCTTGCCGCTCTGCGCCGCCCAGCGGCTGGCAGCCAGCGATGGATACATCCAGATGCCGTGGAGGTGGAGGCAATCAAGCTGCGCAGCGTGCAGCGCTGTGACAAGTTCGGGGGCATAGCCGATTTGGCCGGGGCCCTTCACCGCGAAGGTCTGCACCGCAATATCGCCGAACCGCGCGGCGTCCCCGGCGCTGTGCGAATCGCGCAAGGCGAAGACCAGCGGCTCTGCGCCCAGACTCCGCAGCACGTCGCCCTGCGTCAGGACGGCTTCATAGACCCCGCCGCCCAGCCGCGAAGCCCAGGCTGAAAGCAAGCCGATCCGTTTGCCCGCAAGCGGCGCCGGGCTATCCACGGCTGCAACATGCGCGGGTCAGATCCAGCGCCACAGGCCCGCCGCCATGCCGATCAACGCGCCGTGCAGCCAGGTGGCACCCAGCCACAGCGCCGTGCCGCCGAGCCATGGCACCAGCCCGGCCTGCGGTAACCGTTGCCAGCGCGGCAGGAACGACGTGTGCTTTTCCCAGATCGACCAGCTTTCGCCCATCAGCACCATCTTCTTGTCATCCTGCAGCTTGGCGCCAATCAGGGCGAGGAAGGCGATGGCGAAAGACAGCACCAACACCCGCATGGTGGGGCTGACCAGCACGTGGGCCAGGCTCCACAAGGCGAAGCTCCACATCATCGGATGGCGGGTCACCTTGAAAATGCCTTTCGGCGTGTGCCGCGCTAGCTCGCCCGCACGCGGATCGGGCATCGCGGGATTGCCGCGCAGCGATCCGGCCAGCAGCACCGAGGCGATCAGCATGATCGCGCTGGCAATGCCCCAGGCAATGTCGCTGGTTCCGTTCCACCACGGCACCTCGCCCACTGGCACCGCGCGAAACGCCAGGACCATCCAGGCGAACGTGGCCAGCGCTACAAGCGAATAGAGCGCCATGAAGCCGCCCGCGCCCAGCCGCGCCACCAACGGGCCACGCAACGGATGTGACAGTGCGAAATGCGTACCGACAAAACTGAGCGAGGCCGCGACCAGAACCGTCAGCTGTTCATCCATTACCCGCGCCCCTTGTGCTCATTACCACTCATACGCCTTGGGCAGATCGCCTTCGGCCGGGTTGAGATAGCGATCCCGCAGCTTGGTCTGATGGTTGGACATCGGCTGTTCCACCCCGTCGATGAACACGCGGACCGGGCCCGAGGTTACTTCGAGCGGATCGCCGTCCCAGATCACCACATCGCCGACGCGGCCCGGGCGCAGCGATCCGATCCGGTCACCCATGCCCATCACCTCCGCCGGGCCGGAGGAGATCGCGGCGAAGGCCTGGCCCCAGGTGAGGCCCGTGGCCCCCGGAACCCGGGTCAACGCCACCAGATTGCCGGCATATTGCGGGGCATAGCGCGGCTGATCGCCGAATGCGCCGAGTGCAACCTTGACCCCGCCGGCGCGCATCCGTCCGACATTCGATTGCGTCGCACCCAGCTGTTCGAACGAATTTGGCAGATCGGTCAGCGGCGTGGCCAGCACCGGTACACCGGCCTGCGCCAGTTCGGGCGCGACCATCCAGCCTTCCGCCGCGCCGACAATCACCAGCTTCAAGGCCGGGAATTCCTTCTTGAGCGAGAGCACCATGCGGATATCGGCCGCGCGCTCAACCCGCACGTAAAGCGGCTGCTGGCCGGTCACCACCGGGATCAGCGCGGCCGCATCGGCGCGGGTCAGCAAGGTATCGTCACGCCGCACACCGGTGGGCGAAAGCGAAAGCTCGCGCGCCTCGGCCAGGGCATTGCGCAGCATGGCGTAAGTCGCGGCGCGACTGCCGCCAGCGCGGCGCGCGCCGGTTTCGCCCAGATCGACATACTGGAACGCACGCGGCTTCATCACCGCACTGGAATCAGCCCCCAGATCGATCACTGCGCCCTGCCCGCCAAAGATCGAGCCGGTGGCGATCGGTGCCACCGCCGCGCGGGTCACCCCGCCGGCGCGGCTGACCTGGATCGGCAGATCGTTGGGATTGATCGCCGCCGAGACATCGAGCGCGGCGCTGAACGGGCTCTTGTCAGCATCGCTGTCGTTGCTCTCATCGACTGCGCCGACATCGACCAGTCCGAGATCGGTGATCGCGACGACCAGCCCGGGGGTGACCCATTTGCCCTCGGCATCGATCGTGCGGACCCCCGCAGGCACGGCCACCGCCGGGCCCGCTGCGACAACCTTGCCGCCCTGGACCAGCACCGTGCCATCGGCAATTGGTTCGCTGCCATCACCGATCACCAGCCGTGCGTGGGTGATCGCAATATCCTGCGCCATTGCCGGTGCGGCCGCCGCCAGCGCGCCGAGCGCAGCCGAAAGAGCAAGGAGCCGCTTCATTTCACGTCCCCTTCACCGGGCTGGCCAAGCTCGAAATCGCTGACCGGGCGCAGCTTGCGGTTGCTGCTGTCAAACAGCAGCGCGCCATCGATCCAGACCTTTTCGGGCCGCGAATAGACCGACAGCGGGTTGCCGTTCCACAGCACCACATCGCCCATCAGGCCGGGTGCAAGGCTGCCGGTCATCTTGTCGACGCCGATCGCCTTGGCGGCGTTGTAAGTGAACCAGCCGACCACATCGGCATCGGGGATATTGATCCCGATCCGGCGGGCATCGCCTTGCGCCTTGGCGGCTTCCTGGTTGAGCCGCTGGATGCCGTTTTCGTCATCCGAATGGATCACCACGCAGGCCCCGGCCTTCCACAGGATCCCGGCGTTTTCGGGGATCGCATCATAGGCTTCCATCTTGAAGCCCCACCAGTCCGACCAGATCGCGCTGCAGGTATCGGCCTGCTTCAGCAGATCGCCGATCTTGTAGGCTTCGACCGCGTGGTGGAAGGCGCTGACGTGGTAGCCGAACTCTTTGGCCATATCGAGCACCAGCGCCATTTCATCGGCGCGGTAGCAGTGGTTCTGGACCAGGATCTTGCCATCGAGCACCCCGGCCAGCGTTTCCAGCGCAAGGTCGCGTGCTTCCAGCTTCCCGGCAGCGCGCTTGGCGCGGTATTCCTGCGCCTTGATCCAGGTTTCGCGGTTGACCGCGAAATTGCCCATGCGGGTCGAAGGGGTCCGCCCCTTGCCGCCATAGACGCGCTTGGGATTTTCGCCGCAAGCCATTTTGAGGCCATAGGGCGCATCGGGGAACTTCATCCCCTGCACGGTCCGCGCATAGACGTTCTTGACCACCACCGAGCGTCCGCCCATCAGGTTGGCCGAGCCGGGCAGCACTTCCAGGCTGGTCACCCCGCCATTGGCCAGCGCGCGGCTGAACCCCGGGTCTTGCGGCCAGATCGAATGTTCGGCCCAGACGTTGGGGGTGGTTGGCGCGGTCGCTTCGTTGCCGTCCGAATTGGCCTCGACCCCGGGCGATGGATAGACCCCCAGATGGCTGTGCACATCGATTACGCCCGGCGTGATGAACTTGCCGGTGCCGTCGATCCGCACCGCATCGGCTGGCACGTCCATATCCGCAAGTGACCCGCCGACGCCTGCGATCTTGCCGCCTTGCAGTAGCACCACGCCGCGCTCGATCCGCCCGCCGCGCCCGTCAAATATGGTCGCCCCGACAATCAGCGTCGATCGCCCGGGATAAGGCTTGTAGGTCGAAGGATAGGGATTGGTGTTGAAATCCCGCGCGGCCTTCACCGCCGCGCCGTCTTCCTTCTTGTCATCCTTGTCCTTGGCCGAAAGGACCCCGGTGCCGCCCAGCACCAGGGCCAGCGCGGCCACGCTCAGAAATGCCCCCTTGCGCATCATAACTCCTATTCCGGCTTGGGTTCGGCGCGGTCCTCGAGCGTATCGAGGTGCATCCAGCGTTTGACGAACGGCGAGACCATCAGGACCACCACCGAGATACCGATCGTGATCCAGCCGATCTTCGAATAGATCTGCAGCGTCAGCTCTTTCGACATTTCGCCGCCTTCGCCCCCCGTAGCCTCACCGATCTTGCCAGCCACGAAATTGCCGACCGCGGTCATGTAGAACCACGCGCCCATCACGAAGCTGGCCAGGTGGAGCGGCGCCAGCCGGGCCATCGCCGAAAGCCCGACGGGCGACAGGCACAGTTCGCCGGTGGTGTGGAGCAGGTAGATCAGGAACACGAACAACACCGGGGTCATCGCCGCGGCGCCAACCGAATTGGCACCCCAGACGAACACCAGGAAGCCCAGCCCGACCTGCGTCAGCGCGAGCCCGAACTTGGCCGGCGCGCTGGGTTCAAGCCCCTTGCGTCCAAGGTATTGCCACAAGGCCGCAAAGATCGGCGCGAACAGCACGATATAGATCGGGTTGATCGACTGGAACAGGCTGGTCGGCACGCCCGCGCGATCGACAAACCTGTCAGTATAGAGGTTGAGGCTGCCCCCGGCCTGTTCGAACAGGCCCCAGAACAGCGGATTAAGCGCGATCAGGAACAGCATCGCAAAAATCCGTTCGCGCGCTTCCTTGGGCAGCTTGAAGGCTTCATAAAGCGTGTAGCCCAGCATCGCCAGGCCGCTGACGATCAGCAGATTCTGGATCACGTCCTGATACTGGATCAGGCCCCAGACCACTGCGACCGCCCCGATACCCACAGCATAAAGCGTGAATTCACGGCCCTGTGCCAATGGGGCCGGGGGTTCGCCGCGGCCGCGCAACGCGGGCTTGCCGATCAGGAAGATGATCAGCCCGATCACCATCCCGATCCCCGCCAGGCCAAAGCCATAGGCCCAGCCGATCGTCTCGCCGAGGTAGCCGACCAGGATCGTGCCCAGCGCGGCGCCAACGTTCACGCCCATGTAGAAGATCGTATATGCGGCATCGCGGCGCACGTCGGTCATCTTGTAGAGCTGGCCGACGATCACCGAGATGTTCGCCTTGAGGAAGCCGGAGCCGACGATGATGAAGGCCAGCGCCGCCCAGAACACGTTGATCGTGGGATCGCTTTGCCCGCCAATGCCTTCGACCGCCATCAGGCCGTGGCCGAGCGCGAGCAGCACGCCGCCGAAGATCACCGCCTTGCGCTGGCCGAGATAGCGATCGGCCAGGATCCCACCCAGCACCGGCATGATATAGACCAGCGCGCCATAGGCTCCGTAGACCAGGTTCGCCTTGCTGTCCGCGAACAGCCAGTGCTTGGTCAGATACAGCACCAGTAGCGCGCGCATCCCGTAATAGGAAAAGCGTTCCCACATTTCGGCGTAGAACAGCACGAACAGCCCGCGCGGGTGGCCGACGACTTCCTCGCTCTTACGGCCGGCAATGATCCCGCCGATGGCGAGGATCGCGAACAGCGCGATTGCGGCGATCGCGGCAATCCAATCGCCTTCGTTCCACAAGGCCATGTCTTTCATTCGAAGCTCCCGGTAATTTTTTCGGACGGCCTGGCCAGTCCCACATGACCTCGGAGACTAGCCGCGATTTCGCGTGTGTGAAGCGAAATTCGCGGTCCCTGTTCGATTGTTGCGCGCTCCACAGATCCGCGAATCCGCTTGCCTGACCCGCTGTATTATGGCACTGATGCACCATGCCCGATAGCAGCAAGCCGGTTTACCTCAAATTGCGCGATCTGATCGCCGCCGCGATTATTGACGGCACCTATGGCGAAGGGGCGATGCTGCCATCGGTGCGCGCCTTCGCCGCGCAGCAAGGTGCCAATCCGCTGACCGTGGCCAAGGCTTACCAGCAGTTCCAGCTCGATGGGCTGGTCGAAGTGCAGCGCGGGGTCGGCATGTTCGTGGCGCGCGGTGCGGCCGAAAAGCTGCGGAACAGCGAGCGGGAGGTCTTCCTGACCCGCGAATGGCCGGCACTTCGCCGCCGGATCGATCGCTTGGGCATCGCGCCCGCAGATTTGCTGGCCGAAAAATCCTGATCCGAGACTTAACACTTATTAACCTCAGATGAAATTCCCCGATTGCTTCGCCTTGCTGGTGGTGGCATTACCGTGTTCGTGCAGTGCTGCTTGCACCGGGTCGGAAGCTGCGCCGCGCTCTTTTACCAAACCCAACGGGTCCTGCTTTAGGCTCCGGTGAAAGGCGTGTAATGATTAGATCCGAACTGCTGGCGGCGCTTTCCCGTGAAAATCCCGGGCTGCGCATGGAAGAAATCGAAAAAATCGTCGGCACCTTTTTCGATGAGATAACCGCGCGGCTGGCCAATGGCGGCCGGGTTGAACTGCGCGGCTTTGGCGCTTTTTCCACGCGCGGCCGCGATGCCCGCACCGGCCGCAACCCCCGCACCGGCGAAACCGTTGCGGTGCCGGGCAAGAAAGTGCCCTATTTCAAGCCCGGCAAGGAAATGCGCGCCAAGCTCAACACTGACTAGATGCCAGGTGCGTTCCCCGATTGGCAGGCGCTTGCGCGCTTTCCGTTCGGCGATGGCCCGGACCTTGCCGACGAACTGCTGGATCTGATCCTGATCGGCAAAAAGCACGCCACCTGCTGGAGCGCAGCGGAAGGCGTGAAGGGCACTGTCGTCGCGGGCCGCTGGGTAGCCCAGGACGGGCAAGGCCGCCCGCGTGCCGTGCTCGAGACAGTGGCGCTCAGCCAACAGCACTTCGATCAAGTTGATGCGGATTTTGCGGCAGCCGAAGGCGAAGGCGATCTCTCGCTCGGCTATTGGCGCGCTGCTCACCAGGGCTATTTCACCAGGAACGGCGGCTTCACCCCCGACATGCTGCTGTGGTGCGAACGCTTCGATGTGATCGCAATCCTGCCGGGCGAAGTCCCCGCACCGGAAAGCGGCTGATCCGGCGGACCGGGTACTGCAGGGCTGGCTACCGGCAGCACTCTTCCCTAAAGGCGGTTGCAACGCGGACGTGGCGGAATGGTAGACGCCGGGGACTTAAAATCCCCTGAGCCTTGCTCGTGTGGGTTCGAGTCCCACCGTCCGCACCACCTGCCCAGGCAGATTCCCCTAGACCAACTTTGACCCGCCCTTTGTCACGCGCGCCCCAGTGCAGCGAGGCAGCGGCGCGCATCAATCCGGCGCGGCGTGAAAGGACCCCATGGCTTGCCGGAACTCCGATCCGCAAATGGATGAACCGCCGCCCGATCAGCGCGCCGATCAGCGCTTCACCCTGATCCTGCGATCGGGCAAGCTGGTCACTGCAGCCGGGGAATTCCTGTGCGTGCTGCGCGACGTTTCCAGCGGCGGCCTGAAAGTCCGCCTGTTCCACCCACTGGCGCTGGACAGCGCCTGCGAGATCGAACTTTCGGGCGGCGAACGCTACCGGCTCGATCCCGCCTGGCAGCAAGGTGAAGAAGCGGGGCTGCAATTCACTGATTCGCCGGTCGATATCGAACAGTTCCTCGAAGAAGCCGGACCCTTTCCCAAACGCGCCATTCGCCTCGGTCTGCGCGGCGGGTGGCCGGTCAGGCTGCATGGCAAGGGCCCCGCCGTGCCTGCGGTGATGTGCGACCTTTCGCAGCATGGCAGCGCGGTGCTGTGCCAATCGCGCCTGTCCGTCGGCCAACTGGTCGAGATCGAGGCGGATGGGCTGGGTCCGATCGAGGCGCGGGTGCGCTGGCGGCGCGGCGAGCGCTATGGGCTGGTTTTCCAGCAAAGCTTCCGGCTCGATGCACTGGCGCGGATCGCTCACCGCCTGCAAGCGGCCAATTTTGTGCCGGGTCCTGTAATCGGCGCAGCCCGCGTTAACCACTGATTAGGCAATTTCCTTCACTTCTGGCTCCACACTTCAAACGGGGCATTTCATGAGCCAGTCTGTTATCGGATCGAACAACGCGCGGTCCAATGTTGTCACTGTCGATGTCGCCATTATCGGTGCCGGCCCGGCCGGCCTGACCGCGGGCTATCTGCTGACCAAGGAAGGCTATTCGGTCGCGGTCATCGAGAAAGATGAAACCTACGTCGGTGGGATCAGCCGCACGGTGGAACACGAAGGCTACCGCTTCGATATCGGCGGTCACCGGTTTTTTTCGAAGAGCGCGGCGGTGGTCGACCTGTGGAACGAAATCCTGCCCGACGACTTCATCCAGCGTCCGCGGATGAGCCGGATCTACTACGAAGGCAAATTCTACTCCTATCCGCTGCGCGCGTTCGAAGCGCTATGGAACCTCGGCATCATCCGCAGCACGCTGTGCATGATGAGCTTTGCCAAGGCCAAGGCCTTCCCGAACAAGAATGTGAAGAGCTTCGAAGACTGGACCGTCAACCAGTTCGGCTGGAAGCTCTATTCGATCTTCTTCAAGACCTACACCGAGAAGGTCTGGGGCATGCCCTGCGACGAGATGAGCGCCGATTGGGCCGCGCAGCGGATCAAGGGCCTTTCACTGTGGAGCGCGGTGGTCGATGGGCTGAAGCGCAGCCTTGGCCTCAACAAGCGGCCCAACGACGGGCAGGAAGTCAAAACCCTGCTCGAAACCTTCCGCTATCCGCGCCAGGGCCCCGGCATGATGTGGGACGCCGCACGCGACAAGATCGTGGCGACCGGCAAGGGCGAAGTCTTGATGGGCCACGCGCTCAAACAGCTCGCCAGCGATGGCCAGGGCGGCTGGCGCATGACGGCCAGCCACGGCGGCGGCGAGACGGTGATTGCGGCCAAACACGCGATCAGTTCCGCGCCGATGCGCGAACTGGCGGCACGGCTCCATCCGCTGCCCCAGACCACGCTCAACGCGCAGGCGCTGCGCTATCGCGATTTCCTCACCGTCGCGCTCAAGATCCGCGCCGATGAGGACATGTTCCCCGACAACTGGATCTATATCCACGACAGCAAGGTCAAGGTCGGCCGGATCCAGAACTTCCGTTCGTGGTCGCCCGAAATGGTTCCCGACGAGGGGGTGGCCTGTGTCGGCCTCGAATACTTCTGCTTCGAAGGCGATGGCCTGTGGTCGATGAGCGACGATGACCTGGTCGAACTCGCCACCCGCGAAATGGCCACGCTTGGGCTGGTTTCGGCCGAACAGGTGATCGGCGGGGCGGTGGTGCGTCAGGAAAAGGCCTATCCGGTCTACGATGAAGATTATGCCAGCCATGTTGCGGCGATGCGCGGGGAACTGGAAGGCCAGTACGACACCCTGCACCTGGTCGGCCGCAACGGCATGCACCGCTACAACAACCAGGATCACGCGATGATGACCGCGATGCTTTCGGTTGAAAACATCAAAGCCGGAACCCGGATCTATGACATCTGGTGCGTTAACGAGGATGCCGAATATCACGAGGCGGGCGATGAAGGTGCCGAGAAGGCGATCCCTGCCGCGGCCCGGGTCGACCTGAGCGAAGACCAGGCCGCAGCGCTGGCCTCGGTGCGCGCGGTTCCGACCCGCGTGAGCGAAGCCGCCAAGCGCGACGCAGCCTGATCTTGCGGGGCTGGGGGGCTATGACAATGGAACGGCTGCTCAAGCAACTGCTCAGCATCCAGTTCCTGCGCTATTTCGCCGCATCGGCGGGTGCACTGGCAGTGGACATGGGCGGGTTCCTGCTGCTTTTGAACACCGCACTGCCGGCCGGATTGTGCGCCGCACTCAGCTATATGCTGGGGATGGTGGTCAACTGGTTCCTGCTCAGCCGTTCGGTGTTTGAAAAGGGCACGCATGAGGCGGGTCCGGCCCGCACCCGGCAGAAGGCGCTGTTTCTGTTCACCACCTGGGGCGGGCTGGCGGCAACCACCGTGATCGTTTCGGGGGCTGATCTGATCGGGGCCGATGTGCGCCTGTCCAAGGGCCTGGCGATCGGGGTCAGCTTCGTGCTCAACTATTTCGTGCGCAAGCACTACGTCTTTACCGCAGGCCAGGCCGCGGCCTGACACGGATCCAAGCGGGGGCTTTGATGGCACACTATCTGGTTACCGGCGGTGCGGGCTTTCTTGGCACGCTGTTGGTATCGAAACTGCTGGAGGATGGCCACGCCGTCACCAGCATCGACTTGCTGCCCGTGGCGCTGACGCATTCGCGGCTTCATGCGGTGGTTGGCGACATTCGTGATCGCGCGGCGCTCGATGCGATCTATTCCCGGTCCAGACCCGACGCCGTATTCCACTGTGCCGCGCTGTTGGCCCATGGTTCAATTACCCAGGCCGAGCTGATGAGCCACAACGCGCATGGCACCCGGGTTCTGGCTGAAGCGACTGCAGATGCCGGGGTTGCCAAGCTGGTCTATCTGTCCAGCAATTGCCTGTGGGGTCACGGTTTCGACGATCCAGTGAGCGAGGCCGAAGCACCGGCCCCGTGCGAACCTTATGGGGCGAGCAAGCTGGAAGGCGAACGCATTCTCGCCGGATTCGGCAACCGCTTTGAAACGGTCGCAATCCGTTGCCCGACGATCATCGACGAAGGCCGGCTCGGCCTGCTTGCGATCCTGTTTGAATTCATCGCCGATGGCAACCGCGTGGTGCTCGTCGGCAAAGGCCAGAACCGCTATCAATTCATCTATGCCGCCGATCTGATCGATGCGATGTTGAAGGCCGCGCAGTGCCAGGGCAGCCACACCTTCGGGATCGGCTCTGACGATGTCCCCACCATGGCCGGCTGCTTCCAGCAGGTGATCGACGGGGCGGGCAGCAAATCAAGGCTGCTGCCCTTGCCCAAAGCGCCGATGATCTGGACGATGAAGCTGGCGCATGTGCTGCGCATCTCGCCGCTGGGGCCCTATCACTACCGGATGATTGCCAGTTCGTTCGTGTTCGATACCAGCGCGATCAAGCGCGTGCTGGACTGGAAGCCCACCCTGACCAACGGCGAAATGATGCTCAAGGCTTATCGCTATTACCACCACAACCGCCAGGAAATCGCCGCGCGCAAGGATGTGTCGGCGCACCGCCAGGCCACCAGGATGGGCGTGATCCGCGTGCTCAAGGCGCTGAGCTGAACCCCGCCGCCATGCCCGATCCGAAAGGCCCTACTGCAGCAAGTGCATTTTCGCCATGGCTGGTCTGGATGCTTGTCGCTGCTATATTGACCCTGGCCGCGCTGCCAATGATTGCCAGCCACAGCGCGCAGGATCCCGATGATTATATGCGCCTGCTGCAGGTGCGCGCGCTGCTGGATGGGCAGGGCTGGTTCGACAGCCATCAATACCGGCTCGATCCCCCGTCCGGGGCCGACATGCACTGGGTGCGGCTGGTCGACCTGCCGATTGCAGCGGCGCTTGCGCTGTTCCGCCTGTTCCTCGCGCCGCTCTGGGCTGAAACCGCAGCGATGATCGCGGTGCCGCTCGGGCAGTTGGCGCTGGCCATGTGGCTCCTGCGCCAGTTGATGCGCGAACTGCGGCTTGAACCGGTTGCGCAGCTGTGGGCCTTGCTGTTGATCCCGCTGTTTCCGCTGTTGTCGACCAACCTGATGCCGATGCGGATTGACCACCACGGCTGGCAGGCGCTGGCCGCGCTGGCCGCCGTGCTGCTGGTGCTGCGCGGCACCTGGCGCGCCGCGGCGCTTGGCGGGGCGATCACCGCGGCATGGCTGTTCATTTCGCTGGAGGGCGTAGCGATGCTGGCCGTGATCGGTGCGGTCTATGCCTGGCGCTATTGGCAGCAGGCCAGCCGCGCGATCGAAGGCTTCCTGTTTGGACTGACGCTCGGCGCAATGATTTTGCTCGCCGCGCTGATCCCGCCGGGCGGATATACAATTGCGCGCTGCGACATGGTTTCCTGGCCGCATATCATGGCCTTCGCCGCTGCCCTGATGGCCGCTGCGGCGCTGCGCGCGATGCCCGGGCAGCAGGGCAAGGCGGGGCGTTTGCTGGCGCTGGTGCCGATCCCGCTGCTGGCTGCGCCGTCGCTGATCCTGCCGCTTGGGGTCTGTGCGGTCGCGCCGATGGCGATGGTTGAGCCGCTGGTGCGCAGCAACTGGCAGGCGTACCTGCGCGAATCCGCGCCGATCTGGCAGCAGAGCCCCTCGGCCGCCGCCATGTTGCTGGCCTTGCCCGTGCTGATCGCGCTGGGGCTGCGCCAGGCGCTGAAGGTCAGTGCCGATCCGGGCGCGCGTGCCGCCTGGACAACGCTAGGGGCACTGGCACTGGGGGCCTCGGCGATTGCCCTGCTGATCATGCGCGGCGGGATCATTGCCCAGCTTCTAGCGCTGCCCTTTGCCGGTGTCATGGTGGCGCAGCTGTTGCCGCGCGCCCGGGCGCTGCAACAGGTGCCGCTGCGGATCGTCGCGACAATCCTGGCGATTGCCGGCCTGACCCCGGCCTTCGTCGGCGCGCTGGCCAAACCGCTTGACCCGCGCGTTACCCATTCGTCGGTGCGGCACGCCGGGCTGGCCGCCGCGCAGCCGTGTGATCTGGCCCCGCTGGCCGCGCTGGCCGCGCTGGCGCCCGCGCATATGTTCGCCAATCTCGATATCACGCCCGAATTGCTGGTTCGGACCCGGCACACCGCGGTCGCCGCGGGCTACCATCGCAACTACGCCCGCCTGCGTGATGTTATCCTCGCATTCGGCGGGCCGATCGATCAAGCCCGGGCGATTATCACCGCCAACCGCGCCCAATATCTCATCGCCTGCAAAGGCTCGGCCGATCTTGCCGGTTTTGCCAACATGGGGCCCGACACCTTGGCCGACCGGATCTATGCCGACCAGCCGGTTCCTTGGCTTGAACCGATCGCACAGTTGAGCACTGGCAGTCTCAGAGTCTATCGGGTCAAATGACCATGGGGGGAGACACCGTGCCGCAGGCAGTGGGTAAAGCAGCCGGTGCGATGCCATGGAAGGCCTTCTTCCTGACCTGGCTGGGGGTCGCCGGGCTGCTGGTGCTGACCTCGCTCAGCCGCATCGCGACGCGCGATTTCTTCGATCCTGACGATTTCATGCGGCTGGTCGAAGTGCGCGATCTGGTCGGCGGGCAGGGCTGGTTCGACCTTGCCCAGCACCGCCTGAACCCGCCGTATGGCACGCCGATGCACTGGTCGCGGATCGTCGATGCGCCGCTTGCCCTGGTGATCGCGCTGCTCACCCCGCTGCTGGGCAGCCCTGGCGCTGAAACGGCGGCGCTGGTGCTGGTGCCGATGGTGACGCTGGGCTGCGTGATGGCGCTGGCGATGCGGATCGCCGCGCAGTTCTTCGAACGCGAACTGGCGGTGATGGCCGGGGTCTGTGCGGCGCTGGTCCCGGCCACGCTGGCGCAGCTCAATCCGTTGCGGATCGATCACCACGGCTGGCAGATCGCCTGCGTAATGCTGGCTGCGGCCAGCCCGGTGATTGCCCGCCGTGCTCATCGCGCCGCGCTGCTGGCGGGCGCGGCTTTTGCCGTTTCGTTGTCAATTTCGATCGAAGCGCTGCCGATTGCGGCCGCCTATGGCGCGATCCTCGCCTGGGGCTGGCTGCAGCGGCCCGCGGCGGACCAGCGCATCGTCTGGTTCATGGCCGCGCTGGCCACCGGGCTCGAAGTGCTGTTTCTCGCCACGCGCGGACCTTCGGCGACCTTTGCGTGGTGCGATGCGATCGCCCCGGCGCATATCGCCTTTTTCCTGATCGCCGCCACCGGGATCGCGCTGGCGGCGCGCTTTGGCCCGGCCCGGACCGGCTTCGTGCTGGCTGCCCTCGCCTTGAGCGGCGCGGCCGGCGGTGCGGTATTCGCAAGCATGGCACCCGCCTGCCTCGGCGCACCATTCGGCGCGCTCGATCCGCTGGTGATGAAGTATTGGTATGGTAATATCGCGGAAGGCAACCCGGTGTGGCACCAGGGGTTGCTGCTTGCCTCTGTTTCCGGACTGCCGGTCCTTGCCGCCCTCGCCGGATTGCTAGCCATCCGCCGCAGCGCAGATGCCAAGGCACGCCGGTTCTGGAACGAATACCTGCTGTTGTTCGTGGCCGCGCTGCTGACCGGCGCGATGGTCTGGCGCTCGGTCGCCTTTGCCGGGGCGCTGGGCGCTGTCGGGCTGGGCTGGCTGCTCAGCCGGATCATGGCCTGGGCGCAGTATGACCGGACCGCTTCTGCGCGCGGCGAACTGCCCAGGCGCTATCTGACCATCGCCGCGGTGATCGCGCTGTTCGGCGTGCTGACGCTGTGGCCCGAATCGGCTGAGAAGTCGTCCGCCAAACCTGGTGCCAGGGTTGATGGCAAGGATGCCGATTGCGGCCTGCCCGGTGCGGCGGCGCTGCTGAACACGCTGCCCGCGCAGACGATCTTTGCCCCGCTCGATATATCGCCGACGATCCTGTCATTGACTCACCATGCGGTGGTGGCCAGCAACCATCACCGCGCCAATCTGGCGATCCGCGACGTGATCCTGGCGTTCCTTTCGCCCGAGGCCAAAGCGCGCGCGACTATTGAGGGTCACGGCGCCGGGCTGGTGGTGATCTGTGCCGGGCTGACCGAGCCGAACAATTACGCGCAGGATGGGCCCGGCGGCCTGATGGCGCAGATCCAGCAGGGGCGCGCGCCGGTATGGCTTGAACCGGTCGAACTGGGTCAGCCCGGCGCGCTCAAGGTCTTCCGTGTCGTGCCGAAGACTAAGCGGCCTTGAAGGTCAGCGCATCGCCGTTCATGCAAAAGCGCTTGCCGGTCGGCTTGGGCCCATCGTTGAACACATGCCCCAGATGCCCGCCGCAGCGCGCGCAGTGCACTTCCTTGCGCGGAAGGCCGGTCTCGAAATCGGTCGAATAAGCCACCGCGTTGGGTATGGGCTGCCAGAAGCTGGGCCAGCCGGTGCGGCTGTCATATTTGGTGCTGCTTGAAAACAGCGGATTGCCATCTGCTGCACACAGGAACGTGCCCGTGCGGTGTTCCTTCAGCAGCACCGATGTAAACGGCGGTTCGGTGCCTTTCTTACGCAGGATGTAATACTGTTCGGCGGTTAGCCGCTTCTTCCATTCTGCATCGCTGAACTGAACCGGATAGCTCTTGGCCTTGGCCGCCGATCCGCAAGCTGCCAGCGCCACAGTGGCTGCACTGCCCCCCAGCCAGCTCAGCATTCCGCGCCGATCAAATGTTCCTGCCTTCATGCCAAGTTCCTTTCGCCGGGTTTGGCTCCGCCATACTGGGCTATACGGCGTGATCGGGCAAAAGGTTTCAGCCGGGTGATCAGAACTTCTCGAGCGTGGTTTCGAGCGTGCGGAAGCCGTGGACGAAATTGGCGCGGACGCGCTCGACCTTGCCGGTGACTTTCACCCGCATCCGGCGTTTGTGCATTTCTTCCATCAGGATCTTGAGCTGCAGTTCGGCCAGCCGTGCGCCGACGCAGCGGTGGATGCCATAACCGAACGCCACGTTGCGCCGCGCGTTCTCTCTGGTCAGGATCAGCTGGTCGGGCTGTTCAAACACCTCTTCATCGCGGTTGGCCGAGATGTACCACAAGATCAACTTGTCGCCCTTCTTGATCTGGTGGCCGAACAGATCGGCATCGGCGGTGGCGGTGCGGCGCATGTGCGCCAGCGGGGTCTGAAAGCGGATGCATTCCTGCACCGCATTAGGAATGATCGAAGGATCGCTTTCGAACAGCGCACGCTGATCGGGGAAGCAGTCGAGCCCTTGGATGATCCCCGACATGGTGTTGCGGGTGGTATCGTTGCCGCCAACGATCAGCAGGATCAGGTTGCCCATGAATTCCTGCGGGCTCATGTCCTTCATCGCATCGGAATGGATCATCATCGAGATCAGATCGCGGCTGGGTTCCTTGCCCATCCGGTCGATCCACAGCGTCTTGAAATACTGCGCCATTTCGCCGAACACTTCCCAGCGGGTGTCTTGCAGTTCCCTGGCGAAGGCCAGTTCGGTGCCGCCGGCCCAGTCGGACCAGAAGGTCAGCAGGCGGCGGTCTTCCCACGGAAACCCGAACAGGATCGCCAGCATGCCCGTCGTCAGCTCGATCGAGACCTTGTCAACCCAGTCAAACTGTTCGCCCCACGGCAGCGCATCGAGCGTGGCGGCAGTGCGCATCCGCACTTCGGCCGAGAGATACTCGATTTCGGCGGGGGTAAACGCCGGAGCGACTGTGCGGCGCTGGCCGGTATGATCGGGCCGGTCCATCGCGATGAACATCGGCAGGCGGCGCTCAGCCAGCCGCTCGGGATCGATATCGGCCGGCGGATCGGCGATCGTGATCCCGCCCTTGTCCCACGACGAGGAATAGAGTTCAGGCAGCGATTCGACGTGCTGGATCGCCTTGACCGTGGTGACGTTCCAGTAATCGCCATAGGGCGTGCCGGTGACTTTGTTGACCGGAGCATTGGCGCGCATCTCGGCAAAGATCGGCTGCCAGCGGTCTTCGGCATAGATGTCAGAGCGCGACACGTCGCGCGGATCGGTATGTTTGGGCAGTTCGGGCGCGTGATCTTTAAGCCAGGCATCGAACGCCTCGGTAACCGTCGGCGCGGTGCGGTACTTGAACTTTTCAGGGCTTGCTGCCTGGCTGGCCATGCGAATCTCTCCAACGCCCGCATCGCTTAGCCGATACGTTGCGCGATAAGACTTATCCCGCCGCACTTACCGAAATGTCAATAGCGGCTCGGCGAACTGCCGGATCGCGGCGTCAGGCGGCGGCCCGGCGGAACAACCATCGCTTCTTCGCACCGCCAGTGTTCGGCCCGCTCATCATCACCCGCCGCTTGAACAGCAAGGCCCCGCCGCGCACCAGCAGCACCACCCACATCAGCTGCCACAGCAATGCCAGCGCGTGCGGCCACAGATCTGGCGATTGCGCGGCGCGCGCCAGCATCGTGAAGGGCGACGAGAACGGGATCGCCATGGCCAGCATTTCCAGCCAGGTTCCCGGCTTGGCCATCGCAAAGTTGGCGAAGAAGAAGTTGATCAGCTGCAGCATAGTGACCGGCATCGACAGCGTCTGCACCTCGCGCACCGTGCTCGCCATCGAACCGATGGTCAGAAACAGCGAGCCCAGCACCAGGTAGCCCATCGCAAAATAGACAATCCCGAAACCGAGGAACATCGGCCAGCCAACTGCGGGCGCGGTGAAATTCGACAGACTGTTGCCGGTCGCCAGCCACATCGGCGTGCCCACGCCGAACCACACGGCAATGCCCACGAACGACACCCCCAGCATGGCAAACAGCTTGCCCAGAAACACCGCGTCCATCGGGATCGCCGCGGCCAGCACTTCGATGATCTTGTTGCCCTTTTCCTCGACCAGATTGGACAGCACCATCCCGGCGAGGATCATCATCAGCATGAACAGCACGGTCTGCCCGATCTGCGCGGTTACCAGCCGGCTGCGCGCCTGATCGACCCCGGTGCGCTTGATCGGTGCCAACGCGATGGCCGGATAGGCATCGGGATCGGCCGATGCCGCCGACCCGGCCAGCAACGCGACGCGGCCCTGCCAGTTGTTGATCCAGCCTTCGGATCCGGTCAGCAGCGGTTTGCCAAGATCGCCCGAGAGCACCGCGGCAACATTGGTCTTGCTGGTTTGCAGCGCAGCCAGCGGATCGGCCGTTTCGCCCGGCTTCAGCCGCTTGAGCACGACCAGTTCGGGTACGACCCCGTCAAGCTTGCCTTCCAGCGCCTTGGCCCGGGCCACCAGCGCATCGGCATCGGCGGCGGGCATGATAATCCCCAAAACCGGGCGGCTGGTGCTTTGCTGCACGCTTTGTCCGATGCCGCCCGCCAGCATGCCGATCCCCAGCGTGAACAGCGGGCCGAGCAGGAAGAAGATGAAACTGCGCGACCACAGGATCGCGAGGAAATCGCGGCGCGCCACCACCATGGCGGCCTGCAGCGTCGAAAGGCGTCCGTGCTGGCTCATCGGCGCTGCTCCTCTTCCTTGTCGGCTTCGAGCGCGCGGGCCGCAGCTTCACCGGCGATCGCGACAAAGGCATCGTGCAGCCCGGCGCGTTCGATCGACAGCGAAAGAATCCCCGCTTCGCCTTCGATCAGCGCACGCAGCAACGGCTCGATCCCGGTTTCGGGCAAGTTGAAATACCAGAAGCTGCCTTCGTGGCGGGCACCGGCGGGCAAAGCCCTGCGCCAGTTGCCGTCCTGCGCGCGGGTTTCCAACCGCACTTGCGGGCGGATCCGGTCCCGCGCGAGGTCAACCGGCCCGGCGAACGGCACCTTGCCCCCGGCAATGATCGCCACTTCATCACACAGCCGTTCGGCGTGGGCGATCACATGGGTTGAGAAGATCACAGTCGTGCCCTGTTCGGCCAGATCACGCATCATCTTTTCCAGCTTGCCCTGGTTGATCGCATCGAGCCCCGAAAACGGTTCATCGAACACCACCAGCCGCGGCTGATGGACCAGGGTGCCGAGCAATTGCACTTGCTGTGCCATGCCTTTTGACAATTGCCGGATCTGCCGGTCGATCGCATAGCCAAGGCCATGCGCCTCAAGCAGTTCCTTGCCGCGCTTGCGCCCTTCGGCCAGCGGTAGCCCGCGCAGCGCGCCAAGGAACGCAATTGCCTCATAGGCTTTCATCGAGGGATAGAGCCCGCGTTCTTCGGGCAGGTAACCGATGGTGTGGGCCACTTCGTGCGGCCGGTCATGCCCCAGGATGCGGCGGGTGCCTTCGTCGGGATCGATGATCCCCAGCAGCATCCGCAACGTGGTGGTTTTACCCGCGCCGTTGGGGCCAAGGATGCCGTAGATCGCGCCTTCAGGCACGGTCAGATCGACCCCGTCGACCGCAGTAAAGCCCTCGAATCGCTTGACCAGCCCGCGGGCCTCGATCGCCAGCGGCCGTACCGCTGCCTCGCCCGCGTTGCCGTGCATTTGCCAATCCCCTAGCTTCATGGTCTGGGGCGTTATGGAGTCTGCGTGAACAGGAGCAACAGGAAGTTTGGTTAACGCCGCAGAAATCGCATCGCTAAAGCACGATCTGGCGGCTGAGGCCGCGCGGCTGGGCTTTGCCGCGTGCGGCATTGCGCCCGCAGCCGAAGACCCGCTGGCTGCGCGCCGGCTCGAAGAATGGTTGGGCGAAGGCTGCCACGGCACGATGGAATGGATGGAAAGTCGCCTGCACCACCGAAGCAGCCCACAAGGGCTGTGGAGTGCGGCGCAAAGCGTGATCGCATTGGGCATGAGTTACGCTCCGGGCCGTGATCCGCTGGCGCTGGAAGGACAGCCGGACCGCGCGCGGATCTCGGTCTATGCCCAGGGCAAGGATTACCACGACACCGTCAAAAAAGCGCTGAAGGCACTGGCCCGCTGGCTGGTGGCGGAAGCGGCGGCAAGGGGGCTGGGCGAGATCGACGTCAAGGTGTTCGTCGATACCGCACCGGTGATGGAAAAGCCGCTGGGGCAGGCGGCGGGGCTGGGCTGGCAGGGCAAGCACACCAATGTGGTCAGCCAGAGCCATGGCAGCTGGCTGTTCCTGGGCGCGATTTACACCACGCTGCGCTTCGAACCCGACACGCCCGGCGAGGACCTTTGCGGCAGCTGCAGCGCCTGCCAGGTGGCCTGTCCGACGCAGGCCTTTCCCGCGCCCTACCAGCTCGATGCGCGGCGCTGCATTTCGTACCTGACGATCGAGCACAAAGACGCTGTGCCGCTGGAATTCCGCACGGCGCTGGGCAACCGGATCTATGGCTGCGACGATTGCCTGGCGGTCTGTCCGTGGAACAAGTTTGCCTCCGCCGCGCAGGCGATGCAGGCCTTCGTGCCGCGCGCCGAACTGGTCGCGCCGCGCCTGGCCGAGCTGCTGACGCTTGACGATGCGGGGTTCCGCGCGCTGTTCTCAGGCTCACCGATCAAGCGGATCGGGCGCAATCGGTTCGTCCGCAATTGTCTCTACGCCGCCGGCAACAGCGGAGATGGCGCGCTGATCCCGGCAGTGGCAGCGTTGACCAGTGACCCCGATCCGGTTGTGGCTGAAGCGGCGAGCTGGGCGCTAGGGGAACTACAGGGATAGGGGTTCACGCAGAGACGCGGAGAAGGAAGGGAGGTTCAGAGGAATTGCGCCGCAGGCCGTGCTTTTGAAACCGGCCATCGCTTAAATCCTGACTTTGCCGAACAAGGCGGCTTCGCCGCAAAGCGCAACGTCTCTGCGTCTCCCTTTCTTCTCTGCGCCTCCGCGTGAACCAATCTACCGTGCCAGCAGATTGCGCGCCTGGCTGGCGATCTGCGCGAGCATGGCCGGGGCCACCGTCATGGTGTTCTGCGCGCGGGCGATCACGGTGCGGAACTGGCGGATGGCCGAAGCCTGTTCGTCCGCCCAGCGCTCCACCGCCTTGGCCCCATCACCCTTCTTGCCGGTGTTGCGGCGCAGGAAATCGAGCCGCATCTGCTGAAAATCGCGCGCCAGGCCGTTGATCAGCAAGCGCTCCCACGGATCCGACGGGCTCATCCGTGCGGCGATCTGTTGCGCCCAGTCAAGCCCGAGGCGCGCACCCAGATCGGTGAAGGCCAGGGTCAGCGACCGGGTTGGCACGCCGCTTTCCTGGGCGAGGCGCGCCAGCCCGATCACCCCGTCGAGATCGAACAACCGCACCACCATCGCCGCTTCGGCCGGGGGTGCGCCCGCGCCGACCAGTTCGGCCTGCATCCGGGCCGAATGGGTGCGCGCTTCGCTGGCCAGCAGGATATCGAGATCGCGGGTCAGCTCGCGCACCCCGCCTTCCAGTTCGGCCACCAGCTTCGAAGGCAGCAGCGTGCCTGCGCCGATCCGCAGCAGGTCGGCCATATGATCGGCCACTGCTGACGACGCGCGCTCGAACAACAGGATCCGCGCGCTTTCCGGCATTGGCGTGGTTTCGATCGCTTGCCACACCGCTGGCACGCCGAGCAGCTTTTCCGCCGCCACAAAAGCCGCAGTAACCTGCGCCAGGGTCGCCCCTTCTTCCTCCGCCAGTTCGTAGGGATGGATCAGGCCCATCCGGTTGACCATGCGGTTGGTCAGCTTGGTGGCGATGATCTCGCGCCGCAGCTGGTGGGCCAGGATATCGGCCTTGAACCTGGCGCGCATCGGCACCGGGAACTTGTCCAGCAATTCATCGGCCAGCCCCGGATCGTCGGGCAGATGCGAATCTTCAAGTGCTTCCTGCAGCGCCAGCTTGGCGCAGGACAGCAGCACCGCCAGTTCGGGCCGGGCCAGCCCATGGCCTTCGGCGGCGCGGCGGCTCAGCACTTCGGCTTCGGCCAGGCCTTCGGTCTTGCGATCAAGCTGGCCCAGCGCTTCTAGCGTCTCGATGAGGTGCAGGTGCGACGGGACCGATTTGGCCCCGCCGGCCTGCGCGATCGACAGTGCCAGGGCCTGCAGCCGGTTATCCTCCAGCACGATTTCGGCAACGTCATCGGTCATTTCGATCAGCAGCTTGACCCGCGCCGGCTCGGTCAGCCGCCCGGCGCGCTTGGCACTGGCCAAAGCGATCTTGATATTGACCTCGTTATCGGAACAATCGACCCCGGCCGAATTGTCGATGAAGTCGGTGTTGATCCGCCCGTCACGCAGTGCAAATTCGATGCGCCCGGCCTGGGTGCAGCCCAGGTTGGCACCCTCGCCGATCACCTTGGCGCGCAAGTCTGCTCCGTCGATCCGCAGCGCATCGTTGGCCGGATCGCCGACATTGACGTTGTTTTCGCTCGACGCCTTCACATAGGTGCCGATCCCGCCGAACCACAATAGATCAATTTCGGCCTTGAGCACCGCGGTGATCAGGCTGTCAGGATCGATCGTTTCAACCTGGAGCCCCAGCATCTCGCGCACTTGCGGCGAGAGCGGGATTTCCTTGAGGCTGCGGGCAAACACCCCGCCGCCCTTTGAAATCAGCTTCTTGTCGTAATCCTCCCAGCTTGAGCGCGGCAGCGCGAACATCCGCGCGCGTTCGGCCCAGCTTTTCGCCGGATCGGGATGGGGATCGAGGAAAATGTGGCGGTGATCGAACGCTGCGACCAGCAGAATCGATTGCGACAGCAGCATGCCATTGCCGAACACGTCGCCCGACATGTCGCCGCAACCCGCCGCGCGAACCGGATCGCTTTGCACATCGACGCCCATTTCGCGGAAATGGCGCTGCACCGATAGCCAGGCACCCTTGGCGGTGATGCCCATGGCCTTGTGATCATAGCCCTTCGAGCCACCGCTGGCGAAAGCATCGTCGAGCCAGAAATCACGCTCGTCGGCAATCGCGTTGGCAGTATCGGAAAAGGTCGCGGTGCCCTTGTCGGCGGCGACCACGAAATAGGGGTCCGCGCCATCATGCACGACAACCGACCCCGGATGCACCACCTTGCCGCCCACGATGTTGTCGGTGATCGAAAGCAGCGTGCGGATAAACAGCTTGTAGCTTTCCTTGCCCTCGATCAGCCAGCCATCGCGGTCGCGCGCGGGATCGGGCAACTGCTTGGGATAGAACCCGCCCTTGGCACCGGTCGGCACGATCACCGCGTTCTTGACCCGCTGGGCTTTCATCAAGCCCAGCACTTCAATGCGGAAATCGTCGCGCCGGTCGGACCATCTAAGGCCGCCGCGCGCCACCGGCCCCGCGCGCAAGTGGATCCCTTCAACCCGGCGCGAATAGACGAAGATCTCACGCCACGGCAGCGGCTTGGGCAGGCCCGGAACCAGCGCTGAATCGAGCTTGAAAGCCAGCGCTTCCTCGCCCGCAGGGGCAAAGGCATTGGTGCGCAACATGGCTTCAACCAGCGCGCGATACTGGCGCAGCAGGCGGTCATCGTTGATCGCGCTGACTTTGGCCAGGCCCGCGCGGATCGCAGTCTGCGCGTCAGCTTCGCACCTCGCCCGGTCGCCCTTGAACCGAGGATCGTGGCGGCAGGTGAACAGATCGATGATCCCGCGCGTAACCATCGGCGCGTGCTGCAACGCATCGACCACGGTGGGGATGCCATAGGTCATCCCGGCCTGGCGCAGATAGCGATACCAGGCGCGCAGCCAGCCCGCTTCTTCCGCCGACAGCCCGGCGGCAACGATCAGCCGGTTGAAGGGATCGTCTTCGGCATGGGCGTTGAGGACATTGGCAATCGCCGCTTCCAGCGCGTCGGCGCGTTCGAGCAGCGCGAGGCAATCGAGCCCGGCGGGCACGCCCAATGCGAAATCGTGGATCGTGCCCAGCCGGCCCTCGTCGAGATCGGTGGGGACGTCCTCGACTACCCGGAAGCCGAAGTTTTCGAGCGCGGGAACCGTGTCTGACAGGGCAATCGCGCCGCTGCGCTGATACAGCTTGAGCCGCAGTTCGCCCGGATCGACCGCATCGGCGCAGCGCAGCCGGGCACCGCGGCGCGGACCTTCTTCGCCATCATCGGCGAGGCGGCGCAGGCGCGCGATATCGATCGCCGCCTCAACCGCACCATAAGCGCTGCGGTAGGCCGGGGGGAAGGCTTCGGCAAAGCGCGCGGCGATCGCGGCAGCGCGCGAAGGATCCTCGCTGGCGGCGATTTCGGCTTCCACCGCATCGGTCCAGCCGCGCACCATGGTCTGCAATTGCAGGTCGAGCTTACCCTCATCGGGCGCGGGCACCCCATCGCGCACGTCGAGCACGAAGCGGATCATCGCCAGGTTGCTGCCTTCGACCTGCAGGCTCCAATCGAGCACCGGGGCCTGCGCGGCGTGGCTCAGCATCGCGGCGATAGCATGGCGCACATCGGTCGAGAGCGAATCGCGCGGCAGCCAGACGAACGCGAACAGGTGACGCTTGAGCGGCGCCTGGACCAGCGCGAGGCGCGGGCGCGGGCGATCGACCAGGCTCATCATCGCCATCGCAATCCGTTCCAGATCGGCGTCGGAGAACCCGATCAGCAAGTCGTGCGGCAGCGCGGTCAGCGCATGGACCAGCGCCTTGCCGGCGTGGCCATTGGGCGCAAAGCCAAACTTGGCCATCAATTCTGCCAGCTGCGCGCGCATCCGCGGGATCCGGTCGGGCGAGGCGGACAGCGCAGCGCTGGTCCAGACCCCGGCATGAACCGACAGCGCGGTGACCTTGTTGCCTTCGATCACCGGGACCAGGAACAGATCGAGCGGGACCCGGCGGTGGACATTGGCGATCAGGTTCGACTTGATGATCAGCGGCACCCGGCCGCCGCCCTTGCCCGCGCCATCGAACCAGGCAAAGGCCCGGTCATAACTGGCCGGGGCAAGCAGCGCCTTGGCGCTTTTCTTGCAGATCCCCAGCGCGTCCGACTGGCTGCCATCGCGCTGGCGGGTGACGTGGCCAAGCTGGGTCAGCATCCCGTCCTTGAACCAGCGCATCAGCGCAGCGCCTTCGCCGTCCGCCAGGGCATCGGCATCCTGGCCCATCGCTTCCTGCATCCGCGGCCAATCGGCCACCGCGGCGCGCACATCGGCGAGCGTTGCCGACAACGCGGTCTCGAGATTGCGCCGCAGCCGGGCATCGGCGCGGTCCGTCTCGAGATAGATCATCGATTCGCGCTTTTCACCGGCGGCCTGGCCATCGGGCACATCCGCCAGCTTGCCGCTGCCATCGCGGCGCACCGCGATCACCGGATGGAGCAGGCGGTCGATCGTCAGGCCGTGCGCGGAAATGGTTGAGGCAATCGAATCGACCAGGAACGGCATGTCATCGTTGATCAGCGCCAAGCGCATGAAGCGCTCGCTGGTACTGCCCGAAATCGATTCGATGATGACCTTGCCCTGGCCGGGATCGCGCTGCTGCGCGGCGGCAAGAACGAAACCGGCCGCCGCCTCGAGCCCGCCGGCGGCGAACGGCAGATCACCGGGAAGCAGCGAATCCGCCAGATGCCCAGCCAGGGCCTTGCTCAGTGCCGACTTCGAACTCATCGCGAACGCTCCTCGCAGCGGGGCTGACCCGGCTAGATCCTGCTTGTTATTTTATTACCGCTTGTAGCAGTATTTATGCGCACTGTAGTGGCAACCGGTCTCCATCGCAACCACCTTGCCCCTAGGGAAATGGGCCTAATGCAGTGCTTTCATCGTTAATTCGAGCGAACGGCAGCGGGCGGCAGGATCGTAGGTTGCACCCGAAACGATGATCTCATCGGCACTGGTCCGCTCGGCAAACTTCGTGATTTCGCGCGCCACCGTCGCGGGCGAACCGACCGCGCTGGCCTGGCGCATATGTTCAAGCATGGCGAGCTGGCTGGGCGGCAGGGTCTGGCGGTAACCGGGCACCGGGGGTTTGAACCGGCCCGGCGTGCCGGTGCGCAGCGCGACAAACGCCTGATCCATCGATGTGCCAAGCACCTGCGCCTCTTGATCGCTATCGGCGCAGATCACCGTCATCGCCGCCATCACGTGTGGCTTGTCGAGCCACTGCGAGGGCTTGAACGTGCGGCGGTAAACCTCGAGCGCAGCATCGAGCTGATCGGGCGCGAAATGCGAGGCGAAAGCATAAGGCATTCCCAGCATCGCCGCGAGCTGCGCGCCAAAGGTGCTTGAGCCGAGCATCCACATCTCGACCTGAGCCCCCAGCCCTGGCGTCGCGCGGATCGGCAATTCTGGTGTGCCGGTGAGCAGCGCGCGCAGTTCGACCACGTCTTGCGGGAAATACTCCGAAGCGCGCGCCAGATCGCGGCGCAAGGCCTGCGCGATCCGCAAGTCGGCGCCGGGCGCGCGGCCCAGCCCCAGATCGATCCGGCCCGGGAACAGCGCATCGAGCGTGCCGAACTGTTCGGCGATCACGAACGGATTGTGATTGGGCAGCATGATCCCGCCCGAACCGATCCGGATGGTCCTGGTCGCATGCCCGATATGCGCCAGCACCACCGAAGTCGCGCCGCCGGCCACCCCGTCCATGGCGTGGTGTTCGGCCACCCAGAAGCGGTTGTAGCCGGCCGCTTCGGCGATCTGCGCGAGAGCGGCACTATCGGCGAGCGCCTCGGCAACCGTGCCGGTATCGCGCACGGTGACAAGGTCGAGGACGGAAAGTTTGATCACCTGCCGGGTTGTGCGGCAGGCGGCCCCAATTGGTCAAGATAACCCTGCGCGGTCTTTGCAGCCGGACTGCCAGGCGCGGTCTTGATTACCGACAGCCAGCTCAGCCGCGCTGCCTCGTCGCGGCCCGAAAGCACCGCGATTACCCCGGCTTCAAGCCCGATTTCGGGATCGATCGGGAACAGTTCGGCGGCGCGCTGGATTTGCTGTTGAGCTTCGGCGAGCTTGCCCATCCGGCGCGAAAGTGTGGCGGACAGCAGCCAGCCCTGGGCATTTTCGGGAACCAATCGGCGCGCCTCGGCCAGCGCTTGTGCGGCTTCGTCCTGACGGCCGAGCGCCACCAGTGCGCGGGCCCGGTCGATCTGGATCAGCCCGTCCAGCTTGGCGTCGCCCGCAGCTGCGGCATCGCCGTGCGCCAGATCGAGCGCGGCCAGCGCCTGATCGACATCGCCCGCCACGATCCAGGCATTGCCGCCGAGCGAACCCAGGCGGCCGCGTTCGCCGCGTTCGCTGGCCGGCAACTCATCGCGCGCCGAAAGGAACAGCGCGGCAGCCGGTTCCCAGCCCTCGATCCGGGTCAAAGCCATGGCCTTGCACTGTTTGGCCCCGGCGCGCTCGGCCTGGGTTTTGGCTTTGGCGAGCCAGCCATCGGCGACCTCGATTCCGTCCGAAGGGCGTTCCATTGCCAGCCCAAGGCACTGCTGCAGCATCGTTGGCTGGGCCGGGGCGGCACTCTGGGTCATGGCGGGGGCATCCTTCTTGCGCGGATCGGGCAGCGGCGCCTGAGGCAAGGCCGGGCCGACCCCGACCTGGGCAAGCAGTGGCAGCAGCAAGGCAAGCGGCATCGGCTCACTCCGGGGTCAAGGCAACATTTCGATCGTGCGCAACAGCAGCGCGATATCCTGGTCGCGCGACAGGCGGTGGTCGCCGTCCTTGACCAGCGTGACCTGCACATCGGCTGAACGCAACATTTCAGCGAGGCGGAGCGCGGTCTGCCACGGCACATCGGCATCGGCCTGGCCATGGATCAGCCGCACCGGGCAGGTCAGCGCGATGGGCGCGTCCAGCACCTGCTGCGCCTCGCCGTCGGTCCAGAAGCCGGGATAGATCGGCGTTGGATCGGGACCATAGGGATTGTCTTCGAATACCGTCTTTCCAGCAGTCAGTGCGGCCTTCTGGTCGGCATCATAACCCCAATCGGTGAAGTCCGGCGCAGCGGCAATCCCGACCAGTCCCCGGACCCGCTGCGGCATCGCCAGCGCCGCGAGCAGCATCAGCCAGCCGCCCATCGAAGACCCGATAAGGACCACGTCGGGGCCGCATAGCGCCGCAACAAGCGCAACGACTTCATCGCGCCACCGCGTCAAAGTACCATCGGCGAACTGGCCCTCACTTTCGCCGCAGCCGGAATAGTCCAAGACCAGACATTCGCGTCCGTTAGCGACCGCCCAGCCGAACACCGCGCTCGCCTTGCCGCCCGCCATGTCGCTCATGTAGCCGGGCAGGAACACCAGCGCCGGGCCAGTGCCGGGGGCATGGCGATAAGCGATCCGGCGGCCATCGGGGAGGGGGTGAAATGCGGTTGACTCCATTGGCCGAGACCTAGGCCGGGCCGCCGCTCAGCGAAAGTGCCTTCTTCAATCCGCCATGCCGCCATTGCCCCGTCACAAAAGCCCGCTAGTCTTGATGCAAACACCACCCGGAGACCCGCCGATGCCTTTGCCGCCACCACCGCCCGCGCCGCTTGCCCAGACCAGCCGCCGCACCGCGCTCAAGCTGGCGATGCTGGGGCTGGCCGGGACCGGCGCGCCGGTGCTGGCGCGGCGGGCGCGGCGGTTCAGCCACGGGGTGGCAAGCGGCGAACCGGGGCACGACAAGGTGCTGCTGTGGACCCGGTACCAGACCGGGCAGGACACCCAGGTCAAATGGGAACTGGCCGAGGATGACGCCTTCGCCAAAATCGCGGCGCACGGCGAGGGCATCGCCGCGCCCGCCCACGATTGCTGCGTCAAGGTCTGGGCCAAAGGACTGCGGCCGGGGCAGTGGTACTATTACCGCTTTATCGGCGACGGCGGCGAAATGTCGGTCACCGGCCGCACGCGGACCCTGCCGGCCGGCAAGACCAAGCGCTTCCGCATGGCGGTGTTTTCCTGCTCGAACCTCGGCTTCGGGTTCTTTAACGCCTATGCCCACGCGGCCGAGGCGGGCGATTTCGATCTTGCCGTGCACCTCGGCGACTATTTCTACGAATACCAGCGCGGCGACTATCCTTCGCCCAAGCAGGTCGTCCCGGGCCGCGAAGCGCCGATCGACGAGGCGGTGACGCTCGAAGGCTACCGCGACCGGTTCCGCACCTATCGCAGCGATGCCGATCTGCAGCGGCTGCACCAGCTGCTGCCGATGGTTGCAATGTGGGACGATCATGAGACCGCCAACGATACCTGGGCTGGCGGGGCCGAAAACCACCAGCCGAACGAAGGTGACTGGGCCACGCGCAAGGCGGCGTCCGAGAAGGCCTACCGCGAATGGATGCCGGTGGCGGACGAATTCTACACAGCTTACGAGATCGGCGGTCTCGCCACCCTGTTCAAGGTCGACAGCCGCCACCTGGCACGCAGCAAGCCGCTCGATCTGTTCAGCGTGTTCAAGGGTGCCGCGCCGGGGCAGGCCGAAGCCGCCTATGCGCATTTTCGCGATGGCGAATGGCGCGATCCCCGGCACACGCTGCTCGGTGCCAAGCAGGAACGCTGGCTGGCCTCGGCGCTCAAGGCCTCGGTCCGCGCGCGCAAGCCGTGGCAGGTGCTGGGCCAGCAGATCGTGATGGGCGAACAGGTGATGAGCGCCAAGGTGGTGGACGGCATGCCCGCCGCGACCCCCGATTGGCTGAAGGCGCGGCTGCAGGCCAACATCGTGGCGGGCCAGGCCGGGGTGCCGTGGAACATGGACGCCTGGGGCGGCTATCCCGCCGCGCGGGGCCGACTTTACAAGGCTTCGCTTGAGGCCGGGGCCAACCTGGTGGTGCTCTCTGGCGACAGCCACAACGCCTGGGCCTTCGATCTGAACCGCGGCGGCAGCCGTGTCGGTGTCGAGATGGCCGGTCAAGGCGTCACCTCGCCCGGGGCCGAGGGCACCCTGCCGTGGCTGAAACCGGACGATCTGGCGCGCGACATGGTCGCGGCCAACCCGCAGCTCAAATGGTGCGACACGTCCCAGCGCGGCTACATGGCCGTCGAACTGACCCCGGCCGCCGCCACCAGCGAATGGCGGTTTTTGGCGAGCGTGCGGCAACCGGGCACCGCGCTCGCAGGGGTAAAGCGGATGACGGTGCTGGCGGGCGCGCGGAGGTATTCGGTTTAGTTCCTCCCCGAAACGGGGAGGAATGTTGCCTCCTTTACCCCTCCCTGCTATCCACCTCAGCGATGACGCAGCACCGCGCCTTGCAGACCACTACCACCACCCCGGCTTTCCGGGGGCGGGTGGCTGTCGCCTAGGCGAAAGCACACCGCCGTCCGGGTTCGGGCGGCTGGCGTTTCCTCTCGAACCTGATCCGCAACCAACGCCGCCCCTTCCGGTGTGCGCACGCTTGTGCCAAAGCGCCGGTCGAACGAGATGAGAGTGAGCATGTCAGACCAGTTCAAGATCAGCCTGCCCGATGGTTCGGTGCGCGAAATGCCCGCCGGGTCCACCCCTGCAGATGTGGCCGCGGCGATTGGCCCCGGCCTTGCCAAAGCGGCGCTGGCCGCGCGGGTGGACGGCGAGCTGGTCGATCTGACCCGGCCCTTTACGGGCGATTCCAGCCTGGCGCTGGTCACGGCCCGTGACGAGGCCGATGCGCTGGAGCTGGCGCGGCACGATTTCGCCCACGTGCTGGCCGAAGCGGTGCAGGCGCTGTGGCCGGGGACGCAGATTACCTTTGGCCCTTCGACCGACGACGGGTTCTATTACGACGTGATGGCCCCTGCCGGGCGCGAGCCGTTTTCGATGGACGATCTGCCCGCGATCGAAGCGAAAATGCGCGAGATCATCAAGGCGGACAAGCCGCTGCGCCGCGAGGTCTGGACGCGCCAAGCCTTGATCGACAAGTGGGCCAAGGACGGCGAGAGCTTCAAGGCCGAATGGGCGCAGGAACTTCCCGAGGGCGAGGAACTGAGCGTCTATTGGTCGGGCGATGACTGGCTCGACATGTGCCGCGGCCCGCACCTGCCTTCGACCGGTAAACTCGATCCGGCGGCTTTCAAGCTGATGCGGGTGGCGGGTGCTTATTGGCGCGGCGATCAGAAAAACGCGCAGCTGACGCGGATTTACGGCACCGGTTGGCTGAACAAGAAGCAGCTTGATGCGCACCTGACGCGGCTGGAAGAAGCGGCCAAACGCGATCACCGCAAACTGGGGCAGGAGATGGACCTGTTCCACCTCCAGAGCGAGGCCCACGGCAGCGTATTCTGGCACCCGCAAGGCTATGTCATTTACCGCATGCTTGAGGACTATATCCGCCGCGCGGTGCAGGGTGCAGGCTGCAAGGAGGTCAAGACCCCGCAGGTGATGGACGCGCGCCAGTGGGAGCAATCGGGCCACTGGGGCAAATACCGCGCCAACATGTTCGTGATCCCCGATGAAGTGCCCAATACCGAGGATGAAGGCCCGGTGATCAGCGGCGCTGCCGAGTGGATGGCGCTGAAACCGATGAATTGCCCGGCGCACGTGCTGATCTTCCGCCAGGGGATCAAAAGCTATCGCGATCTGCCGCTGCGGCTGGTTGAGAACGGCTGCTGCCACCGCAACGAACCGCACGGCGCGCTGCACGGATTGATGCGGGTCCGCCAGTTCACCCAGGATGATGGCCACATCTTCTGCCGCGAGGACCAGATCGTCGAAGAGGTGCGCAATTTCTGCGCGCTGGCCGACCGGGTCTATCGCGATTTCGGCTTCACCTATGCGGTCAAGCTGGCGCTGCGGCCCGAACAGCGGTTCGGTTCGGACGAAGATTGGGACAAGGCCGAAAGCGAGCTGCGCCAGGCGGTAATCGATGCAGGGCTTGCCACCGAAGAGTACGGCTGGGAAGAGCTGCCCGGCGAAGGCGCGTTCTATGCGCCCAAGCTGGAATGGCATCTGACCGATGCGATCGGCCGGACCTGGCAGGTCGGCACGATCCAGTCCGACCGGGTGCTGCCCGAACGGCTCGATGCCAGCTACATCGGCGAAGACGGCGAACGCCACCGCCCGGTGATGCTCCACCGCGCGATCTTTGGGTCTTACGAACGCTTTATCGGCATCCTGATCGAGCACTATGCCGGCAAGCTGCCGGTCTGGCTCGCCCCGGTGCAGGCGGTGGTGGCAACGATCGTTTCGGATGCGGATGGCTATGCCGGCGAAGTTATGACCGCGCTGGAGGCTGCAGGAATTCGTGCCGAAAGCGATACCCGCAACGAGAAGATCAACTACAAGGTCCGCGATCACAGCCTCAAGAAGGTCCCGCACTTGCTGGTGGTGGGCAAGCGCGAGGCCGAAGAGGGCACCGTCGCGTTGCGCACGCTGGGTGCCGAGCACCAGAAGGTCATGCCGCTGGCCGAGGCGATTGCCTTGCTCAAGGCTGAAGCAACCCCGCCGGATCTGCGTTGATTCCTCCCCGGCACGGGGAGGGGGACCGCCCGCAGGGTGGTGGAGGGGACTCGCCGCGGGGCGCACCCCTTCGTTGGCTGCGCCGTGACGCTAATCCCCTCCACCATCCTGAAACGAGTTCAGGATGCTCCCCCTCCCCGTGCCGGGGAGGATTTTAATGCTCGGCCTGACCACGCTCCAGATCGCTGTCGCCATCGCCGCGGCGCTGGGCGCGGCCTTCGTGCGCGGGCTGGCGGGGTTCGGCATGGCGATCCTGCTGGTGCCGGTGCTGGGTCTGGCGATCCCCCCGCGCGAGGCGGTGGTGGTGGCCAACTGGCTGGGGCTGCTGATCGGGCTGGTCGGCCTCAAGAAGATTCTGCACGCCAGCGAGAAATCGGCATTCCAGATCGCGGGGATGGCGGTTCTGGCCACGCCGCTGGGGGTGTGGCTGCTGGCGATTGCCGATCCTTCGTTGGCGCGGCTGCTGATCGCGCTGATCGCGTTCGGATCGTTCCTGCTGGTATTGCTGCCCAAAAAGCCTGCGCATTATGCGCCGGGCATGGGCGAGACCGGGTTTACCGGGCTGCTTTCGGGCGTGCTGACCGGGTTTGCCGGAATGCCGGGGCCGCCGGTGGTGCCCTATTACCTGCGCCGCGAGATCGCGCCAGATCTTGCCCGCGCTTCGATGATGACGATTTTTCTGGCCACATCGGTTGCCGGGGTGGTTTCGGCCACCGCGCTGGGCGTGGCAACGGTGCGCGAGCCGCTGTTTGCCGCCCTGCTGTTTCCCGGCGTGCTGCTGGGCAACTGGCTTGGCACCCGTGCTTTCGGCAAGATCAGCGACCGGACGTGGCGTAGCTTTACCGGCCTCGTGCTGGGCCTGGCGGCTGCTGCGGCTTTGCTGAAACTGCTACAGAACTGACGGGAACGGCGAACCGGCGAGGATCAGCGCCAGCGCGCAGCCGATCACCAGAACCGGGCGCAGCAGCTCTTCGAGCTGCGGAAGCGGACGCGCGGTAACAAAGGCAAGGGCTTTGGCCATGGCTGGCATTGTCGCGCGGGGACCTTGCCAAAAGGTAAAGATTGGCGGCACAGTGGCAGACATGCGCAAGACCTCCATCGTCCTCACCGCCCTGCTCGCCGCCAGTGCCTCCGCGCTAATCGCTCAGGCTTCCGCCAACCAGGCTGCGGGGCGTACTTCGCCCTCGCCGCTCGCCCCCAGCGAGATCGTTGCCAAAGCGCCCAAGGCTGATTGGACGGGAATCGCTGCGTCGGACCTGCTGGTGATGGACCTTACCCCCGATGCCAAGGGCAAGCCCCGCCGCGTGGTGATCCAGCTGATGCCGCCGCCGTTCAGCCAGGGCTGGATCGGCAACATCCGCAAGCTCGCCGCCGCGCACTGGTGGGACGGCACCGCGATCAACCGTGTGCAGGACAATTATGTGGTGCAGTGGGGCGATCCAAATGCCGATGACAAGGCGAAAGCGAAGGCGCTGCCTGCGGGGTTGGTGGCGGTGCCGGAGAGTGCGTATGTTACAGGGGCATCAAATATCGAGGTCACTCTTGCCCTCGCGCGGATGGCTGGCGGTCACGCGGCAGAGTTGGCAGTAATCGAGGCACAACGACAGATGGAAGAGCAAACCGACGGTCCATCGGTTGGCGATCCTTATTCGATAGCGACAGATTTTATTTTGGGTTGGCCAGTGGCAGGCGCGATTGCGGATCAAAAGGTCTGGCCCGTCCATTGCTACGGCATGGTCGGCGTCGGTCGCGACCTTTCCCCCAACACCGGGACCGGGGCCGAGCTTTACACCGTTATTGGCCACGCCCCGCGTCATCTCGATCGCAATATCGCGCTGGTTGGCCGAGTGATCGAGGGGATCGAGTTCCTCTCCAGCCTGCCGCGCGGGCATGGCGCGCTGGGGTTCTATGATCTGGCGCAAGGCGACGAGCGGACCGGGATCGTCTCGATCCGGCTGGCGAGCGAAATGCCGACCGACAAGCCCTTCCCGGCCTACGAATACCTCTCCACCGAAAGCCAGAGCTTCGCCGCCTACGCCGACGCCCGCGCCAACCGCCGCGATGATTTCTTCATCCGGCCTGCTGGCGGCGCGGATGTCTGCAATATCCCGGTGCCGGTGCGGCGGGTGAAGTGAGTTTGGTTTCACGCGGAGGCGCGGAGACGCGGAGAAGAAGTCCTTCTGCTTTCATCGCCGATTTTCCGCGATGCGGAAACACCAATGGCTTGTTTTCGATGGTGCCCGCTTGCGCGGGAAGGTCAATCTGCAAGGCTCCTTCATCTCCTTCGCGTGAAACCAGATGACCGAACGCCTCAACCACACCGGCCCCTTATGGCGCTGGACCACGCCTGCGGCCCCGGCAGCCTGGCACTTCATCACCATTGACGGCGCGGCGGGCGAGGCGCTTTCGGCCACCGCGCTGATGCGGCGGATGGAAGGCATGTCGCACGGATTCGGCTCGATCAAGGTTGCCGCGCGGATCGGCGACAGCGTGTTCAAAACCTCAGTATTTCCCTCCAACGAGCTGGGCTGGCTGCTCCCGGTCAAAGCCAGCGTACGCAAGGCCGAGGGGGTGAGCGAAGGCGATGTGGTTGCGGTGGTGCTGGAGGTTTGAGCCCGACTAGGTCCTCCCCGTTTTTGGCATTCGCCAAAAATGGAGAGGATCTTCAGGCTTGCATCAGTTCGATCCGGTTGCCGAACGGATCGCTGACATAGCAGCGCGCGCGGCCATCGACTGGATCGTCTGGCGCCACCGCCACCCCAGCTGCTTCAAGCGCCTCAAGCATGCCCGCCAGATCGTCGACCAGCAATGCCGGGTGCGCCTTCTTGGCCGGCCGAAAATCGGCCTCCACCCCCAGGTGCAGCTTCACGCTCTCGCTTTCGAACCAGCACCCGCCGCGCGCGGCCAGCACCGGCGGCTTTGGCACTTCGGCTATGCCTAGCAGGTCTGCGTAGAAGCCCCGCGCCGCATCTTCCCCGCCCGGCGGCATGGCCAGCTGGACATGCTCGATGCCCGTAATCCGCAACATCAGATCCGTTCAGCCTCGGCCACCGCATCGCTAGCCCGCAAAGCGCTGACGATCCGGGTGAGGTGGGCCAGGTCCGAAACCTCAAGGTCGATCTCGTAGGTCGAGAACAGCTCGTCGCGGCCCAGGTTTTCAAGGCTGGCGATATTGGCGCGGTTGCCGGCGAATATCCCCGCCGCTTCGGCCAGCGTGCCGGGCCGGTTATAGAGCACGATCCGCACCCGGCCGAGCGCGCCGGTGGTGCGTTCGCCCCACGACAGGTCCAGCCAATCGGCATCGACCCCGCTGGCCAGATCGAGGCAATCGATGGTGTGGACCACCACGCCCTTGTCGGGCTCGCGGATCCCGACGATGCGGTCACCGGGCACCGGGTGGCAGCACTGGCCAAGGTGGAAAGCCATCCCCGCGGTCAGCCCCTTGATCGAGATCGCGCGGTTCTGCTTGGTCCAGTGTTCGGGTTCGGGCAGATCTTTGGTGCTGCCCGGGACCAGGGCTTCCATGACGACGCGGTCTTCCAGCTTGGCGGTGCCGATCGCCACCATCAGGTCTTCCTCGCTGGCCAGTTCGAGCCGCTTGGCTGCATCCTTGACCGCCTTCTTGCCGATCTTCGAGGGTAGCCGGTCAACGATCTGATCGAACAGCTTGCGCCCGATCATGGCCACTTCGGCGCGTTCCTTGGCGCGCACCGCGCGGCGGATCGCGGCGCGCGCCTTGCCGGTCACGACAAAACCCAGCCACGACAATTGCGGGCTGGCATTGCGGCTCTTGATGATCTCGACCACGTCGCCGTTGTTCAGCACCGTGCGCAGCGGCATGTGCCGCCCGTTGATCTTGGCCCCCACCGCAAAGCTGCCGAGATCGGAATGGACCGCATAGGCAAAATCGACCGGGGTCGATCCCTTGGGCAATTGCAACAGCTGGCCCTTGGGGGTGAAAGCAAAGATGCGGTCCTGATAGATCGCCATCTTGGTGTTTTCGAGCAATTCGTCGGCATCGTGGCTGGCATCGACGATTTCGATCAGATCGCGCAGCCACCCCACCTGGCCATCGGGCCGCACCCCGCCCTGCTTGTAGGCCCAATGCGCCGCCAGGCCATATTCGTTGAGCCGGTGCATCTCCTGATCGCGGATCTGCACTTCCATCCGCATCGAATTTTCATAGATCAGCGCGGTGTGGAGGCTGCGATAGCCGTTCGATTTGGAGGTCGAGATGTAGTCCTTGAAGCGGCCCGGAATCACGTGCCAGGTCGAATGCAGCACGCCCAGCGCGCGGTAGCAATCGGCCATGCTTTCGGTCACCACCCGGAACGCCATGATATCGGTGATCTGTTCGAACGAAACATGACGTTCGGCCATCTTCTTCCAGATCGAAAAAGGATGCTTCTCACGCCCCGAAACCTCGACCTTCAGCCCCGCTTCGGCCAGCGCCTGCTTGATCGCCAGGGCAATCGCATCGACCTGCCCGCCCTCGGATGAGCGGATCGTCGCCAGCCGTCCGGTGATGATCCCGTACGCTTCGGGCTCAAGCTGCTCAAAGGCGAGCAGCTGCATCTCGCGCATGTATTCGTACATCCCCACGCGCTCGGCCAGCGGAGCGTAGATATCCATCGTTTCGCGGGCGATCCGGCGGCGTTTCTCTTCGCTCTTGATGAAGTGCAGCGTGCGCATGTTGTGCAGCCGGTCGGCCAGCTTGACCAGCAGCACGCGGATATCCTCGCTCATCGCCAGGAAGAACTTGCGCAGGTTTTCGGCAGCGCGCTCGCTCTCCCCCATAGCTTCGATCTTGGACAGCTTGGTGACGCCATCGACCAGCCGCGCCACCTCGGGCCCGAACAGCTTCTCGACCTCTTCGATCGTCGCCAGGGTATCCTCCACCGTATCGTGGAGCAGCGCGGTGATGATGGTTTCCTGATCGAGCTTGAGCTCGGTCATCAGCCCCGCAACCTCGACCGGATGGCTGAAATAGGGATCGCCACTGGCGCGTTTCTGGGTGCCGTGTTTCTGCACGGTATAGACATAGGCACGGTTGAGCATCGCCTCATCCGCATCCGGATCATAGGCTAAAACGCGTTCAACAAGTTCGTACTGGCGCAGCATGGCAGGCTATGTGGCGGGATAAGGGGGCAAAGGGCAAGGGGGAAAGGGAACTTGACAATCATTGATTGACATTTGACACGTATCACGTGACACAGGCGGATGATTGCGTCATGGCGGCACAAGGGCCTGCGGGATTTGTTCCTGACCGGCACGAGCGCAAAGGTGCGCAGCGATCAACATAAGAAATGCTTGCGCCTGCTCGATGCACTCAATCAAGCGGATCAGGCGGACGACATGAACCTGCCCGGTCTGCTTTTTCATGGATTGCACGGCAAGCCCAAGCGGTTTGCCGTTGCGGTCAACGGGCCGTGGCGGATCACGTTTGGCTTCACTGCGGGCGACGCCGTAGACGTTGACCTGGAACAATATCATTAGGCGAAGGAAGCCAGCGATATGAACATGCAAATGCCAGTACGGGAAACACGGTGCCCAACCCATCCCGGCGAACTGCTCAAGGAAGATGTGCTGCCCGCACTCCACCTGCCGGTCACCGAAGCGGCGCGCCAGCTCGGCGTGTCGCGCCAGACGCTCTACAAGATTATCGCTGGAACCTCGCCGGTTACCCCGGAAATGGCCGTTCGGCTGGGCAAATGGTGTGGCAATGGTCCGGGCCTGTGGCTCAGGATGCAGCAGGCGTACGACCTGTGGCATGCGGAGCAAGCGCTGGGGAAGGTGCTGGAAGCGATACCATCGCACGCCGTGGGGTAACCTGCCCTCTCGAATTCTCTGCTAGGGGGCCACCGCCATGAGCTTTAGTCAATGTCTTGAAATATCTGCGAATCTTGCGGCGATTGCGACTTCTGCATTGGCAGCTTGGGCGTACTTGAAGTTCCGAAGCGACCGTCGGCATTGCCGTATTGCGCTCAAGAGCTACCTCCTTAACGAACTGAACACGAAGCCCGAGACCTGCCAAAAGTCATTGTTGCACCTAATGGCCCAGCTTTCGATGACAGAAGCTGAGGTGCTTGCGGCAGGATTTGAAGCCAAACGAGAAGGTGTGGTTAGGACTCGCCTACTGAACAACAAAGCCGGATATGCGCAAAAATCCTGTTCAAGCATTGCGGATCGAAACCTCCAAAAGGGCAATAGCCAAGGCCGCCCTCAACTCCACACTGCTTCAGGCGGCAAGCTCATCAGGATCGCATCGATGTTGCCGCCGGTCTTTAGGCCGAACAGCGTTCCCCGGTCGTAGACCAGGTTGAATTCGGCGTAACGGCCGCGCCATTCGAGTTGCTGCTGCTTTTCGGCATCGTTGAATGCCAGCCCCATCCGGCGGCGGACCAGTTTGGGGAACACGTCCAGAAAAGCCTCGCCGACATCGCGGGTGAAGGCGAAATTGGCTTCGAATGCCGCGTCGCTATCGCATTCAAGGTGATCGTAAAATATCCCGCCGACGCCCCGGTGCACGCCGCGGTGGGGGATGAAGAAATAGTCGTCCGCCCAAGCCTTGAACTTCGGATAATAGGCCGCATCGTGGCCATCGCAGGCGGCTTTGAAGGCGGCGTGGAAGTCCCCCGTATCTTCTTCGTAGGGGAGCGGAGGGTTGAGATCACCGCCGCCGCCGAACCAGGCCTTGGTAGTGGTCAGGAAGCGGGTGTTCATATGCACTGCGGGGACGTGCGGATTGGCCATGTGGGCGACCAGGCTGATCCCGGTGGCGGTGAAGCCGGGGCTGTCTTCCGACGCGCCGTTGACGCTGGCGGCGAACTGCGGCGCGAACGTGCCGTGGACGGTCGAGACATTGACCCCGACCTTTTCGAACACCTGCCCCTTCATCAGCCCGCGCGTGCCGCCGCCGGGATTGGGGTTGCCCGCCTCCTCGCGGTGCCAGGTCAGGTAATCGAACCGCGCGGCGCTGCCGGCTTCGGCTTCGATCTTCTCGAACTCGGCGCAAATCCGGTCGCGCAGCGATTCGAACCACTGTTTGGCGCGCAGGGTACAGGGGGTCCAGTCGGTCATCGGTCCTCTTTCCCCCCTCCTCTAACGAAGAGGGGGCTAGTTGCCCGCCCTTGCCAAGCCACGGGCGATCCGGCAAGGAAAAGCCATGGTTCCCTTTTCGTTCGCAGGTGAGGAGATGGCGCTGCTGCCCGGCAATGCGCTCTATTGGCCGCGCGAAAGCGCGCTGCTGGTGGCTGATCTGCACCTTGAAAAGGCCAGCTTCTATGCCCGCTTCGGCCAGCTGCTGCCGCCCTATGACAGCCGCGAGACGCTGGCGCGAGTGGCGGCGGCAATCCGCGTAACCGGTGCGCGGCGGGTGTTTTGCCTGGGCGACAATTTCCACGATGCTGACGGGGCGGCCCGGCTCGAACCGCACGCCGCAGGCATGCTTGACGCGCTGACCTGCGCGACCGACTGGGTCTGGGTGGCGGGCAACCATGACCGTGGGCAAGTGCCGGGCGGCACCGCGCTCGACGAACTTGAAGTGGCCGGGCTGATCCTGCGCCACGAAGCTTTGGCAGGCGAACGGCGGCCCGAACTGTCCGGGCATTACCATCCGCAGTTCAAACTGGTCACCCGCGGCCGCGCGATCCGCCGCCCTTGCACCGTGGCGAGCGAGCGCAAGCTGATCCTTCCGGCGTTCGGCGCGCTGACCGGCGGCATGGACGCTGCCGACCCGGCGATCATCGCCGCAATGCAGCCCGCGCGGGCCATAGATGCCCTGCTGGGCGTGCAAGGTAAACTGGTGCAATATCCGCTGTGGCGGGCTGCCGCGTAAATACTTCCCCCGCACGCCGTTTCGCTCTAAGGACGCGCGCAGTGAAACCACCAATGGAGAGTCTCTTATAGCACCCCCACCCCGGCGCATGTTGGCGCCCCCCGTGAAAAGCGGACCGCGCTTCAACACGATGATCACCAGCGACAAGGTCCGCGTGATCGACGAAGAAGGCGAAAATCTGGGTGTCATGTACACCAAGGAAGCGATCGAGCAGGCGGCCGGAGTTGGCCTCGATCTGGTCGAAGTCTCGCCCAACGCCGATCCGCCGGTGTGCAAGTTCCTCGATGTCGGCAAGTTCCGGTATGAGGCGCAGAAGAAAGCCAACCTGGCGCGCAAAACCCAGAAGACGCAGGAGATCAAGGAGATCAAGATGCGTCCCAACATCGACGATCACGATTACGATGTGAAGATGCGCGCGATCCACAAATTCATCGGCGAGGGCGACAAGGTGAAAGTCACCTTGCGCTTCCGTGGCCGCGAACTGTCGCACCAGCAGCTGGGCATGAACCTGCTCAAGCGGGTCCAGGACGATACCGCCGAAGTCGCCAAGATCGAGGCTTATCCCCGCATGGAAGGCCGTCAGATGCTGATGGTGATTTCGCCGAAGTAGGCACGCAAGCTCCTGCCCGCGGGGAGGGGCGGCCATGTCAGTACAGCGAATCGCCTTCTGGATCGGGCCGCTCGGCTTCCTGTTCACGCTGCTGAGCGCGGCGCCGGCAGGAATGCCCGCGCTGGCCTGGCCTACTGCCGGTCTGGTCTGGTGGATGGCGGCCTGGTGGATGAGCGAGGCGATGCCGCTTTCGGCCACCGCGCTGCTGCCGTTCGTCGTGCTGCCGCTGATCGGCGTCAGCGATGCCGGCAAGACCGCCTCGGCCTATTATTCGCCGACCATGTTCCTGTTCCTTGGCGGTGCCTTCCTGGCGCTGGCGATCGAGCGGACCGGGCTGCACCGGCGGCTCGCGCTGGCGATCCTGGCCCGCGCCGGGAATTCGCCGGCCCGGCTGCTGCTGGCAGTGATGATGGCCACCGCGCTGATCAGCATGTTCATTTCCAACACTTCGACCGCGCTGATCATGATGCCGATGGCATTGGCCATGCTGGCCTCGGGCAATATCGCCAAAGGTGACACCAAAGGCATGGCCGGAGCCTTGCCGATGGGCATTGCCTTTGCCGCGACGCTGGGCGGCTATGGCACGATCGTCGGCACGCCGACCAATGCCATTGCCGTGGCGCTGCTAAACAAGAGCCTTGGGGTCGAGATTTCGTTCCTCCAATGGTCGATGTACGGGATCCCGGTGGTGGTGCTGTCGGTGCCCTTGGCGGCGCTGATCATCGCCCGGGTGCAAGGCATCCAGCACAGCAATTTCGATCCCGCCGCAGCCCATGCGGCGATCCACCTGCCACCGGCCTGGACCACGCCCGAAAAGCGGCTGGCCCCGGTGTTCGTGCTGACCGTGCTGGCGTGGGTTTCCATGCCGCTCTTGAAGCCGCTGTTCCCGGCGGGCGGACTTGATGATGGCACCATCGCCGCGATCGCCGGGTTGACGCTGTTTTTCCTGCCCGATGGGACCGGCCGCCCGCTGCTCAACTGGGACGAGGCCAATCGCGCGCCGTGGGCGGTGATCCTGATGTTCGGCGGCGGCTTGTCGCTGGCCATGGGAATGACCGAAAGCGGCCTTGCCGGCTGGCTTGGCCAGATGCTGCTGCCGCTGCGCGCGGTGCCGCTGCCGATTGTCGCGCTGGTCCTGGTCGCCTTTGTGGTGGTGGTCACCGAATTTGCCAGCAACATTGCCGCCGCCAGCGGAATCATGCCGGTGGTCGGCGCGCTGGTGATCGCGCTGGGGGCCGATCCGATCCTGCTGGCGCTGCCCGCTGCACTGGCCGCCAGCTGGGGCTTCATGCTGCCCGCCGGAACCGGGCCCAATGCGCTGGCCTGGTCAACCGGGCATATCGCCATGCCGCGCGTGTTGAAGGCCGGGCTGCTGCTCGATCTTGCGGGGGTGCCGCTGATGGTCGGGGTGGTCTGGACGGTCGCGGCGCTTGTGGGTTAATACTCGCCGCCAAGCCGGCTGGTCTCCGACCGGTTGCCGTTGACCCCATCACAGGTGGTTTCCTGAATGTTGCAGACCCCGGTGACCCAGGCGCGCAGCACCAGCGGGCGCTTTGAGACAACAGCCTCCTGGCGGTACTTCGGTTGTGGCCGCGTAGGCAAATCCTTGTCCGGCCCGGTGCGCCAATCGGCCAGCACCCAGCGCCCCTCGCAGGCGACAACGCGGAGCATCGGGGTTGCGTCGAAATGGCCATCGGAGGTCAGATCGACCAACACCGGCGATTTATGGGACGGCATGGCGAAACCCAGGCTGCTTTGTAGGGTGACATGGATGCCGCCGCCCGCGATCCAGCCGTGCCCCGAATACATCGGCGGCGGGGCCTTGCCGTAGAGTTGAGGATCATAACCTGCGTCGGCGATTTCCAGCCAGCCGTCCTTGCTGCCAAGGATCTGGAAGGTCGCCGCCAAGCCATAATCGGACTCCTTTTCGGGTGGCAATATCCGGCCCAGTTCGCGTCCGTTCTGCAATGGGGCATCGCGCACGATCCGGCCCGCCGGATCGGGATCGGTGAGATAGCCCCAGATGTCTTTGCAGCCCGTATGTCCCCCCGAAACCGGCGGTATCGCCGCCAACGCCAGGTCGATCCCCGGCAAGGGTTTTTCGGGCGGTCCCGGCGCTTGTGCTGCTGCATCACTGGCTGGATTGGCCGGATTGGCGCTGACCGCTTCGCTAGGTCGGTCGCCGCACGCAGCAAGGCAAAGGACCACCAGGGCGATTGGGAACCGAATAGCAATCATGACTGGCAAGTTGGCCCCCAGTCCATCGCCCGTCAACCGTCTAGCCAAGCCCGTTCAAACCGGTTACAGGTGTAACCATGTCTGACAATTCCGAATCCGGGCCGACCCCGGCCCGCAAGCCCAAGGCTGCCGTTACCATGATCGGCAACCGGCCGCTTTCGCCCGCCACGATGATGATGGGCCATGGCTATGATCCGGTGCTGTCCGAAGGCAGCCTCAAGGCCCCGATTTTCCTGACCAGCACGTTTGCTTTTCCCAGCGCGGCGGAAGGCAAGCGGTTCTTCGAAGGGATCACCGGCAAGGTGCCCGGCGGCACCGAGGGGCTGGTCTATTCGCGCTTCAACGGGCCCAACCAGCAGATCCTCGAAGGGCGGTTGGCGCTGTGGGACGGGGCGGAAGAGGCGCTGTGCTTCTCGAGCGGGATGACCGCGATCTGCGTATTGTTCATGGCCTTCGCCTCGGCCGGCGATGTGATCGTTCATTCCGGCCCGCTCTATGCCGCCAGCGAAGGCTTCATCGCCAAGACGCTGAGCCGGTTCGGGGTGACCTATGTCGATTTCCCCGCCGGGGCGACGCGTGATGAGCTTGATGTGGTGATGGCCAAGGCCAAGACGCAGGCGGCCAGCCAGGGCGGCAAGGTGGCGATGGTCTATCTCGAAAGCCCGGCCAACCCGACCAATGCACTGGTCGATGTCGAAGCGGTGCGCGATGCCCGTGATGCGGCGTTTGGGCCCAATTGCCCGATCGCGATCGACAATACGTTCCTCGGGCCGCTGTGGTGCCGCCCGATCGATCAGGGCGCCGACATTGTGGTCTATTCGCTGACCAAATATATCGGCGGACATTCGGACCTTGTCGCCGGTTCGATTGCCGGGGCGAGCAAGTGGATGACCCCGGTGCGGATGCTGCGCAACACCATGGGCGGGATCGCCGATCCCAATACCGCGTGGATGCTGATGCGCAGCCTTGAAACGGTCGAACTTCGGATGACCCGCGCGGGTGAGAACGCCGCCAAGGTCTGCAAGTGGCTGGCCGCGCATCCCAAGGTCGAGAAGCTTGGCTATCTGGGCATGATCGATGATCCGCGCCAGCAGGATATCTTCGATCGCCACTGCACCGGTGCAGGCAGCACCTTCTCGCTCTATGTCAAAGGTGGCGAGGCCGAGGCGTTCCGCTTGCTCGATAACCTCAAGATCGCCAAACTGGCGGTCAGCCTGGGCGGTACCGAAACCCTCGCCAGCCTGCCCGCGGCGATGACTCACCTGTCGGTGCCCGATGCGCGCAAGGCGCAGCTTGGCATCACCGACAACCTAGTGCGGGTTTCGATCGGGATCGAGGACGCTGACGATCTGATTGCAGATTTCGAACAGGCGCTGGCAGCGGTCTGATCGCGGGATTGTCGCGATTGGGGCACGCGTTGGGGGATTCGCGCAAAGGCGCAAAGGCACGAAGAGCTTGTTCAAACGGCGAAGCCGCTCGCCAATTTGGACCGCCCGCAATCCACTGAACGGCGTTTGGCAAACTGCCCGTGGCAGAAAGTGCGGCCTCTTCGCGCCTTTGCGCCTTTGCGTGAACCAATTCTCTTCTTCTTTGAGCGACTCTTGCCCCACCCGCTCCATTCTGCTTTGCCACGCCCATGACCCACGAACCGCATGACAAGCTGGCCTCTGACGCCGACACTCCCGGCAATTCACGCCTCGTCACCCTGACCGAAGGTCCATGGGCCGGATGGCAGCACTGGGAACCGGTCGACGATTTCGAGGAGCATTCCGGGCCGTTCTATTGCAAGCTGGACGGCGGCGACACGCTGTGCGGGTTCATTCCCGATGCCAAGAACCGCAATGGCGGCGGCAATGTCCACGGCGGGGCCTTGATGACCTTTGCCGACTATGTGTTGTTCATGACCGCGCTGGGTGCCGATACTGATCTGCACGGAGTGACGCTGACCATGAACAGCGAATTCATTGGTGCAGCCGAAACCGGGCGGTTGCTGACCGGGCGCGGCGAGATTGTCCGGCAGGGCTTCTCGATCGTGTTTGTGCGCGGCATCGTCGATGACGACGGCCGTCCGGTGCTGACCTTTTCGGCGACGATCAAGAAGCTGAAGAAGCGGGGTTAGCCCTGCATCTGCCCCGGCATCGATGACAGCGCGTTGAACACCCCGAAAATCGGGTCCCATTCTTCGACCACCATATCCGCGATCAGGCCGTGCACGGCAAACGGATCACGCGCGATGATGGCGTCGAGCGCGGCCCGGTCCGGCGCTTCGATCAGCAGCAGTGCGGCCTTGTCGCGGCCGCCCGGCAACGGGCCCGACGCCTTGAGCACGCCTTGCTTGAGCAGGTCCTGAAGGAATGCGATGTGCGGCATCAATTGCTGCTGCCAGCCTTCCGCGTCAGGGTGATGGAAGCGAACCACGAATAACGGCATATTGGGCCTAACCCTTCCACTCGCGCCGTTCTTCGGCGGCGCGCAGCACTTCGTAGGCCAGTTGCAGCGCCTGGAAGGCCTTGGCGGCATCCGCGTCGCCCGGACGCAGATCGGGGTGGACCAGCTTGGCCTTGGCCCGGTAACTCTTTTTGATCGCGTCGAAATCGGCGTCGGGGGTCAAATCCAGCAAATCGAGCGCGCGTAATTCGTCGCGGTTGCGGCTGCCATCGCCCGATCCCGCCCAGCCATAGTGCGCGGCTTCGTGGTAGCCCGAATTGTCGCGGGTTTCCTCAGCCTCGCGCGCGGCCTTTTCTTCGGCATTGAGCCCTTCGAAATAGTCCCAGCGGGAATTGTATTCAGCCGCGTGGGTCTGGCAGAACATCCAGCGATCGGGGTTGTTGGGGCTTTTGGGCGCTGGGCAGATGCCGGCATCGGTGCAGCCATTGCGGTCGCACAGCCGGACCTGCACAGCATCGCGGCTGCCACCATAGCCGCCCCAGCGGGGAAAGCCCCAGTTATCGGTTCTGCGTGCGCGGGTCATCGTTTCCAGCGTTAGTCGCTTGGCCGTCTGTGGCGCAAGCCAAACCCGCACTTTAGGGTAGTTTTAAGTTTTCTTTTGCAATGCTGCGTTGCAATAGAGGCTGCGCATGCCTATTTCGTTATCAAGATTGAATCAGAAAGTGACGATCATGAGCAAGCAACTCAAGCTATCCGCCGCGCTGTCCTTCGTGCTGATGACCGGCTTTGCGGCCATGTCCCAGCTGGCCCCGCTGCTGAGCGCGCAGCAGCTGATCGACGGGTAAAATCCTCCCCGGCATGGGGAGGTAGCAGCCGCAGGCTGACAGAGAGGACTATCGTCCGGGCGCGACACCCGAAGGGTGCGCCTGGCCGATCGCTCCCTCCACCACTTTGTGACCCCCTCCCTGCTAGCGGGGAGAAATCCCATCAATCAACCGTAACCGTCACCGCGCGGCGGTTCCTGGCCCAGCTTTCCTCGTCCGAACCCACCGCGATCGGGCGTTCCTTGCCATAGCTGACCGTGGTGATCCGCATCGGATCGACCCCCAGGCTAACCAGATAGTTCTTCGCCGCATTGGCGCGCCGTTCGCCCAGCGCGAGGTTGTATTCGCGGGTGCCGCGTTCGTCGCAGTGGCCTTCGATGGTGATTCGCTTGGCCGGATAGCGCTGCAGCCATGCTGCCTGTCCGGCCAGTGCCTGCTGATCGGCGCTGTCGATATTGAAGCGATCGGTATCGAAATAGATCGTGTCCTGACCCATCATCTGCTGGACGAAATCGGCCTGACTGCCCGGGACAGTCGCGCCGGTAGAGGTGCCGCCGGTACCGTCATCGGTGGTGACCGAGCCTTGGGGGCCGACCGGCAGGTCTTTGGGCGCCTTTTTGGCGCAGGCCGAAACCGCGAGCGCGGCGGCGAGGATCGCAATGGTTGCCGTCTTGGTCATGGTTATCTCCTTGTCGTGTCAAAGCTTCATGGATTGCCGGGCGGAGTCAACCGTTCAGGGCCGGATCGGGCCCCAGGCCGGGTCGCTGCCATCAACCGGCGTGTCGAGCTTGCGTTCATTCTTGCCAGTCAGATCGACCTGCCAGATGCCGGTCTTGCCGCTGCCCCGCGCGGTGCGGAAAAACTGGATCACGCGGCCATTTGGGGCCCAGGTCGGCGCTTCGTCCTGCCAGCTGTCGGTCAGGTAACGCAGATTGCCACCCGCCGGATCCATCACCGCGATGCGGAAATTGCCGGCAATATGGGTAAAGGCGATCTGATCGCCGCGCGGGCTCCATTCGGGCGTGGCACTGCGCCCGCCAAAGAAGCTGATCCGCTTCTGCGCGGTGCCATCGGCATTCATCAGATAGACCTGCTGGCTGCCGCTACGATCGCTTTCGAACACGATCTGGCTGCCGTCGGGCGAAAAGCTGCCGCCGATATCGATCCCCGGGGTGTCGGTCAGCTTGACCGGCGCGCCGCCCGCAGACGGCATCTTGTAGATATCGGTATTGCCGCCGATCGCCATCGAATAGAGGATCCAGCGGCCATCGGGCGACCAGCGCGGTGCGAACAGCGGGTTCTTCGCTTGCAGCAGCAGCCGCTGGCTGGAGGTGGCCAGATCATAGATATAGATCCGCGGCTGCCCGTTGAAATAGCTCAGGTAGAGGATCTGCTTGTAATCGGGCGAGAACCTGGGGGTCAGCGCGGTCGATTGCCCGGTGGTGAGATAGCGGTGATTGGCACCGTCCGAATCCATGATCGCCAGCTGCTTCATGCGGCGGTTCTTGGGGCCGGTTTCGGCGATATAGGCGATCCGGCTGTCGAAGAACGGGTTTTCGCCCGAAAGCCGCGAATAGACCATATCGGCACATTTGTGCGCAGCGCGGCGCCAGTCTGACGGTGGCAACGTCCACCCGGCCGCAGCGACCCGCTGGCCCAATGCGACATCGTAGAGATAGCACCCGACCGTGATGTTGCCGCCCGGTTCAGCGCGGACATAGCCCTGCAGCAGCATATCGGCGCTGCGCGATTGCCAGCTGCCGTAATCGGGGGCCTGCACCTGGCTGAGCGCGGGGCGCGGCAGGCTGCCCGGGCCAACCGGCTTGAACAGCCCGTTGTTCTTGAGATCGCCGAAAATCACGTTCGACACCGCCAGACCCAAGGCCGAGGTTGAACCGGCGCTGGTTTGCGTGGGCACATCGGCATTGGTCGCGAAAGCGGGGACAGCAATTATCTGATTTTGCCAGTCAGCATCATCGGAAACCGAACCCGTTAGACCAGTTTCCTCGGGTTGGGGAACACCGGTGGTCCCTGCCTGCTGAGATAGCGCAGGTTGAGCCGCAAAAAGAGCGACCAGCGCGATCAGTAAACGGCTCATTGACCCAAACTCCTGTCAAAACGGAACGAGGCTATATGCTTCCATGCAGAATAATATTGCGGCGGCAGATCAAACTTTCCGACAAGCTTCACAGCTTTTATAGCTTCTTCAGCATGCCTTGCCGCTTGTGCTCGGTTTGCAGGCGTTATGCCTTCTTGCCTCACCACACGAGGCGATCCCGCCATGGTGCCATCGGGATTCAGATCCCAAGTCAGAAAGGTGACAAGCTTGTCTGCATCAAGGCCTTGAGGTGCACGTCCGCGCCACCGCGGCTTTAGCTGGCGAGTGATTGAAGAAGCTAAGGCGCTCCTGACTTCGCTCGTTACTGCTGCACCTTGTGCCTGCGCAGGCGGGGTCTTGCCCTTGCCAGCGGGATTACCCTGCGGAATGCCATCGCCAAAGGCATCGGCGAAACGGCTGTTGCCCGGCTTGGTTCCGGGGCGCGGCGGGCTCTGATTGCGCGGCGGCTGGATCGGCGGGCGCTGCGCCGGCTTGGTCTGCGGCTGCACCTTGGGCTGGACCAGTGGTCGCGCGGCCGGCGCGGGGACAGGTCGCGGCTGGGCCTGGGCTACTTCAACCGGTTCAGGCAGCGGCGGCGGGGCCATATCACCGACCACTGGGCCGCTATCCTGCACCGGATCGGCCTGCGGATCGGGCGAAGTCGAAACCAGCCCGGTCTCGTCGCTGATCGTCACGCTCATCCGCTCGGGCGGCGGGGGCGGCAGATCAGCCGGTTTCAGCCAGACTAGCGCCGCCACCAGCGCGACGTGCCCCAGCACAGCCACGCCCAGCGCGGCGGCTTCATTCTGGCTCAGCGGCATGCGGGGCGCGGTTTCGGCCATGGTTAACCGCTAGGGGGCCGCAACTGAACTGTTGGTGACCAGCGAGATCGCGTTGAACCCGGCGCGGTTAAGCTCGCCCATCACCGCCATCACGGTGCCGTATTCCAGCCCCTTGTCGGCCCGCAGCGTGACCAGCGGCGGCTTGCCATTGCTCCCTTGCGGCAGGGCCGCCAGCCGCGCAGCCAAAGTGCCCGGTTCGACCAGCGTTGAATCGATAAACACCGCGCCGTCGGGCGTGATCGACAGCGTTACCTGCTCGGGCGTCTGATCGAGCGGCTTGGCGTTGCTATCGGGCAGATCGACCGGAACCCCGGCGCTCATCAGCGGCGCGGTGACCATGAAGATGATCAGCAGCACCAGCATCACATCGACCAGCGGGGTGACGTTGATCTCCGCCATCGGCGCGCGGCCGCGGCGCGACCGGCGGCGCAAAGGCCCACCCATCGCCATTTACATCCCCTCCAGTTCGCGGCTGAGGCTGGCGTGGAGCTTGTCGGCAAAGCGCTGCAGCCGCGCTTCGAGTTGATCGACCCGGTGCGAAAAGCGGTTGTAGGCGATCACCGCCGGGATTGCCGCAAACAGCCCGATCGCGGTGGCGAACAGCGCTTCGGAAATCCCCGGCGCGACCACCGCGAGCGAGGAGTTCTGCTGCTGGCCGATCTGGAAGAACGAATTCATGATCCCCCAGACGGTGCCGAACAGCCCGACAAACGGGGCGACCGCACCGACCGTGGCGAGGAAATTGAGCCGTTCGGAGAGCTTTTCAGCTTCCAGCGCGGTGGCGCTGTCCATCGCGGCCGCCAGACGCTGGCGCGCGCCCTCCTTGTCGAACCCCTTGGTGCCGACCGAGCGGCGCCATTCGGCCAGGCCCGCTGACGCAACTTTGGCCGAAGGCACATCGCCCTTGCCGCGTTCGGTCTGGAATGCGTCGATATTTTCCGCCTTCCAGAAATCGCGTTCGTAGGCGTCGCAGCGCTTGGCCATCGCGGAGTGACGCAGGCTGAATGAAACGATGATCGTCCAGACCCACACCGAAGCGAGGATCAGCCCGGCCATGACCAGCTGGACGACGATGTCGGCATCCATGAACAGCTTGAGCGGATTGAGGTGCCTGGGCGCATCGGCGGCGGCGGGTGCGGCCTCAGCAACGGCGGCAAGAATGGCAAGAACGGTCATGCGTTTCCTTCAAGGGCAATTTTGGCGAAGGCCGCGCGCCAGCCATCGGGCATGCGGCGCGGGCGGCCATCGGGGGCGACGAAACCGACGCGGAATGTGGCATCGGACAGCAGGCGGCCGTCCTCGTGATAAGCCTTTTGCTGCATCCGGCACGATGCGGCGCGCAGATCGGTGACGATGGTTTCGATCAGCACGCCGTCATCCAGCCGCGCCGGTGCGCGATAGCGGATCGACAGATCGGCGACGGCAAATGCGCCCGCGCCGCTTTCGTTCGCCGCGCGCTGATCGATCCCCAGCAGCCGCACGAAATCCGAGCGCGCGCGTTCGAACCAGCGCAGGTAATTGGCGTGATAGACCACCCCCGACAGGTCGGTATCCTCAAAATAGGCGCGCACCGCAAAGCGGTGGACCTGGCCATCGATCAGGCCTTGAGGGAGCGGGGGGAACGACGTCATTGTGCCAGACCCTTAGCAACTGCGCGAGTCGCAGGGCAAGGGCGCTGCTTCGGGTGAGCGCATCTTTCATTCGGTTGGTCATGTTTGTAGGCCAACACGCTAATTCAGGGACACAATACGAATTAGCCACAGGCCGCCCAATCTGCCCGGCGATTGTCGATGCTAATTCGTATTGTGTCCCTGATTTAGCGCGCCAGCATTGGTCCCAGTGGGCGCCCGCCGAACAGGTGGACGTGGAGGTGCGGCACTTCCTGATGGCCGTTCAGGCCGACATTGGTGAGCAGCCGGTAGCCGGGCCCGGTCAACCCGGCTTCGCGCGCAACGTGGCCGACCGCGCGCACGAATCCGGCGATTTCCTCTGCCCCGGCGCGGGCCGAAAAGTCGTCCCAGCTGACATAGCCGCCCTTGGGGATCACCAGCACATGGAGCGGGGCCTGCGGGTTGATATCGTGGAAGGCCAGCGCCCATTCATCTTCATAGACGGTCTTGTTCGGGATCTCGCCACGCAGGATCTTGGCGAAAATGTTCTGATCATCATAGGGCAGGGTGGCATCGATCGGCATCACTGATCCCTTGCGGCTTTTTCGGCGATCCCGCTGGTGCCATCGCGGCGTTCAAGCTCGGCCAGGACCACCTCGAAGCGCACATCCTTGGCATCGAGCAGGACCAGCAGATGAAACAGCAGGTCCGCCGCCTCGCCGACCAGTTCCTCGCGGCTGCCGACCAGCGCGGCGACCACCGTTTCAACCGCTTCCTCGCCCAGCTTGCGGGCGATCACCGGCACGCCGCGCGCGTTCAATTTCGCGACCCAGCTGGTTTCGGGATCGGCGGCGCGACGTTCTGCGATGGTTGCGGCAAGGCGCGACAGCGTGTCCATCGCCCGGCAATGCGGCGGCGCAGGCCGGAAATCAACCCTACTCTTCGGGCGGACGCCGTCCATTGCGGCGGCCGATCAGCAGACCGGCGACAGCCAGGGCGATCAGTGAGAGGTCGGTGGGTTCGGGGATCGATATGCCCGCGCCAGCCGCAGCCGGTGCCGCTGCGCCCAGGCACAGCGCGCAGCTGCTGATTGCGATCAGGCGAAGTTGGCCCCCGGTCATGCCGGGCGATTGCGCCGCAAATTGCTGATCCGCAAGCCGATTAACCCTGTACGTCCCAAGTCGGGACTGGCGGCCAGCTTGGCGTTAAACTACAACTTATCCGCGCGCGGGCAGCCCGGCAGCGCGCAACGCGGCATGCGCCTCGGCAATGGTGTGGGTGCCGAAATGGAAAATCGAGGCGGCCAGCACCGCGCTGGCGTGGCCCTTGGTCACCCCTTCGACCAGATGCGCGAGCGTACCGACCCCGCCCGATGCCACCACCGGCACCGAAACGGCATCGGCGATTGCCCGGGTCAGCTCGAGGTCATAGCCTTGCTGCGTGCCATCGCCGTCCATCGAAGTGACCAGCAGCTCGCCCGCGCCGAACTGCGCCAGCTGGATGGCGTGCTCCACAGCATCAATCCCGGTGGCTTGCCGCCCGCCATGGGTGAAAATTTCCCAGCCGCCGCTTGCCGCCTTGCGCGCATCGACCGAGGCGACCACGCACTGGCTGCCCATTTTCTGGGCGATATCGGCCACCACTTCGGGCCGCGAAACCGCAGCAGAGTTGACCGCCACTTTGTCTGCGCCGGCCAGCAGCAGCGCGCGGGCATCCTCCACCGAGCGGACCCCGCCGCCCACCGTCAGCGGCATGAAGCACACTTCGGCGGTGCGCCGCACCACATCGAGCAACGTCCCGCGCCCTTCGTGGCTGGCGCTGATATCGAGGAAGCACAGCTCGTCCGCCCCAGCCGCATCATAGGCCCGCGCCTGTTCGACCGGATCGCCCGCGTCCTTCAGGTCGACGAAGTTCACGCCCTTGACCACGCGGCCATCGCGGACATCGAGACAGGGGATGACGCGGATGCGGACGGTCATGATGTTGGCGCTTCGATATAGACGGTACAAATGCCCCTATTGTCGCAATTGGCGGGATGCTGAAATGCGACAATGGCCACAAAAGTCAGCAATAACGCCAATGCGATTTCAACCGCGACCACCGTCCAAAACGGTATCGGCCGATCCTTACGGCGAAGCGTTATGAATACGAGTCCCACCTGTTGTCTGCGCAGGTCAGTTGATGCCAACCATCCAAACAGGCCCGCCAGTGCCGCTAAGCTTAAAACTGCAATCACGCCCGGTTCGCCATCGCAATCGCCGCCGCCAGATCTAGCCGTCCTTCGAACAGCGCCCGCCCGGTGATCACCCCTTCGATTCCTTCGTGCGCGTGAATGGAAAGGATGTGGATATCATCGAGCCCTTTGACCCCTCCGCTCGCGATCACCGGCAAGTCGACTCGCCGCGCCAAATCGAGCGTGGCGTCGATGTTGCAGCCCTTGAGCATCCCGTCGCGGCCGATATCGGTGAACAGCAGGCTCGCCACCCCGGCATCCTCGAAGCGGCGGGCCATGTCGACAACTGGCACGTCGGAAAGTTCGGCCCAGCCTTCGGTGGCGACCATGCCATCACGCGCATCGACCGCGACCACGATCCCGCCGGGGAATTCCGCCGCCATGTCCTTGACGAACTGCGGGTCTTTGAGCGCGGCGGTGCCCATCACCACGCGGGACACGCCAAGATCGAACCACCCCTCGACCGCCTCGCGCGTGCGGATCCCGCCGCCCAATTGCACGTGGCCATCAAACGCCTCGAGAATCGCTTCAACCGCGCCGCGATTCTCGGCCTTGCCCGCGAACGAGCCATCGAGATCGACCACGTGCAGGAATTGCGATCCCGCCTCGGCAAACAGCACCGCCTGCGCCGCCGGATTATCGCCATAGACCGTGGCGCGGTCCATATCGCCTTCGGCCAGGCGCACCACCTGTCCGCCTTTGAGGTCGATTGCGGGAAAGACGATCATGGTTTCCACTCGAGAAACCGGGCGAGCAGCGCCAGCCCGTAGGCCTGGCTTTTTTCAGGGTGAAACTGGACGCCCACCACGTTGCCGTGCGTCACCGCCGCGACCAGCCCGCCGCCGTGATCGGTCATCGCCGCCACGTGCCGGCCATCGTCCGGCGCGAAATGATAGGAATGGAGGAAATAGGCCTCGCCCGGCTCTACCATCGCGGCGTGGGCGGTTGTCTCAACGTCGTTCCAGCCCATGTGCGGCACCTTGATGCGCGCGTCGGTGCGCTCGATCTTGCGCACTTCGCCGGCGATCCAGCCGAGCCCGGCGGTCTCGCCATGCTCCAGCCCGCGCGTCGCCAGCAACTGCATGCCAACGCAGATACCAAGGAACGGCGCCCCGCCGACATGAACCCGCTCGGCCATCGCCTCGATCATGCCCGGCAACGCACCAAGCCCCGCCGCACAGGCCGCAAAACTGCCGACCCCGGGCAGGACGATCCGGTCAGCCGCGCGCACCACATCGGGATTGTCGGTGAGGGTTACCGTATCGCACCCCGCAACCCGCAGCGCATTGGCGACCGAATGAAGATTGCCCGCGCCGTAATCGACGAGAGCCAGGACTTCAGCCACCGAGCTGGCCTTTCGTTGACGGAACGGCCCCCTGCTTGCGCGGATCGAGCTCTACCGCGGCGCGCATCGCGCGGGCAAAGCCCTTGTAGATACCTTCGCAGATGTGGTGGTTGTTGCTGCCATAGATGAGTTCGATGTGCAGCGTGATCCCGACCGCCTGGGCAACCGAATGGAACCAGTGTTCGAACAGCTCGGTGTCCATTTCACCCAGCCGTTCCTGCGTGAATTTCGCGTTCCAGGTCAGGTGCGGGCGGCCCGAGATATCGAGCACGACGCGGGCCAGCGCCTCGTCCATCGCTGAGTGTGCCTCGCCATAGCGGCCGATCCCGCCCTTGTCGCCCAGCGCGGCCAGGATTGCCTGACCGATCGCGATCGCGCTGTCTTCGGTGGTGTGGTGCTGGTCGACGTGGAGGTCGCCCTTGATGTGGCAAGTGATGTCGATCAGCGAATGGCGGCTGAACTGCTCGATCATGTGATCGAGGAAGCCGATCCCGGTGGACACGTCATAGGCCCCGGTCCCGTCGAGGTTCACTGCGACGGCGATATCGGTTTCATGCGTCTTGCGGGCGATCTGGGCGGTGCGCATGCGCTGGCCTATAAGCTCGATTCGGCCCGATACAATCCCTTTCCCCCTTGACCCTCGCCGCCGCGATGGCCACTTGTCTTTGCATGAGTGACGTTCCTGTCGATAGCCTGATCCCTTATGATGAAATCGTGCAGGAGGCACTGCGCGCGGTTGTCGGCCGGGTGCTGGGCCAGATCGAGCAGGGCGGCGGCGAATTGCCCGGCGCGCATCACTTTTACATCACCTTCAAAACCGGCGCGCCCGGCGTCGACATCCCGCTCCACTTGCGCGAGCGCTTTCCCGACGAAATGACGATCGTCCTCCAGAACAAATTCTGGGACCTCAACGTCGGCGAGGAACAATTCAGCGTCGGCCTGTCGTTCAACCAGATGCCGTCCAAACTGGTGGTACCCTATTCGGCGATTACCGCGTTCGTCGATCCCGCGGTCGATTTCGGGCTGCAGTTCCAGGCCGTCCTCGATGACGATGCGCAGCCCCACGAACAGGCCGAAAACGACGCCCCGGACAGCGCCGCCGCCATCAGCGATGATGGCTCGAACGTGGTGACGGTGGATTTCGGCAAGCGCAAGTAAGGTGGCCAAGGGCGTCATCCGCACAGGCGGTAAAGCCGCGAGGGACGCCCTGGAAGAGGTTGCCGACAAGGCACCGGCACCCAGCCCCAACCCGATGACCAACCTGATCATCGCTGATCTGGCCTTGCGCGGCGGCGGGCAATTGCTGCGCCGCGCGGTGGAACGCACGTTGCTGGGCGTGACCTATTCAAGGGCCGATGCGAAGAACCTGGTCAAGGGGCGGACCATGGCGCAGTCGCTGATCGGCACCGCGATCGCGCGGATTGCGACCCGTTCAGTGCCCGGGGCGATCGTGGTCGGCGGGGGGCTTTTGGCCAAGACGCTGTATGATCGCCGCCGCGGCAAAGGTGCGGCACGCGCCGATGGGGCCAAGGCGTTAGCGAAACAGGCGGAAAAGGGCCGCGAGGACGGTTGATTTTCACCCTCCAAATGCGCCATCAGCGCACATGGCCAGTTCAACCAAGCACGCTTCCGGCGATACCCTGCAACGCCGTGGGCTGATGTTCATCCTGTCTTCGCCTTCGGGCGCGGGCAAGACCACGATCAGCCGGATGCTGCTGAGCCGTGATCCGCAGATCAGCCTGTCGGTATCAGCCACCACCCGGCCGATGCGGCCAGGCGAGCAGGACGGGGTGCATTACCACTTCGTGCAGCAAGCGGAATTTGAGCGGATGGTTGATGCCGACGAGTTCTACGAATGGGCCACCGTGTTCGGCCATTCATACGGAACGCCCAAGGCGCAGATCCGCGCGGGGCTGAAGGAAGCCCGCGATTTCCTGTTCGATATCGACTGGCAGGGCACCCAGCAACTTTACCAGAAAGATCAGCAAGACGTCGTCCGGGTGTTCATCCTGCCCCCCAGCATCGATGAATTACGCCGCCGCCTGACCGAGCGGGCGACCGACCCTGCCGATGTGATCCAGGCACGGATGGAGCGCGCCCGCGCCGAGATCAGCCACTGGGACGGCTATGACTATGTGGTGGTCAACGATGATGTCGAGACCTGCTATGATCAGGTCTGCGAAATCCTCCACGCCGAACGCCGCAAACGCGCCCGCCAGACCGGGCTGATCGGGTTCGTGCGCGAACTGATGAAGGATTAGGGGCGGCCGGCGGCCCGCACGCTGACCTCGCTGACCATGACCATGCCTTTGGCTGCCTTGGCCGCGTCAGGCGGGGCAACCAGCATGAACAGGTGCCGGCCGGCGGGCCCACCCAGCATGCAGGCATAGCAATTGAGATTGCCGGTCGCGACGGTATCGAGCACTTCACCGCCCGGGGCGATCAGTGCGCATTCGGGCGCCGCCGGGTTGGCAATCCAGACCGCGCCCGAGGCATCGAGACAGATCCCGTCAGGCAGGCGCGGGGCGAGGGGGGCCCAGACGCGGCGGCCCGTCAGGCTGCCGTCCGCGCCGATATCCAGCGCGGTGAGCTGCTGGCCGAACGTTTCGGCCAGAATCAGGGTGCCGCCATCGGGCGTGATTACCATCCCGTTGGGAAAGCCAAAGCGCTCGCCCGAAGCGGCATCGCTGACCGTGCCGTCGGGCTGGACCAGCGCCAACATCGTGACCGGGTGATCGGCAATCACGCCCGCCGGGCCGCGTTCCTGCATCGCAGCGTCAAGATCGAACCCGAAGTTGCCGACATAGGCCCGCCCCGCTGCATCGACCACCATGTCGTTGCACAAGTGCGCCGAATGATCGGCAAGGTCAGCGTGAATTTCAAAGCGTCCATCGGGCCAGCGCCGCCAGACCTGACGCAGTTCCATCCGCACCACCAGCAGCGAGCCATCGGGCATCCAGCCGAGGCCCGAGGGCTGCCCATCAAGCTCCAGTTCGGTGCGCAGGTCGCCGTCCAGCCCGACCGAAGCCACCCGGTGCGCGTAAAAGTCCGAAAACCACAGCCGCTCCTCATGCCAGCGGGGGCCTTCGCCAAAATAGATCCCTTCGGCGAGAATCTGCGCCGCCCCGGCCATGTTCAGTGCCCCGAAGGATCGTTGTAATCGGTCGGGATCCAGGCGTTGACGATGCCGCCATCGATCGGGATCGTGGTGCCGACCACATAGTCGCCCGCGCGGCTGGCAAGATAGATCGCACCGCCAGCGATGTCTTCGGCCACTCCCACGCGGGCATAGGGGATGCCCTTGGCGCTGCCTTCGGGGTTGCGTGCGGCGGCCTTGTTCATCTCGCTCGGATAGGCCCCCGGTGCGATGCAGGTCGCGACGATATTGTCCTTGATCAGCCGTGCTGCCATCCGCTTGGTCAGGTGGATCACCGCCGCCTTGCTGGCTTGATAGCTGTAGGTTTCCCACGGATTGGGGCGCAGCCCATCGATCGAGGCGATGTTGATCACCTTGGCCGGGCGATCGAACGATCCGGCCGCCTTGAGCAGCGGGAACAGCTTCTGGGTCAGGAAGAACAGCGATTTGACGTTGAGGTCCATCACTTTGTCCCAGCCCACTTCGGGAAAGCTTTCAAAGTCTCCGCCCCACGCCGCCCCGGCATTGTTGATCAGGACATCGAGTTTGCTCTCGCGTGCAGCCAGGTCTTCGGCCAGCTTTTTGATATCGTCCATCTGCGAAAGATCGCCGGGCAGGCCGATCACCTTGCCGGGATACTGCGCGTTGAATTCGGCTTCGGTTTCGGCCAGCTGCTCGCGCTTGCGGGCGGTGATGTAGACCCGCTCGCACCCCGCAGCGAGGAAGCCTTCGAGCAGCATCTTGCCGATCCCGCGGCTGCCACCGGTGATCAGGGCAACCTTGCCTTCAAGACTGAACAGTTTGGTGAAATCCATTGTTTCTCTCCTTCTCCCCTCCCGCTTGCGGGAGGGGCCGGGGGTGGGTCAGTCGCGGCAGGCGCTGTGCATGGACTAACACACCCACCCCTAACCCCTCCCGCAAGCGGGAGGGGGATTCCAGTTCAGTACCCGCTCAATTTCGCCACGCGGTCGGCATGGTAGTACACATCGCCCATGAACTCGGCCAAGGCCCGATCACGCTTCATGTAGAGGCCGATGTCGTATTCGTCGGTCATCCCGATCCCGCCGTGCATCTGCACGCCCTCCTTGACCGCGAGGCCGGCCACCTTGTCGGCCTTGGCCTTGGCCACCGAGACCATCAGATCGGCCTTTTCGCTGCCGGCATCAAGCAGTTGCTGCGCCTTTATCACCGCAGCGCGGGCAATCTCAAGCTCGGAATAGAGGTGCGAGGCGCGGTGCTGCAGCGCCTGGAAGCTGCCGATCAATTCGCCGAATTGCTTGCGCTGCTTGAGGTAGGTGGCGGTCATGTCGAACGAACCCTGCGCCACCCCGACGCTTTCCGCCGCCGCGCCGATCCGGCCTGCGCGGACCACCTTGTTCAGAACGTCGCGCCCGCCATCGACTTCGCCGATCACCGCATCGGCATCAAGCTGGACCCCGTCGAGCTTGATGTGGGCGGACATCGAACTGTCAACCAGTCGGGCGTTTTCGAGACTGACGCCCGCTGAGTCGTTGGGCACTGCAAACAGCGTGATACCGGCATCATCGTCATCCGATCCGGACGTGCGCGCGGCAACCACCAGCATGTCAGCCGATCCACCCTGGATTACAAACGTCTTGGCCCCGGTCAGCTTGAAGCCATTCCCGGCGCGTTCCGCTTTGGTGGTGATCCGTTCAGGACGATGCTTGGGGCCCTCATCGATCGCTACGGCGAAGACACTATCGCCGGTCAGCAGCCCCGGCAGATAGCGGCCCTTGAGCTCGTCCGAAGCGGCGCCAAGCGCGGTGGCCGCCATCACCGAACTGGTCAGAAACGGCGAAGGCGTCAGGTTGCGGCCGATTTCTTCCAGCACGATCCCGGCTTCGACATGGCCCATGCCCAGCCCGCCATCGGCCTCGTCCACCAGCATCCCTGTAAAGCCCAGTTCGGCGAACTGCTTCCACAGTGCGTGTCCGAAACCGTCCTTGCAATCGATGTCGCGGAAATGGCGCAGCTGTTTGGCGGTGTTGCCTTCAGCGGCCATGAAGCCGCGCGCGGTGTCAGCCAGCATGGCCTGATCTTCTGTGTGATACAGCGGCATTCGGTCTCTCCAGTCCCCCGCCCGCTTGCGGGAGGGGTTAGGGGTGGGTCAGTCAGGGTGGGCGAATTGGCCTACTGGCCCACCCCCGGCCCCTCCCGCAAACGGGAGGGGAGAAGCGCTTACGCTCCCGGCAAATCCAGGATGCGTTTGGAAATCACGTTGAGCATCACCTCGCTGGTGCCACCCTCGATCGAATTGGCCTTGGTTCGCAGCCAGCTACGCGCCCTGCCGCCGTGGTTTGATGCTTCGCTGTCCCATTCGAGCGCAGCGCTGCCGCCGGCCGCCATCAGCAATTCATGGCGGCGCTTGTTAAGCTCGGTCCCGGCGTATTTCATCATGTTGGGCTGGGCGGGGTGCGCCTTGCCGACCTTGATTTCATCGAGGAACTTCTCGCCCATCGCGCTGAACGCCAGCGCATCGACATCGAACATCGCCAGCTCAGCACGCAGCAGCGGGTCCTCCAGACCATTTCGCTTGGCAAAGGCACCGATGGTATTGAGCCGGTCATTGCCGCCCGCACCCGAGATCATCTCGCGTTCGTGGCCGAGCAGATACTTGGCCACGTCCCAACCGCGGTTGAGTTCGCCCACAATCTGCTGCTTGGGCACCGAAACACTGTCGAAGAAGGTTTCGCAGAACGGCGAATTGCCGCTGATCAGCAGGATCGGCTTGGTCGAAACGCCTGTGCTTTCCATGTCGAACAGCAGGAACGAGATGCCCTGATATTTGTTCGTCTTATCGGTACGGACCAGGCAAAAGATCCAGTCAGCCTTGTCAGCATAGGAGGTCCAGATCTTGCTGCCGCTCACGGCCCAGTGATCGCCCTTGTCTTCGCCGTAGGTCTGCAACGAGACGAGGTCCGAGCCCGAGCCGGGTTCCGAATAGCCCTGGCACCAGCGGATTTCGCCGCGCGCGATCTGGCCCAGATAATGGACCTTCTGCTCCTCGGTCCCGAACTTGAGCAGCGCCGGGCCGAGCATCCAGATCCCGAAGCTGGACAGCGGCGGGCGCGCACCGATGCGGTTCATTTCCTCGCGCCAGACCTTGGCCTGCGCGGCGTCGAGCCCGGCCCCGCCATAGGGTTTGGGCCAATCAGGAACGGTATAGCCCTTGGCCGCGCAGCGCGTCAGCCACAATTTCTGCGCCTCGTTCTTGAACGTGAACTTGCGCCCGCCCCAGCAGACGTCGTCTTCGTCCTTCACCGGCTCACGCATTTCGGGCGGGCAGTTCGCTTCGAGCCAGGTGCGGATTTCCTGACGAAAATTCTCAAGCTCGGACATAATCTTCCTCTCGCTTCTTAACCGCTAGGTTAAAGCCAGTTTGCCGCTGTGCGCAAGCGCGGATTTCAGCCATTTGCAAACAATGCAGAATGCCGTAGCGTCAGCGCCCGAGCGTTGACCGCGCCGCTTCGATCTGCAAATCTCGAATAAACGGTATGGAGAGAGACACAATGCGATTCTCTGGCAAGGCAGTGGTCATTACGGGTGCGGCATCGGGCATCGGGCGCGCCGCGGCGTTGCTGTTCGCGCGCGAGGGGGCAACCGTCTTTGCCGCCGACCTCAACCTGGCCGGGGCCGAAGCTGTCGCGCGTGAGGGTGACAACATCATCCCGGTGGCCTGCGATGTCTGCGATGTCGCCCAGATCAAGGCGCTGATGGATCACGCCGCGGGGACCTGCGGCGGGATCGACATTTTGTTCAACAACGCGGGTGCGGGCGGTGACCGCGCGCCAATCGACGAGATCGAGCCTGAGGGCTGGGACCGCACCTTCCACCTGCTGCTGCGCTCGGTGGCGATGGGGATTCGCTATGCCGCGCCGCACATGAAGCACCGCAAGGGCGCCTCGGTGGTCAACACCTCCAGCGTCGCCGCGGTCGGTCCGGGCTATTCGCCGACTGCCTATGCCGTGGCCAAGGCCGGGGTGCTGCACCTGACCAAGTGTGCGGCGACCGATCTGGCCAAATACGGCATCCGGGTGAACGCGGTGCAACCCGGTTTCATCAACACCAACATCTTCACCACCAGCCTCGACGTCCCGGACGAAATGGTTGACCAGGCCAAGGCCTTCATCAAGCAGATGTCTTCCAACGCCCAGCCGGTGGCACGCAGCGGCATGCCCGATGATATTGCCAATGCCGTGGCGTTCCTGTGCAGCGAGGATGCCAGCTTCATGACCGGTGCCTCGTTGATCGTCGATGGCGGGATCACGGTCGGTCCGCGCCATAGCTGGGATCCCGAAGCGCCGGGGATGTTCGATGCGCTGCTGGCGATGGAGGAGCAGGCCAAGGCGGCCGCAGCGAAATGACGGCCCGCAGTTTTATCCCTGCGGCAGAGCGATTGCCGCTGCGCATCAAGCTGGGCAACGGCGTCGGATCGATTGCCTATGGCGTCAAAGACAATGGCTTCGCGGTGCTGTTGTTGCTGTTCTACAGCCAGGTGTTGGGCCTCGAAGCACGGCTGGTCGGGCTGGTGCTGCTGGTTGCGCTGTTGCTTGATGCCTTGATCGACCCGCTGGTCGGCTATTGGAGTGACAAGACTCACAGCAAATGGGGCAAGCGGCACCCGTGGATGTATGGGGCGATCCTGCCGATGGCGGCAGCCTGGGTGATGCTGTGGCACCCGCCCGCGATTCGTTCGGACTGGCTCTATGGCTATCTGCTGCTGTTTGCATTCCTGATGCGCGCGGCGGTGTCGTGCTATGAAATCCCGTCGCTTTCGGTGGTTCCAGGGCTCACCAGCGACTATGATGAGCGAACCTCGGTTACCCGGTGGCGTTTCATCTTCGCCTGGGCGGGCGGGCTGGCCATGCTGATGCTGGCGTTCGGCGTGTTCCTCGTCCCGTCGCCGCGCTATCCGGTGGGACAGCTCAATCTCGACGGATACGGCTATTATGGCTGGACCGGGGGCGCGCTGATGGCGCTCGCCGCGCTGATCGCAGCCTTGACCACTCACAAGCGCATCGCCCGGCTGGAAAGCGTTCCGCCGGTGCATTTGCCACTGGGCCAGACGATCCGCAAAATCGGCCGGACGCTGGCCAACCACGCGTTCCTGGTGCTGCTGGCCACCACCTTGCTGAACTATGTCAACGTGGGCATGACGTTCTCGGCGACGACTTACATCATGACCTATTATTGGGAAATGCCGCAGGCCGGCTTTCTGGCCTATTCCGTGTCGCTGTTCGTGGGGGTGATCGGCGCGTTCCTGCTGATCGGATTCCTGCAAAGCCGGATCGAAAAGCGGGTCGGCGCGGTTGCCTGCATGCTGGTATCGCTGGCGTTCGGCCTCACACCCTACCTGCTGCGCTTTGCCGGCTGGTTTCCCGAGAACAACCAGCCGCTGCTTATTCCGCTGCTGTTTACGCTGATAACAATTTCGAACGGGATGGCGGTCGCCGGCGGCATGCTGACCCAGTCGATGGGCGCAGACATCATCGAGGCATCGCAGGAACGGACCGGAGAGCGGACCGAAGGGCTGTTCTTTTCGGCCTATTTCTTCACCCAGAAATGCGCGACCGGGGTTGGCATATTCCTGGCTGGCACGATCATCAGTGCGTCCGGGTTTCCAGCCAAAGCCCGACCCGGCGACGTGCCGTTGGCGGTTCTGGACCAGTTCGCATTCTATTTTGTCATCGCGGTTGCCGCGATCAGCTTGCTGGCGATCGCTGCAATATCGCGCTTTCCGATTACGCGCGCCGATCACGAACGGCGCATCGCCAATTTGGCAGCTTCCGGTCAAACCGGCAGCGGCCCTCCTTAACCGCGCGATTAATACCCCTTGGCGCGGGCCAGACCTCGTGGCAGGGAAGCTTATGAGAATCGACAGTATCGTTGAAAGGATGACCCATGGATTTCGACCCCACCGAACGGCAAGTCTACTGGCGCGACCGCGTCCGTGACTTCATCGAAGCCAACGTCCGCCCCCGCCAGGGTGATTACAAGAAGCAGGACGCCGAAGGCGGGCGCTGGAAAGTGCTTCAGGTGGTCGAAGACGAAAAGGCCAGGGCCAAGGCCGCCGGCATCTGGAACCTGTTCATGCCGCCGCAGATGGGCCGCAGCCATGTCGACGATAGCTTTGAATTCGACGGCCCGGGCCTGACCAACCTTGAATATGCGCTTTGCGCCGAGGAAATGGGCCGCGTCGGCTTTGCCTCCGAAGTGTTCAACTGCTCGGCGCCCGATACCGGCAACATGGAAGTGTTCCATCGCTATGGCACCCGCGAGCAGAAGGAAAAGTGGCTGAACCCGCTGATGAACGGCGAAATCCGTTCGGCCTTCCTGATGACCGAGCCGCAGGTTGCCTCGTCCGACGCGACCAACATCGAATGCTCGATCAAGCGTGAGGGCGATGAATATGTCCTCAACGGCGTCAAGTGGTGGTCGTCAGGCGCGGGCGATCCGCGCTGCAAGATCGCGATCGTGATGGGCAAGACCGATTTCGAAGCCAAGAAGCACGCCCAGCAATCGATGGTGCTGATGGAGCTTGATGCGCCGGGCGTCGAAATCCTCCGCCACCTGCCGGTGTTCGGCTATGACGATGCGCCGCACGGGCACATGGAAATCAAGCTCAACAACGTCCGCATTCCCGCCAGCAACATGCTGCTGGGCGAGGGGCGGGGCTTCGAGATCGCGCAAGGCCGCCTCGGGCCGGGCCGCATCCACCACTGCATGCGCACCATCGGCGTGGCCGAGGAAGCGCTGGCCAAGATGGTCAAGCGCCTCTCCAGCCGCGTCGCGTTCGGCAAGCCGATCAGCACGCACTCGATCTGGGAACAGCGCATCGCCGAAGCCCGCATCGAAATCGAATGCTCGCGGCTCTTGTGCCTCAAGGCTGCCGACATGATGGACAAGGTCGGCAACAAAGCCGCCCAGGCTGAAATCGCGATGATCAAGGTCAAGGCCCCGAACATGGCGCTGAAGATCATCGATGATGCGATCCAGGCCCACGGCGGCGGCGGCGTTTCGGAAGACTTCGGTTTGGCCAAGATGTATGCCGGCCAGCGCACGCTGCGCATCGCCGATGGTCCGGACGAAGTGCACAACCGCTCGATCGCGCGGATCGAAATGGGCAAATATGCCCCGCCGACCGAAGCTGGCATGAGCTCGGGCGAGATGGGCGTTTCGCGGTAATACTGGCGTCGTCCCGGGCTTGACCCGGGACCGCTGGCCTCTGGACGCTGCGCCGGCCTGGTCCGGCCAGCGGTCCCGGTTCGAGTCCGGGACGACGAAATGGGAGTAGGTACAAAAATGAAAGCCGCAGTCCTGATCGAGCCTGGCAAGCCGCTCCAGATCGAGCAGCTCCAGATCAGCAAGCCCGGCCCGCACGAGGTGCTGATCCGCACCGTCGCCTGCGGCCTGTGCCATTCGGACCTGCATTTCATCGAAGGCACCTATCCCCACGCGCTGCCCGCCGTGCCGGGCCACGAAGCCGCCGGGATCGTCGAGGCGGTCGGCAGCGAAGTGCGCACGGTCAAGGTTGGCGATGCGGTCGTGACTTGCCTTTCGGCTTTCTGTGGCCACTGCGAGTTTTGCGTCACCGGCCGCATGGCGCTGTGCCTGGGAGCCGAGACCCGGCGCGCGCCGGGGGCCGAATCGCGGCTGTCGCGCGGTGATGGCAGCCCGGTGGCGCAGATGCTCAACCTCTCGGCCTTTGCCGAAATGATGCTGATCCACGAACACGCCTGCACCGCGATCAATCCTGAAATGCCGCTGGACCGGGCATCTGTGATCGGCTGCGCGGTAACCACCGGGGCGGGCACGATCTTCAACGCCTGTAAGCTGACGCCGGGCGAGACCGTTGCCGTGGTCGGCTGCGGCGGGGTTGGCCTCGCCGCGATCAACGCCGCCAAGATCGCCGGCGCGGGCATGATCATCGCCGCCGACCCGATGCCCGAAAAGCGCGATCTTGCGATCAAGCTGGGCGCAACCCATACGGTCGATGCGCTGGCGCCGGATGCCGCCGCGCAGATCCTCGAAATCACCAAGGGCGGGGTCGATTACGCCGTCGAAGCCGTCGGCCGTCCGGCTTCGGGCGAACTGGCGGTCAAATCGCTGCGCCGCGGCGGCACCGCCACGATCCTGGGGATGATGCCGCTGGGTCATTCGGTCGGGCTTTCCGCAATGGACCTGCTCTCGGGCAAGAAGCTGCAAGGCGCAATCATGGGGATGAACCACTTCCCGGTCGACATGCCGCGGCTGGTCGATTTCTACATGCGCGGTCTGCTCGATCTTGATTCGATCATTGCCGAACGGATTCCGCTGGAGAGGATCAACGAAGGCTTCGAAACGATGAAATCGGGCGCTTCGGCGCGCAGTGTCATCGTGTTTGACAGCTGAATTAAGTCCCCCTCCCGCTTGCGGGAGGGGCTAGGGGTGGGCCCGACCCGCCCTGTGGCCCCCCCCCGACCCCGCCCGCAAGCGGGCGGGGGGACAGTGCAAGAGATGAGCGAAGCCATCAACGCGGATGAAGCCTTTGTCGGCACGGTGGAGCCCGAAGGCGCCGACCGGCTTGACGAAGGTCGGCTGTCTGAATGGATGACCGCCAATGTCGCAGGTTTCGAAGGCCCGCTGCACCTGACCAAGTTCAAAGGCGGGCAATCGAACCCGACCTACAAGGTCGAGGCGAAAAGCGGCAACTACGTGCTGCGACGCAAGCCGTTCGGCCCGCTGCTGCCCAGCGCCCACGCGGTTGACCGTGAATACAAGGTCCAGAACGCACTCAACAAGGGCGGCTTCCCGGCGGCCAGGCAATATGGCCTGTGCACCGACGAAACCGTGGTCGGATCGTGGTTCTACATCATGGACATGGTCGACGGGAAAACGATCTGGGACGGCGCCATGCCCGAGGCCGCGCCCGAATATCGCCGCCAGACCTATCTGGCGATGATCGAGACGCTGGCGCAGTTGCATAACACCGATGTCCAGCAGGTCGGCCTGTCGGACTTTGGCAAACCAGGCAACTATTTCGGCCGGCAGGTCGATCGCTGGACCAAGCAGTACAAGCTCTCCGAAACCGAGCACATGCCCGATATGGAGCGGCTGATCGCATGGCTGCCTGCAACCCTGCCCGAACAGACCCGCACCTCGGTGGTCCACGGCGATTACCGGATCGACAACATGATCTGGGCCAAAGACGAACCCAAAGTGCTCGCGGTGCTCGATTGGGAACTTTCGACGCTGGGCGATCCGCTGGGCGATTTTTCCTATATCTGCATGGCCTATGTCACCGAAAACGGCGGACGCTCGGGGGTGCAGGATCTTGACCGCGCGACGCTCGGCATTCCCGAGCTTGACGAATTGGTCGAACGCTATTGCGCCGCCACGGGCCGCGACTCTATGCCCGACATGAACTGGCTGTTTGCCTACAACTTCTTCCGCCTGGCCGGCATTCTGCAGGGCATCAAGAAGCGCGTGCTGGATGGCACCGCCAGTTCGCCCCATGCCAAGGCCCAGTCCGACCGGGTCCAGCCGCTGATCGACCGCGCAACGCAATTTGCCAAGCTGGCGGGGATGTAGGCTGGGATTGGCTTGGTGCGCTGATCGCCTCCGCGATCAGCTTGGCCTGACCGGCCAACAATCTAGAACTTCCGGCTCCAGCTTACCGCCACGCCCTTGTCGTCCGGGATGGCGGCGTAGTGCCCCGGATCGGTGCGGTAGAACAGGCTGACCATCGCCGAACCGGTCCACAGCGGTGAACGCCAGTTGAGTTCGGCGTCCAGTTCGCGCCCCTGCGGCGCAAGGTCGAGCAGGCTGGTGGCGAAGGTCGGCTGCAAAGTGGCATAGGAATAGGCCACCGGCAGATTGAGCGCGATCCCGCCGCTTTCAACGCGCAGCGGCTGGGCCAGGCGCAGCGACAGGCTGTCAGCCTTGCCGAACACCCCGAGGCGCGTGGCATCGAGCGACCAGGCCGAACTGACCATCCGCCCGCCGGTAACGATCGCACCGGCCCCGCGCGGATAGGTAACGCCGCCGCGCAGCTGTGCCCCCAGCCGCCAGCGTTCGGCCGGCTGCCAGCTGGCTCCGAAATCCACGAACAGACTTTCCGCGCCGCGGCCGTTCAGGCCATCGGTAAAGCGCGCGCCCAGCACCGTGGCGCGTTCATCGAGCAAGCTTGCCCCGGTGGCAAAGTGCCACTTGCCCGCCTGCCGGTCGATGCTGACGCCGAACCGGTCGGCCGCTGCATATTTACGCCGGTCAAGCTGGGTGGCTGCGCTCCAGGCGGGGGCGGCGGTGATGGCGGTGCCGTGCTCGCCGCTGACCGCGAAGCCCCAGCGCCCGGCCTGGTGGCGGAGCGCGAAGCTAAGCAGGTTTTCCTGCCCGAAGCCGGGGTTGTCACCGGGGGCGCGGGCAATCAGAAACGCCGGGCCATCGCGGCCCTGCAGCTGCGAGACGAGCCCATCGGAGCCTTGGGCAAAGCCGAATGCGGCCAGTGCTGCGGGCGAAAGCCGGGCGATGACGCGGCCCGCCAGCACTCTGGCCGCCTGACTGTCGGCGCCGCCATTGCGCAAGGCGCCCTGCCAGGCCATGCGCTGCACCCGGCCCTGATTGTCGACCGAGAACGACATCGACAGCCGCTCGCTGCCCACGGTCACGTTGCGCAGTTCATTGGCCAGCGCTTGGCCCAACCGCGGTTGCACTTCGGCACCGCGGATCAGCGATCCCAGATTGTACTGGTAGGCGCGGTCATAGCCATCGAGCACGATCGCGCTGAGCCCGGCCGCCTTGCCGCGGGCATCGCCCATCGGCGCGGAGGTGATCAGCGTGGTATCGCCCAGCGGAACCGCGACTTTCGAACCCGCCAGACTGGTGGTGCCCTGCGGTGCGAAAGCCTGGGTGATGTTGAGGATCCCGCGCCCATAGAGCGGATCCGTCCCGGCGGCACCGGCATCGGTCGCGGTGCGCAGCAGCAGGTCGACCACTTGCGGCGCGGTCAGATTGGGGAAAGCTTCGCGCAGCAGGGCCACCGCACCCGCGATCTGCGGCGCAGAAAAGCTCGTACCCGAAAAAACATAGACCGAACGCGAGCCATCGGGATTGGTCACGACCTTGAGCGTGCCATTTTCGTAAGTGCAGCACACCCGTTCGCCGCGCGCAGCCAGAAAAGCACTGGCGGCGCTGGTGGTGCCGGCCTTGTTGCTGAAGTCCGAGATCACATTGGCGGAATTGACCGATCCGGCGATGATCACATTGCCGTTGCCGACGCCAAAGATGCCCGCCGCCAGCGGATCGGGATTGGCGGGATCAATCCCGGCCTTGGTCGAATCGCCATCATTGCCGGCCGAAACCACCACCACCACACCATTGTTGGCCGCGTTGATGATCGCTGCGCGCAGCACCGTGTTGGGCGGTGATCCGCCGAGCGAAAGGTTGATAACCTTGGCCCCGGCAGCCACCGCAGCATTGATCCCGGCAGCGATGCTGCTGTCGGAAAAGGTGCAGCCGCCATCGGCCGAAGTATCGGCGCAGGTTCCGACCGAATCGCCCCGGAACATCAGGATGGTGGAATTGAAAGCGATCCCGACGATGCCGGTATTGTCGCGTGCGGCGGCAGCCACCATGGCGACATTGGTGCCGTGATCGCTATCGGGATTGGTCAGGCCGCGGCTGCCCGCAACATCGCGCGATGCAGGATCGATCCGCCCGGCAAATTCGGGGCTGGCGGTATCGATCCCGGTATCGACGATCCCGATCTTTATGCCTTGCCCGGTGACACCCGCCGACCAGGCGGTGATCGCGCCATGCTGCGCGGGGCCGGTCGAGCGGTTGTATTCGCTGGTCTGAAAGGCTGAGGTCGGCGTTGGCGTTGGCGTTGGCGTTGGTGTGGGCGCAGGGGTCGGGGTCGGTGTGGGGGTTGGCGCGGGTGCCGGGGGCGGCGCAGGCGCGGGCGTGCTGCCCACTCCGCCGCCGCCGCCGCAAGCAACCAGTGCAAACGACAGCGCGGCCACCACCAGATGGAGCCTCGGCTCGAAAACCATCGACTTGGACACTTGCGCAACCCCGATCCGGCGGGCCAAACCAGGTGGGCCCATGATGTCAGTTGCTACACTGTGCCATACGAATGCTTAACCGCATATTTCTGCCGGGGTCCCACGCAGGCGCTTGCCCCGCATCGCCGGGCCGGATAATCGCCGCGCTACAAGGAGATTTTCGATGACTGACCAGCTTGCCGCCGCAATCGACCGGGCCTGGGAAAACCGTGACAGCGTGACCCCGGCCAGCAGCGATGTGCGCGAAGTCGTCGAAGCGGCGCTCGAGCTGCTCGATACGGGCCGCGCACGCGTGGCCGAGCCGGATGGGCAGGGCGGCTGGCTGGTCAATCAGTGGCTCAAGAAGGCCGTGCTGCTGAGCTTCCGGCTGAACGACAACGTGGTTGTCGAGCATGGTGCAGCGGGCGCTCCGGCGTTCGACAAGGTGCCGTCCAAGTTCGCCGGGTGGGGCGAAAACCGCTTTCGCGAGGCGGGCTTCCGGATCGTGCCGGGCGCGGTGGTGCGGCGCGGATCGCACATCGGGCGCGGCGTGGTGGTGATGCCCAGCTTCGTCAACATCGGCGCCCATGTCGGCGATGGCACGATGGTCGATACCTGGGCCACGGTCGGCTCTTGCGCGCAGATCGGCAGGAACGTGCACCTGTCGGGCGGGGTCGGGATTGGCGGCGTGCTCGAACCCTTGCAGGCCGGCCCGGTGGTGATCGAGGACAACTGCTTCATCGGCGCGCGCAGCGAAGTGGTTGAAGGGGTGCGCATCTGCGAAGGCGCGGTGCTTTCAATGGGCGTGTTCATCGGCGCTTCGACCAAGATCGTCGATCGCGCCACGGGTGAAGTGCATATCGGTATTGTGCCGCCCTACAGCGTGGTCGTTCCGGGATCGCTGCCGGGCCGGCCACTGCCTGATGGCTCACCGGGTCCCTCGCTCTATTGCGCGGTGATCGTCAAGACGGTCGATGCCCAGACCCGCGCCAAAACGGCTATCAATGAATTGCTGCGCGATTGATGAAGCGGCTGGCCGCCCTGCTGCTGCTGGCGGTGGCTCCGCTGGGCGCGCAGCGCGCGGCCGAAGAGCCGGTTCCGGTGGATGTAGCCGTTGCGGTGCAGCGCTTTCCGCACGATCCTGGCGCTTTCACGCAAGGGCTGTTCATCGATAGGGGCGAACTGTTTGAAAGCACTGGCAAGGTCGGGCGCTCGTCAGTGCGCAAGGTCGATCTGAAAAGCGGCAAGGTGCTGCGCCAGGTTCAGGTGCCCGCGCCCTATTTCGGCGAGGGAATCGCCCCATGGAAAGGCCAGGTGCTCTCATTGACCTGGCAGGATGGCACCGGCTTTCGCTGGGACCGCAAAAGCTTCAAAAAGCTTGGCACGTTCCGCTATCAGGGCGAAGGCTGGGCGCTGACCAGCACCGGCACGCAGCTGGTGATGTCGGACGGCAGCGAAGTGCTGCGTTTCATCGATCCCGCCACATTCGCGGTGCAACGCACCATCAGCGTGACTTTCAAGGGCCAGCCGCTGCGCCAGCTCAACGAGATCGAATGGATCGACGGGCAGCTCTTCGCCAATGTCTGGCAAACCGACTATGCGGTGCGGATCGATCCGGCCAGCGGACGTGTGGTGCGGGTGATCGATCTGGCCGCGTTACACCGCGAAGCGGGCGTTCTGGGGCATGACCAGGTTGCCAACGGCATCGCCTGGGATGCGCACAGCCGCAAGATCTACATGACCGGCAAGGAATGGCCCTGGCTGTTCGAAGTACGGCTGGAGCCTTCCGGACAGCAGTTCTGAACAGGGCGCGGCGGAACCGGCACGCCCGGCGGTGCGTTTAGCCTTCGCACAGCGTTTCGGAAGGCCAAGACAATGCACCGCGAAGGCGAAGAAATTCACATCACCACTACCGAAGCCAAAGGCGGCAACAAGGGTTCGTTCCTGTTTCAGATACTGGTTATCAGTCTTGCCGTGATTGTCGTGGTTTTCGGCGGGCTGTGGCTGTTCGGTTCGGCCACATCGACCAACACCGGCGGCCCGGTGACGATCCCCACGGTAACGGCGACCTGAAGACCGGTCAGAAGGTCGTCGGGTTTTCGAACGGCGCATCGCCGCGCCGCGACCGGGCATAGGCTTCGGCAGCCTTGAGCACGCGCAACATGTTGCGGCTGGCAAGTTTCTCCAGATCCGCCTGGCTCCACCCGCGCCGCGCCAGTTCGGTGAACAGCGCCGGATAGGCTGCAACGTCTTCCATCCCCACAACAGCCACGTCGATCCCATCAAGATCGCCGCCCAGCCCAACGTGATCGGCGCCGATCCGCTTGGCGATGTAATCGATGTGCGCGGCGACATCGGCAAGCGACCCGCGCGGCATGGGATTGGCCTTGTCCCAATTGGCAAGCGCCGCCTTCGCGCCTTCCGGGTTGCCGCGATAGAGCGCCTTGAAGCGCGCTTCGGCAGCATCACGCTCTGCCGACCACAGCCGTGCTGCCTCGACCACGTAGGGCGGATAGAAGTTGACCATCACGATCCCGCCGTTGGCCTTGATCGCATCGAGTGCCGCATCGGGCACATTGCGCGGATGGTGATTGATCGCGAAGGCGTTCGAATGGCTGACGATCACCGGTGCGCCGGCCACGGCCATCGCATCGAGCATGGTCTTTTCGCTGACATGCGCCAGATCGACCAGCATGCCGATGCGCTGCATTTCGCGCACCACATCCTTGCCGAACGGGGTCAAGCCATTGTGCGCTGGGGCATCGGTGGCGCTATCGGCCCAGGCGGTGTTCTTGAAATGGGTCAGGGTCATATAGCGCGCGCCCAGCACATACATCTGGCGCAGCACGGCCAGGCTGCCGCCGATCGAATGGCCGCCCTCCATCCCGATCAGCGAGGCGATCCTGCCGCTTTTGAACGCCGCTTCGACGCAGGCCGCATCGCCGCAATACTGCAGATCATCCGGATAGCGCGCGATCAGCCGCCGGGTCACGTCGATCTGTTCAAGCGTCGCCTGCACCGCCTGCTGGTCGGTCAAATTGGCCGAGACATAGACCGACCAGAACTGTGCCCCCACCCGGCCTTGCCGCATCCGGCCAATATCGGTCTGCATCGCGCCAATGCCCTTGTCGGAATCGGCGGTGCCGGTGGTGTCGCGGAAATCGAAGTCTCCCAGCACGTCCTTGCGGCGGTCGCGCAGTTGCTCGGGCACATCGTTGTGGCCATCCCACACCGGCGCGGCTGCCAGGGCGGCCGCCGCCACCTGTTCGGGGCTTGGCGCGGGCTTGGCCGGAAGCGATGCCGACAAGGCGAGCAGCGACGCAAGGGTAACGGCAACAAGAGCGGGACGGCGCATCGGCGATCACTTCCAGGTGGTTGGTCTGGCGGGCAGACTAGTCAAGCTCACCGGCCAGGTCGAGCACCTTGAGCATGACCGCCGCGCCGCATTGCCTGGACCGGACAGCGGGATCGAAGCGGCCGTCGGCAATGAACTTGCCGCGCGTGTAAAGCGTTGAAAAGCTCCACAGATAGGGGCTGGCGCGGCGGGCGTGGCGATAGCCGAAACCGTTATAGGCTTCGAGCCGGTAGAGCATCCGCGGCAGCGACCAATCGTCCTGCCCGGCAAAGCCCATCAGCCGCAGCGCATCAAGCGCGCTGGCTTCCCAGCTGGACGGCGGCAGCCAGGCGCGCGGCCGACCGGCCGGGACCTGGCGGGTGCGCTGACCCAGCGGATAATCGCCATTGTGCAGGTGGGCGCGGAAATTGAAGCTGGCCTCAAGCCCGTGGATCGCAGCCAGGAACTGCCACGGCACGTCCACCTGCTTGCCCAGCGCCGCATAGCGCGGGCGCGATTGGCGCATCATGGTAAGGTGCCAATCGGCGCTGTCGCGGTGTTCGGGGCGAATTTCGGCAGCGGCAAACCAGGCGGAATACTCGCCCGCAATCTCGGCAAAGACATGCGACGGGCTGACGGGCGACAACGGCGCAGCAAGCGCGGGCAGCACGCCGCCTGGCACCTCAAGCGGAGCGCCGGGCAATTGCGGTTCGGGCAAAGTCAGGGGTTCATCGGCGTCCAGCGGCAAAGCGAGGCGCGGCGCAGTGTTGCCGAGCCACAGCTCAGGCACAACATATTCGCTGTGATGCAACTTCGCCAGCAAGGCTCCGGCCTTGTCAGCCAGGTACGGCGCACGGCGTTCGGCCCGGTCGATCAGCGCCACCAGTCGCGGCATGGCCGCCTGATAGAGCTGTGCTGGATCAAGCGGCACGCCGCCGGTGCCGAACTGCAGCGGCGAGGCCGGCAGCCGCAGCGCCTTGGCCTCTTCTTCCAACCTCAGCAGTTCGGCGATCAGGCCGGCGGCCTCTTGCGCCGCGTCTGGCATCAGAGCGCGCAAAGGTGCCGGCAGAACCCGTTCAAGCGCGGCGGGCAGCGCGATCGGACCAGCCAGCGCCGCAGCAATGGCAGCGCTGGCCGAACCCAGCAGCCCGCGCCGGTCGATCGCTTCGCCCATCGACTCGCCCCCTTTCCGGGCAAGCCTAACACTTCCAGCAGGTTAGCCCAAATCAGCCTTGGGCTTCGCGCTCGAACGCGGCCGCACCGCCACCGCGACCAGCGTGGCGAGGATTGCATAGGTGAAGAGCCCGGCCAATGCCGCGACGCTGGCCGGGGTCTGGCTGGTGCGGCGGATGGACACCGCGCGGTTCTATACGCTGGTCAACCTGCTGATGATCGCACGGGGGGCAAGGCTGGCCTGGCAGGTGCTGGTCTAGAGTCTGTTTCAGTGAAGCTGGAACAGGCAACACCGGCCCGCTCCCCCTCCCGGCCACCCATTCATAGGTACTCTCATGGGTGGCCGGGAGGGGGAGCGGGCTGGTGTTGCTTCCACATGAGTGGACAAAACTCTAGTCGATCAGGCCGAGCAGCTTTCCGGCCTGCTGCGCCAGAGCGGCTGAACTGAGCGCAGTTGCGTGCGCTGCCACCGTTGCGGCCCGGCGGCAGAACGCGGCAGGATCGCGCTGGTTGGCAAAGCGGTTGTAAATCCGGGTCTGGTGCTGATCGAACCCGCCGCCATGACGGCGCTGTTCGGCGCGGTAAGCGGCGTCCAGCAGCGCGCGATGCCGCCCCAGCAGCCGCGCATAGGCACCTGAAACCGCGGTGCGGCCGCGCCCCTTGCACATCAGTGCAGCCACGTTGAGCCCCACGCGCAAGTGCCAGACCGCTTCGGACGGTGCGGCTGGATAGCGATCGGCACTGCCCCGCACGGCGCGGTAGTCAGGCCGGCCCGCACAGCCGCCAAGCAGCGCAAGCACAGCTGCCGCAGTCAGCAATCCCCGCATGCAAACGACCCTCCCGGGCGCGCTTGTCTTGCAAAAAGGGCTCCGCGACCAGTGCGCGGAGCCCTTGTTTGCGTTCAGCCGGATCAGGCCTGCGACTGTCTGCCGCGGGCCGGAGCCAAAGGCTTACTTCTTGTCGTTCAGCGCTTCGTAGGCGGCTTCGCCCAGCGCGTTGCACAGCTCGGCATTGTCGCGGATCAGCTTTTCAGCCGCGCCATCCTGCGACAGCGACGAAATCATCTTGGTGTTGAGCTGCTTGACTTCCTCGGTGACCATCTTGGGGTCCTTGTCGTTGAGGAGCGCAGCGGCAACCGTCAGCGAAGCGGCGTGCTGGTAATAGGTTTCAGCCTTGGTCTTGTCTTCCGCGGTGCCATCGTCGCTGTCATAGACCTGGGCCTCGAGCAGCACGAAAGCGGCGCAGTTGGTAAGTTCGGCATAGGACACCTTGTCATCATCGGCACCGGCCGAGGCGGACATGGCGAAAGCAGCAAGCGCAACCGCGCCGCCAAACATCTTGATCTTCATTGAACGTAACTCCCCACACATATTGACGGCTCTTGGTAACACCCCTGTTGCCGTCGGGATTGTAAGAACGCGTCGCAGACTCGCACTTTGTAACCCCCCTATAATACGCAGATTATTCCTTTCCGAAACCTGACTGGCGCGTTTGCTGCGGTTAACCATGTGTCCTGTCTCAAAACGGCAACAGCGGCTGTGCCGTGCCGCCGATGGGCGTTTCGCCCTCATCCTCGTCAAGCGCCGACAGCGTCAGGCCGACCAGCCGCACCGGCTGCGCCAGCGGCAAAACCTCGTCCAGCAGGGCATGACCGATCGCGGCGAGGTCAGCCTTGCTGGCCAGCGGGCGCGGCAACGACCGGGCGCGGGTCAGCTGGCTGAAATCGGCGTGCTTGAGCTTGAGGGTCACGGTGCGCCCCTGTGACTGCGATTTCTCGATCCTGGCCCAAGTCAACTCGATGATCGCCGCCAGCACGTCGCGCAGCGCCGAGCCCGACGAGAGATCCTTGTCGAGCGTCCGCTCGGTCCCTACCGATTTGCGCGCGCGGTTGGCCTTGACCCGGCGCAAGTCGATCCCCCGCGCGGCGCGGTAGAGGTAATCGGCCTGCGATCCGAAATGGCGGCGCAGGAACGTAATGTCGCAGACCGCCAGATCGGCCCCGGTCTCGATCCCCAGCGCGGCCATTTTTTCCGCGCCGCGCGGGCCGATCCCGAAAAAGCGCCGCACCGGCAGGCCGGCCACGAACTGCGCGCCTTCGCCCGGGCGGATGACGCACAGGCCATCGGGCTTGTTCTGGTCGCTCGCCAGCTTGGCGAGGAACTTGTTGTAGGACACCCCGGCGCTCGCGGTGAGGCCCGTTTCGGCCTTGATCCGGGCGCGGATGAGCTGCGCGATGCGGGTCGCCGAGCCAATCCCCTGGCTGTCCTCGGTCACATCAAGAAATGCCTCATCAAGGCTGAGCGGTTCGACATGCGGGGTGTAATCGAGGAACACGTCGCGGATCTGGCGCGAAACGGCGGTGTAGACATCGAAGCGCGGGCGGCGGAAAATCAGATCGGGACAAAGCCGTTTGGCGGTGACCGACGGCATCGCGCTGCGGCACCCGAACTTCCGCGCTTCATAGGAACAGGTGGTCAGCACCCCGCGCGGGCCATCGCCGCCAACCGCCACCGGCAGCCCGCGCAGCGCGGGCTCATCGCGCTGTTCGACGCTGGCATAGAACGCATCCATATCGACGTGGATCACTTTGCGCAGGCCCTGCGCCTCTTCGCCGGGCTCTTCGGAATCGGGCGGGGCCTTGCTCATACCTATGGTGTAGCGCGGATCGGGTCTGCACGAAAAGGCACTGGCAAGATTGGCGCAAAGCCGCCATGGGCACCCCATGCCCGCATCGCCAACTCTTGCCCAGCCCCGAACGCGCACGCTTGGCGAGCGTGAATTCGTGTGCATGATGGCGACGCTGATGGCGCTGGTGGCGCTGTCGATCGATTCGATGCTGCCCGCGCTCGATGAAATTGCTGCCGATCTGAACGCGGGCGATCCCAACCGCCGCCAGCTGGTAATCGGGGTCTACCTGTTCGCCGCCGCGATCGGCGCGCTGATCCCCGGGGCGCTGGCCGACCGTTATGGCCGCCGCCCGGTGCTGTTCGGGGCGCTCGGCTGTTATGCCGTGCTCGCGCTGGTCTGTGCGCTGGTGCAGGATTTCAACACGCTGCTGCTGGCGCGCGGGCTGCAGGCTTTGCTCAGCGCCGGGCTGTCGGTGCTGCCCAGCGCGATCGTGCGCGACCGCTTTTCGGGCGACCGGATGGCGCGGGTGCTATCCACGATCACGCTGGTGTTCATGGCAGTGCCGATGATCGCGCCCAGCTATGGCCAGTTTATCCTGCTGTTCGCCGACTGGCGCTGGATCTTCGGTGGCACCTCGCTGCTGTCGCTGGCGGTTGGCGTGTGGATCTGGCTGCGGCTCCCCGAAACGCTCGATCCCGCCAACCGCCAGGACATCCACCTTGCCACGATCAGCGGCAACATGATGGGCGCACTGGGGGATCGCGCGTCGATCGGCTATGTGGTGGGCGGCGGAATCCTGTGGTCGGGGCTGTTCGGCTACCTCAATTCCTCGCAACAGCTGGTGGCCGAACATTTCGGCGCGGGCGACAGCTTCGCGCTCTATTTCGCGCTGATGGCGGGAATGATGGCGCTGGCCAACCTGACCAATGCGACGATCGTCATGCGCTTTGGCGCGCGGCGGGTATCGCACACCGCGCTGTTTGCCTTCATCGCGGTGGCTTGCCTGCAGATCTGGCGTTCGTTCAGCGGGCACGAGGCGCTGTGGGATTTCGTGGCTCTGATGGGATCGCAGATGTGCCTGATCGCTTTCATGGGTGCCAATTTCACCTCGATCGCGCTGCAACCCTTCGGGCGTACCGCAGGCGCTGCGGCATCGGTGCAGATGTTCGTGCGCTCAACGCTCTCCTCGCTGCTCGGGATCGCCATCGGGCAGGCCTATGACGGATCGGCCCGGCCGATCTCGCTGGCGCTGCTGGCGGGCGGATTGATCGCGCTGGGACTGGTGCTGTTCAGCGAGAAGGGCCGCCTGTTCCGCCGGCTCAATCCTCCTGGTAGCGTGGCAGCATGAGCGCGGCGGAACTTTATGATCTGGCGGTGATCGGCGGCGGGGTGAACGGCGCGGGGATCGCGCGCGATGCCGCCGGGCGCGGCGCAAAGGTGCTGCTGCTCGAAGCGGGCGATCTGGCGCAGGGGACCAGCTCGGCCTCGACCAAGCTGATCCACGGCGGCTTGCGCTATCTAGAGCACTACGAATTCGGGTTGGTGCGCGAATCGCTGAAAGAGCGCGAGGCGCTGTGGGCGATTGCCCCGCACATCATCCATCCGATGCGATTTGTGCTGCCCTATGTCCATGGCCTGCGCCCGCGCTGGCTGCTGCGGTTGGGACTGTTCCTTTATGATCACATCGGCGGGCGCAAACGCCTGCCCGCCACGCGCACGATCGATCTGCGCCAGCACCCGGCCGGCGCGGCGCTGAAGGGCGGCTTTACGACCGGGTTCGAATATTCGGACGGCTGGGTCGATGATGCGCGGCTGGTGGTGCTCAACGCCATGGACGCGGCTGCACACGGCGCAACCATCAAGATCCGCAGCGCGCTGACCGCTGCGCACCGCAGCGAAGGCACGTGGGAACTGACCACCGCAACCGGCAGCTACCGCGCCAAGGCGCTGGTCAATGCTGCGGGCCCCGGCGTGCTAAAGGTCGAAGGGCTGCTGGGCGATGCGCCTGATTACGCGATGCGGCTGGTGCGCGGATCGCACATCGTGGTGCCCAAGCTGTTCAGCCATGCCTTTTCCTATTTCTTCCAGCTGCCCGATGGACGGATTTTCTTCGCGATCCCCTATCAACGCGATTTCACCCTGATCGGCACCACCGATCGCGATCAGGCCGAGAACGCGCCGATTGCGGCGAGCGAAGAAGAGATCGCCTATCTGTGCGAGGGGGCGAGCCGCTATTTCGCGCAGAGCATCACCCCCGGCGATGTGGTCTGGACCTATTCGGGGGTGCGCCCGCTGATCGATGACGGATCGGGCAAACCCGAAGCGGCCACCCGCGGCTACCGGCTTGAACTGTCGGACCCGGCCAAAGGCGCACCGCTGCTCAGCGTCTATGGCGGCAAGATCACCACCTATCGCCACCTGGCCGAAGAGGCGGTCGATTTGCTGGCCCCGCGCCTGACTGCGCTTTCGGGCAAGACCTGGACCACCAGTCAGCCGCTGCCCGGCGGCGATTTCCCGGTAGGCGCACTGGACGTACTGATGGCCAGTCTGGCCGCGGCCTATCCGTTTCTGGGCGAAGCCGATGTCGATCGGATCACCCGCGCCTATGGCACCCACGCCCGGACCTGGCTGGGCGAGGCACAAGGCTGGCAGGCGCTGGGGCGCAATTTCGGGGCCGGGCTGACCACGGCCGAAGTCGATTACCTGCGGACGCACGAATGGGCCATCAGCGCCGAAGACGTGCTGTGGCGGCGCACCAAGCTAGGCCTGCGGTTGAGCAAGCCCGAGCAGGCGGCGCTGGCGGAGTATTTGGGCACCTAAGGTCCTCTCCATTTTTGGCGAAGTGCAAATGGGGAGGTGGCAGCCGCAAAGCGGCTGACGGAGGGGCAAAGACGCCCGCCCAGAAACCCCTCCGTCTCGTCCTTGCGGACGATCCACCTCCCCGTTTGTGGCATTCGCCAAAAACGGAGAGGACCTTGGTTGTTGGTTAGGCCCCCATCCCCCGCCACGCCAGTTCGGCAAATTCGCACAGCAACGGCCGGGTATCGCGCGGATCGATGATGTCCTCGATCCCGAAGATTTCGGCGGTGCGGAACGGGCTGCGGACCTTGTTGAGCCGCGTCCGGATTGCCTCCAGATGCGCCTGGCTATCCTCGGCGGCTTCGATCTCGGCCTTGTAGGCCACTTCGATCCCGCCCTCGATCGGCAAGCTGCCCCAATCGCCCGAAGGCCAGGCAAAGCGGTACTGGAAGGCTTCGGCATTGCTCATCGCGCTGCCGGCGATGCCATAGGCCTTGCGCACCACCACGCAGCAAAGCGGCACCGTGGCCTTGTAGATCGCGTTCATCGCATTGACGCCGTAGCGGATCGTCCCGGCCATTTCGGCGGCATTGCCGATCATGAAGCCGGGATTGTCGACCAGATGGACCACCGGCAGGCGGAACTGGTCGGCCAGCTTGATAAAGCGCTCGGCCTTTTCGCTGGTCTTGGCTTCCCACGATCCGCCCAGAAAGCTGGGATCGCTGGCCAGCACCGCCACCGGCCAGCCATCGAGCCGGGCAAAGGCGGTGATCGCGGCGCGGCCCCACATCCGGCCCATTTCGAACACCGAGCCCTTGTCAAACACCGCTTCGAGCACCTTGCGCATCGAATAGACCTCAAGCGCCCCGCGCGGGACGGTTGAAATCAGCGCTTCCTCGCGGCGGTCTGCCGGATCGTTGCAGGCGGTGCGCGCCGCGTACTGGCCCACTGCCGAGGGGAGGTAGGACAGGAATCGCCGCGCGCGGGCGAAAGCTTCGGCCTCGCTGGCCACTTCCTCGTCGACCACGCCGTTGCGGGTGTGGATCTCGCTGCCGCCCAGACTTTCCTTGTCGCTCTTCTCGCCGATCGCCTCGACCACCGCAGGCCCGGCGGCAAACAGCTGCGACAGGCCCTTGACCATGATCGAATAGTGGCTGGCCACCACCCGCGCCGCGCCCAGCCCGGCCGTGGGGCCCAGCGACAGCGCCACCACCGGCACGCTCTCGAGATTGCGGATCACATCGCCCCACCCCGGCACCGCAGGAACGTACGTGGCGCCGATCACTTCCAGCGTCTTGACCGAGCCGCCGCCGCCGGTGCCGTCGATCATCCGGATCAGCGGGATCTTCAGCGTGTGCGCCATGGCCTCGCACTGCTCGAACTTGCGCCGGATCGCGGCATCGGCTGCGCCGCCGCGCACGGTGAAATCATCGGCGCTTGCCACCACTGCCCGGCCTTCGATGTTGGCCCGGCCGAAGATCAGGTTGGACGGGGCCAGGCCGAGCAAATTACCGTCGGCATCATAGCTGCCCTTGCCGGCAATCTTGCCGATCTCGCGGAATGATCCGGCATCGACCAGTCCAGCGATTCGCGCCCGCGCATCAAGTTTGCCCCGGCCGTGCTGGCGCGCGACTTTTTCCGCGCCGCCCATCTGCTCCGCCATGACCTCGCGGGCGCGAAGTTCGTCGATTTCCTTGTCCCAGCTCAACGCGGTATCCCTTCGGCGTGGATAATTCCATGCAAGGGCTAGAGTGCATTGGCAGGCACCGCAATGCCCCTTGCGCTTGGCCTTTCGCCTGACTAGAGCGGCGCGCAAAGCGCTAATCCCAACGGGGCATTTGAGACATGGAAGACCGTTTCAACACCATCGCCGGCTGGACTCTGGGTGCAGGCATCGTCGCGCTCGGCCTGGCCAGCATTTCGGGCCACTACTTCCGTGCCGACAAGGAAAATCGGCCGAACCCGATGGGCCATGAGATCGAAGGCGTGGTGCAGGAAGGTGCTGTTGCCGATGCCACCCCGTTTGAAGCCTATCTGGCCAAGGCCGACATGGCCAAGGGCGAAGCGACTTTCAAGAAGTGCGCCGCCTGCCACACGGTCGCGCAGGGCGGGGCCAACGGCATCGGCCCGAACCTTTACGGCGTGCTGGGCGAAGGCATCGGCCAGGGCCGCGGCGGCTATGCCTTCTCCTCCGGGCTATCGGGCAAGGGCGGCAAGTGGGACTGGACCAGCATGAACAGCTGGCTGACCAGCCCGAGCGCTTTTGCCGCGGGCACCAAGATGAGCTTTGCCGGGATCACCGATCCGCAGGAACGCGCCAACGTGATGGTCTACCTCAACAGCCAGGGATCCAACCTGCCGCTGCCGCCGGTACCTGAAGTGAAGGCCGGGGCTGCTCCGGCCGCTGCTGTCGCGGTGGTCGGCGATGCCGCCAAGGGCCAGAAGAGCTTCGCCAAGTGCGCCGCCTGCCACACGGTCAATCCGGGCGGGGCCAACGGCATCGGCCCCAATCTTGCGGGCGTTTACGGCGAACCGATCGGCAAGGGCCGCGGCGGCTATGCCTTCTCGGAAGTGCTGGCCGGCAAGGGCGGCAACTGGGACGATGCCACGCTCGATGCCTGGCTGACGGCACCCAGCGCCTTCGCCGCCGGCACCAAGATGAGCTTTGCCGGACTGGCAGACGCGCAGGAACGCGCCAACGTCATCGCCTATCTCAAGACCGCGAAATAAGCTTCGCGCGTCAGGGACAAGCAAAGGGCGGGGCCGCAAGGTTCCGCCTTTTTGCTGTTGCAAGAATTGGCAGGCCGTCAGGACTGGCCAGAGTAGCCGCCTATTGCATCAATCCCGCCAACCCATGCCCAGCGTCGGTCGGTCCAGATCTGCTTGCCGGGTGCCGGCAACTGGCCGCTTTGATCCAGCCCACCAATCCGCAACGCATAGTTCGGATTGTTATCGGTCGGCAGCCTGAACACCGGGGTTCCGCACGTCCCGCAAAACGCGTGGCCGCGGCGCGATCCACTGTCGGCGACCTTGTAGTAGATCCGCGGTTCGCCGCGTAGCATGGTGAAGTCTTGCGGCGCAACCGCAACCGTGACGCGAAAGGCCGATCCGGTCAGGCGCTGGCAATCACGGCAATGGCAGATCATGATGCGATCAGGATCGATCACCGCCTGATAAGCGATCGCCCCGCAATGGCATTGGCCAGTCACGTCCATGGCTATCCCCTTGCCGCCCAAGCCTGCCTTACCCCTTGAACCCTTGCGCGATCACGTACCATTCGGACGAATCCTTGCGGCTGGCAGGCGGTTTGGCGTGTTTGACGCTGCTGAAATGCTGTTTGAGCAAGGCCAGCAGCTCGGTATCGGTGCCGCCCGCCAGGACCTTGGCCACAAAAGCTCCGCCCGGCACCAGTTCCTGTATCGCGAAGTGCGCGGCCAGTTCCACCAGCCCCATCGTGCGCAAGTGGTCGGTCTGCTTGTGGCCGGTGGTGTTGGCGGCCATATCGGACAGCACCAGATCGGGCTGACCACCCAGCGCCCCGATCAGCGCAGCGGGTGCCTCATCAGCTAAGAAATCCATCTCGAAAATCGTCACGCCTTCGATCGGATCGGTGGGCAGAATATCGATCCCGACCACTGCAGCCTTGGGGCTTTGCTTGCGCACCACCTGGCTCCAGCCGCCCGGGGTGATGCCCAGATCAACCACCCGGCGCGCGCCCTTGAGCAGTGCGAATTTCTCGTCGATCTCGATCAGCTTGAACGCCGCACGACTGCGCCAGCCCTGCGCCTTGGCCTTTTGCACATAGGGATCGGCCAGCTGGCGCTGCAGCCAGCGCGCCGAACTGGCGGTGCGTTTGCCCGATTTGCGCAGCCGCTCGGGCTCTTTCCCTTTGCCTCTCATATCGCGATCCGCCGGGCCTGGCGCAGTGCCGCGCGGCTCTTTTCGCCGGCTCCGCTCGACGCCATCAGGCTGCGCAAGATGCCTTCGCGGATGCCGCGATCAGCCACGCCCAGCCGCTCGGCCGGCCACAGTTCGATGATCGTCTGAAGGATCGCACAGCCGGCCACCACCAGATCGGCCCGCTCGCGCCCGATGCAGGGCTGTTCGCGCCGCTGCGCCGGGGTCAGCAGCGCCAGCCGTTCGCACAGCGCGCCCATATCCTGGCTCGCCACGATCAGCCCGTCGACCGCGCGGCGATCGTATTGCGGCAGTTCAAGATGGAGGCTGGCCAGCGTCGTCACCGTCCCGCTGGTGCCAAGCAGGCGCAGCGGCTGTGGCCCGCCGGCCTTGCCGGCCACGCGCTGCGCAAAAGGAGCCAGGCTATCGCGCACCAGCGCGCGCATCGCATCATAGCGATCGGCCCGGCCCAGCGCGTCCTCGGGTTCGGCCGACACGCTTTCGGTCAGCGAGACGACGCCCCACGGCACCGAATGCCAATCGTGGATCAGCGGGATCCGGCCATCGCGGCTTTCCACCAGCACCAGTTCGGTCGAACCGCCGCCGATATCGAAAATCATCGCCGGCCCATCGCCTTCCTCCAGCAACAGATGGCAACCCATCACCGCGAGGCGCGCTTCTTCCTTGGCGCTGATCACATCGAGCAGAATGCCGGTTTCCTGCGCCACGCGGGCGATAAAATCACCGCCGTTTTCGGCCCGGCGGCAGGCTTCGGTGGCGACCGAGCGGGCCAGGTGGACATTGCGCCGCCGAAGCTTGTCGGCGCAGATCTTGAGCGCACCCATCGCCCGGTCCATCGCTTCATCGCTGAGCCGCCCGGTTTGCGCCAGGCCTTCGCCCAGCCGCACCACGCGGCTGAACGCATCGATGACGGTGAAATGATCGCCCGCCGGCCGCGCGATCAGCAGACGGCAATTGTTGGTCCCCAGATCGATCGCGGCAAAAGCCTGGCGGTGGTACGGCGCGTCACGCAGCCATGGAGCGCACGCCGGGGCTGCGCCCGATGGACTCGCGCTAGGTGTTTTCTCGCCGGAGCGGCGCTCATCGGTTGGCGTAAACGCGGCACGCGCCTGGGGGTCATGACCCCCGCTTGTTGCGTCGCGCTCTGCCGTCCCCGTTTCGCGCATCGCCGGCGGCTGGTCATCCGCCATGGCACGTGCACTCTTATCATTATCCTGCCGCATGTGGCAGGTACCTGACGATCCCGGTAGACGTGTCGAGGTTTCGGGGCAAGCGCAGATGCATTGCCCGGCTTGACGAGGACCCTTTGCCCGCCTAGAGGCCCTGCCCTGTTGCCCGATCGTCTAAAGGTAAGACTACGGTCTCTGACACCGTCAATCGAGGTTCGAATCCTCGTCGGGCATCCATCTTTTCCAGGTGCGCTGATCGCCTCAGCGATCAGCTTGCAGCGCCAGTCCGCACCTAACTAAAACGCTTTCTCGTGCACCAGCACACGCAAGGTTGCGGCGATGATCCGCATGTCGCGCCACAGCGACCAGCCGTCGAGATATTCGAGATCTGCCCCCAGCCGCTCGGCAAGGTCGCTTTCTTCGTGGGTCGCTCCGCGCAGGCCGCGCACCTGGGCCAGGCCGGTCAGCCCCGGTTTGAGCGCGTGGCGCAGCCAATAGCGGCGGTCGACTTCCCAGAACAGTTTGTCGCCGGCCTGCGATCCCAGCGCATGCGGACGCGGGCCGACCAGCGACATCTTGCCTTCGATCACGTTGATCAGTTGTGGCAGCTCATCCAGGCTGGTGCGGCGGATGAAGCGGCCGACGCGGGTCAGCCGCACGTCATCGCGGGTGGCCGACTGGTCGCCGGCATCATCGCGGCGCGCGGCGCGCATCGAGCGGAATTTGTAAATGGTGATGAAGCGGTTGGCGCGGCCCACCCGGCGCTGCACGAACAGCACCGGGGCGCCGTCCTCGATCAGGATCGCGAGGGTCACCAGCAGCATCAGCGGCGCCAGCAGCACCAGCCCGGTGCCGGCCAGCACCACATCGAACAGCCGCTTGGCTGCGCGCGCGCGCAGTCCCAGCGGGCCGATCGAAACGCGCAGCAGGCCGTGCCCGCTGGCGATCCGTGCGCCGGTCGCGCCCAGCGCGGAGACGCTGTCGTCGAGCACCTCGCCATCGATATTGGCGCTTTTGAGGATCATCGCCCAGGCGGCGCGGCGGCCGGGTGTACAGGACACGGCAACCCGGTCGAACCCGCCCAGCACCGCGCCGATCCGGTTAAGCGCGCGCGGATCGTCAAGCGCGGGGATGAGGCCAAGCGCGGCGGCATCGGCATGGAATGCGCCGGGCCAGTGGAGTGCGGGTCCGCCATCGTCGATCACCAGTTCATTGGTGACCCGCGGTCCGCAGCGCCAGCGCACCACCGCTGCAATCTGAAAGCGCAGCCAGACCAGCGTGAACGCCGTCAGCAGCGCCCCGCCCGTGAACAGGACGCGCGAAAATTCCGCGCTCGATTTGGTGTAGAAGGCGAAGAATACCACTACCGCCACGCCCATCATCAGCGACAGCAGGGCGCGCTGCGCACCCTTGCTGGCCGATTGCAGCCCGGATAGCGAATAGGCGGCATTATACAGCGCCAGCGTCAGGTAGACCGGCAGCAGCAGCTGGGCGAGTTCGAACGCCTGGCCCAGCCCGGTCATGCCGAGATAGAGATAACCGGTCAGGCAAAACCCGGCGATGATCGCCACCACATCGCCCAGCATCTGCGCCAGATAACTTTGCAGTCGCCGCCGCTCGAGCGATTCGGGCTGGGCAAATGCCGCCGCATCTCCCGCCTGGGCGGGAGGCGACTGCGGATTGGCGGCTTGACGTGCACTCATGGTTTGCGACCCGGGTTAACCCCTAAGCGGTCTGAGTGGCGCATAAAGACTGCCAGATCAACCGCGCGGCGCGGCAAAGCGGGCAATCTCGGCCAGACCATGGGCCAGCAGCAGTTCGGCGTTCTGGCTGTTGGCCAGCAATTGCCGGTGCAAGTCGATCAACCGGTCGACCAGCCGGGCGAGCCGCTTGCCGCGCCACGTCGCCAATTGCTGGATCAGATCGCGCTGGTCTTTCCAGAACACCCGGCGGGCATTCGATTCGGCTTCGATGAACTCGCGGACTTTCCCGTGCGGGCCAAGCCGGGCGGCCAGCTGGGCCAGTTGGGCGGCGCGGCGTTCGAAGGCCAGCAGCAGGCCAACCGGGTTGATCCCCTGCTCGTGCATCCGGCGCAGTTCACCGCGCAGCTTGCCGGTCTCGCCGCTCAGCACGGCATTGACCAGCGGCATGAACCCGTCGTCCTCGCACGGTGCGCCAATCGCGTCGAGATCTTCCGCGCGGGCGGTGCGCGGCGCTTGCGGGCCGGCATCAAGATAGAGCGCCAGTTTGGTCACTTCGGACGCGGCCAGCCGGGTATCGAGCAAGGCGGCGCGCGCGATCCGTTCGGCCAGGTCACCGCTCAAGGTGACCCCGGCCGCATCGGCCATGCCGCGCACCGCACCCGCCACGCTTTTGAGGTCGGGCGGCCAGAACATCGCCACCAGCGCATCGCCGCGCGCCGCCAGCAGCTTCGCGGTACGCGATTTGTCGGTGGCGGAACTGGCGACGATCACCACCGGACAGGCCGCACCCGCGCCGCCGAGCAGCGTTTCGACCGCATCGTGCACCTCGTCGCCCGCCGCGCGGACCCAGATGTGGCGCTTGTCGCCAAACAGCGAGATCGAGCGCGCTTCATCGCCCAGCCGCACCGGATCGCGTTTGAGGTCGGATCCCGAAAGCTCGATGCGTTCGCCGGGGTCTGCCAGCAGCGAAACGATCTGGTGCGCGGCATCGGTTGCGCCAGCCTCATCCGGCCCGCAGAAAAAGAACACTCCGGCCTCGCGGGCGGCGCGCGGCGCGATGCTTTTGAAATCCTTCTGGGTGGCTTTCACCGCGCAGCTTCGTCGAGCGTGCGCAGCTTCAAGGCGATCCGGGTAACGATCCGGTCAGCCACTTCCTTGGCGAGGTTTTCAAGCGCGGTGTTTTCCGCCGCGATCGTCGCGTATTCGGACGAAACCACATCGATCCCGGCATCGAGCCCGACCGTTTCATCGAGCACGATCGCCCCCGTGGCGAGATCGACCAGTTGATAGCGCGCGCGCAAAGTGCGGCGTTCGCGCGTCACGGTATCGTCCGAGAGCAGCCCCAGCCCTTCGAGCTTGTCATCGAGCCGCACGTCGAGCCGGTAGCGCGCCGGGCCGGTGCGCTGCCCCGAACCGAGCTTGTCGACCAGCGCCGAATGCATCAGCCAGCCGGCCCGCCCGGGCATTTCCGAAACGTCGATCGCCGACAGCCCCTGGGCAATCGCGCCGCCAGTGCCGCCGGCATACATCGGCTTCAGCCCGCACGCGCCAAGCGGCAGGGCAAGCACCAGCGCGAGCGCCAGTGTGGGGACCAGCCGCCTCATCATGCCACCAGATTGACCAGCCGGTCGGGCACTACGATCACCTTCTTCACTGCCTTGCCATCGAGCGCACGCTGAACCTTCTCGGATGCCAGTGCAAGCGCCTCCAGCTCCTCGCGCGGCAGGCCCTTGGCCACGGTGACGGTATCGCGCAGCTTGCCCAGCACCTGGATCGCAATGGTGACTTCATCATCGACCAGCGCGGCAGGATCGACGTCGGGCCAGGCGGCTTCGGCGACCAGTCCGGTGCCGCCAAGCGCATGGTACATTTCCTCGGCAAGGTGCGGCATCATCGGCGAAGCGAGGCGCGGCAGCACGGCAATCGCGGCGATCTTTTCGGCCGAGGGGGCGGCCTTTTCGATTCCGCCCGCCAGCTCATAGAGCTTGGCCACCGCCTTGTTGAACTGCAACGCCTCGATATCCGCGCCAACCCCGGCAATCGTGCGGTGCATCAGCTTGTGCAGCGCGGGGTTGGATGCGGCATCGGCTGCTGCTTGAGGATTGCCCGAAGCAATCCGCCACAGCCGCTGCACAAACCGCCCGCAGCCTTCGATCCCCGCTTCGGACCACGGCAGATCGCGCTCGGGCGGGCTGTCGCTGAGCATGAACCAGCGCACCGCATCGGCGCCATACTGGGCGATGATGTCGTCGGGATCGACCACGTTCTTTTTGGACTTGGACATCTTGATGACCCGGCCGGCATTGAGTTCTTCATCGGTTCCGCGCTTGAACACCTTCGTGACGCGACCTTGTTCTACCTTCATTGCTTGCCCTGTGACGGGGATCGCAATTTCTGGCGAAACGCTGCCCTGAGCGACGCCAATTCCCATTCCGGTGAGGGCTACTGTTACATCGACGCCTGAGGTCGCAATGCCACTTGGTGTTTCGTGTGGCGCCTGTTCGGGTGAAGCGGGCACTGCGCGCTTTTCAATTTCCGAGGGCGAGAAGTAAACGACTTGGCCATTGCCAGGATCGACTCGCGAATACGTCTCATGCGTCACCATCCCTTGCGTGAACAGGCTGGCGAAGGGTTCCTTGACATCGATCAGGCCGATATGCGCCAGCGCGCGGGTCCAGAAGCGGGCGTAGAGCAAGTGCAGGATCGCGTGCTCGATCCCGCCGATGTACTGTTCCACCGGCAGCCACTGCTTGATCACTTCAGGATCGAACGGGCGATCGGCGGGCTGGCTGGCGAAACGCAGGAAATACCATGACGAATTGACGAAAGTGTCGAGCGTATCGGTCTCGCGCGTCGCCGCCTTGCCGCAGTTAGGGCAATCGACATGCTTCCAGGTCGGGTGGCGTTCGAGCGGATTGCCGGGGACCGAGAAATCGACATCTTCGGGCAGCACCACCGGCAGCTGGTCCTTGGGCACCGGAACAACGCCGCAGTCGCCGCAGTGGATGAACGGGATCGGCGTGCCCCAATAGCGCTGGCGCGATACGCCCCAGTCGCGCAGCCGCCACACGGTGGTGCCGCGGCCCCACTGGCTCTGCTCGGCACGGGCAATGACTTCGGCCTTGGCCGCTTCCACGTCCATGCCATCAAGGAAGCGCGAATTCACCAGCGCGCCGGGGCCGGTATAGGCCTCGTCCCCGACAAACACCGGGTCGGTCAGGTCGCCATCGGCCACCACGCGGGTGACCGGCAGGCCGTATTTGCGCGCGAAGTCGATGTCGCGCTGGTCGTGCGCCGGGCAGCCGAACACCGCCCCGGTGCCGTAATCCATCAGCACGAAATTGGCGATGTAGAGCGGCAGCTCGATCGCCGGATCGAACGGATGGACCAGCCGGATCCCGGTATCGAAGCCGAGCTTTTCCTGCGTCTCGATCTCAGCCGCAGTGGTCCCGCCCTTGCGGCATTCGGCGATGAAGTCGGCCACCGCGGGATCACCCGCAGCCAAACCCTGCGCAATCGGATGATCGGCGGCGATCGCGACAAAGCTCGCACCGAATATCGTATCGGGCCGGGTGGTGAACACCTCGACTTCGGTGGCGCGGTCTGCGCTCCAGAACGTGAACTGCAGGCCTTGTGATTTGCCGATCCAGTTTTCCTGCATCAACCGGACCTTGTCGGGCCAATTCTTGAGCGCGCCCAGCCCATCGAGCAGCTCGTCAGCAAATTGGGTGATTTTCAAAAACCACTGGCTGAGCTTGCGCTTTTCAACCAGCGCACCACTACGCCAGCCGCGTCCGTCGATCACTTGTTCGTTGGCCAGCACGGTCATATCGACCGGGTCCCAGTTGACCGCCGATTCCTTGCGGGTGACCAGCCCGGCTGCATAGAGATCGAGGAACAGCGACTGTTCGTGGCCGTAGTATTCCGGCTCACAGGTCGAAAGCTCGCGGCTCCAGTCAAACGAGAAACCCAGCCGTTTCAGCTGCGCGGTCATCGCCTTGATATTGGCCCGGGTCCAGCCGCCGGGGTGGACGCCCTGTTCCATCGCAGCATTTTCAGCCGGCATCCCGAACGAATCCCAGCCCATCGGGTGCAGCACTTCAAAGCCCTGCATCCGCTTGTAGCGCGCCAGCACGTCGCCCATCGTGTAATTGCGGACGTGGCCGATGTGGATCCGGCCCGAGGGGTAGGGAAACATCTCGAGCACATAGCTGCGGGGGCGCGGCGAGGCATCGTCGGCGCGGAAAGTCTGCGCCGCATCCCACGCGGCCTGCCAGCGGACATCGGCGCTGGACGGATCGAAACGTTCGCTTGTCATAGAGGCCCCTCTAACGGCTCGCTGCACCGGCGCAAGCCGGGACGGCGGCGGTGGGGCGCTTGATTAGTTGACCGAAGACGCCTGGCGGCGCAGGTCGCGGGCGCGGGTTAGGATGATGTCTTCAAGCTTCTGCACCGTGGCAGCCTGAACCGGGGCATCAACCCAGGTCCCGTTCTGCATGACCTGACGGCTGGCGGCAACGCGCAGCGCATCGGCGCGCAGATCCTGATCGAGGATCGTCACGCTGACTTTCATCCGCTCGTTCGGGTTGTTGGGGTTGGCGTACCAGTCGGTCACGATTACGCCGCCGTTGCTGTCGGTCTGGACCAGCGGCATGAAGCTGAGCGTATCGAGGCTGGCGCGCCACAGATAGCTGTTGACCCCGATCGTGGTGATCCGCGATGCCGCCAGATCGGCCTTGGGACGGCTCTTGTTCCCGCCGCATGCCGACAGCGCCAGCGCTGCAAGGACGATCAGCCCGGCCCGGCCAGCAAAGCGCAGGGTGGTGCGCACGGAATTGGCCTGGTGGAAATTGCTGCCGTTCATACTGATGTGTTCCGGATCCTGATCGCCTGTTCGGCGGTTGGTTGTTCGCAAATGGTGCGCCGAGCCTCTATAGCCAAGCAGACCTTGGCGGCAAGAGCACGAATGGCACCCAGGCGCGCTATTGCCGATTCTTGGACTGAACCACGGCTGAATAGGCGTTTCGCGGCCCGGATCGCCCTGCCGTTCAGCCCGCGTTAAGTGCATTTGGGCCATTCGCGCTTGCACTGACGAGCGGTTTCGCGCCATTGGCGTTGCGGTCCGGTCGCGCGTTACGCGACCCGCATGAAAGCTAGGGTAACCATGGCACAGCAGGGCATTACCAAGCGCGGCAGCGGCGGCATGGCATCAGCCTTGCTACTGGGCAGCGCGGTTGCCGGGCTGGCCTTGCCCAGCGCGGTGCTGGCCTTCACATCCGGTGCCGAGGCAGAGCCGCTGGTCAGCTCGGCCCAGATCGCCGCTTCGGGCGCGTTCGTTCCGGCCGAAGTCGATCCGCGGTTGACCCGGTCGATCACGGTGCGCGCCTTGTCGAAGGGCCGGATCTTCCGCTTTACCCCGGCCGCCACGCCCAGCCGGGTTGATGCATCGGTGGTCACGGTGGCAGTGCGGCTCAATGGCAATACCCTGCCCCAGCTTGGCCTGCGCCGTCCCAACGTGATGCCGGCCACCATCGCCAGCGGATCAGCCCTGGCGATTGCCCCAACCGCTTACAGCCTGGGCACCGCGCGCGGTTATTCCAGCTTTGCGCAAAACAGCGCCAAGCCTGCTGTCAATTCACCGATCCGTCAGCTCGAATCGCCTGATCTCGCCAGCTTCCAGCCGCGCGGCGGAACGGCATCGGCGCCCTCGCGGCTGGCCCCGCGGATCGCGCTGGATGAACGCCAGAAGACCGGCCGCAGCCCGCAGACGTTTGAGCAGAGCGATCAGCAGGTTGATCTTGGCGGCAGCTACCGCGTCAGCCGCAACCTTGATGTAACTGCAGGGGTGCGCGTAACCTCGGACCGGGACCGGCTGCGTCCGCTCACCGATGGCCGCCAGGACAACCAGGCGGTCTACGTCGGCACCCAGTTCCGGTTTTAAGCCGGCTCATTGCACCTTTACGTATGCGTTAGCTTGCGCGCCGCTGCGCCGTGCGTAAACTTGCCTGCGTTTGCCGTAACGGCAGCTTGGGAAAGGTAAGACAGCACAATGGCACGCGTAGCAATTGTAACCGGTGGCACCCGCGGAATCGGTGCGGCAATCTGCAAGCGGCTGCAGCGCCAGGGCCACACCGTGATCGCCAATTACGGCGGCAACGAGGAAAAGGCCAAGGCTTTCACTGCTGCCACCGGCATTCCATCCTACCGCTGGGACGTGGGCGATCACGAGGCCTGCATCCACAATTGCAACGACATTGCGGCAACCCACGGCCCCGTCGATATCGTCATCAACAATGCCGGGATCACCCGCGACGGGGTGCTCCACAAGATGAGCTTCGATGACTGGAACGAGGTGATGCGGATCAACCTCGGTGGCTGCTTCAACATGGCCAAGGCGACCTTTCCGGGGATGCGCGAACGCGGCTGGGGCCGGATCGTCAACATCGGTTCGATCAACGGCCAGGCCGGGCAATACGGCCAGGTCAACTATGCCGCCGCCAAATCGGGGATCCACGGCTTCACCAAGGCGCTGGCGCAGGAAGGGGCCAAGTTCGGCGTCACCGTCAACGCGATCGCGCCGGGCTATATCGATACCGACATGGTCGCCGCCGTGCCGCCACCGGTGCTCGAAAAGATCGTCGCCAAGATACCCGTAGGCCGGCTCGGCATGGCCGAGGAAATCGCCCGCGGCGTGGCCTTCCTCACATCCGAAAACGGCGGGTTCATGACCGGATCGACCATGAGCATCAACGGCGGGCAGCATATGTATTGAGGGGTGTGACGCCCCAGGCCTTAGTGCTCCCTTAACCATCCCCGGGTAGGTTCGGTTATCCATGATCGAACCGAGACCCGCCATGTACGCCACGCCCCAGACCGACCCCCGCCAAGACCAGCGCCACACGCTGATGCTGCGCACCGCCAAAGTGGTGTGCCAGAGCGGCGAATATCTCTGCCTGGTGCGCGATGTTTCGGCCGGCGGGACAAAGCTGCAGTTCTTCCATGATGTGCCGCAGGAAAAGCGCATCTTCCTCGAGCTGGCCAATGGCGCGCTCTATCCGATCGAACAGCGCTGGGCCGATCACGGCGAGGCCGGGTACCGCTTTGCCGCGCCGGTGGTGCTGGAACAGTTGCTGACCGAAGCGAGCCAGTTCGCGCATCGCCCGATCCGGCTGCGGCTACAGGTGCCGGTGCTACTGACGGTCGACGGCCATGATTTCCACGCCATGCTGGCCGATGTGTCCCGCTGCGGTGCCAAACTCAACATCGACCGGCGGCTCCCGCAAGGTGCCTTCGCCCGGTTCGATGCCGTCGGCCTGCCGCTAAGGTTCGGCCATGTCCGCTGGCGCGCGGGCAACGAACACGGGGTGGTGTTCCAGGATGCGATCCCGCTCGAGGAACTGGCGCGCTGCCTCTATGCGCTGCAGCCCTGTGCCGTGGCACCGGGCGGCGAGCACGCGGGCGACGGCCAGACTTCAATTCGCGCCGCCTGATCGCCGCGTTTCGCGCTACTCGATGGTGTAACCCACCACGCGCCAGGCATCGTCCTCGCGCACCAGCGCGATCCGCTCGATCGCTCCGGACTTGCCGGCAAAATCCGTGCGGAATTTGATCACCCAATAGCCATCGGGCGGTGCCGGTGCGAAATCGGCCGTGACCAGCACCCGTGCTTTCACCGCGCCCAGCGGCACCCGCACCTGCCTTGAGGCATCGGCCCAGCGCTCAACCGTGTTGACCGAACGAAATGATTTGGCCGTGGCATCATAGCTGGCCTGCCAGTCACTGGAATCGACAAGGGCCAGCCAGCGATTGGCCGAAGCGACCGCGGCATCCTGTGCCGGGATGACAGCGGGGACACCGGGGGCGGCGGCAGGAGCGGTGCCGACGCCACCTGTGAGCGCCGCCAGGGCATAGAGTGCAAGGGCAAATGACATGGTCAGACTTCCTGTAATCCAGACGATCCGGCTTTTGCCGCCGTTCGCCTCGGTTGAGAGCTGCAGCTGTTCCACGCCGGGCCCGCCTGGCGCATCCCCCAAAGCCTTGTCCCCCAGCAATTGGGGGTCCGCACCTTCCAGCTCGCGCAATTGCCGCGCCGCCTCGCGGCTGCTCGAGACCGCCAACTTGCGCCGCGCATCGCGCAGCCGTTCGTTGACGGTGTGGACCGACAGACCCAGGCGGCGGGCCATGCTTTTGGCATCATAGCCATTGACCAGCAGACGTAGTGTCTCCTTCTCCTTTTCCGTCAGCGCCTGATAGCCCTCGCTCATGACCTGAGGTTTAGGGGTGGGGGCCAATGCGGGCCACCCCGAATTTTTCGTACCTGCCTGCAGCCAGTCGTCGGCATGGTCCTCCCCGTTTGTGCTTCGCAAAAACGGACAGGATCGCTTACGGTATCGCTTCAATGACCACGCCCTATCACCCCCCGGTCAAACGCTCGGTCGAGATCGCCGGGCACAAGACCTCGATCAGCCTCGAGCCGCTCTACTGGGCACTGCTGAAGCAGGCGGCCGAAGCCGAGAGCCTGCCAATCAACGCGCTGGTCGCCCGGATCGATGCCGAACGGATCCAGGCTCCGACCCCGCCGGGACTGGCGGGCGCGGTGCGGATCTGGCTGGTGGCCTGGCTGGCGGGGCGGATGGGTTGATGGAGCCGCACAAAAGTAGCGAAACGGCTGAACACCAAATCAAGCCGTCCGTTTCGCGGGCCGGTTGGTTCTGGCTTGGCGGCATGTTTGCCGTCGTCGCGTTGTCAAAGCTCTTGGAAACTTTTGACCGTTCGACCACGCTAGTCCCCATGCGCGCTGATGCCATCTACATGGCGATAGTATTTGCATTACTGTTGGCATGCCTTTCCGTCATTGTCGGCGTCAATGAGACAAGTGGTCCACCATGGACCAAATTCACCTGTGGTGTGCTTGCATTTGGGATGGTCGGGTTCCTCGCTCCTTTCATGTTGCTTAGCCAAATCAGCTCCTTATTTTTCGCCAGGATCGATTTCTCGCCGGACAAGGTGCGGACGTTCAACGCCCTGTTGCCGATCGGTCGCACGTGGCACAGCAAGCCGCGCCGGAGCCCTGAGTCCTTCACAATCCAGCCAACCCCGCTATGGTCCAACATCGACATTGCTCGCGAAGATTGGAACTTCATGCTTGCCGAGCTCAAGCTAAACGACGACCCGGAGCGTGATGATATCCCAAGCAACGGGCGTTTCTGTGCCAGGGTGCGCATGCAACAAGCAGGGCCGGCCCTGCGAGTCCTGAACGCGGGCAGCCACGCCTTGCCTAAGGGGAGCGTTATCTTGTGCCCGCCTGAAACCGATGGCTTGCCCTTCCTCGAAATCAGTTGAACCCGGTCCAAGTGACTGCATGCGATAGGGCGCCAAAGCTCAGTCGAGGTTTAGCGTGGCCTTGCCCCCACCCCGCCGGGGCTGGCCGGGGCGGGGCGGATCTAGCTCAGCGCTTGCCCATCGGCGGCGGGTCGCTGGCCGGGAAGCTTTCGTCGACTTCCTCGTCAACCTTGTCCCAGCGCGGCAGATCGCTGGCCATGGCTTCAGGCCCGGCATTGCGCACCGGAGCGAACCCCGGCGTTGCTTCGCCGGTGGCGAAGGCGGCCGGGCCGCTCTCCTCCTGCTGGTTATGCTTGTAGTACTGATAGAGCGCGTAACCGGTGGCACCGGCCAGGGCGAGTTTGAAGAGAGCCATGTGATTGTACTCCGTGCATGCGAGGGTTACCCCCGCTCAACGCACGGCACGCCGACAAGGTTCACTTGAACCTCGCCGAACTGCCTCAATCCCCGCCAACCCGTTCGATTGCCGCGCCGACCAGAGCGAGCTTTTCTTCCAGCCGCTCGTACCCGCGGTCGAGGTGATAGAGCCGGTGCACCTGCGTTTCGCCCTCGGCCGCGAGGCCAGCGATTACCAGGCTCATCGAGGCGCGCAGGTCGGTCGCCATCACTTCGGCGCCGGTCAGTTTGCCCACGCCGTGGACCACAGCTGTGCGGCCCTTGGTTTCGATGTGCGCGCCCATCCGGTTAAGTTCTGGCACGTGCATATAGCGGTTTTCGAAGATCGTTTCGGCCAAGACCGATGAACCTTCGGCGAGGCACAGCATCGCCATCAGCTGCGCCTGCATATCGGTGGCAAAGCCGGGATAGGGCGCGGTGGAAAGGGTGACGGCCTTGAGCTTGCCGTCGCTGGCCACCTGAATCCCACCAGCCTTGGGTTCGACATGGACCCCGGCATCGCGCAGCGCCTGCAGGGTTGCGTCCATTTCCTCGGCCACGGCGTGCTTGAGGAACACTTCGCCCCCGGTGATTGCAGCGGCGCAGGCATAGGAACCCGCTTCGATCCGGTCCGACATCACCCGGTAGGTTGCGCCGTGGAGGCGCGGGACGCCGTGGATGGTGATATCCGAGCTGCCGATTCCTTCGATCTGCGCTCCCATGGCGACGAGCAGGTTGCACAGGTCAACAATCTCGGGCTCGCGCGCGGCGTTGTGGAGCACCGATTTGCCGTTGCACAGCACTGCGGTCATCAGCGCATTCTCGGTCGCGCCAACCGAAACCACCGGGAAGGAGTAGCGCCCGCCGGGCAGTCCGCCATCGGGTGCAATCGCGCGGACATAGCCTGCCGCCAGCTCGATCGTCGCGCCGAGCGCTTCCAATACCTTGAGGTGCAAATCGATCGGGCGGTTGCCGATCGCGCAGCCACCGGGCAGCGAAACCGTCGCCTCGCCCATCCGCGCCAGCATCGGGCCCAGCACCAGGATCGAGGCGCGCATCTTGCGGACCAGTTCATAGGGCGCAACCGACGATGTGATCCGCGGCGCTTCGAGCGTCATCACCCGGCCGAAATCTTCCGGGCGGCTGCCGGCAATGCTGGTGGAAATGCCGAACTGGTTCATCAGGTGCTGGAACCCGTCGATATCCGCCAGCCGCGGCAGATTGCGCAGCGTCAGCGGCTCTTCGGTCAGCAGCGCGCAAGGCAGCAGCGTGAGCGCGGCGTTCTTCGCGCCAGAGATGGGAATGGTGCCGGAAAGGCGCTTGCCGCCCTCGATGATGATCTTGTCCATGGCGTTCTCGTTTAACGGGAAACTTCGGGGCGGCAAGGGGAAGGGTAGGATGGTTCACGCAGAGGCGCAGAGAAGAAAAGGGAGGCGCGAAGGTGCCGCGCTTTCGGCGAAGCCGCTTTCGATCTCAAACCTCGCACCAAACCCATTGGCATTCGATCCAAAGCGGCTCCGCCGCAGGAGCTGTCTCTCTGCGCCTCCACTTACTTCTCTGCGTCTCTGCGTGAACCATTCGGACCGTTCCGCACAGCCGGTCCTCTCCGCTTCCATCCATCTGTTGCGCCGATCACCCGAAACCGCTTTAACGCGGCTGAAACAAGAACATGGTTAAGGGCCGCGCATGACCGACAGTTCGCTCCGCAAACCGATCCGCAAGGCCGTGTTCCCCGTCGCCGGCCTCGGCACGCGGTTTCTGCCTGCGACCAAGGCGATCCCCAAGGAGATGCTGCCGATCATCGATCGTCCGCTGATCCAGTATGCGGTGGACGAGGCGCGCGAGGCGGGGATCGAGCAACTGATCTTTGTAACCGGACGCGGCAAGACCGCGATCGTCGAGCATTTCGACCATGCCTTCGAACTTGAAGCGACCATGACCGGGCGCGACAAGAGCCTCGATGTGCTCGAACCCACACGGATCCAGCCGGGCAACCTGGTGACCGTGCGCCAGCAGGTGCCGCTGGGCCTAGGCCACGCGATCTGGTGCGCGCGGGCGATTGTCGGGGACGAGCCGTTCGCGGTGTTCCTGCCCGATGAGCTGATGATCGGCCAGCCGGGCTGCATGAAGCAGATGGTCGAGGCCTATAACCAGGTTGGCGGAAATGTGATCTCGGTGCTCGAAGTGCCCGAGGAAGAGGTTTCAAACTATGGCGTGATTGCGCCGGGCAAGCAGGATGGCGCGCTGACCGAAGTGCTGGGGCTGGTCGAAAAGCCCAAGCGCGCAGATGCCCCCAGCAACCTGATCATTTCGGGCCGCTATATCCTCCAGCCCGAAGTGATGCGGGTGCTCGAAAATCAGGGCATCGGCGCAGGCGGCGAAGTGCAATTGACTGACGCGATGGCGCAGATGATCGGCCAGCAGCCGTTCCACGCGATAACCTTCGCTGGCAAACGCTATGACTGCGGCAGCAAGACCGGCTTCGTCGAGGCAACGCTGGCGATTGCGCTGGAACGCGAGGATATGCGCGATGAGGTGCGGGCGATGGCGAAGCGACTGCTGGGGGAATAGGCGGCGCTAAGCCCGTGCCTCTTCAACCCCGGCCGAATTATGGCGCAGTGCCGCCAGCACGCAATCGACTATTCCTGAAGCGTTGAGCCCGGCGGCATCGTATTGCTTGTCGGGGCTGTCGTGATCCTGGAACACATCCGGCAGGCGCAGGGTGCGGATCTTGAGGCCCCCGTTGGCACTGTCAGGGTCGGTCAGCCCTTCATCGCTGGCCATGGTCAGCACGTGGGCACCCAGCCCGCCGATGCTGCCTTCTTCGACCGTCACGACCACTTCGTGGGTGATCATCAACTGGCGGATCAGCGCGCCGTCGATCGGCTTGGCAAAGCGCAGATCGGCGACCGTGGTTGAAAGCCCCTTGGCCTCAAGCTGGTCGGCAGCTTTCATGGCCTCGGCCAGCCGCGTGCCGAGCGAAAGCAGCGCGACTTTGCTGCCGTGCCGGACGATCCGGCCCTTGCCGATTTCGAGCTGCTGCGGTTCGGCAGGCAATTCGACGCCGGTGCCGTTGCCGCGCGGATAGCGAAAGGCGATCGGGCCAGAGTCATGAAGCGCCGCAGTGTAGGTCATGTGGACCAGCTCGGCCTCGTCCGCCGGGGCCATGACCACGAAATTGGGCAAAGTGGCAAGATAGGCGATGTCGAACGATCCGGCGTGCGTCGCGCCGTCGGCACCGACCAGCCCGGCGCGGTCGATCGCGAAGCGGACGG
>NZ_JANOWI010000016.1:0-52784 GCF_031417815.1 Novosphingobium sp. | reverse complement strand
CAGTTGAAATTGATTTCCAGCCGCTCATCGATGATCCCGTTACCGGCGCTGGCAACGATGATAATTGGGCCATCGATGATAAAGCCGATTGCGCACCCGATGATGAAAGCTGCCCCGCGCCAAAATGAGAGAGTTGACGGCGGGGCGGTTTGGCAGGCAGGACGCAAGCCATGACGCTTCACCTTTACAATAGCCTTACGCGATCACTTCAAGCCTTCGATCCGGTCGAGGAAGGCAAGGCCAAGGTCTATACCTGCGGGCCAACGGTGTATAATTTCCAGCATATTGGCAATATGCGTGCTTATGTGTTCGCCGATACGTTGGGCCGTGTGCTGCGGTATAAGGGCTATGATCTGACGCACATCATCAACATCACTGATGTCGGGCATCTGACCAGTGATGCCGACGCCGGCGATGACAAGATGGAGAAAGCCGCAGCGCTTTCGGGCAAGACGGCCTGGGACATTGCAGCGTTTTACACCGCAGAGTTCAAGCGCGATCTGAATTGGCTCAACGTCACCGAACCCGCCAAATGGACCGTCGCCACCGACTATGTCCCGGCGATGATCGACTACGCCAAGAGCATCGCCGACAAGCACTGCTACGAGCTCGACAGCGGGCTCTATTTCGACGTTTCGACCGTCCCCGATTACGGCCGCCTGGCCCGCGCTGCGACCGATGAAGGCGAAGGCCGGATCGACGAGGTTTCGGGCAAGCATCATCAGGCCGATTTCGCCATCTGGCGTAAGACGCCTGCGGGTGAGACCCGCCAGATGGAATGGGATTCCCCATGGGGCAAAGGCGCGCCCGGTTGGCACCTCGAATGCTCGGTGATGAGCGCGGCGGAATTGGGCATGCCGTTCGATATCCATACCGGCGGGATCGACCACCGCGAGATCCACCACCCCAACGAAATCGCCCAGAACCAGGCGCATGAGTGCAGCGCCCACACCGGCGCAAGTATCTGGATGCACAACAATTTCCTGATCGACCGGGGCGGCAAGATGTCGAAATCGGCGGGTGAGTTTCTGCGGCTGCAATTGCTGGTGGACCGGGGCTATCACCCGCTGGCCTATCGGCTGATGTGCTTGCAGGCGCATTATAGGTCTGAACTTGAGTTTAGTTGGGAAGGGCTGGGGGCTGCGTTGGTGCGGCTGAAGCGCATGGTGATGGGGGTTGAAGCGCTGAAGGTTCAACTGGCAGAGAACAATGGAGGCATGGTGGGAGCGCTCAGTGCCGATTTTGACGCTGAGATATCCAATGACCTGAACACCCCGAATGTACTTTCCTTATTGGATATTGTCATTTCTTTGAAGAATACCGCTGACAAGGAAAGGATGGAAGCTATTGGTGCGATGGACAGAGTACTAGGCCTAAATCTCCTCACTCTATCCCGCGCCGACCTTCGCATCCGTCCCAAATCCGCGACCATCACTGAACCTGAAATCGAAGCGGTGCTTGCCGCTCGCAAGGAAGCCCGTGCCGCCAAGGACTTCGCCACCTCAGACCGCCTGCGTGACGAACTCGCCGCTCAAGGCGTCGAGGTGATGGACGGCGATCCGCTGGGGTGGGACTGGAAGCTTGGGGAATAGGGCCCCTCCGTCAGGCCTGCGGCCTGCCACCTCCCCATCGCAAGTCGATGGGGAGATTCACGCAACGGTCGCGCAAGAGTCTCCCCATCGACTTGCGATGGGGAGGTGGCAGCGCGAAGCGCTGACGGAGGGGTGCTTGTGAGCCGGCCAGCCAAGCGAGCAACCACCATCCGCCGGGCCAAACGCTTGCGCCGGGAGATGTCGCTCCCTGAAGCTATGTTGTGGCGGCATTTGCGCGGTTCTCCCCAAGGCATCCGGTTCAGAAACCAACATCCGGCGGGCAATTATGTGCTCGATTTCTTCTGCGCGCGAGCCAATCTGGCGATTGAGGTCGATGGCATTGCGCATGACATGGGCGACCGGCCAGCGCGTGATCTGGCGCGGGATACGTGGCTGGACACGCACCGGATCGATGTGTTGCGGATTGCGGCGCGCGAGGTTCTGGCTGATCCAGTGCAGGTTGCCGAGGGCATTATCGCGCTTGCGGCTGAGCGGCTGGTGCGGTTTGGTAAGGCCCCTCCGTCATCGCTGCGCGATGCCACCTCCCCATCGCAAGTCGATGGGGAGAATCGCTCGAAAATCTCCCCATCGACGTGCGTTGGGGAGGTGGCAGGCCGCAGGCCTGACCGAGGGGCGAAATGAAGCTCTGGCGCCTGACCCGCGTGCCCTATGTGGCGCTGGACGGGAAGGGAGCCGAATTGAACGGCGCACGTTATGCGCCTTCCGGTCATCCGGTGGTCTCGCTGGCGAGCGAGGCTGGGCTCGCGGTTCTGGTGGCGCTGCGCTATCAGCCGCGCGATCTGGTGGGCTTGCCGGATGACTTTGTGCTGGGCTGGACCGAGGTTGATGTGGTGCCCGAACGCGTGCCCGATCCGGATGAGGATACCATCCGGGCGTTCGTGGGCGAATGGCTGGATACGCAGCGATCACTGACCTGCGCGATCCGCTCTCGCGTGCTGCCTGAGGCCGACGTGATTTACCTCAATCCGCGCCATCCCGATGCCGTGCGGGTCGCGCCGCTGACCACCCGGCCGTTCGATTTTGCCGAATGCCTGCACCGTCCGCCGATGCTGGACCGTTTCTCCAAGGCCTAGAGAAACGCCTTCACTTCACGCATGAAGCGATCGAACTGGTCATGGTGGAGCCAGTGCCCGGCGTTTTCGAATTCGCTGACCTTGTGATCCTGGAAGACCATCGCCCGGCCATCGGTTTCCGGGTTTGAGGCCCACGAATCCGCGCCATAGAGGAACAGGATCGGGCAGGTTATCGCCGCCCACAACTCGTTGGTGCGGTCTTCGGGCACTTCGTCGAACGGCCAGACGTTGAGGTAGGGATCGAACTTCCAGCTCCAGGTGCCGTCTTCGTTGCGGCTGGCACCGTGGACGGTCAGGTGGCGGGCCTGTTCGTCGGTGAGGAAGCCGTTCTCATCCTTCATCCGGGCAAAAGCGGCCTCGATCGTTTCATAGCGCCGCGGGATCCGGGCCGAGGCCTTGCGCTTGTCCTCGATCCATTTGCGGAACCGGGTGGAATAGCCTTTGGCCTCGCGTTCGGCGCGAACTTTGGGGGAGGGGCCGAGGCCTTCGATATTGACCAGCTTGCGGACCTTTTCCGGGTACAGCCCGGCGAACCGCGTGGCGACATTGCCGCCCAGCGAATGCGCCACGATCGTCACAGAATCGCGCCCCAGCGTGTGCACCAGCTGCGCAAAATCATAGACGAACATGTTCATCTCGTAATTGCCGTCGGGCGCCCAGGCGCTGTCGCCGTGGCCGCGCAGGTCGGGCGCGATCACGTGCCAGTCTTTGGCAAGCTCCTCGGCCACCCAGTCCCAGCTGCGGCAATGATCGCGTCCGCCGTGCTGAAGGATCAGCGGCGGTGCTTCGGGGTTGCCCCAATCGACATAATGCATGCGCAGGCGCTGCGAGATGAAGCTGTTGGCGGTGGGTCCGTTGATGCTCATGGGGCTGCGATTTGCGCGCTTTGCTGCGCTGCGTCAATCCGGGGAAATTCACGACCGCAGGACTCGCCAAGCGGTGCGCCGCTTCCTATCTGGTGCGCCAACGCACGGAGACACAGATGGCCACCCACACCACCCGCATGCTGATTATCGGTTCCGGCCCGGCGGGCCTGTCCGCCGCGATCTATGGCGCGCGCGCGGGCATGTTGCCAATCGTGGTGCAAGGGCTGCAGCCGGGCGGGCAGCTGACCATCACCACCGATGTCGAGAATTACCCCGGTTTTCGCGATGTGATCCAGGGCCCGTGGCTGATGGAGGAAATGCAGGCCCAGGCCGAACATGTCGGCACGCGGATGCTGTGGGATACGATTACCGAGGTCGATCTGTCGGGCTCACCGTTCCGCGCGATCGGCGATAGCGGCGATGTCTATGAAGGCGATACGCTGGTGATCGCCACCGGCGCGGCGGCCAAGTGGCTGGGCGTGCCGGGCGAGCAAGAGCTTTCGGGCAAGGGCGTTTCGGCCTGTGCCACCTGCGACGGGTTTTTCTATCGCGGCAAAAAGGTGGTGGTGATCGGCGGCGGCAACACCGCGGTGGAAGAGGCGCTGTACCTCACCAACCATTCGCAGGACGTCACGCTGATCCACCGCCGTGATAGCCTACGCGCCGAAAAAATCCTGCAAGACCGGCTGTTCGCGCATCCCCACATCAAGGTGCTTTGGAACAAGGCGGTCGACCACTTCGTTGGCGGCGATACGGGCCTGATCGGGGTCGCGATGAAGGATACCGTGACCGGCGAGAGTTCGGTGGAACCGACCGACGGCGCGTTTGTGGCGATCGGCCACGCCCCTTCGACCGAGCTATTCCAAGGCAAACTGCAAATGGATGGCGGCGGTTACCTGATTGTTGAACCCGGTACGCCCAAGACAGCGGTCCCCGGCGTGTTCGCCTGCGGTGATGTGATGGACCACACTTATCGTCAGGCGGTAACTGCGGCGGGCACCGGCTGCATGGCGGCGCTTGATGCCGAACGGTTTCTGGCCGAGCGGGATTTTGCGGCGTCGAAAGCTTAGGAAACCCCGCGCAACGCCGCCAGGATCTGCCCCTGCAGCCAGATCCGTGCTTGCGGCTCGACAAAACTGTGACCAGCGCCGGGGCATTTGCGCAGGCGGCTGTCGCCCTTGTCCCAATGCGCGAGGAAGGCCTGTGCGGTGCGGTCGTTCTCGGCGATCAAGATCGCTGCGCTGCCGCCGAATCTGCTCAATCCGTTGGCGATCTCCTGGGCTAACGTGCTTGGCGGTGGATCAGACTTGACCGCGGCGGCAATCGATCCGGCCAGCTTGCCCACTTCGACCTTGCCGCTGAGCAGGCGTTTCCAGGCCGATAAGTCGACGATCCGGCGCAAGTAATGCGCGCGAATCGCGGCAGGAGGCATTTCGGGTTCGGCTGCAGGGGCCTCGCGTTCGGGTTCAGGCTCCGGTTCGAACGTCCACGGATTGGCCAGCACCAGACTGTCAAAACCGGTGCCGCCTGCCAGCATCAGCGCGCTCGCGGCATCGCAATTACCGTAAGCCACCATGCGCCGCAGCGTCGGGACATGGGCCTTGAACGCATGCAGCGCTGCAGCGATATCGTCTGTGCTGTCAGCAAAGGTGGCGTTGCTGCCCGAACTGTCGCCCACGCCGCGCCGGTCATAGCGAAATACCGGAAAACCCGTGGTCGCGATCTTGTCAGCCAGTTCGGCATGGCTGCCGAACGGCCCGCAGCGCAATTCGTTGCCGCCGGTTACGATCAGCAGCCCGGTGGTGGCCGCAGCCATATCGATGCTGCCGGCCAGCGTCTCGCCCGCGCAGGCAAAGATGACGTGGCGGCGCTTCACGCGGCCAGCGCCACAGCTACGACAGCAGCCAGGGCATCAGCCTGCGCCGGATCTTCGTCCGGCTCGGCGCGCAGCCACAATGATCTGCCGCCGACAAGTTCGTGTTCGATTGCGGTGATCCCGGCTTGCTTGCCCGGCACCAGAGCACCCAGCTGGCGCAGCATTTCGCCCGACAGCGAATAGCCAGCCAGGTCGAGCCCCATTTGCAGCCCCTGTTCCATCAGCGCGTCGACGCTTTCCTCGCGGCCGGCCTCACGCGCGCCCAGGATCCGGGCGCGCAGCATCGTGCGCAGCAGGCTGGCGCCCTTGACCGGCGCATAGTGCCACCCGCCAAGCTTGCCGGGCAGGATCAGCCCTCCGCCGCGGACCGCCAGCACATGGGTCGCGCCGAAATGCCGCGCCGCCGCTTCCAGCGCCATGCGCCAGTCTTCGGGTTCGATCAGCGCCAGGTCCTGCTCGCTTTCGTTGCAGCCGGGCAGATCGGGCAGAAAGCAATCGATCCCAGAACCGCCCAGCCGGCGCATCACTTCGACCGTAAAGCGGCGCAGCTTGTGGGCTTCATCGAACAGGGCAGGGGCCACCAGCACGCGGGTGTCGCGGCCGGAATCAAAGACCAACGCAAATTCACGCGCCGCCGCTCCGCCGGGGAGCGGGCAAGGGTATTCGGCCGCCTTCACGCCCCGGCCAGCTTGGCACGCGCAAAAGCGAGTAGCGAGCCGTAGGTTTCGAACAGGTCGCCATCGATCTCGTCTTCGTCGATCACGATGTCCAGCCGGTCTTCCATCTCGGTAAGCAAGCCCGCAACCGCCATCGAATCGAGTTCGGGCAGATCGCCGAACAATCCGGTTTCGGTGGTAAACGCTTCGGTCTGGCCGGGCTTGAGGCCCAGCACATCGGCAAGAACTGAGCGAAGTTTGGTGTCGGTAGTATCCATGGATGCCTGCTCTAGCCGCCGGAGCGCAGGCTGCGCAAGGCAGCGCGCGCCATCTGCGGCCAGTTTCCGGGCCAGCCCGGGCGATACATTTCGAGCGCAAAGCGCGGCCGCACCGCTTCCATCCAGTCGCGCTTGTAGCCATCGTTGCCGGTGCCGAAATCGACCAGTGAAACGCGGTCGCGGTCGATCACTTGTTCGAACAGGGCAGCAGACAGTGTGGTGCCGGGGGAAAGCGGCTTGGAGGCCTGGGTGTGCGCCAGTTTGTGGATGAAGGCGGTGCCGTGCTCCACGGTCCAGAACTGCGCGGCGATGGGCTCTGCGTCAGCATAGGCGAGGCCCATGCGCAGGCGGCCCGCTTGTCCTTCGGCTTCGGCAAAGGCGCGCAGGAAGGCGGGGCTGCCCTCGCTCGGCTTCCAGCTTTGCGCATAAACCGCTTCATAGGCGTCCCAGCTGGCAGGGTCGAACTCGGTTTCAAGGCGCACCTCCACCTTGCCGCCCTTGCGCTTCAGCGTGGTGCGCAGCGGGCCAGGACGGGCAGCCATATATTCGGCGAAGCTGCGACCACCAACGGCCAGCACATGGTTCACATCGCACTGGCGGCGGAACACAGTCCATCCTGCGCTGCCGAAAGCGTGCTGAAGCAGGTCGGTCTCGCCGTTCTCATTGGGCAGGGGGGATAGGATGATGCGCGGGCCTTGTGTGGCCAGATCGGCCGCCAGCGCCGCAAACAGCGCGGCCTTGTCGGCGCCCTCGGTGACCAGAGGAGCGACCCGGAACGAATACCAGTTGGCCAGGGCAACGATCGACCGGCCCTGGCGCAGCAGCGGCAGGACCGCGCGGCTGTGACCATCGCGCGCCTCCGCGATCAGCGGCAACATGTCGCAGTGCTTCAACAGGCCGCGCCACCAATCAAGCCGGTCAAACGGTGCCTGCGCATGCGGTGCATCAAGCAATGCCGCCAACCGCGCATCGCCTTGCACTTCGTTAAGATCATCGTGATAGGTAACCACGATCACTTTGCAGTCCATCCCGTCATTGGAGCGAACAAGTCCTTGTCTGCGCAGCCTAATCCTGATCCCAGGCCGATCGACCATGTGGCCGAACGTGGCAATGACGCAGCCCCGGCACTGGTGCTGCGCAGTGGCACCCTTAACCACAAGGACTTAAAGGATCGTGTCGCAAGGCTGGCCGGATGGCTGCAGCGTCTGGGGCTTGAACCGGGCGCGCGCGTGGCTAGCTGGGCCGCCAAGGGTGAGCTGACGTGCCTGATGCCTTTGGCCGCGCCGCGTGCCGGGCTGGTCCACGTCCCGATCAATCCACTGCTTAAACGGGCGCAAGTGGCGCATATCCTGGCCGATAGCGGCGCTGCATTGCTGATGGCAACGCCGTCGCGGCTCGGCACGCTGGAACCCGGCGATTGCCCGGGCCGCTGCTGCGCCTTGGCCGAGGACGCAGTTCTGGACGAGGCCAGCACTGCCGAACCAATCGGTCCGTCGTCTGCCGATCCGCACGCGCTCGCCGCGATTCTCTATACCAGTGGATCAACCGGGCGGCCCAAGGGCGTCATGCTCAGCCATGCCAACTTGTGGCTGGGGGCCGATAGCGTCGTTTGCTATCTGGGCATGGCCGCCGATGACGTGACCTTGGCCGTGCTGCCCTTTGCTTTCGACTATGGCCAGAACCAGTTGCTCAGCACCTGGTCCGCCGGGGGCTGTGTGGTCCCGCTCGATTATCTGGCACCGCGCGACGTCATCAAGGCGGTAGAGCGCCACGGCGTCACCACGCTGGCCGCAGTGCCGCCGCTGTGGGTGCAATTGACCGAGCTTGAATGGCCAGCAGATGTGGCCGCCAATCTCCGCCGGCTGACCAATTCGGGCGGTGCGCTGACGGTGGACCTCGTACGCAAATTGCGCGGCCTGTTTCCGGCGGCGCAGCTGTTCCCGATGTACGGCCTGACGGAAGCTTTCCGTTCCACTTACCTCGATCCGGCGCTGGTCGGCGCGCATCCCACGTCGATGGGCAAAGCCATCCCGCACGCCGAAGTGCTGGTCATCGGCGATCACGGCGGTGTGACGGCCGATGGCGAAGAAGGCGAGTTGGTCCATTGCGGGCCGCTGGTCGCGCAAGGTTATTGGCAGAATCCGGCGCGCACCGCCGAACGCTTCAAACCGGCCCCGGCGGGCTCGCGCTATGGCGGCATGGCGGTGTGGTCGGGCGACCAGGTGCGGCGCGCGGCGGATGGATTGCTCTATTTCGCTGGCCGCCGCGATGCGATGATCAAAAGTGCGGGCAACCGCATCAGCCCGCAGGAGATCGAGGACGCGGCGCTGGCCAGCGGACTGGTTGCTGAAGCTGTCGCCTTGGGTATTGCCGACGCGCGTCTCGGCCAGGCCATAGCCCTTGTTGTGCGCGCCGCACCGCACGCAGATAGCCCGGCCAACCGGCTTCCGGCCATTTTGAAGAGCGAGCTGCCAAATTTCATGCAACCGGCGGTCATTCATTGGATCGAGACCATGCCGATCAGCCCCAACGGCAAAATTGATCGCGCGTTGCTGCAGCAGACTTTGCGAGATGCCGCGGTGGGGCGTGAAACAGCGCGGGAACTTGGAGCATGAAGCCGCTTGGCCCCATCCCGCCCGGTTTTGGCATGATCGAAGGCCAACTGGCAATCGGCGGACGCAAGGTGCGTGAGCTTGTTGCCGAAGCCGGCATGACGCCGCTGTTCGTCTATTCAGCCGATCGCATCCGGCGCCGGGTGACTGACTTGCTCCATACGATGCCATCGACTGTTGCATTACATTATGCTGTAAAAGCAAATTCATATGCGCCTGTTCTTCATCTCATGTCTGAACTTGTGGACGGGTTCGACATCGCTTCGGGCGGGGAATTGGTCATGGCGCTGAATGCCGGGCTCGATCCGTCGCGGATCAGCTTTGCCGGGCCGGGCAAGCGTATCGATGAAATCGAGGCGGCGATTACCGCCGGTGTCACGCTCAACCTTGAAAGCGAGGGCGAGGCGGTGCGCGCGCTCGAAGCTGGCGAACGGCTGGGGATCACCCCGCGCCTCGCAATCCGTGTCAATCCGCCGTTCGACCTCAAAGGTTCGGGCATGAAGATGGGCGGCGGGGCCAAGCCGTTTGGCGTGGATGCCGAACGCGTGCCGGCCATGGCCCGCGCGGTGATCGCCAGCGGCGCGGAATGGCGCGGCTTTCACATCTTTGCCGGAAGCCAGGCGTTGAGCACGCCCGCGATCATCGAAGCGCAGGAGCAGGCCATGGCGCTGGCCGCGCAGCTGGCAGAGCAAAGCGGCGCTGCGCTGCCGCACTGCAACCTCGGTGGCGGGTTCGGCATTCCCTATTTCCCGGGCGACGAGCCGCTCGATATTGCCGCCATCGGCGCGGCCTTGGGCGAGGCGCTCGAGCGCCGCGCGCCGGCGTTGCAAGACACCCAGTTCTGCCTCGAGCTGGGCCGCTACCTGGTTGGCGAAGCAGGCGTCTATCTCACGGAAATCGTTGACAGAAAGCGAAGCCATGAGGAGCTGTTCCTGGTCGTTGACGGGGGCCTTCATCACCAGCTTGCCGCCAGCGGCAATTTCGGCACGGTGGTGCGGCGCAATTACCCCGTGGCGATCGCCACCCGCATGGACAAACCGGCGGACGAGGTGGCAAACGTCGTCGGCTGCCTGTGCACCCCGCTCGACCGGCTGGCCGAGAAGGGGCAATTCCCGCACGCCGATGTGGGTGATCTGGTCGCGGTGTTCTGCGCCGGTGCCTATGGCGCCAGCGCCAGCCCGGCGCAGTTCCTCGGGCACGGTCCAGCCGCGGAAATGCTGGTTTAACAAAGACATTTCGAGGCGTCCCATTCCGGGACCGGGTCCATCTGCGCACACAATCTGCACATAAGGCTAACGCAATATTCACCCTTTTTTCCGATAGCGGAGGCCGAATTGCCGGGTTTTCGCGTCGGGTAGGGCATTCCTGCGGCGGGGGCCGGGCACCTTGGAAGGACATGCCCGATGAATTTCTCTCGCTTTTCCAGCCTTCTGGCCGGCCTGGCCATGGCCAGCCTGGCACTGTCTGGTTGCGCTGGGGCTGGCAGCGGACCGCAGCTTCCGCCCGCCAGCTTCGTGGCGATGCAGGAAGGCCCGGGCGAGGATTACATCATCGGTCCGCTGGATGAACTGACCATCTTCGTGTGGCGCAATCCCGAGCTGGGTGCCAAGGTGCAGGTGCGCCCCGATGGCCGCATCACCACCCCGCTGATCACCGACATGCCGGCCGTGGGCAAGACTCCCAAGATGCTGGCCGATGACATCACCTTGCAGCTTTCGCAGTATATCCAGGACCCGCTGGTCTCGGTGATCGTCAACAAATTTGCCGGAACCTACAGCCAGCAGGTGCGGGTGATCGGCGCGACCGGCAAGCCCGCTTCGCTGCCTTACCGCGCCAACATGACGCTGCTCGACGCGATGATCGCGGTCGGCGGTCTCAGCGAATATGCCGCCGGCAATCGCGCCAAGCTGATCCGCTTCGACAAGGAAACCGGCAAGCAGAAGGAATACGCGCTGCGCCTTGGTGACTTGCTCAAGAAGGGCGACAGCCGCGCCAACGTGATGCTGATGCCCGGCGATGTGATCATCATCCCCGAAAGCCAGTTCTGAGCGAAGGGCGGATCAGGGACGCACGATGACCAACATTTTTGACGAACTGCGCGCAGCGCTCCATTCGGTCTGGCACCGCCGCTGGCTGGCGCTGGGTATCGCCTGGGGGCTGTGCCTGGTGGGCTGGCTGATGGTGGCGATGATCCCCAACAGCTACGAATCTCGGGCCCGGATCTATGTCCAATTGGACGACATGCTGGCCCAGCAAATCGGGATCGGCCAGGGCGACCGCAAGCAGGGCGTGGACCGCGTCCGCCAGACGCTGACCAGCGCGGTCAACCTTGAAAAGGTGATCCGTTCGACCCCGATCGGTGCCGATATCACCACGCCCAAGCAGATGGAAGCCGCTGTGCTTGGCCTTGGCAAGATGATCAAGGTTGAGAGCAGCCAGGAAAACCTGTTCATCATCACCGCCAGCTATGGCGATGGATCGAACAGCGATGCGCAGAACGCCAAGATCGCGCAGCTGATTGTCCAGAAGATGATCGACATCTTCCGCGAAGAGAATCTGGCTGGAAACCGCGGTGAAATGAGCACTTCGCTCGAATTCATGGATGGCCAGCTGGCCCAGCGCCAAAAGGAACTGGCGACTGCCGAGCAAAAGCGTTTGCAGTTCGAAGCGCAGAACCCGTCGCTGGCCGGCGGCGCTGGAGCAGGCCTGCAAAAGCTTGAAGCAGCACGCGCCGAACTGCGCGGGATCGATGCCGATCTGGCCGCCGCGCAAAGCGCGCTGGCCGCGATCAACGGCCAGATGGCCGGCACCCCCAGGACCATTGCCGGTGCCGCCGGCCCGGTCGGCGGGGCGCGCGGCGCGCTGAACGAGGCCCAGGCGCAGCTCAATTCGCTGCGCGCACGTGGCCTCACTGAAAATCATCCCGACGTGATTGCGGCGCGCAACCAGGTGGGTGCACTGCGTTCAGCAGCAGCAGCCGAAGGCGGCGGCGGGACGCCGGGTATGCCCAATCCAGCCTATTCCTCGCTCGAATCGATCCGCGCCGAACGCCAGGCCAATGTCCAGGCGCTGTCCGCCCGCCGCGCAGCCGCGCAGCAGGAAATCACCACGTTGACCGCGCAGCAGTTCTCCAACCCTGCTGCTGCGGGCGAATATCAGCAGATCACCCGCGATTACGATGTGCTCAAGCAGCAGTACGACAAGCTGCTGCAGAACCGCGAACAGCTGCGCATTCGTGGCTCGATCGAAACCGAGCACAATTCGGTGCGTTTCCAGGTGATCGACCCGCCGGCCAGCCCGCGCAGCCCGATTTCGCCCAATCGCCCGCTGTTGCTGCTTGGCGTGCTGATCATGGGGCTGGGCGCCGGTGTGGCCGCGTCCTTCGCCGTGGGCCATCTACGCTCGACCTTTTCCACCGCGAACCGGCTTGAAAAGGCCATCGGCCTGCCGGTGCTGGGCGCGATCAGCCAGACGATCAGCGAACCGGCCCGGATCCTGCGCCGAAAGCGGATGAAGTACTTTTATGCAGCCAGCAGCGCGCTTGTCGGCCTGTTCGTCATCCTGCTGACGATCGAGTTCGTGCAACGCGGCATGGTGGCCTGAAGGGATCGATGATGACCGAACAGACCAAGATCCCCTTGCCTGACGCGGAACCGGCCAGGAAGCCTGGCGCGACCTTGATCGAGCGCGTTGTGCGCAATTACGATCTGGTCCAGCTGGCCCCGCCGCCGATCCCCGACAATCTGATGCCGCCGAAGGCCAGGCACCGCCGCTATCGCCGTGCCGACGAAGTCGTGGATGAAGCGCAGGCAGTCGAAGCGGAAGAGCCCGCTGTTGCAACCAAACCGATCGAGTCTTCCGCACCCGAAGTTGTGGTGTGTGAAGTCATCGACGTTGTGGCTGCACCACAGGCGGCGCCGGTTCCGGCCAGGGCCGCGAAGGCCCCGGTTCCTGCTGTATGCAAGGTCGAATTCAGCGGCGCGCGTCACCCGGTCAACCGCAACCACTTGCGCGATCAGGGGCTGATCGTTCCCGAAAGCGCGGTCACCGCGGTGCTCGAGGAATTCCGCATCGTGAAGCGCCAGCTGCTGTTCAATGCCGATCAGCTCAGCCAGCAGGGCATGGGCGCACCGGCCCAGCGCGTGCTTGTGTGCAGCCCGCATCCCGGTGAAGGGAAAAGCTTCACCTCGGTCAATCTGGCACTGGCAATTGCGGCCGAAAAGGAAACCGAAGTGCTGCTGGTCGATGCTGACTTTGCCAAGCCCTCGGTGCTTTCGATGCTTGGTCTGCCGGGCGGGCCGGGGCTGATGGATGCGCTGGTTGACCCGGACCTCGATCCCGTCAGCTGCGTGATTGGCACCGATGTTCCGGGGCTGTGGGTGATGCCGGCGGGCAATGCCACCGCGTCAGACAGCGAATACCTGTCTTCATCGCGGACCAAGGACGTGCTCGACCGGTTGGTCGAAGGCGCGCCCAATCGCTTCGTAATATTTGATTCCCCACCGGCGCTGGCGGCTTCGCCTGCGGCAGAACTGGCCAAATACGTTGGCCAGGCGGTGGTCGTGGCCCGGGCCGACAAGACCGGGCAAGGCGCGCTGGAAGATGCGATCTCGCTGCTTTCAGCCTGTCCCAATATCCAACTGCTTTTGAATGCCGTGCACTTCAGCCCGAGCGGTCGCCGCTTTGGCTCGTACTACGGCTACGGAGGGTGACCATGAAGTCCGACCTCATTACGCGGCTGATATCGCTGGCAGCGGGGCTGGCGATTGCCGTGCCCGGCGTGGCCCATGCCCAGTCCTTGCCTTACGGCGATGTTGCTGCACCCAGCGCTGGCGGCGGCGAAGATATAGGCGGCGATGATGCCGAAGCCGGTGAAGACGATTCGGCTGATGGAAACGTCATGCCCGGGGTCCACACCCGCAAGGTTTCGGTGACGCCCTATATCGAATTCCAGCAGGTGGTCACCACCGAGCTCAGCCCGGGCAACGAAACCCTGACCTGGTCAAGCGTGGCGGTGGGCGCCGATGCCTCGATCAGGAACCGCAACGCCGAAGCCGGTCTGGCCGTGCGCTATGAACGCCGCTTTGGCTGGGGCAGCAATGCCGAGGACAGCGACGCGGTAACCGGGATTGCCCGTGCCAGCGTGGGTGTAGTGCCGGGCACGCTTTACCTTGAAGGCGGGGCCATGGCCGCGCGCGTCGGCGTGCAGAACAACGGCTCGACCGTCTCGGGCTCGGCGTTCAGTCCCAATGCGACGCAGATCTGGTCGGCCTACATCGGCCCCTCGATCCGCGCCCGCGGCGGCGATGTCGAAATCGAAGGGCACTACCGTTTCGGCTACAACAAGGTTTCAGCGCCGCTCACCGTGCCGCTGGCGCCGGGCCAGGCCGCGCTCGACGTTTACGACGAGGGCACCGTGCACAACGCGATGATCCACTTTGGCACGCGCGCCGGTGTGGTCCTGCCGGTCGGCCTTGGCGTCGGGGCGGGCTGGAACCGCGAAGATGTGTCCAATCTCGATCAGCGTATCGATGACCGGCATGTCCGCGCCGATGCCACGCTTCCGCTTGGCCCGGACCTCGCGCTGGTTGGCGGGGTCGGTTACGAGGACGTCAAGGTTTCGCACCGTGATGCGCTGATCGACACGCTCACCGGACTGCCGGTGATCGGCAGCGATGGACGCTATGTCACCGATACCACCCAGCCGCGCCAGATCGCCTTCGAAACCGATGGCCTGATCTGGGATGCCGGAGTGATGTGGCGGCCCAGCAAGCGCACCGCACTGGAAGCCCATGTCGGCCGCCGCTATGGTTCGACCACCTATTTCGGCAGCTTTGCCTATGCCCCCAACACGCGGACCGCATTCAACGTTTCGGTCTACGATAATATCACGGGTTTTGGCGGACTTATGAACAACACCTTGGCCGATTTGCCAACGCAGTTCGAAGGCGTGCGCAATCCGCTCACCGGCGGGCTTGGCACGTGCGTTTCGGCACAGGGATCGGTCAGCCAGGGCGGGGCAAACTGCCTCAACGGCGCGCTCGCTTCGATCGGTTCGTCGACGTTCCGCGGCCGCGGGGTGATGGCCAGCCTGGCTTTGGGCGGGGGTGCGCTGGGTTACGGGGTGGCGGGCGGATATGAACGCCGCAAGTTCATCGCCGCGCCCGGGACTATCCTGGCCGCTGCCAATGGCGTGACCGACGAGAACTACTGGGTTGCCGCCTATCTCAACGGCCGGATCGACCAGAATTCGAGCTTCGGCACCAATGTCTGGGCCAGTTGGTACCAAAGCGGAGACGTGTTGGCTGGCAACACCGCGTCGTATGGGGCAACCGCAGCCTATTATCGCTCACTGACCCCCAACCTCACCGCCAATGCTGCGGTCGGGATCAATGGGGTCGAAAGCGAACTGTTGCAGGATTTCTGGTCGGCCTCGGCGCTGGTCGGCCTGCGGCTTTCGTTCTGAGCCTGAATTTGGGGGTATAGAGTGATGTTCAACGACTTCTACGGGCTCACCGGGCGGCCGTTCCAGCTTACGCCGGATCCTGCGTTCTATTTCGAGAGCCTGACGCACCGCAAGGCGCTGTCCTACCTGTCCTATGGCCTGGCCCAGGGCGAAGGCTTCGTGGTCATCACGGGTGAGGTTGGCGCGGGCAAATCCACGCTGGTTGCGCACTTGATGGCGACAATCGATCCGGCGCGGCTGACCGCGGCGCAGATCGTTACCAGCAAGCTTGACGGCGAAGAACTGGTCCACGTGGTGGCGCAGGCATTCGGCCTGATCGTCGACGGGCACGACAAAGCCAGTGCGCTGGGCGCGATCGAAGCGTTCCTTCACGATGAGGCCCGCGCGGGACGCCGCTGCCTGCTGGTGGTGGACGAATCGCAGAACCTCAGCCTTGAAGCGCTGGAAGAGCTGCGCATGCTCTCCAACTTCCAGCTTGGCTCGCATCCGCTGCTGCAGACGCTGCTGCTGGGGCAGCCCGAATTCCGCGATCTGATCCAGGATCACCCGCAACTTGAACAGCTGCGCCAGCGCGTGATCGCGGCGCATCACCTTGATGCGATGGAGCTGGGCGAAGTCCAGGCCTACATTGAGCACCGCCTCAAATGCGTCGGCTGGACGGGCAATCCCAAATTCGATCAGCGCGTCTATACCGAACTGTTCGCCGCTTCGGGCGGTGTGCCGCGCCGAATCAACCAGATCTGCAACCGGCTGATGATGCTGGGCGCGGTCGATCAGCGTAACCGGATTGATGGCGCGATGCTCAGCCAGGTTCTGGAAGAGCTGGAACTGGACGGCACCATGCCGCTGAACAAGCCGGCCAAAGCAGAGCTGCCGGCCGAACAGCAGATGCTGTCGAGCCCCGCGCACCAGCCGATCCCGGTTGATGCGGTGGCGATGGCGCAGCTGCAGGCTATGCTGGCCGAGCGCGACGCGCAGATTTCCGAACTGCAGCAGGCGGTGCTTGAACTGGCCAACGAACAGGAAGCTGTGCCTGCCGCGATGGCCGATCCGGCCCAGGCTTCGGCGCTGGCCGCGATCGAGGCCAAACTCGCCAGTTTCGAAGCCAAGATGCTCGAACAGGAACGCACGATCCGCCACACGCTGACCATGCTGATCGAGTGGATCGAAGCCGACGACGCCAGCCGCGTGGCGGCCTGAGCAAGCGGAGGATCGAAGGGGCATTATGTCCGATACGGTGGTCAATGGTCTTTCGGTCGATGTCGAGGACTGGTTTCAGGTCGGCGCTTTCGAAGGCGTGATCGACCGCGAAAACTGGGATTCGCTCGGTAGCCGGGTCGAGGCCAATTGCGACGCGATCCTTGAAATGTTCGCCCGCGCCGAAGTGAAGGCCACCTTCTTCACGCTGGGCTGGGTGGCGCAGCGCCATGGACCGCTGCTGCGCCGGATTGTCGATGCCGGACACGAACTGGCCAGCCACGGCTGGGACCACGAACGCGTCTTCCGGTTTGACCGGCCAAGCTTTGCGGCCGATCTTGAACGTAGCCGCAAGGCGCTGGAAGATGCCGGCGGGGTGCGGATCACCGGCTACCGTGCGCCCAGCTTCTCGATCGATCAGCGCACGCCGTGGGCCTATATGGAGCTGGCCGAACAAGGCTTTGAATACTCCTCCTCGGTCGCGCCGATCAAACACGATCACTATGGCTGGCGCGATGCCCCGCGCTTTGCCTTCAAACCGCTGCCCTGGGCCGATCTGATCGAGATCCCCGTCACCACCGCGCATTTTGCCGGGCGGCGACTGGCGGCGGGCGGTGGCGGGTTTTTCCGGGTGCTGCCCTATGGCTTTTCACGCTGGGCGATCCGCCAGGTCAACCGTCAGGACAAGCGTCCGGCGGTGTTCTATTTTCACCCGTGGGAAATTGATCCGCAGCAGCCGCGCGTCACCGGCGCATCGATGCGCAGCCGGGTGCGGCATTACACCAACCTTGATGTGATGGCGCAAAAACTGGAGCAGTTGGTCCGCGATTTCGCTTGGGGGCGGATGGATCTGCTGGCCCATCGCGAGCGCGGCCTGGCGGTGGATCTGGCAGCATGAACGCGCCGTTCCGGTCTGCCAGCAACCAGATCAGCCTCGCCAACCTTGCCGATCCGGGCGAGGTCCGGCGGATCGAAGCCTATGTTGCGCAGCACGGCGAAGGCGATGCCTTTCACCGCCCGGCGTGGCTGTTGGGCGCTGCGGCCGGCACCGGCAACCGCGCGCTGGCGCTGACGCTGGAAAGCGGCGGTGAACTTGCCGGATACCTTCCGTTGATCGAAATTCATTCGCCGCTGTTCGGCCGGGTGATGGCCTCAACCGGGTTCGGCGTCGGCGGTGGGATGCTGGTCGATCAGCCGGGCAAGGCCAAATACCTGTTTGCCGCGCTGGAAGAGCTGTGCCTGCGCCGCTCGGTTCCATCTACCGAACTGCGTGGTGGTGTGCTGCCCAAGGCGCGCGAGGGCTGGTCGATCAAGCGCAATTCGCACTGCGGGTTTGTCTTGCCGCTAGCGGCTGACGACGAAGCCCAGTTGAACACGATCCCGCGCAAACAGCGTGCCGAAGTGCGCAAGGGGCTTGCCGGGGAACTGACAGTCACGACCGGCAGCGATGCCCGCCACCGCGCCGCGCACTATGCGGTCTATGCCGAATCTGTCCGCAATCTGGGCACGCCGGTATTTCCGCGCAGCCTGTTTGATGCGGTTCTGAACACTTTCGGCGACGAGGCTGATATTCTTGTGGTCTGGAGCGGCGATGCGCCGGTCTCCGCCGTGTTGTCGTTGTATCACAAGGGCGCGGTGATGCCCTATTGGGGCGGCGGCACCTGGGATGCGCGGCGGCTGCGCGCGAATGACCGGATGTACTACGAACTGATGCTCCACGCCCGCCGGCGCGGCTGCGAGCGGTTCGATTTCGGCCGCTCGAAAACCGACAGCGGCGCTTACCACTTCAAGCGCAACTGGGGGTTCGAACCGGAACCGCTGTCTTACGCAGTGTGGACTGCGCCGGGCGCAGAAGCCCGCGATGCCGATCCCACCAGCCAACGCCACGCCGCCCGCATCGCGCTGTGGAAGCGCTTGCCACTGCCTATCGCCAATCTGATCGGCCCGCACATCGCGCGGGGGCTGGGATGAGCGGCGAGATCCTGTTCCTGTCGCACCGGATCCCGTTTCCGCCCAATCGCGGTGACAAGATCCGTTCGCACCACATATTGCGCCACCTTGCGGCGCTCGCGCCGGTGCATGTGGCTACTTTCGCCGATGACCTTGCCGACATGGCCGCCGAAAGCGAACTGGCCGCGCTATGTGCCAGCCACTGCCTGGTCCAGCGCACCAAGCCGCTGTGGCGCGCCGGGATCAAGGCGGTGGCGAGCGGCAAGCCGGTCAGCCTCACGGCGTTCCAGTCACCGCAGCTTTCGGCCTATGTCCGCGCTGTGCTGGCAAGCGGCCGGGTTGACACGATCTACGCCTTTTCGGGTCAGATGGGGCAGTACATCCCGGGCACCTTTGCCGGCCGGGTGCTGTTCGATTTCGTCGATGTCGATTCGGCCAAGTTCGAAGCCTATGCCGAAACCGGTAAGGGCCCGCGCCGCTGGATCGATGCACGCGAAGGGTGGCTGCTCGCGGCCGAGGAAGCCCGGCTGGCCGCGCGCAGCCAGGTCAGCCTGCTGGTTTCTAACGAGGAAGCGGCGCTGTTCCGCGCACGGCTTGATCCGGCGCTGCAGGCGACCTGCGATGTACGTGCCTTGCGCAACGGGATCGACAGCGCGCTGTTCGATCCGGCCGCCTGCACCCCGGCACCTGCGATGCTGCAATGCCCAGGCCCGCGGCTGATCTTTGCCGGACAGATGGACTATCCCCCCAATGTTGCGGCTGCCCTGCGCGCCGCGCAGCAGATCCTGCCGGCCATCCGCGCGCAGCTTCCCCAAGCGACGCTGCATATCGCCGGGCGCAACCCGCCGGCTGACCTTCGTGCACTGCACGGCAAGAATGGCGTCAATGTGTGGGGCGCGGTCGCGGATATCCGTGAATGGCTCGTTGCCGCCGATCTGGCGCTGGTGCCGCTGACGATTGCCCGCGGGGTGCAGAACAAGGTGCTTGAAGCCATGTCGATGGCGCTTCCAGTGGTGCTCACCCCGGCTGCGGCAACCGGGATTGGCGGAAGTGATGGGGCAACCTATGCGGTCGGCGAAAGCGATGCTGCGCTTGCAGATCGCACAATCGACCTGCTTTCAGACCCGGGCTTTGCCGCGCAATTGGGCCAGAACGCACGGCGTTTCGTGGTCGAGGGGCTCAGTTGGGACGCGACCTTGGCTCCGCTTGCGGCCATGCTTGGCCTTGGCGCCGCAGCGGCGCGTCATGCGGCTTGACGCGATCAGACTGCCTGCTCTGGCACACTGGGAGACGGTCCCCGAAAGCTGGCGCAAGGCGCTGTCTGCACTGGCGCTGACCTGGTTCACCCTGATCGCTGCGTTTGCCGGCGATTGGCTGGCGATGTTTGATCAGTGGTGGAATTCGTCGACCTATAATCACGTCCTGCTGGTTATCCCGATCATCGGCTGGCTGGCGTGGCAGCGCTGGCCGCAGGTCTCAACGCTTGATCCGCAGCCATGGCGCTGGGGGCTTGTTGCCCTGGCCGGTGCCGTGCTGCTGTGGGTGCTGGGCACATTTGCGGGCTTCAATCTGGTGCGCCAGACCGGCGCGGTCGCCATGCTGCCGGCCACTGGCCTGTTGCTGCTGGGGCCCCGCGTGTTCACCGCGTTGCTGTTCCCGTTCGCTTACATGGCGTTTCTGGTTCCCTTTGGCGACGAATTGATCCCGCCCTTGCAGACCATAACCGCGAAAATGACCATCGCGCTGGTCGATTTTACCGCGATACCGGCTCAAATCGACGGCGTGTTCATTGATACCCCGGCCGGGCTGTTCGAAGTGGCCGAGGCCTGCTCGGGGGTCAAATTCCTGATCGCGATGGTGGCGCTGGGGGTGCTTGTCGGCAATGTCTGCTTCAAGACCTGGCGCCGCCGGATCGCCTTTCTGGCGCTGTGCATCGTGGTGCCGGTCCTGGCCAACGGTGTGCGGGCCTGGGGGACGATTTTCGCGGCGCAGTATGTTGGCGCCGAAACGGCCGGCGGGATCGATCACCTGATCTACGGCTGGGTGTTTTTCGCGCTGGTGATTACCGCGGTCATGGCGATCGGCTGGCGCTATTTCGACCGCGATCCGCGTGAGCCGATGGTCGATATCGAGGCCGTGCGCAGTGCGCCGCTGCTGGACCGGCTTGAACGCCAGGCAATCGCTGCGCCGCTGGCGCTTGCGCTTGCCGCCGTGCTGGTGATCGGCGGGGCGGGCTGGGCGAAGGCGGCCGACGCGCTTGAAGCGTCTCTGCCGCAGCAGATCTTCCTGCCCGATGTGGCGGGCTGGAAACGCGTCGCCTATCAGCCGCAAGCCGCCTGGGAACCGCGCGCCGCGGGCGCTGCGCACCGGCTGCTGGGCCGCTACGAGGACGCTGCTGGCAATCAGGTCGATGTCTTTTTTGCCGTGTTCGCCGCGCAAGGTGAAGGACGCGAGGCCGGAGGCTTCGGGCAAGGGGCATTGACACCCAATAGCACCTGGGCCTGGACCAGTGCGGGTCCGGAGATCGGCGGTGCCCGCTCTGACCGGCTGCTGTCGGGCGGATCGATCGAACGGTTCGCGCTGACCTGGTATCGCACCGGTTCGGTCACCAGCGGCAGCAACATCGCGCTCAAGATCGCCAACATCGAAGATCGCCTGCTGCTGCGGGCGCGGCCCACGGCAATGCTGATCGTTTCGGCGGAAAGCCGGCCTGGCCGCAGTGCCACGGCGGCGCTGCAGGCCTTCACCCGCACGATCGGCGATCCCGGACCATGGATGGACCGCATCGGCGAACAGCGCTAAGCGCCTATTCGCATGTGCGGAATCGCGGGTCTTTATCATCTCACCACGCCCAAGCCGGTTGATCCTGCGCGGATCGAGCGGATGATCGCGGCCATGCCGCACCGCGGCCCGGACGGGCAGGGGGTGTGGACTGCACCGGGCGTCGGGCTGGGACATTTGCGCCTGTCGATCATCGATGTCGCCGGATCGCCGCAGCCGATGGCCGCCAGCGATGGGCAGGCCATGCTGGTCTTCAACGGCGAGATATACAATTTCCGTGAACTGCGTGCCGAGCTGAAAGGGCAGGGCGCGCAGTTTCACACCGATGGCGATAGCGAGGTGATCCTGGCCACCTGGCAGCGTTGGGGCCCCGATTGCGTAACGCGCCTGCACGGCATGTTCGCCTTTGCGATTTACGATGTGCCCAGCCGCAAGTTGTTCCTGGCGCGGGACCGGTTGGGGGTGAAGCCGCTGTTCTATGCCCCGCTCAGCGATGGCAGCCTGGCGTTTGCGTCCGAGCTCAAGGGGCTGCTGGCCCACCCGCTGCTGCGCCGCGATATCGATCCGCTCGCGGTTGAGGACTACCTGACCTGGGGTTACGTTCCTGATCATCGCTCGTTCCTGGCGGGCGTGCACAAGCTGCCGGCCGGACACACGCTGCTGCTGTCGCACGATCACCCGCTGCCCGCACCGCAACCCTACTGGGATGTCAGCTTTGCCGAGCGCCGCACCGGGCGCACGGCCGATCTTGAGGCGGAACTGCTGCACCTGCTGCGCCAGGCGGTAACCTCGCGGATGGTTTCGGACGTGCCGCTGGGTGCGTTCCTTTCGGGCGGCGTCGATAGTTCGGCGGTCGTTGCGCTGATGGCCGAAGCGAGCGGGGACCGGGTCAAGACCTGTTCGATCGGTTTCGATGTCGGCGCGCTCGATGAAAGCGCCTACGCACAGCAGATTGCGCGCAAATTCGGCACCGATCACCGGGGCCGGCAGGTTTCGCCCGATGATTTCGAACATGTCGATGAACTGGCGGCGATGTTCGATGAGCCTTTTGCCGATGCATCGGCACTGCCGACCTGGCGGGTCTGCCAATTGGCGCGCGAAAGCGTGACCGTGGCGCTTTCGGGTGACGGCGCGGACGAAGCCTTTGCTGGCTATCGCCGCCACAAATTCCAGTTCGGTGAAGACCGCGCGCGCAGTTTCCTGCCGCAGGCGCTGCGCGGGCCGCTGCTGGGCGGGCTTGGCGCGGTCTATCCCAAGGCCGATTGGGCCCCGCGCCCGCTGCGCGCAAAAACGACGCTGCTCTCTCTCGCCGGTACCAGCGAGGCTGGCTATGCCCGCGCGCTCTCTATCCTCCCGCCGGAACTGCGTGATACGCTCTATTCGCCCGAATTCATCCGTCTGCGCGGGGATTACCGGGCCGAACAGCCGTTCGAAGAGATGATGCGCCAGGCACCGGGCAGGTCCGGGCTTGACCGGGCGCAGTACGCCGATCTCAAATTCTGGCTACCCGGCGACATTCTGACCAAGGTTGACCGTACCAGCATGGCGGTCAGCCTTGAAGCGCGTGAGCCGCTGCTCGATCATCGCCTGATCGAATTTGCCGCGACCTTGCCCGAAGCGTTGCGGCTGCGCCGCGGCGAAGGAAAGTGGCTGCTCAAGAAAACGATGCAGCGTTACTTGCCCGATGAGATTCTTTACCGGCCCAAACAGGGCTTCGTGATGCCGATCAGCCAGTGGTTTCGTGGTCCGCTGGCCGAAAGCGCCCGCGCGATCGGTTCCAGCGCCGCTTTGTCGCGAATCGGTTGGTTCGATTCGAAGCGGCTGTCGGCCCTGGCCGAAGCGCATATTGCCGGCCATTCCGATCATGGCCGCGTGCTGTGGCAGCTGCTGATGCTGGATAAGGCCATCGGCCGCTTGGCGAGCTGAAAAAACTAAGAGATGTCAGTTAGATAGAGAAACGGCCCCGACTTGCGTCGAGGCCGTTTTCAACTCAGTCTGCGGTGGGAATTACTTCCTGCCGCCACGACCAGTCACAAGCCATTCAAAGATTTCCATCGCAACCTCCTGAGCGGTCGACTCGCCTTGAGTCGATAACTGCAGAGCCATCGATAACCAAATCTTAACTTTAGGCAACAGGATTTTCTTAACCACGGTTGCACAGTGCATATTAACCATCGGTTCTGAGAGATTTTTTTGACAACAAACCTTGCGGGACGGATTGGAGCCCTTGTCGATAGAGCAAGGTCAAGACAAGCGACGGTACCGGATTGCTCCGGTCCGCCATTTCTGCGCGACTCTATTCAGCAAAATTTGAAAGTTGTTGCAGCTTCATCCCAATCGCACTGCCTAGAGGCTGCGTTTTGCGATGTCCCGGCTTAGCGGCGGTCAGGCAGCCTTGATACGCTGGCTGGCGGAAAGCAGGGATTCGAGCGCTTCGATCCGCATCGGCTTGGCCAGATAGTATCCCTGCGCTACGTCGCAACCGATCGCCCTGAGCAGTTCCAGCGTTTCGGGATCCTCGATCCCTTCGGCGATCACGCGGCGGCCCAGGCCATGTGCTAGTTCGATGGTCGATTCGACCAGCAGCATATCGCCGTTGTCATGGAGCAGGCTGGTCACGAAGCGGCGATCGATCTTGATTTCCTGGCAGGGTACCGAACGCAGGTATTCAAGCGTCGCATTGCCGGTGCCGTAATCATCGATCGACAGGGCGATCCCCAGAGCGTCAATCCCGGCCAGGTTGGTTGCAACCGTGGCATGCTCGGCGAAGGGCGCGGATTCGGTGACCTCAAGCGTAAGGTTCCGGGTCGGGAAACCAGTCCGGCTGAGGACTTGAAGGATCATGGCAGGCAGATTGGCCTGTTCCATCACCGTAGCGGAAATATTGACGCTCAGCCGGAATTCCGGATGAAGCGCAAGGATCGGCCCGGCGGCGCGGGTTGCATGCTCCAGCACGTGGAAGGTCAGTTTGCCGATCCGGTTGTGCTCTTCGGCAGGAAGGATGAACGCTTCGGGCGAGATGGCGCCGCGCGTCGGATGCTGCCAGCGGACCAGGGCTTCAGCGCCGATAATGCTGTCGGCCTTCAGATCGAATTGCGGCTGATAGGCTATCCAGATGTCGCCGCCTTCGATCGCGGCATCCAGTTCGCTCATCAGCGAAAGTTCCCACGCGCTTTCCTCGTCGTTGTCTGAGGTGTTGAACATGTAGGGCTGATGCCTTGATGCGGCCGTATCGGCAGCCAGCAGCGCGCGGCCGATGCGGTTCGCTACGGGCCGGGCAAGATCGGTGTCGACGCCGATGGCAACATGGATATCGACTTTGCGGCCCCGGATCAGGAACAGGCTTTCCGTAAGCCGGACCAGCCCGGCGATGTGGCCAGCGAGTTCTGCCGGGGGCAAAGCCGGACCAAGCCAATACAGCACATCCTCGGCCTGATAGAAGGTGGCGGCTTCACCCGGCAAGGTCAGGCGCCGGACAATTTCCGTAATCAGTTCATCTTCAACCGATTCCGAAAAGCTGGCGCCGACCGCAGCATAGTTGCGGATGCGCATGGCGATAATCGGCCTTGTTGCAACCAAAGGCTCTTCGCGCAGGGCCGAAAGGTTGGGCAGCAAAGTGGCGGCGTTCTGTTTTCGGGCCTGGATGATAGCGCGAAGGTTTGCCAGACGATAAGCCGCCAGTCCGAAAGTGATATAGGCTGGCAGAAATTCGGCAATGATATGAAAGTGATCGAGAACAAAGGGCGTAATAATGGCGGCGCCTACCGCGGCGATCAAGATCAGGCCAGACCGGCGCTTGTTCCTGGCGAGCAGCAGCAAAATTACGAGAGAAGCTGAAACCAGATAGGCAGGCAGCCAGCCAATGCTTATTGGCCGACGTTCGCGCAGCGTTTGCGCACCAACAGCATGATTGTAGACCCCGGGAAACCAGCCTTTTCCGGAAACATGCGCCATGTCTTGACTGCTGGAGGCAGTGTCGCCGATCAGCACATCCTTGCCAGCAAACGCACTTGCCGGCACCACTCCGTCTATCACATCGATCATGCTGTAAGTGGGAATGCTATCGATATCGATTGCCCAATCGGGCCGATAGGTCGATTTGAGAGCGCCGTCCTGATCAGCAATAATTGCCGAAAGTGACCGGACAACAACGTTTCCATGACGGCTTTTGTAGTAAAGCTCTTCCGATAGTCCAAAGGGTGCAACCTTGGCCTGAATCGACCCCACGACAGCTCGGCTCAGAAACAAAGCCAAGGGCAGCGATGGTTTGTCTTCATTCGTAACTCGGTCGCGGATTGGCAACGCGCCAAGCACCACTTTGCCGGGATGACGATCAAGCATCGCTGCAAATGCAAGATCACCTTCCTTGTCGATTCCCCGCTCAAAAGTAAAATCGAACAGAACGCGTTTTGCACCACGGGCAATCAGATCATCCACCAGACGGGCGTCCGTGCTGCGCGAATAGTAATACGTCCCCAGCCGTTTGATCGAACGGTCATCAAGTCCGACGACGACAACCTTGCCATCGGCAGGCCGTTCGCGGACGAGGTTGCGGTTGCCGCGATAGATGTCCTCAAGCGGACGGCCAGCGTTGACCGCACCGATGCAGGCACCGATGATCAGCGCCCACATCACGCTGCGCAGCGCCGAGGCCGATTTCTTCGATTTCGCCTTGCGGGAAAAGGGCCAGATCATGCCGCGCCGCCGTTCCGGCTCAAACCAGTCAGGAAAGTTCGGCAAATGCAGGAAAAGGCTGCGCCTTTGCGCCTGCGCAGAGCGCAGGTACGGGTTACCGGCAAAAGCAGTCCCTTCGGCATGCTTTGGCGATTAGAGCCTAATCGGTAACAATTCGTTATCCCTACTTCCGAGTGAGCAGACGCGCACCGCGCAGGATCCGGCTTCAGGCTTCGCCGTGGCCGGCGGCGAGATAGTCCTCGCTCTGCATTTCCATAAGGCGCGATGCGGTGCGTTCGAATTCAAAGGCACCGTCGCCGGAACGGTAGAGCGCTTCAGGCTGCGCTGCGGCGGTGGCGAACAGCTTGACCTTGTTCTCATACAGCGCGTCGATCAAGGTGACGAAGCGCGCCGCTTCATTGCGGTTGTCCGGGCCCATCGCCGGGATGCCGACCACGATTACCGTGTGGTAGGTCTGCGCCACCGCCAGGTAATCCGCCGCCCCGCGCGCCTCGCCGCACAGCTTACTGAAGCTGAACACCGCCACACCTTTGAGGCTTTTTGGCACGTGCAAGGTGCGCCCGCCGCCAAGGTCAAGATCGGCAGAGGGGACGTTTGCGCTGTCTTCGGGGGGGAAATCGGTTAGCCGGAAAAAGGCCTCGCGCACTTGCGCTGTGGCACTGTCGCCCAGCGGGGTGTGCCAGGTATCGATCCCGGCAAGGCGTTCAAGCCGGTAATCGTGCGGGCCATTGAGCGCCATGACGTCAAGATCCTGCTCGATCAGGGCAATGAACGGCAGGAAATGCTCACGGTTGAGGCCGTCCTTGTAAAGCGCGCCGGGCGCGCGGTTGGATGTGGTGACCACCACCAGCCCATGATCGCGGATCAGCGCGGTGAACAGCCGGCTCATGATCATCGCATCGGCCGAATTGTTGACGACCATTTCATCGAAAGCGAGCACGCGCAGGTTGGTTGCGATTTTCGCGGCGACCGGCGGGATCGGATCGCCGGTTTCGCTCTGCCTTGCTTCGCGCAGCAGCGCATGAACCTCGATCATGAAGGCGTGAAAATGAGTGCGGCGTTTTTCGGGGATCGCCAGGCACTGGTGGAACAGGTCCATAAGCATCGATTTGCCACGCCCGACGCCGCCCCACAGGTAGAGCCCGCGCGGGCGTGCGGCTTTGCGGCCAAGCAGGCGGCCAAGCAGGCCCGGAGCTTCGTATCGCTCAAGTTGCTGCTGCAGGTTGCCTAGCCGCTGCGCTGCGGCCAGTTGTCCGGGATCGGGGCGCAGCTCGCCATTTTCGACCAGCTGGTGATAGCGGACGAGCAGGCCGGTCATCTGGGTGCAGAGGGTTTGCGGATCGTACCCGAAAAGGCCGCTATCAGGTTGCCTTCACCCTGTTCAACCACCCCGCGCAGGAACACCAGCCGGCGCGTCTCTTTCAGCAGTTCGGTCACTGCATCGCAGGGTTGGTCTGGCTTGCCGGCACCGATGAACTGGATCGAAAGATCAAGCGTGACGGCGGTTCCGGCCTCGATGATCCCCAGCATGCGCGAACAAGCGAACAGGCCGATATCGATCAGCGCCAGCACCGTGCCGCCATGGATATTGTTGCCCAGGTTGGTGTGGCGATGTTCGGGGAACATCCGCAGGCGTGCCGTGCGATCACCTTCGGCGCGGACCAGCAATTTGGGAAACATCCAGTTGTTGAAGCGTGACAGATCGTTGAGCTGCCAGGTCTGCCAGCCGGGATTGTCCGGATCGGGCTCACTCCTGAATCCCCGATCGTCGCTCAAACGTGACGCTCCGCCTGCATCTTCTTGATTTCTGCGATCGCGCGGGCCGGGCTGAGGCCCTTGGGGCAGACGTTGGCGCAGTTCATGATCGTGTGGCAGCGATAGAGGCGGAAGGGATCTTCCAGCTCGTCGAGCCGTTCGCCGGTCATTTCATCGCGGCTGTCGGCCAGCCAGCGATAAGCCTGCAACAGGATTGCCGGGCCAAGGAACTTGTCGCTGTTCCACCAATAGCTCGGGCAGCTGGTCGAACAGCAGGCGCACAGAATGCATTCGTAAAGCCCGTCCAGCTTTTCACGCTGCTGCGGGCTTTGCAGGCGTTCCTTGCCCGATGGGGTCGGCGTGACGGTCTGCAGCCACGGCCGGATCGAACTGTACTGGGCATAGAAATGCGTGAAATCGGGAACCAGATCCTTGATCACTTCCATGTGGGGCAGGGGGGTGATCCGCACATCGCCCGAAAGATCCTCGATCGCGGTCGTGCAGGCGAGGCCGTTGCGGCCATTGATGTTCATCGAGCACGAACCGCAGATGCCTTCGCGGCAAGACCGGCGAAAGGTCAGCGTCGGGTCCATTTCCGACTTCATCTTGATCAGCGCATCAAGCACCATCGGCCCGCACTGGTCGAGGTCAATATCGAACGTATCGTAGCGCGGGTTTTGGCCCGAATCCGGATCGTAGCGATAGACCGTGAAGGTCTTGACCCGCGGACCCGCGTCAGCCGCACTGTGGCGCGTGCCGTTGTTGTGGATCTTGCTGTTTGCCGGAAGCGTGAAAGTCGCCATGGAAAGTCCCTGATCGCTGGCGGCCAAACGGCCTTGCGGGCTTCTCTCTAGCAATTCATCGGCAAGGGGCAAGTGCCCCGAAGGCCATTATGGCTGCACCGCGCCGCCAGGACCAAGAAGTTTGGTGACGAAAATGGCGACAGCAAGCGCGGCCAGGACGATGACGAGCATGATCATCACGCGCGCCATCGCCATCGGCCGTTCTTCACTGCTTAGCCAGGCTGGCAAGCTGGGAGAAAAAGCAGCGGAAAGCTGCGACCCATCCAATCCAGTTTCACCGAAATTGTGCGACCCGCCGGTGAGACTGGCCTGAATGCTTTCCGCGACCGCCCCATTGCCGCCCGCGGCGGAGTCCGATAGGTGAATTTTTTGCCATATCGGGTCATTCGATGGTGCATCTGTAGAAAAATTCAGGCGGTAAAGCCGTGCCAATTCGCCTCTTGGCAGGCCGCCAAGCCTGGCCCTTACTATTTCGATGCGTTGATTTACGGCACTTTCGGAAATGCCAAGTAGCCCGGCAATCTCCTTACTGGTGCGATTGTCGGCAACCAATGCCAGCACTTCACGCTGTTTTCTGGTGAGCTGGGGTAATGATCGCTCTGCCGGAGCCTTGCTGGTCATGGGAAACCCTTCTTGATTATCGGCATACTCCAGCTTGACCCCCGCGACAATCGCCAAGCGCTCATCCGTCCGGCTGCCGCGTTAGCCTTGCCGCGGCGCGCCATTTGACGCGCAGAAGGCTGGCGAGGATGCCGCCCCACAATGCCGCGATCATGATCAAGTTGGCCAGGGCGGCAATCAGGCGCGCCGCACGCGCTGCGGGCGGTTCTTGAAGTCCGGCTACAACCAGCGCCAATGAAGCCACAAGCACGCACGCCGCGACCACCAGCGGCCAAAATTCACGGGCGCGCAGACTTATCGGTAAGATGAACATCAGCCCGATCGCCGAACAGGCGGCATGAAGGCTGTCTTGCGGGCCATATGCGAGCCAAGCGAACAGGTGGATCATCACCATTGCGGCGACGGCCACCGACAACGCCCGCGAAACCGCACTGGCTCTGCGCCCGGCAAGCCAAAGACCTGCCAGGGCGACCAACATGAGCGGTGAGGGCCACTGCAGCGTGATCCAGCCGAGTAGAACCGGTTCGCCGGAAGGGAAAATCATTGCGTCCTCCTGGCCTAACCCATGAGCCTGCCGAGCTTGTCGGAAGCATCGAGCAGCAGCACCAGCAGCGCCGCCAGGCCTACAGCGATCGCAACAACCAGGGCGAGCCGGGGAAGCAGGCCTTGCGGATGAGCCAGCGATGAAGAAAAGGTGGAGGGTTGCAACACGCCATCGGTCTCTTCGAAACCGGGGTCCTCGAGAACGGTGGCCCCCTCCGCATGTGAGGGTTGGCCGCCATCATCCCCCAGCTGAAGCTGGATTGGCTTACCTGTAAGTGAATTACTGGTCGGTAGGGTGATCAGCAAGGTATGCTGATGGCGGTAGATGCGGGCGATCTGCGAGCGCGGCAGGCCGCCCAGGCGCTGCCGGATCGTTTCGATCCGCTGGTTCACCGCACTTTCTGAAATGCGCAGTTTTCTGCCGATTTCCTTGCTCGTCAGACCTTCAGAGACAAGCGCCAGGACTTCCTTTTGCTTGCCCGTCAGGCGATCGATCAGGGCGGCCCGGGAGATTTCATCAGTCATGTTGAGGGTTGCAATAGCCGGTTCGCGATCTGGTAACAAATCCCTAGTGCAAGAGACTTGAACTGCGCGAACCCCGGTGTGTCACGCCAACCATCGGACATGTCGTTAATTCGCAGGTCCGACTTCAATTTGGCACAGCTGCTTGTGGCGGCAAAATCGGGAAGATCGTTGGGGTGGTCATCGCCTGTACGATAAATCCGCATTTTGGCCTTCCTCCCGCGCAGCACTGTGGCATCATGGCGCAGACCACAGGGCAGGGGAAGCAGCGGATCATGGGACTTGGGAATTGGTATGATGAAAACATCGTTCCGCGCGTGATCCGGTGCGCCTGTTCAGCGCCAGCGATCATGAAGGTGCGCCAACAGGTGGTGCCGCTAGCCGCAGGCCAGGTGTTCGAGCTGGGCTGCGGGGGCGGGATCAACCAGCAATTCTACGATGCGCAAAAGGTTACATATTTTGCCGGAATGGACCCATCGCCAAAAGGGCTCGACTATGCCCGCAGCGCCGCCGACGGCCGTGGGTTCCAGGCTGATCTGCGGCAAGGATTCGGCGAAGCGATCCCGTTTCCTGCCGCCAGCTTCGATTGCGTGGTTTGCACCTACACACTCTGCTCGGTTGACGATCCCGCGCAGGTGCTGCGCGAAATGCACCGTATTCTGAAGCCCGGGGGCAGGCTCTTGTTTGCAGAACACGGCAAGGCGCCAGACGAAAATGTACGCACCTGGCAAGGCCGGATCGAACCGGTGTGGAAGCGCCTGGCTGGCGGATGCCATCTGACCCGGCCGATCAGCAGCGCGGTTGCGGGCGGCGGCTTTGCGGTCGCGCCGATCGGTGCGCGCTATGCCCCGAAGACGCCGCGCTGGGCGGGGTGGATGGAATGGGGTGTGGGGCTGAAAGCGGGCTAGAAGCCGCGCACTTCGCCGACTTGCATGATCCAGGCGTTTTCCTCGCCGTATTGCTGTTCCAGCGCCGCCCGGCGAAACCGCGCGGGCGCTTCGAACGGATCCTCAGGGGTGAGCATGATGCTGCCCCAATGCATGCCTACTGCGGTGCGTGCACGGATATCGCGCGCGATCATGATCGCTTCTTCGGGCGTTGCATGGCTGGCTTCCATGATTATGCGCGGCTCATAGGCACCTATACCGACGAGTGCGAGGTCAAACGGACCCGCGCGTTCGCCAATCTCGCGAAAGCAGGCACCATAGCCGGTATCGCCACCAAACCAGACCTTCCGGTGCGGCCCGGCGAGCGCCATGCTGGCCCACAAGGTGCGATTGCGATCGAACGGACCGCGGCCTGAGAAGTGCACTGCAGGAAGCGCCGTGACCGTCAGTGCCCCGCACCGCCAATCCTGCCACCAGTCTATCTCGGTGATCCGGGTGAAACCCTGGCGGCGCAGCAAGGGGGCAAGCCCCAGCGGGCAGACCACAGGTGTTTGCGCGCGCCAGCGATAGGCCCCTAGTGCGGCGCCATCGACATGATCGTAATGGTTGTGGCTGATCACGATGAGATCGAGCTGGGGCAAATCGGCTGCGGTGATTGCGGGCGGAAGGAAGCGGCGCGGGCCAAGGCCAAACGGCCCGGCGGCCTTTCCCAGATAGGGATCGGTCAACACCAGTTTACCGCCAATCCGCAAAGCGAAGCAGGCATGGCCAAGCCAGGTTACCTCGTTTTCCTGCATGGCGGAAAGATCAGGCGCGATAGCGGTGGCAAGACCCGGCGGCAGCGGCGGCAGCTTGGCCCGGCGCATGTCCCACAGCAGGAATTTGAGGAAATCGCGCAGCCGGGCGCGGCTGACCGGGCTTCCTTCCGGGTTGCGAAAACCCCCGCCCTGGCGGTGGTGGTAAGGCGGCTGGATGGCGCCGACCGCGCCGGGTGGATCACCGGGCGCGGCCATTGCCTTGTCTTATTCGCCGAAAGTGCGCTGCCACCATCCGCGACGCGGCGTCCCGGTGGTTTCGTCGCCATCTTCTGCCATCGCTGGTTCGCCTTCGGCAGGATCGGCGGCTTCGGTCTCGGCATCCGTCTTTTTCTTGCGGGTGCGCTTGGGCTTGGCCGCAACTTCCTCGGCTACTTCAACCGGAGCCGATTCGGCAGCGGGTGCTTCGGCGGTGGCTTCGGCTTCGAGGTCGGCCTTCGTCTTGCGGGTCCGCCTGGGCTTGGCCGGAGCCTCCTCGGCAAGCGGGGCTTCCTCGGCCGGGGCGGCTTCGGCTGCAACCTCGGCTGCGGGTTCGGCTTCAACTTCGACGTCGGCCTTTTTGCGGCGGCTGCGTTTGGGCTTGGCCGGTGCTTCTTCGGCAAGCGGGGCTTCGATCAATGCCGGTTCGGCAACGTCGGCTCCGTCGGCTTCGCCTTCTGCGGCCTCGTCACCATTTTCTGCCGACTGGCCTTCACCGTCGCCGCGGCCCTTGCCGCCACGCCGCCGCCGACCGCGCCGACGCCGCTTGCGCGGACCTTCGCCATCTTCGGCCTTTTCAGCGGCTGAGCGATCATCGTCGCCTTCGCCCTCATCCTCGCCGGCATCGTCGTCGTTGTCGCTGCGCGGCGTATCACCTTGTTCTCTGCGCGGCGCATCGTCGCGATCGCGCCCGCCACGCCGGCGGCGCTTGCGGCGAGGCTTGCCGCGTTCTTCTTCGCTTTCTTCGTCCGCGCGCTCTTCGGCTTCGAACTCTTCCTCGTCCTCGATCACGTCGTCGTCATCATCTTCTTCAAGCGCGATCGGTTCGAAGCGCGGCACGAATTCGGGGCGCGGGCCTGATGAGGCGACGCGCATCTTCGAGCCTTCGTTCTCGCCCTCGGGCAGCACTTCGACGTGCACGCCATAGCGGTGCTCTATTTCGCCGAGATCGCCGCGCTTGGCGTTGAGCAGATAGACCGCCGCTTCGGTGCTGGCGTAGAGCGAGATCACCGAGCCCTTGCCCTTGGCAGCCTCTTCCTCGATCAGCCGCAGCGCCGAAAGCCCCGCGCTTGATGCAGTGCGGACCAGGCCGGTGCCATCGCAGTGCGGACAGCCCCGTGTGGTGGCTTCGAGCACGCCGGTGCGCAGGCGCTGGCGGCTCATTTCCATCAGCCCGAAGCTGGAAATGCGGCCCACCTGGATCCGCGCGCGGTCGTTCTTGAGCGCGTCCTTCATCGCTTTTTCGACTTTGCGGACGTTGGAATTGTATTCCATGTCGATGAAATCGATCACCACCAGCCCGGCCATATCGCGCAGGCGCAGCTGCCGGGCGATTTCGCGCGCGGCCTCAAGGTTGGTGTTGAGCGCAGTCGCCTCGATCCCGTGTTCCTTGGTCGAACGGCCCGAGTTGATGTCGATCGAAACCAGCGCTTCGGTCGGGTTGATCACGATATAGCCGCCGCTTTTCAGCTGGACTTCGGGATCGTACATCGCGGTCAGCTGGTCTTCGGCGCCATAGCGCTGGAACAGCGGCACCGGATCGGCATAGTGCTTCACCCGCTTGGCGTGGCTGGGCATCAGCAGCTTCATGAAATCGCGCGCGGCGCGGTAGCCATGCTCGCCTTCAACCACCACGTCTTCGATCTCGCGGTTGTAGATGTCGCGGATCGCGCGCTTGATCAGATCGCTGTCCGAATGGATCAGCGCCGGGGCAGTGGAGCCCAGCGTGGTATCGCGAATTTCATCCCACAGGCGGGCGAGGTAATCGAAATCGCGCTTGATCTCGGTCTTGGTGCGCTGCAGCCCGGCGGTACGCACGATGCAGCCCATGCTTTTGGGCAGGTCCATCTCGGCGATGATGCCCTTGAGACGCTTGCGATCTCCGGCCGAATTGATCTTGCGGCTGATCCCGCCGCCATGGCTCGAATTGGGCATCAGCACGCAATAGCGACCAGCAAGGCTGAGGTAAGTGGTAAGCGCAGCGCCCTTGTTGCCGCGTTCTTCCTTGACCACCTGGACCAGCAGCACCTGGCGGCGCTGGATCACGTCCTGGATCTTGTAGCGGCGGCGCAGCGCCATGCGCTTGGCGCGCAGTTCGTCGGCTTCCTTGGCGTGGCCGCGATTGCCTGATCCGCCCTGACGGCGGCGGCCGCGGCCGCGCTGGCGGTTGTCGCCGGCATCGCCGTTGTCGCCTTCTTCGGCGGCATCTTCGCCGTCGTGATCGAAAGCCCCGTCAACGTGGCCGTCCTCGATCGTTGCAACGTCGTCCTTTTCAGACGTGTCGACTTCCATCACCCCGCCGAAATCGTCGTCGTCGTGATGATCGTGGCTGGTACCGGCCATGTCATCGGCCAGGCTTTCGCCCAGTTCGTCGTCGCCAACGAAATCTTCCTCACCTTCGGCAATGGCGCGCAGTGCGGCCTCTTCCTCGGCGTGGGCAGCCTCTTCGGCGAGCAGCTGCTCCCGGTCTTCCTTGGGGATCTGGTAATAATCGGGGTGGATTTCGCTAAAGGCCAGGAAACCGTGGCGATTGCCGCCGAAGTCAACAAAGGCCGCTTGCAGCGACGGTTCTACCCGGGTGACCTTGGCAAGATAGATATTGCCCTTGATCTGCTTGTGTTCGGCGGATTCGAAATCGAACTCGTCAATCCGGTTGCCTTTGAGCACCGCCACCCGGGTTTCTTCCGGGTGGCGCGCATCGATAAGCATGCGCGTTGTCATTGTAGATTCTCCGTGCGCGCCCGGTGCAGCGCGACCCGAAGGTGCGTGCGGAGATGGCGCGGCTGTATGCGGACAGTCCGCGCCCGGCTGAGCATACGCTCCGGCCGGTTGCGGATGTATCGGTGATGCCGGACCCAAGGCGGGTTCCGGCGGCGATGTGTGCGTCTGCAGCAAAAAAGAGACGCGGCAACCCTGCGCGCGGCTGGCCCGCCATCCCATACGCCGAAGCCGCTAGGGCTCCCGACGACTGGAACGGTGCTAGGCTCTTCATTGTTGCATCAACCTGTTTGATCCGGAACGAAAATTTCCGGATTCTCCCCCCGAAAGCGGCCATGCCGGTTTCGGTCGAAGGTTTGCCTAGCATCGCTTCGCGGCGGCGGCAAGTTGCTTGCCGCAATGCGGCGATTGCGCCGCGCCGATTGTCGCACTAGTCACATGGCGATGCGCCGTACTGTTCTGCTGTCTGCGATAATCGTCGTACCAATCGCGGTATTCGCCGCGATGGTTTTGGCTGACCGTAGTTTCGGGCGGCCGGGGCGGGGCTTTGACTATATCGTTGCGGTTGACTTGCCGAGGCCTGAAGCCGGTGCGGCGCTGCCCAAGATCGAAGGGCCGCTCGATGCCAGCCGCCCGCTGGTGGTGATCGATGCCGGACACGGCGGCAAGGATCCCGGGGCCGGGCAGGGCGACCTCAAGGAAAAGACCCTGACCCTGATGCTGGCCGAAGCGCTGCGTGACGCATTGCTGAAGCAGGGCGGGGTGCGCGTTGCCCTGACCCGCGGCGACGATACCTACCTGTTCCTCGAAGAACGGCCAGAGATTGCCCGTAAGCTGGGCGCCGACCTGTTCATCTCGATCCATGCCGACAGCACCGAGGCAGATAACGGCGCCAAGGGTGCAACGGTCTATACCCTGTCAGCCAAGGGCAGCAACCAGGAGGCCGAGAAGATGGCGGCGCGCGAAAACGCTGCTGATCAGGTCTATGGCGTCAGGATCGAAGGACGGAGCAGCGATGTCAGCGCAGCACTGATCGATCTGGCCCAGCGCCAGACCCAGGCGCGATCGGAAACCTTTGCTCAGCTGGTCCTGCGCGAAGGGCGCGGGCTGATGCCGTTCAAGCGAACCGAACCGCAATCGGCCGCCTTTGTCGTGCTCAAATCGCCCGATGTGCCCTCGGTGCTGTTCGAGACCGGCTATATCAACAACACCGACGATGTCGCGCGGCTAACGTCCTCCGCCGGGCGAAACGGCTTCGCCAGTGCACTGGCACAGGCAATCCGCGTGTTTTTTGCGCGGACATCGGCAGCGGCATGATTTTCGCCGGATTGCGCGCGGCAAGGCGCTGGCAAATGCGGTGCGGGCCATGCTAGAGGCCACAATTCATGGCTGAAAGTGACGATCAGGAACCCACTTCGGTACGCTTGCGGATCCGCCGCGAGGCAAGCGGGCTGTGGTCGCGGACCAAGGGCCTGGCCAGCGGCCTGTGGGCGCGCATTCGCGCAAGCGACTTTGCCGATTGGTACCGGGCGCGGTGGGCCGATAACCGCAAGTTTCGTGTGTTCAATTATCTGCTGGGGGCTTTTGTCGCCTTCAATCTGCTGTTCTGGGTAGCGGTAACGCGGAACCTGCCTTCGGCCGATAGCCTGCTCACTTACCAGCCGCCGCTGCCCACCATGGTGCGCGGCAGCGATGGCGAGATCGTCTATTCCTATGCGCGCGAACGGCGCGTTCAGCTGCGCTATGTCGATTTTCCGGAAAAGCTCAAAGGCGCTTACCTTTCAGCCGAGGACAAGACTTTCTGGAGCCATGGCGGGGTCGATTACAGCGGCCTGATCGGCGCGGTGTTCGATTATGTGACCAAGCTGGGTTCGGGCAAGCGCGCCAAGGGCGGATCGACCATTACCCAGCAGGTTGCGAAGAACATCCTGATCGGCAACGAATACTCAGTCACTCGCAAGATCAAGGAAATGGTCGTCGCCCGGCGCATCGAAAGCGTGCTGGAAAAGGAACAGATCCTCGAGCTTTATCTCAACGAAATTCCGCTCGGCCGGCAAAGCTTCGGGGTTCAGGCGGCAGCGCAGGCCTATTTCGGCAAGGATGTGGCCGAACTGTCGCTGGCGCAGGACGCTTTCCTCGCCGCCCTGCCGCGCGGGCCCGAAATCTACGGCCGCGCCAACCACGCCGCAGAGGCGGTTGAACGGCGCAATTGGGTGCTCGACCAGATGGTCAGGAACGGTGCAGCCAGCGCGGCCGAAGCGGCTGCCGCCAAGGCCGAGCCGCTGGGCATAATTCCGCGCCGCGGGGATAACTGGGATCCGGCCAACGGTTACTTCATCGAAGAAGTCCGCCGTCAGCTGATCGACCGGTACGGTGAGAATGCCGAGACTGGCCCTAACAGCGTCTATGCCGGCGGACTGTGGGTGCGCACCTCGCTTGATCCGCAGTTGCAAAAGGCCTCGCAGGATTCGCTGCGCAAGGGGTTGCTCGGCTTTGGCGGGCGCGGCGGGAACGGCAAACCGCTTGATCACGTCGATCTCGACAAGGATGCCTGGCAAGGCCAGATCGCCTTGCTCAACAAGTCGATCAACTTTGAAAACTGGCGCGTCGGCCTGGTGATCGGCCGGACGGGCAATGCGGTCACAGTCGGCTTTGCCGATGGCGATAAGGGCGCGTTGACCGGTGCGCCGGCGACCATCGCAGAAGGCGATGTGGTTGCCGCGGCACCGGTCGGCACCAAGATCTGGACGTTCCGTTCGATCCCCGAGATCACCGGCGGGTTGCTGCTCGAAGATGCGCATTCGGGCCGCGTGCTAGCCATGCAGGGCGGCTTCGATGCGGGTCTTGGCAGCTTCAACCGCGCCACTCAGGCGCAGCGCCAACCGGGTTCGACGATCAAGCCGTTTGTTTATGGCACGGGGCTCGATTTCGGGATGAGCCCGTCGAGCGAAGTGATCGACGGCAAGTTCTGCGTTTATCAGGGTTCGAGCCTTGGCCAGAAGTGCTTCCAGAACTTCGGTGGAGGAGGCAGCGGCGCTACTCACACGATGCGCTGGGGACTGGAACAATCGCGCAATCTGATGACCGTCCGGATCGCCAACGATACCGGAATGGACAACGTGTCCAGAACCTTTGAACGGGTCGGTATTGGCAAGTATCCGCCCTATCTCGCGTTTGCGCTGGGTGCTGGCGAAACGACGGTGCAACAGATGGTCAACGCCTATGCCGCGCTGGCCAATAACGGGGTGCAGTTTCCGGCAACCGTCATCGATTATGTCCAGGATCGCACCGGAAAGGTGATCTTGCGCGCCGACACCCGCCGCTGCGAAAAGTGCAACATGGCAGAGTGGGACGGCAAGCCGATGCCGCGGTTCAATTCGCGCGGCAAGCAGGTGATGGATCCGCGCACCGCGTTCCAGGTGGTGCACATGCTCGAAGGCGTGGTCACCCGCGGCACTGCTTATGCGCTGGCCGATCTTGGCCTGCCGCTGTTCGGCAAGACCGGCACCACCAGTGGGCCGACCAACGTGTGGTTTGTGGGCGGAAATCAGGATATCGTCGGCGGGGTTTACCTGGGCTATGACCAGCCGCGTTCGCTGGGCGGGTGGGCGCAGGGCGGCAGCGTGGCCGCGCCGATCTTCAAGCAATTGGTAGCCTCCACGCGGCCGCGCTGGAGCACGCGCCCGTTCACTGCACCGGCCGAAATTCACTGGGTCAAGGTTGACCGGATCAGCGGCAAACGGGTGTTCACCGGCACGCCTGGCGATGGCCGCGATGCCAGCGTGATCTGGGAAGCTTTCAAGGCGGAAAGCGAAGCCCGGCCCGGGATCGGAACCGAAGAGCGCGAGAAGCAGCGCGCCGCACTGATTGCTGCGGCACGGCGCGGGGCCGGGCGACCCAAAGCGCCTGCAGCCGATACATCCGCCGGCCCGGCCAAGGAACCTGATGCGGTTCCTGCGATTGCCCCGGGTCCGGCGGCAACCAGCGAATAACGAGGGCCGGGGGGCTTTGAGGAGACTATGATGAAGCGCAATTTGTTTGGCCTTGCGATGGCCGCCGCGATCCTGGCTATTCCCGCCGCCGCACCGGCCGATCTGCCGATTGGTGCGCGCGCACCCCAATTCGTAACGCAAGGCGCGCTGGGCGGCACGGTGTTCAATTTCAACCTGGCGCGGGCGCTGCGCAAAGGGCCGGTGGTGCTCTACTTCTACCCCAAGAGCTTTACCGATGGCTGCACCATCGAAGCGCGCATGTTTGCCGAGAAGGCTCAGGCGTTCAAGGCGGCTGGGGCGACGCTGATCGGGCTGTCCGCTGATACGATCCAGGTGCAGCAGGATTTCAGCCGCAAGGAATGCAGCAGCAAGTTCCCGGTCGGGGTCGCCACCCCGGCGATTATCGGTTCCTACGATGTGCACCTCAAGAAGCCCGATGGCGCGCAAACCGGCCGTTCGAGCCGGACCAGCTATGTGATTGCCCGCGATGGCCGGGTGGTCCTGGCCTATACCGACATGAACCCGGGCGAACATGTTACCCGGACGCTCGCGGCGGTACAGGCCTTGCGCCGCCGCTGACCGGCCCCTTTACATTGCGGGCAATCAGACTAACGGCCTGCCTTCCGAATTTCTGGAGTAAATAGCCATGCGAGCCGAAGGGCTGGCCCATATCGAACGGATCGAAAAGGCGTTGGCGCTGGTCCGCAAGTTCCTCGATTGGGATCGTGCGCTGCGCCGCCTCGACGAGTTGAACGCGCGGGTCGAAGATCCCAAGCTTTGGGACAGTCCCAAGGACGCCGAAGCCGTGATGAAGGAACGCCGCCGGCTGGAAGCGGCGGTTAGCACAGTCAATTCGATTGGGGCGGATATGGCCGACGCGATCGAATATATCGAGCTGGGCGAAGCCGAGGGTGATGAGGCGACAGTTGACGAAGGTATCGCCACGCTGGCTGCGCTGGCCGACAAGGCCGATGCCGACAAGGTCGAAGCGCTGCTTTCGGGCGAAGTTGACGGTAATGATACCTACATCGAGATACACGCCGGCGCGGGCGGCACTGAAAGCCAGGATTGGGCCGAAATGCTGCTGCGGATGTACAGCCGCTGGGCCGAAAAGCGCGGCTTCAAGGTGGAGATGATCGAATACCAGTCGGGCGAGCAGGCGGGCATCAAATCGGCCACGATCCTGTGCAAGGGCGAAAACGCCTATGGCTATGCCAAGACCGAAAGCGGCGTGCACCGGCTGGTCCGCATTTCGCCCTATGACAGTTCGGCCCGGCGCCACACCAGTTTCAGCTCGGTCTGGGTCTATCCGGTGATCGACGACAACTTCGCGGTCGACGTCAATCCGGCTGACCTCAGGATCGATACCTACCGCGCTTCGGGGGCGGGCGGGCAACACGTCAACACCACCGATTCGGCGGTGCGCATGACGCACATTCCCTCAGGGATTGTGGTCGCCAGCCAGATCGATCGCAGCCAGCACAAGAACCGCGAAATCGCGATGGGGATGCTGAAAGCGCGGCTCTATGAAGAGGAGATGCGCAAGCGCGAGGAGGCTGCCAGTGCCGAACATGCCAGCAAGTCTGATATCGGCTGGGGCCACCAGATCCGGTCCTACGTGTTGCAGCCCTATCAGATGGTCAAGGACCTGCGCACCGGGGTAACCAGCCCGACGCCGGCCGATGTGCTCGATGGTGCGCTCGATCCGTTCATGGCCGCCGCCCTGGCGCAGCGTGTAAGCGGTGAGACTGTCGAGGTCGATGACGTCGATTGATCCGGCGGTGGGCACGGGGAACGTGCTTTGCCAAGCGCTGTTTGCTGGGCTAAGGCAGGCTTCGTGACTATCCGGAGCCATCTTCTGTTGCCGCTTGCGATCGCCGCTGCTGCGGCGCTTCTTGCGGGCTGCAGACCCAGCCCCGATGAAACCGGCCGGGCCGAAGGCGCGCGTGGATTTCCCCTTGCGATCCGCCCGGTATCAGCGCTTTCCGGCACCGAATTTTCCAACGAAGACCAGCGCGACAATCTGGGCGAGGCGCAAGTGGTGATGGAACTGGCCGCGATCCGCCCGGGGCAGAGCCTGGCCGATATCGGTGCGGGCGAGGGTTATTACACCATTCGACTGGCCGCAGGGGTGGGCACCAAAGGCCGGGTGCTGGCGCAGGATATCGATCCCGGCGCGATCCAGCGGCTGGGCCAGCGGGTTGAGCGTGAACGGCTTGACAATGTGTCGATCCGCACTGGCCTGCCCGAAGATCCCAAGCTGCCCTCTGCCAGTTTCGACCGCATCTTCATGGTCCACATGTACCACGAGGTGAACGAGCCTTATGCGTTCCTGTGGCACTTGCGCCCGGCGCTGCGCAAGGGCGGGCAGGTGATCGTGGTCGATGTCGACCGACCGACCGATCAGCACGGCATCCCGCCGCGCCAATTGTTCTGCGAATTTGGCGCGGTGGGTTTTCGGCTGGTGCAATTTGTGCTTAGGCCGGAACTCAACGGCTATTACGCCGCGTTCGAGGCGAATGGGGAACGCCCCAGGCCGCAGGATATAAAGCCGTGCGATACGGCAAATGGGAAGACAGGGACGCAATGACTGCAGCTACGGCCTTCAAGGGGCTCAAGCCAATTCTCTACGGCGGACGCGAAGTCTGGCCGATCGTCGAGGGCGGCAAGGGTGTTGCAGTGTCCAATCACGCCAGTTCGGGTGCCTGGGCTGCCTCCGGCGGCATTGGGACGGTCAGCGCGGTTAACGCCGATTTCTATGATGATCAAGGCAACATCGTTAGCCAGGTCTATGACGGCGCCAGCCGCAAGGACCGCCACGATCAGCTGATCCAGTACGCCATCACCGGCGGGGTTGAACAGGTTCGCCGCGCCTTTGAAATCGCCGGCGGCCAAGGCGCGATCAACATCAATGTCCTGTGGGAAATGGGTGGTGCGCAGCCGGTGCTCGAAGGCGTGCTGGAACAGACTCGCGGGATGGTCACCGGGGTCACCTGCGGGGCCGGAATGCCCTACAAGCTGTCCGAGATCGCCCAGCGTTACAACGTCAACTACTTGCCGATCATTTCGTCGGCGCGTGCCTTCCGCGCACTGTGGAAGCGGGCCTACCATAAAGTCGCCGACCTGATGGGCGCGGTGGTCTATGAAGATCCGTGGCTGGCCGGCGGACACAACGGCCTGTCCAATGCCGAAGATCCACTGGTGCCGCAGGATCCCTATCCCCGCGTCCAGGCGCTGCGCGATACGATGCGCGCAGAAGGGATTGCGGATTCGGTACCGATCGTGATGGCCGGGGGGGTCTGGTTCCTGCGCGATTGGGAAAACTGGATCGACAATCCTGAACTGGGCCAGATCGTTTTCCAGTTCGGCACCCGCCCGTTGCTGACCCAGGAAAGCCCGATCCCGCAGGCGTGGAAAGATCACCTGCGCAAGCTGGACGAGGGCGATATCCTGTTGCACCGTTTTTCGCCGACGGGCTTTTACAGCTAGGCCGTGCGCAATGGCTTTCTGCGCAATCTCGAAGCGCGCAGTGGGCGGCAGATCCCATATTCCAAGGTCGAGGCGGGCGAACATACCGCGCGGCTTGATGTCGGTGTGGGCAACAAGAATTTCTGGGTCGCCCCGGCCGATCTCCAGCGGGCCCGCAACTGGGTGGCGCAAGGCCACAAGGAAGGGCTGCGCACCCCCGACGATACGATCGTGTTCGTTGACGAAGCCGAACGCGCGGTGATCCAGACCGATCAGAAGGAATGCATGGGCTGCCTGTCACATTGCGGTTTTTCCGCGTGGAAAGACCATGACGATTTCACCACCGGCTATCTGGCCGATCCGCGCAGCTTCTGCATCCAGAAGACCCTGAAGGCGATCGTCCATGGCGAGGATATCGATCAGAACCTGATGTTCGCCGGCCATGCCGCGCACAATTTCAAGACCGACCCGTTCTATTCGAACAACTTCACCCCGACGGTGAAGCAGCTGGTCGACCGGATAATGACGGGGGATTGAGGCTTTGGCGTCGCCCGAACGGCCAGCGTTTGGACTATTGGCTGCCGAAGCCCTTGCGATCCCGCAGCTTTTGCTCACGCCGCTGCAGCGTGCCGTACCGATCCCGCATGGCCGGGGCCAACCAGTCGCGGTCTATCCCGGCTATCTGGTCAGCGATATCGCCTCACTGCGGCTGCGCCGTTCGCTGCAAGCGGCGAACTACCCTGCCTATGGCTGGGGGCTTGGGCAGAACCGCGGGGTGCGGGCCAATACGCTCGACCGGTTGGTCCCCCAGCTGGAGCGGATGTGCGATAATCACGGCCAGCCAGTCACGCTGATTGGCTGGAGCCTTGGCGGAATTTTCGCGCGCGAAGTGGCCAAGCTGCGACCCGATCTGGTGCGGCTGGTAATCACGCTGGGCAGCCCGTTTTCGGGTGATCCGCGTGCCAACAATGCGTGGCGGATCTACGAATTGCTCAATGACCATCCGGTCGATCGCCCCCCGATTGATGTAAACCTGCCCGAAAAGCCGCCAGTGCGCACGATCGCAGTTTATTCGCAGGCCGACGGCGTGGTTTCGGTCGGGTCCGCGCGCGGCAATCCGGGCGAAAGCGACCGGCAAGTCGAAGTCGGTGAACGGCACTTGGAAATGGTCCGCGCTCAGGGCGCCATTGCGGCCATTGGCCGTCTGCTGGCCGAGGAACTGGGGCAGGGCTGAGCCTGCCCCGGTACGTTCATTCAAACTCCCACGCGCGCTCGCCGTGGCAGGCCAGATCAAGTCCTTCGCGCTCGTCATCCTCGCCCACCCGCATCGGGATCGCCAGGCTGACCAGCACCGCGATCAGCGCGCTCGCAATGGCTGACCAGATTGCAACAACGCCCACGCCCACGGCCTGCGCGGCGAGCTGGCTGATCATGGTGTAACCTTCGGTATAGCCGGCGCCGCCCAGACTGGGTGACAGGAACACCGCCAGCAGCAGCGAGCCGAGCATCCCGCCCACACCGTGCACCGCAAACACATCAAGCGAATCGTCGATTTCGAGCTTGCCTTTGATGAACTGGATCATCGGGAAGCAGGCCAGTGCCGCCAGCGCGCCGATCACCACGGCAGCCCACGGCGCGACGTAGCCTGCCGCCGGAGTGATCGTTGCAAGACCCGCAATTGCGCCGGTCGCAAAGCCGACGCTGGTTGGCTTGCCGACCTTGAACTTTTCCACCAGCAGCCAGACCAGCGCCGCGGTGCAGGCACCAAGGTGGGTGTTGATGATTGCGCTGGCGGCGCTGTCATCAGCTGTAACGGCCGAACCGCCATTGAACCCGAACCAGCCAACCCATAGCAGCGCCGCGCCAACCATCGTCAACGCCGGACTGTGCGGCAGCATCAACTGGCGCGGGAAGCCCAGTCGCTTGCCGACCAGCAGCGCGGTGACCAGCGCCGAAACCCCGGCGGTGGTGTGGACCACGATCCCGCCGGCGAAATCCATCGTGTTCATCCGCGTCGCCAACCAGCCGCCGCCCCAGATCCAGTGCGCAACAGGGGCATAGACCACCAGGCCCCACAGCGCGCAAAAACCGATCACCCAGCCGAACCGTGCGCGATCGACCCAGGCCCCGACCATCAGCGCCGGGGTAATTGCCGCAAAGGTCATCTGGAACAGCGCAAAGGTGCGCTCGCTGACCGCATAGTCGCCGCGCAGCAGGCCTTCGCTGCCGGACAGGAACCACATGTCACCGCCGCCGAAATAGCCGCTGCCAACATCGCCAAACCCGATCCGGTAACCGGCCACCATCCACAGCAAGGAAGCGACCGCGGCGATCGCGCCGATCTGCACCGCCACCGAAAGGAAATTCTTGGCCCGCACCAGCCCGCCATAGAACAGCGTCAGCCCGGGCATGCACATCATCAGCACCAGTGCGGAGGAGACCAGCAGCCAGGCATTGTCACCGCTGTTTAGCGCATCACCAGCATCGGCCACCGCGTCCTGCGCGAAAGCGATTGTCGGCACGGCAAGACTGCAGAAAGCCAGCATCGTCTTGGCCAGGACACGCATGCAAATCTCCCCTCGGAACGCTCACTTGTGACGCGATTCTCTTGCCGGGGGCTTAAAGCAACGATTGCAATTCGATCAAGCAAGGATGCGCATGGATATTGCGCGCAGTGCAGTTATGCCCAACCTTGCAGCACCTGATCGGGCGGGCGGTGGCCATCGGCCCAGAAGCGGATATTGGCGATTACCTTTTCTCCGGCATGTTCGCGCCCTTCCACCGTGGCACTGCCAAGGTGGGGGAGGGTGATGACATTCGGCAATGCGATCAAGCGCGGATCGACCTGCGGTTCGCGCGCGAACACATCCAGCCCAGCCCCCGCCAGATGTCCACTCGACAGCGCGGCAATCAGGGCTTCCTCGTCAATCAGATCGCCGCGCGCGGTGTTGATCAGATAGGCACCCGGCTTCATCTCGGCCAGCCGCTGGGCATTGATCAGGTGATGCGTATCGGCGCCAGCCGGGCAGTGCAGCGTCAGAATGTCGCTGGTGGCGATCAGCTGTTCCAGGTCGGGCTCATACCGCGCGCCGAACATGCTCTCGACGCTGGGCGGCAGGCGGTGACGGTTGTGATAGACCACGTCCATCCCGAAAGCGCGGGCGCGGTGCGCCACGGCCTGGCCGATCCGGCCCATGCCCACAATCCCCAGACGTTTGCCGCCGATGCAGCGGCCGAGCATCGCGGTGGGCGCCCAGCCGGTCCAGAGCCCATCGCGGACCAGGCGGCTGCCTTCGCCCAGCCGGCGCGGCACCGAAAGGATCAGCATCATCGCCAGGTCGGCGGTATCATCGGTGAACACGCCCGGGGTATTGGTGACGATCACCTTGCGGGCGCGCGCCGCGGCAAGGTCGATATGTTCGATCCCGGCACCGAAATTGGCAATCAGCCCAAGCCGTTCGCCTGCGGCTTCGAGCATTCCTGCATCGATCTGGTCGGTCACGGTGGGCACGATCACATCGCTGGTTTGCATTGCTGCGATCAGCTCGTCACGGCTCAACGGGCGGTCTTCGCCGCTCAGCACCACGTCGAACAGTTCGCCCATCCGCGCCTCGACGCTGGGCAGCAGACGGCGGGTAACATGCACGCGCGGCTTGCCTGCGACGCGGCGGGTATTGGGGCTGTCTGTCACAACGGTCATGAACTCGCGCTAGGCTGTGCCGGGGCGGATGGTCAAGCGGGTTGAAGCGAGGGGCCGGGGAGCGCTATTAGGCTGGCATGTCCCCGATGCGCCGATTCCTCCTGGGCCTTGCCCTTGTCACCACAGCCGTTCCCGCCATCGCTCAGGATGGCAAGGTGCCATACTGGGCCTCGATCCGGGCCGAGGAAGTCAACATGCGCGTTGGCCCGGGCGAGGACTATCGCATCGTGTGGGTCTATCGCCGCGCGCATCTGCCAATGAAAGTGCTGCGGATGAAGGAAGGCTGGCGGTTTGTGGAAGACCCTGACGGTGCCAGGGGCTGGGTTTTGGCCCGCTTCCTGACCCGCGAACGCGGCGCTTTCGTCAAAGGCACGGAGCCAGTGGCAATGCGCGAACGCGGCGCTGCCGAGGGCAAACTGCTGTGGCGATTGGCCCCGGGCGTGGTCGGCCTGCTGGGTGACTGCGCCAGCGGCTGGTGCCAGTTCAACGTCGGCCCGCGCCAGGGATATGTCGAACAGTCGCGCCTGTGGGGGGCAGAAGAGCTCTAGACGAGCTCGACCGCCAGCGCGGTAGCCTCGCCCCCGCCGATGCACAGGCTGGCAATGCCCCGCGTCTTGCCATGGCGCTGCAGCGCGGCGATCAGCGTGGTTATGATGCGTGCGCCCGACGCGCCGATCGGATGGCCCAGTGCGGTCGCTCCGCCGTGGACGTTGATCTTGTCATGCGGGATGCCGAGGTCATGCATTGCGAACATCGCAACGCAGGCGAAGGCTTCGTTGACTTCGAACAGATCGACCTCACCAAGCGACCACCCGGCCTTTTCCAGCACCTTGCCAATCGCACCCACCGGGGCGGTGGTGAAATCCTTGGGTTCCTGCGCGTGGGCCGCAACGGCAACCACGCGTGCCACCGGCTGCAGGCCCTTGGCACTGGCAACGCTCTGGCGGGTCAGGACCAGCGCGGCGGCACCATCCGAAATCGAACTTGAGGTGGCGGCGGTGATTGTGCCGTCCTTGGCGAAGGCCGGTTTGAGCGACGGGATCTTGTCAGGGCGGCCCTTGCCGGGCTGCTCGTCAGTATCGACCACGCTTTCACCCGCGCGGCTGACCACCGTTACCGGGGTGATTTCACCAACGAAGGCACCATCGGCGATCGCCGCCTGCGCGCGGCGCAGCGATTCGATCGCATAGCCATCCTGCGCCTCGCGCGTCAGCTGGTAGGCATCGGCGGTGTCCTGCGCGAACGTACCCATCGCCCGGCCGGCGTCATAGGCGTCTTCCAACCCGTCGAGGAACATGTGGTCATAGGCGGTATCGTGCCCGATCCGCGCGCCTGAGCGGTGCTTCTTGAGGATGTAGGGGGCATTGGTCATGCTTTCCATGCCGCCCGCGACCACCATGTCGATCGAGCCCGCGGCCAGCGCCTCTGCGCCCATGATCACCGTTTGCATGCCCGAGCCGCACACCTTGTTGACCGTTGTGGCCTGCACCGATTTGGGCAGTCCGGCCTTGATCGTCGCCTGGCGGGCAGGGGCCTGGCCGAGTCCGGCGGGGAGCACGCAACCCATGTAGACGCGTTCGACATCGGCACCGTTGACCCCGGCACGATCGACCGCGGCCTTGATCGCCGCCGCGCCAAGGTCGGTCGCGGATACATCGGCCAGCGCGCCTTGCATGCCGCCCATCGGGGTGCGGGCATAGGACAGGATGACGATCGGATCGGCTGCGGAAAACTGGGCCATGGCTGTGGGCCTTTCAGATTAGGGTGAGTCCATCGTACCTCTAATGCTGCGATGCAACAGGTGCAATCACACATCGATGCTTGCCATAATCGCGCGGCTGCGGGAAAAGGTGGCAAATGAAAACGGGGAGCCTGCTTGTGAGCGCCGAATTGAACCGCCTGACCGATGTCCTTGCCCGCCAGCGCGCTGCTTTCACCGCCGCGCTGCCCGAACCATTGTCGGTGCGGCGTGACCGGATCGACCGGGCAATCGCAATGCTGATCGATCACAAGGATGCCTTCGCCAAGGCGGTCAGCGCCGATTTTGGCCACCGCAGCACCGAACAGACCCTGATGACCGACATCATGCCCTCGGTCGGCGCGCTCAAGCACGCCAGGAAGCACTTCGAGGCGTGGAGCCGCAATGAAAAGCGCAAGGCGATGTTCCCGCTGGGCCTGCTCGGGGCCAAGGCCGAAGTGGTCTATCAGCCCAAGGGCGTGATCGGGGTGATCGCGCCGTGGAACTTCCCGGTGGGCATGGTGATGGTGCCGATGGCCGGGATCCTGGCGGCCGGCAACCGCGCGATGATCAAGCCGAGCGAGTTCACCGAGCGCGTCGCCGAGGTCTTCGCCGAAGTGGTGCCGCAGTATTTCGCTGAAGAGGAAATGGCGGTATTTACCGGCGGGGTTGAGGTCGGCACGGCCTTCAGCAAGCTTGCCTTCGATCACATGATCTTCACCGGCGCGACCAGCGTGGGCAAGCACATCATGCGGGCTGCGGCCGAAAATCTGGTGCCAGTGACGCTGGAACTGGGCGGCAAGAGCCCGACCTTCGTCGGCCGCAGTGCTGACAAGACCAAGGCCGGCCAGCGGATCGCTTTGGGCAAGATGATGAACGCCGGGCAGATCTGCCTCGCGCCCGATTACCTGCTGGTCGCCAAGGATCAGGAGATGGACGTGATCGAAAGCGTGAAGTCCGGCGTTGCTGCCATGTATCCCACGATGCTGGCCAACGATGACTACACCTCGGTGGTCAACGGCCGCAATTTCGAACGTCTGCAGGGCTACCTCGCCGACGCCAGGGAAAAGGGCGCCGAACTGATCGAGGTCAATCCGGCGGGCGAGGACTTCACAAGCTCCAACGGCAACAAGATGCCGCTGACCATCGTGCGCAACGTTACCGATGACATGAAGGTGATGCAGGAGGAAATCTTCGGCCCGATCCTGCCGGTGATGACTTACGATTCGATCGACAGCGCGATCGACTATGTCAACGATCACGATCGCCCGCTGGGGCTCTATTACTTCGGCAACGACAAGGCCGAGGAACAGCGCGTGCTGAGCCGGACGATCTCGGGCGGGGTTACGGTCAACGACGTGCTGTTCCACAACGTGATGGAAGACCTGCCGTTCGGCGGGACCGGGCCATCGGGGATGGGCAATTATCACGGGGCGGATGGATTCAAGACCTTCAGCCACGCCCGTGCGGTCTATCGCCAGTCGGGACTGGATATTGCAAGCCTCTCGGGCTTCAAGCCGCCTTATGGCAAATCGACGCAATCGACACTGGCGCGCGAGCTGAAGAAGTGAAAAGTTCCCCTTCCGCCTGCGGGAGGGGCAAGGGGAGGGCCAGTCTGCCGCTTCGAGCTTGGGTATGATCGCCAAGTGACCCACCCCCGACCCCTCTCGCAAGCGGGAGGGGAGACGGGGCTGCGACGCCGGCATGGGCGGCAGACAAGTTGACACAGTTGACACCGAGTCCGCTTCTTCCAACATCGGGAGCGGCCCGGTTTTCTGCGGGTTATCGCCATGAAGTGGGCAAAACCATCCAAGCTGCAAAGAAAAAACCCGGATCGGCGCAAAGCCTGCCCGCACGCACTGCTGGCGCGCACAGCTTAGCCGCGTGAAGTATCGATCCAACTGCGCCATTCGCGAACCATGCCAAACCCTGTCCATGTAGGAAATTCGTTTGATTATTGCGGATCAAGGGCATTCCCCCACTTGCGCGGGGGCAGCACCGGGACTAGGGCGCGGGCTATCTTTCATCTAGGCGAGTCAGCCCCTTGATCGACCTGTCGCAATACCTCGCCGTCCTGATCTTCCTGGGGATCGCCTTCGCGCTTTCGGCGCTGTTCGTGTTCCTGCCGATGGGCGTCGCCCGGCTGACCGGGACGCACCAGCCCAACGCCGACAAGCTCAGTGAGTACGAATGTGGTTTCCCCGCGTTCGAGGAACCGCGCAGCCAGTTCGACGTGCGCTTTTATCTCGTCGCAATCCTGTTCATTGTGTTCGATCTTGAAGCGGCGTTCCTGTTTCCCTGGGCGGTCACGTTTCTCGAACTGGGCTGGTCGGCCTGGATCACGATGATGGTGTTCATTGCCGAACTGGTGTTCGGGCTGATCTATGCATGGAAAATGGGGGCTTTGGATTGGGAATGAGTATTCCGGTTGATGCCCTTGGCCGCCCACTTTGGAACGGCCCGCTGGCCGCGCCCGACGCGGCGTTTTTCAAGGACCTCAATGGTGAGTTGGGCGACAAGGGCTTCCTTGTCACCAACACCGAGGACCTGTTCCAGTGGGCCCGCACCGGCTCATTGTGGTGGATGACCTTCGGCCTCGCCTGCTGCGCGGTCGAGATGATCCACGTCAACATGCCGCGTTACGATATGGAACGCTTTGGCGTCGCCCCGCGCGCCAGCCCGCGCCAGTCTGACGTGATGATCGTGGCCGGCACGCTGTGCAACAAGATGGCCCCGGCGCTGCGCAAGGTTTACGACCAGATGTCGGAGCCCAAATATGTCATCTCGATGGGCAGCTGCGCCAATGGCGGCGGTTATTATCACTACAGCTACTCGGTCGTGCGTGGGTGTGACCGGATTGTGCCCGTGGACATCTACGTCCCCGGCTGCCCGCCGACCGCTGAGGCGTTGCTCTATGGCGTGATGCAGCTGCAACGCAAGATCCGCCGGGTGGGGACGATCGAGCGATGAAACGAGTGTTGCACACCATAGCCATCGCATCGGCGATATTCGCTATGCAGGCCGCCGCCCAAGGCGGGTTGCCGTCTTGGGAGCGCGCCATCGCTCAAGACAATTCTTTCTCAATTGAGACGCCCTGCTCAGGCGCCGTGATCGAGCAATTGCGGAAGGCCCCACCTGAACTGTCGAAAGGCCTTATCCTGCCGCCTCAAAGCCGTGTCATGTGCGCAACATCGGAACTGAGGTTCGTTGCCGGCGTGATTGAAGGTCCTGTCGGTAAGGTTTCGATATTCGACGAACTTCTAAGCGAAGCGAGAGCCGATCCGACCGCTGAAGGAACGCCTTCGCTGACGTCAATCAATGGCCATCGCGCCTACTTGAATCGCCAAACTGCAGGCAATCGTGTTGTACAAGCCGGTGTTGTTGAAGTGAGCGCGAACAAGATCGTTCTTTTAATCGCTGGTACGCAATCGGATGCGACGCTGTCGGTTGAGGATCAGAACGCAATCATCGACAAGTTCTACCAGTCGTTGCGGATTAGCGTGAAATGACCGTGCTGCATTCTGCCCCGCGCTTTGCCTCGAACGAAGGCGTTGTCGCCGCGCTGTCAGAGGCGCTTGGCTCCATGCTCGTCGCCGCTAAGGAAGAGCATGGCGAGATCGTGCTCACCGTGGCGCGCGATCAGATCGTGGCCGCGCTTCGTCTGCTGCGCGACGATCACGAATACCAGCAGATGATGGAAATGGCCGGGGCCGATTATCCCGATCGGGCCGAGCGGTTCGAAGTTGTCTACATGCTGCTTTCGGTGACGAAAAACCACCGCATCATGGTCAAGGTTTCGGCGGCCGAGAATACCCCGGTGCCCAGCGTTACCGGACTGTGGCCCAACGCCGGCTGGCTCGAACGCGAAGTGTTCGACATGTACGGCGTGGTATTCGATGGCAATCCGGACCTGCGCCGGATCCTGACCGACTATGGCTTTGAAGGCCACCCGTTCCGCAAGGATTTCCCGCTGACCGGCTATGTCGAGCTGCGCTATTCGATCGAAGAGCAGCGCGTGGTTTATGAACCCGTGAAGCTGGCGCAGGACCTGCGCCAGTTCGATTTCATGAGCCCGTGGGAGGGTGCGGACTACGTGCTGCCAGGCGATGAGAAGGCGGAGGTCGGGAAGTGAGTTCCGTAGCCTTTACTCGTCACCCTGAACTCGTTTCAGGGTCCATCGTGGTTCTTGCCCGGCGGCGCATTACACAAGCAAACCGGGCAGTCGGCTCATTCCACGCAACCATCGGGCCTTCGGCGAAATGGACCCTGAAACGGGTTCAGGGTGACGGGGTTTTTGGATTGGGAGGCGCGGCATGACCATGCAAATGGAACAATCGCCTACCACCGGCGATGAAGTCATCGCCAACTACACGATCAACTTCGGCCCGCAGCACCCGGCCGCGCATGGCGTGCTGCGGATGGTGATGGAGCTGGATGGCGAGATCATCGAGCGGATCGATTGCCACGTCGGGCTGCTCCACCGTGGCACCGAAAAGCTGATCGAGACCAAGACCTATCTGCAGGCGCTGCCCTATTTCGACCGGCTCGATTATTGCAGCCCGCTGGCGATGGAGCACTCCTATGTGCTGGCGATCGAGAAGCTGCTCAACCTCGAAGTGCCGGTTCGCGGCCAGTACCTGCGGGTGCTGTTTGCCGAACTGACGCGCATCTGCAACCACATGCTCAACATGGGGTCCCATGTGATGGATGTTGGGGCGATGACGCCCAACCTGTGGCTGTTCGAAGTGCGTGAGGATTGCCTCAACTTCTTTGAGCGTGCCTCGGGTGCCCGCATGCACTCGGCCTGGTTCCGCCCCGGGGGGGTGCATCAGGACGTGCCGCAAAAGCTGCTCGATGATCTGGGCGTGTGGCTCGATGATCGCCTGCCGCGCCTGTTCGAAGACGCGATGAGCCTGGTGGTCGACAACCGCATCTTCAAGCAGCGCAATGTCGATATCGCC
>NZ_JANOWI010000015.1:0-159795 GCF_031417815.1 Novosphingobium sp. | reverse complement strand
GCCGAGGCCGGGGCGCAGGTGCAGGTCGAGGCGCTGCTCGCGCGGATCGAGGCGAGCGCTGAGGCTAGCGAATAACCCCCAACCCCAACCCCTCCCCAGCGGGGAGGGGAGCCATGGGTTCCGATCATTGAGACGTGGCATTACTGGCTGGGCTGTTTGATCCACTGGCCTGAGTTCTGGTATTCGGGCTTTACCCCTTGCGCAGCGGGCAGGTTTTCGCCGGAAAACTGCCGGTCGCCGCCGCGTTCGCGCACTTCGCTGGAATAAGCCGGCGGCGCGGCCGGGCGCTGCGGGGCGGGCGCGGGATTACCCGGCTGACCGGGCGCCAGCGGGGCCTGCGCCTGGGCCAGCCCGGCATCGTAGCTGCGCTGCAGCGCGGTGGGATCGAGCACCGCATCGGGCGCCTTATCAGCCGCCGGGTTGCGGGCATGGGGCGCGGCCACCGGCTCGCCGCCGGCATAGGCAAAGCGGAAAGTTCCGGCTTCCCCGGCGCGCCCCTTGAAGCGGTAGAATTTGTGGGCACCGACGGTGGTGATGTAATTGAGGCTGGGGGCCCAATAGGGATGGATCGCCACGGTGTGGTAATGCGTGGCGAGGCCGACGCCGGGCTCGACATAGCCCGACAAGGCGGTTTCGGCGACGCGCCGCGCGCGCTGCCAGAAGAAGGCGCTGGGCCGCCGCGCCAGCGATCCATCGCAGGTGAAGCTGAACTGGCACCCGGTGGTGCGCTCGCTGCCCTGATAGACCACGCCGCAGACGGTGCTGGGATAGCTGGGGTGGGCGACGCGGTTAAGCACCACTTGCGCCACCGAGCGCTGGCCCTGGTCGGGCTCGCTGGCGGCTTCGTAGTAAACCGCCGCGGTCAGACATTCGACCGCGCGGGTCCGGTCGATCCCCGACAGATCGACCCGCATCGCCCGCGCGATCGGGCCGCCGGAAAAGTCAGCCAGTTCGGCCCCGGCGGCATCGCTGGGCAGGCCCGAGGGATCAAGCCCCGCAGGCAGCGCTTCGCTTTGCGCGACATAATAGAAGGCTGAGCCGGGGAAACTGTCGCCCGGGCGCTCGAACGGCATCGGATCGAAGGCAAAGCCTTGCCCGGCGGCATCGCGCAGTTCCAGCGCGTCCCATCCCTGCGGCGCAGCAAACGCCGGCACCGCCACGGCCGCCAGCAGCACCGCCAGCCGCCGTCCGCGGTGCTTGCGCCGCCGCTTCAGCCCCAGCGTCGCGTGCGCGCGCCGCTTGAACCGCGCGGCGAAATCGCGCGGTCTGGGTTCATAAGGAAGGATCACGGAATGGATCATCGGTTCTCGTATCTGGCTACGCGCCAAGCGCGTAATCCCGCAGACCGGCCCGGCACCAGCACGCAGTTGGCACCGTGCCGAAGCGGGACGGACTGCCCGCATAGGCTTTACGGGTTAAGAATGGGTCATTCAGGCGATCCGGTTTTGGCTTCTGAAGCCCCTCCCCGGCGGGGAGGGGTTGGGGTGGGGGCTCGGCGCTGGCGTCTAACCCCCACCCCCGGCCCCTCCCCAGCGGGGAGGGGGGGAAGGAGGATTGCTTCTGCAAGCTGTCGCAGCTAGAGGCGGGCGACGTCATAGGTTGTCCGGGCGACTGGACCTAAGAGGGAAGCGAGTGAAGTGCTCGCGCTGCCCCCGCAACTGTGACCGGGGAGGGTTTGCTCCATTATGCCACTGGCCAGATCTCTTCAATGAGGGCCGGGAAGGCGGGCAAAACTTTTGATCCGGGAGCCAGTAGACCTGCCAATGACGGTCGTTCCGCAGCCGGGCGGGGTGTACCGGAATGCAGCGCAAGGTCCGCAATGGTGCGGGCGCTTTCGCATGGACGGCTTGTTCATGACGGGAGAATTGCGCGTGAAATTTGTTTATCTGCTAAGTGCTTCGCTGCTGGTTGCCACCCCTGCCTTGGCGCAGGACGATCAGGGCGATGATGGCACCAACGACATTGTAGGCGTGATCGCGATACAGCCGCACCTGGCCATCGATGACACCATCACCGTCACCTCCACCGGGATCGAAGGGCTGATCGCCGAAAGTGGCCAGTCGATCTCGGTGATTACGGTCGATCAGATTGAGGCGGTGCAAGGCAGCGATCCGGTGCGGCTACTCGAACGGCTCCCCGGTGTGGCGACATCGCGCAACGGCCCCTTGGGCAGCGCTACCAGCGTGTTTGTGCGCGGGGCCAATTCGCAGCAATTGCTGGTCACGATCGACGGGGTGCGGGTGGACGATCAGGCCGCGCCATCGGGCGGGTTCGATTTCGGCACCGTGCTGAACGGCGGGGTGGGCCGGATCGAGCTGCTGCGCGGATCGAACAGCCTGGCCTGGGGCTCTGACGCGATTGGCGGGGTGCTGGCGGTGACCAGCGACGATCGCCCGGGCCTGCGTGCCGGGGTGGAGTACGGGGCAAACAACACGGTCAGCGCCGATGCCGGCTTCGCCCTGCGGCGCGATAGTCAGACCGGCCTCGCGCTGAACGGTGGCTACACCCGCAGCGACGGGATTTCCGCTGTCGCTGGCGGGGCAGAGCCCGATGGGTTCCGCCAGTGGCGCGTCAATGGCAAGGGCTCGCTGGGGTTGACCGATAGCGTCAAACTGGTCGCGGCGGGGCGCTATGCCGATAGCCGGATCGATTTCGACGGGTATCCGGCACCGACTTACAGCGTGTTCGCCGATACCCCCGAATACCAGACCACCCGGCAGGCCTCGGGCCGCGCCGGGCTGGAATTCGACAATAGCGACGGGTTTGAACTGGCTGGCGGCGTGGCGCTGTCTGACACGCGCCGCGCCTATTACGATCCGACCTATGGCACCGCGCCCAATTTCAACACCGTGGGCCGCGGCGTCCATGCTGATCTCAAGGGCCGCGTCGATCTGTCGGGCGGTTTGCGGCTCGATTTTGGGGCCGATGCCGATTGGGCGCGCTATTCGACCACCTACGATCCGCGCCAGACTGCCCGCACCGTGGGCGCGCATGCGCTGCTGGGCTATCATGATGACCGGGTGAGCCTGACTGCGGGCGGGCGCGTCGACGATCATGACCGGTTCGGCAGCCACACCACGCTGGGGGCCAACGGCAGCTTCATGCTGGCCGAACACTGGCGCGTGCGGGCATCATGGGGGCAGGGCTTCAAGGCGCCCTCGCTCAGCCAGCTTTACGGCTACGGCGCCAACCCGCTGCTCCAGCCCGAGACCAGCGATGCCTATGATGCCGCGCTCGAATTCGATGACGGCTCGGGCCATTTCGCGGTGACCGTGTTCCGCCGCGATTCAAGCAACCTGATCGACTACGATTTCGTCAGCAGCAAATATTTCAACGTGGGCCGCACCCGCGCGCAGGGGTTCGAACTGGAAGGCGCGGTGACCGTGGCTGACAGCCTGACCCTCGCGGGCGCTTACACCTTCCTCGATGCCACCAATCGCGCGAATGGCAACCAGCTGGCGCGTCGCCCGCGCCATTCGCTGAGCACGTCGATCGATTGGAAAACGCCGTTGGCGGGCCTCAAGCTGGGGGCCGATTTCCGGCTGGTTGGCGAACGCTTCGACGATGCCGGGAACTTCACCCCGCTCGATGGTTACGGCCTGGTTTCGCTGCGCGCCAGCGTGCCGGTGGGTGACAAGCTGGAGCTCTATGGCCGGGTCGAGAACGTCACCGACCAGAGTTACGAAACCGCCGCCGGGTACGGCAGCTATGGCCGCTCGGCCTATGCCGGTGTCCGGCTGAAGTGGTGATAGGCAACAAGATCCTCTCCATTTTGCGAAGCCAAATGGGGAGGTGGCGCGCCGTAGGCGTGACGGAGGGGTATCGACGCCAGCGTCCAGACCCCTCCGTCAGCGGCTGGACGCCGCTGCCACCTCCCCATTTGTGGCCTTCGCCAAAAATGGGGAGGACCTTGGCGCCCTTTTTGATCTTCGCCCTCACCGCCTGCGCCGCACCGCAGCCCGGCTCCGCCACAACCGGCCTCACGCTGGTCAGCATGAACCCTTGCACCGACGCGATCCTGGCCGAAGTCGCCGATCCGCAGCAGTTGCTGGCAATCTCCAGCTACAGCCAGGACCCGGCCTCCAGCTCGATGGACCTGGCCCGCGCCCGCGCGATGCGGGGCGTCAGCGGGACGGTCGAGGAAGTGCTGGCGCTGCACCCGCAGATCGTCATCGGATCGAGCTTCACCGCGCCGGGCACCCGCATGGCGCTGGAGCGGCTGGGCTACCGGTTCGAAGCGTTCGGCCTGGCCGGAACGGTCGAGGAAAGCCGCGAACAAGTGCGCGCTTTGGCAAAGATCGCCGGGCATCCCGAACGCGGCGAGGCGCTGGTCGCGCGGATCGATGCGGCACTGGCCACTGCCGCGCCGCCGCCGGGGCCGCCGGTCTCGGCGGTGGTCTGGCAATCGGGCGGGATCGTGCCGGGCCAGGGGACCTTGATCAACGACCTGCTGAGCCGCACCGGCTTCGTCAATTACGCCGCACTGCGCGGGCTGCAGCAGGCCGATGTGCTGGGGCTGGAAGCCATGCTGGCCGACCCGCCGCAAGTAATCTTCGCCGCGGGCAATCGCCATTCCGAAGAGGACCGCCTGCTTTCGCACCCCGCGCTGGCTGCGCTGACCGATACGCGCCGCGCCGCGTTCGATCCCAAGCTGCTGTGGTGCGGCGGCCCGACCATCGTGCGGACGGTGGCAAGGTTGGCGCAGGTGCGGCGGAGCCTGTGACTCGCCCCAACCTCCTGCTCCTGATCGGCATCGCGATTGCCGTACCGCTGTCGCTGCTGGCCGGCCGGGTGTGGCTTGATCCAACCGCGACACTGCAGCCAAACGCCCTGATTATCCTCACCGAACTGCGCCTGCCGCGCGCCGTGCTGGCGCTGGTGCTGGGCGCGGGGCTGGGTGCGGCGGGCGCGGCGATGCAGGGCTATTTGCGCAATCCGCTCGCCGATCCGGGGCTGTTCGGGATTGCGCCGGGCGCGGCGCTGGGGGCGGTGCTGAGCTTCTGGACCGGGCTGGCCGGAACCCCGTGGGTGCTGCCGCTGTTCGCGCTGGTGGGCGCGGGCGGGGCGATGGCGCTGCTCGGCCTGATTGCAGGGCGCAGCGGATCGGCGCTGTTGTTTACGCTGGCCGGCATGATCATCGCCAGCCTGGCCGGGGCCTTGATGAGCCTGGCGATCAGCCTTTCGCCGACACCCTTTGCGATGAGCGAAATCGTCACCTGGCTGATGGGCGCGCTGGCCGACCGATCGTGGCACGAAGTGTGGTTTGCCGCGCCGCTGACCATGGCGGGGATCGCGCTGCTGCTGCGCGCCGGCAAGGCGCTCGACGCGCTGACCCTGGGCGAGGCGGCGGCGCGTTCGCTCGGCGTCGATCCCAAGCAGTTGCAGTGGCTGATGATCGGCGGTGTCGGCTTGACCGTCGGCGCGGGCGTGGCGGCCGCCGGGATCATCGGCTTTGTCGGCCTGATCGTGCCGCACCTGATGCGCCGCTACACCGATCGGCGGCCATCGCAGCTGATCGTGCCCAGCGCGCTGGCCGGCGCCTTGTTGCTGCTGGTGGCTGATTGCCTGTGCCGGGTGCTGCCGCTGCAAAGCGAGCTGCGGCTCGGCATCGCATTGTCGCTTCTGGGCGCGCCGTTTTTCCTCGGGCTGTTGCTGCGGATGCGGCGGGAGCTGGCATGACGATCACCGCGCAGGATCTCCAGCTTGGCACCCGGCTGCGCGGGGTTTCTTTGACGCTGCGGCAGGGCGAAGTCACCGCGATCTGCGGGCCCAATGGTGCGGGCAAATCGAGCCTGCTGACCGCGCTCGCCGGGATCCTGCCGCTGGACGGTGGGACGGTGCGGCTGGACGGCGATCTGCTGGCTTTGCTGGACCACGCCGACCGCGCGCGGCGGATCGGCTATCTGCCGCAGCAGGCGGAACTGGCCTGGGACTTGTCGGTCGAAGTGCTGGTCGCCCTGGGCCGCCTGCCATGGAATCTGGGTGCCGCAGCCGACCGCACCGCGATCGACCGCGCGCTGGCCGACATGCAATTGCGCGAATACCGCCAGCGTCCGCTTTCGCGCCTCTCGGGCGGGGAGCGCGCGCGGGCGATGCTGGCGCGGGTGCTGGCGGGCGAACCCACCTGGCTGCTGGCGGACGAGCCGCTGGCCAATCTCGATCTGGCCCATCAGCTGACCCTGCTGGCGCACTTCCGCACGCTGGCCGGACAAGGGTTGGGGGTGGCGCTGGTGCTGCACGATCTGGCCCAGGCGATGAACCATGCGGGCCGCGTGGTCGTGCTGGAGCAGGGCCGCGTGGTAGCCGATGGCCCGCCGGAAGCGGCGCTGTCCGCCGAAATGATCGCGCGGGTGTGGGGCGTCAAGGCGCGCTGGCTGGGTGAGGCTGGCGCGCGGGCTTTGGTTATCTAAAGATCCTCTCCATTTTCACGCAGTGCAAATGGGGTGGTGGCTGTCGCGTAGCGACCGACGGAGGGGTATCGACGCCAGCGCCATAACCCCTCCGTCTCGTCTTGCGGACGATCCACCTCCCCATTTGTGGCAGAAGCCAACAATGGAGAGGACCTTCGTTGTGCGTTACTTCAACCCGCGTGCTTTCAGCATCGGTTCCACGCTGGGATCGCGCCCGGCGAAGTTGCGGTACATCACGCTGTAGTCCTGCGAGTGCCCCTTCGAGAGGATCGTATCGCGGAAATGCTGGCCGTTGGCACGGGTCATGCCGCCGTTGGCTTCAAACCAGGCAAAGGCATCGTGATCGAGCATTTCGGTCCAGCTGTAGGCATAATAGCCCGAGGCATAGCCGCCGCCCCAGATGTGGCGGAAATAGCTGGTGCGATAGCGGCTGGGGACCTGCGCAACCTGCAGGCCCTTGGCCGCCATGCCGGCCATGATCGTGTTTTCATAGCTGCCGACCGTGCCAAAAGCGGTACCCGCCGGGGCTGCATGCCACTTCATGTCGAGCATCGCCGCGGTCATCACCTCGCCCAGCGCATAACCCTGGTTGAACTTGCTGGCCTTGTCGATCTTGGCGATCAGGCTGGCGGGCATCGGCGCGCCGGTTTTGTAGTGCTTGGCAAAGTTCGCCAGCACCTTGGGATCGGTCATGAAGTTTTCCATGAACTGGCTGGGAAACTCAACGAAATCGCGCGCCGTATTGGTGCCCGAGATCGAGGGGTAGCGCTGGTTCGACAGCATGCCGTGCAGCGCGTGGCCAAATTCGTGGAACATGGTGTTGGCATCGTCCCAGGTGACCAACGCGGGTTGGCCGGGGGCGGGCTTGGTGTAGTTCTCGACGTTGAAGATCACTGGCTTGGTGCCGGTCAGTCCGTTCTGGTCGACAAAGTTCGACATCCACGCTCCGCCCGACTTGTTGTCGCGCTTCCACGGATCGAAGTAGAACAGCGCCAGTTCGCTGCCGTCGGCGTCATAGACGGTGTAGACCGTCACGTCGGGGTGGTAGACCGGAATGTCGCTGCGCTTCTTGAAGGTCAGCCCGTAAAGCTGGTTGGCGGCGAAGAACACGCCGTTTTCCAGCACATTGGTGATCTCAAGGTACGGCTTCACTTCGTTCTGATCGAGCGCGTACTTCTTGCGGCGCAGCTTCTCGGCGTAAAAGTCCCAGTCAGCCGGGGTGACGGTGAATTTGCCGCCTTCAGCCTTGATCATCGCGTTGATTTCGCCCGCATCGCGCTTTTGCGCGGCACCCAGCGCCGGGATGAAGCTTTCCAGCAGGCTCAGCGCAGCTTCGGGCGTCTTGGCCATCTGGTCCGACAGCGAATAGGCACCATAGCTGTCAAAGCCGAGCAGCCTGGCCTTTTCGGCGCGCAGTGCGGCCAGCTGCAGGATGATCGCGCGGGTATCGTTGGCATCACCGCGTTCGGAGCGGTTCCAGCTCTTTTCGAACAGCGCCTGGCGGGTCGCACGGTTGGTCAGCTGCGGCAGCAGCGGCTGCTGCGTGGTGTTCTGCAGCGGCAGAACATAGTTGCCCTTGGCCAGTCCGCGTTCGGCCGCGGCCCGTTCGGCAGCGGCCATCGCTGCTGCATCAAGCCCGGCCAGCGCCGCCTTGCCCTTGACCACCAGCGCACCGTCCTTGGTGCCCTTGGTCAGCTTCTGGCCGAAATCGGTCTGCAGGGTGGAAAGCTGGCCGTTGATATCAATCAGCCGCGCCTTGGCAGCGCTATCGAGGTTGGCACCGTTGCGCACCATATTGTCATACTGGATGGTCAGCAGCTGGATCTGGTCGGGCGCCAGGTTCAGGCTGGCGCGGGCGTCGTACAGCGTCTTGACGCGCTGGAACAGCATGGGGTTGAGTGTGATTGCATCGCGCATCGCAGACAGCTTGGGGCCGGTGCGGGTGTCGATCCCGTCCAGATTGTCGTTGGTGTTGGCTGAAGTCAGCGCACTGAACACATAGAGCACGCGGGTCAGCATCGCACCCGACCGTTCCAGCGCGATCATGGTGTTTTCAAAGCTGGGCGCTGCGGGATTGTTCGCAATGGCCTCAACCTCGGCCAGCTGGATCGTAATGCCCTGCTCGATCGCGGGTTCGTAGTCGCTTTCCTGGATCTTGCTGAAATCGGGCGCCTGGAACGGCAGCGTCGACGCTTCGGCAAAGATCCCGGTGCCCTTGGGGATAACCGGCGCATAGGGCGCGGCAGTGGGGCCGGGATCGGCGGCGGGGGCGGTTGCGGTCTGGATGGCAGACGCGGCGCAGCCGGACAGAGCTAACGCGGAAAGCGAAACCATTACGGTGTTACGCATGGGGGGGCGACTCCTGAGGAAAAAGCATTTGGGGGCAACGTTGCCGTTGCCCCCCTGAGTATTAACTGAACGGCGCGCTTACCAGATCCGCGCCCGCTTTTCAGGGGCGATGTAGAGCTTGTCGCCCGGCTGGACATTAAACGCAGCATACCAGCCATCGACATTGCGCAGCGGGCCATAGGTGCGGAACACCGCCGGGCTGTGCGGATCGGTGGTCACCTGGTTGCGCAGCGCATCATCGCGCATCTTGGTGCGCCACACCTGGGCAAAGGCCAGGAAAAAGCGCTGATCACCGGTCAACCCGCCGATTACCGGGGCGGGCTTGCCGCCGAGCGAGGCGTGGTAAGCATCAAGCGCCACCGAAACCCCGGCCAGATCGGCGATGTTTTCGCCCATGGTCAGCTTGGGATTGACGAAGAAGCCGGGTGCCGCTTCGTACTTCGCATATTGCGCGCCGAAAATTGCGGCCTGTTCCTCGAACCGCTTGGAATCTTCGGGCGTCCACCAATCGCGCACCGCGCCAGAGGCGTCGATCTTGCGGCCCTGGTCATCGAAGCCATGGCTGATTTCGTGCCCGATCACCGCGCCGATCGCGCCATAATTGGCCGCATCATCGGCGTTGGGATCGAAGAACGGTGCCTGCAGGATGCCGGCCGGGAACACGATCTTGTTTTCCAGCCCGCCGTTATAGGCATTCACCGTCTGCGGGTTCATCCCCCACAGCTTGCGGTCAACCGGCTTGCCCAGGAAGCTCATGTTATAGGCCGCGTTGAACGCCCCGGCGCGCTTGGCATTGCCATAAAGATCGCCCGGATTGATCTTCAACCCGCTGTAATCGCGCCACTTGTTGGGATATCCGACCATCACGTCCATTCGCGCCAGCTTGTCGAGCGCGGCAGACTTGGTGGCTTCGGCCATCCAGTCGTTGGCGCGGATCCGCCCGGCCATCGCCATCTTCAGGTTACCGACCAGCCCATCCATCTTGGCTTTCGAGCTGGCGGGGAAGAACCGGGCGACATAGTCCTGACCGACCAGTTCACCCAGCGATCCATCGACCATGCCCAGCGCGCGCTTCCAGCGCGGGCGCATCTGCGTCACCCCCGAAAGCTGCCTGGTATATTCGAACTGGCTGTCGACCATCGTCTTGCCCAGAAACGGCGATGCCTGGCTGGCGATGTGGAAGGCTTCCCACAGCTTCAGCGTTTCCAGCGGTGTTTCATCAAAGATCATCGCGATGCCGCGCACCGCCGTGTTTTCACCAACGATTATCCGCTTCTGCGCCGGAATCCTGGCGCCCTGCCAGAACGCGGCCCAATCGATCCCCGGGGCATAACGCGCCAGTTCCGCCGTGCTCATCGGGTTGTTGACCTTGTCGATATCGCGGCGGGCATCGGCATCCCAGCTCTTGATCGCAAGATTGGTCTCGAAATTGATGATGGTGTTCGCCGCACCCGCCGGATCGGCATGACCCAGCGTCTTCATCGTCCGTTCGATATAGGCACGGTAGGCGTCGCGCTGCTTCTTCAGGCTGTCATCAAGATAGTACTTGCGATCGGGCAGGCCGAGCCCTGCCTGGCCAACGTAAAGGATGTTGATGTTGGGGTTGGCGGTATCCGGGCCGACCCCGAAATCGATTACCGCGCTGCCAAACTTGCCATTGGTATCCCCCATCAGGCGGGCAAACTGGCTTTTGGTCCTGACCGCCTTGAGCTTGGAAAGATCGGCCATCAGCGGGGCCAGGCCAACCTTTTCAACCTGCGCTTCGTCCATGTAGCTGGCGTAAAGCGCGCCATATTTGCTGCCGGCGGGGGCATCGGTGATCAGCGCCTTGCTCTGATCCTGGGTGCGTTCGCGCAGGTCCGAAAAGGCCCCGACCGATGCACGGTCTTCAGGAATTGCAGTGGCCGCAGCCCATTTGCCGCCGGCGTAAAGGTAGAAATCATCGCCCGGCTTGACCGCGGTATCCTGGCCCGAAAGATCGACCCCCCAAGCGCCGATCGCGGCCTTGGCAACGCTGGACGCGGCGGCCCCGGCCTGGGCCAGTACCTGGCCCCCGGCAAACGGCGCGGCCAGCAGCGCAACCGCGGCACCGGCCAGAAGGAAACGGCTTTTCATCAGGCAAGACTCCCTTGGGTAACAACCGCACGGGATCAGACACAAAACGCGATGCCCCGCACGCAAAACTATGCATGCTGCCTCGCGCGGGGGGCCTGGCAAGTCAATGCCGTTCGCCGATGGCGATCAGGCGTTGGTGGAAGGGGGTCTAAAAGGCTAGGCCGACAAAAGCACCGATACCGAAATCTTTCTTGCCAGTGTTGTAGATGCCCTTGACCCCAGCATCGAGACCGCCCGTGTCGGTATGTTGGAAAAAGACCGGAATTTCGAGCTGCCAGTCCTTGTCTTCGAAGACATAGGTGGCCGATGGTCTGATGCCGAGCGTCGCCTCGCCATCTTTGTTGCGAAGAACTACAACGCGCAGCACCGCGCCGGCATAGCCGGTGTCCTTGCGATCGGGCGCACCATCCTGGCCGTTGATACAGATGCTTTTGCCATTGATGTCGGGCGGCCCGCAAACATCGACCACATCCTTCGCCTTGTAACTGCGCGTATAGCCGAAGGTGCCCAATGCCATGACATTGGCACCGCCGAAGACATAGCCGATGCGCCCGTTGGCATCATAGCCGATCCGATCAACTGGACGATTGGCCAGCGCGGTGCGATCAACGATATCGAAGCGGTTGTAGCCGAGGCTAACCTGCCCGCCCAGGAACAGGGTGCCTTCGCTGCGCACGTTGCGCCGCCACGCGGCAGCTTCAGCCGGGGTCAAGCCGTGGGTGGCGAAGACATCGATGAAGCTGCTGTCGTCGGTCAGCTTGGGATTGTCCTTCGAGCAGTTTTCAGCGATCGCCTTGCCAATCGTGCCGGTGCCGGCTTCATCGCCAACGGTCTCCTTGATTATTTCGAACACCCCCAGTTCGGTGTCAGCGGCGCTTTGATCGAAACGCCCCAGCGCGGCCGCGCCTGCGGCTGCTTCCGCCGGTGAGCCATGCCCATCATCACCCCATTTGCTGACAGAAGTTGCTACGCAGTAGCGGGCCAACTGGCGGATCACCGGATAACTTTGCGAGACCGAAGTTACCCGCGGGCGGAAGTAGTTGAAGCCCAGCGTCAGGTTTCCGCCGCTGCCAAATGTCTTGAAATCGACCACCGACCCGGGCTTCGACCCGTTCAGCGGCACGCTGCCCTTGATCGAGACCGACAGGAAGCTGCCAACCAGGTGCGTGCCATCCAATCGGGGCGCGCCGGCAATCCGGTAATCGAGCGAAAAATCGGCATTGATCTGTTCGCCTTCGCTGCTGAGCTGGGCCGACGTGCTGATCTGTTCATAGCCAGCACTGGCTGTGCGTTCGCCGGTCTGGTTGCTGCCGCCGCTGGTCACGCCGACATAGGTTGTGCTGATGGCCGGAGCATCGTCTTTGGCAAGGGCCGGCTGGGCGAGAAACGCGGCTGAGAGCGCGGAGCAAACTGCAAGGCATACTGCGGGCGGGCGCTGGATAACGGCGCGCATCAGACGATCACCCGGTAGGCGACAAGGCCCCATTTGCCCTGTTGCTTCGTCCCGGATCCGACTGCCGGGTCAATGGGAAACGACGCTTCGGTCGAAGGGACCGCGACCGAACAATTGAACGTCGCCGGCCCATCGACTTTCTGGAAGTGGAAATTGAACCGGTATCTCCCGGTCGGGAGTTTGAATTTCGTCGTGGCGTTGACCTTGATCGCCTGCGCATAGCGGACAACGTCCTTTTGCGTGATTTCCAGCATCACGGATTCATCGACGGTGCAATCGGTGGTCGTGACTTCGACGGGTGTCCCGTCATTCGGCATCGGTGATAACGGCAAGGCCATGGTTGGCTCCCCCCAAGTAATGGTGACGGGAACCCGGATGGGGGATCGCACCCCGATAGTATGTGATGCAAATCACATGGCAGCATCCACCGCCAATTGGCGGGGGTGGGCGACAGCCTTGTGCAAGCGTTTGGTATTGGGCGGTGCGAATCCCTACTTCGGCGCGGCGCACCTGGTCTTGTCACCGGCCCTGCAGGCTTCGCCGTCGGCGCGCCATTTGGCCATGGCGGCGTCATAGTCGGCCTTTTCCTTGGCGGCGCGGGCGGCTTCGTCGGCGATTGCCTTGTCATAGGCGGCCTGTGCGGCGGCGTTGGCATCGTTCTGCGCCTTGGCGGCGGCAGCCTGTTCGGCGTTGATCCGCGCGCGTGCTGCTTCGCTGCTTTCGGCTGCGGGTGTTGCCGGGACGGCGGCGGTGGCCGGGCTGGCCTTGCGCTTGCCTTTGGCATCGGCCGGAGTTGTGGCCATCGCAGCGGCCAGCGCCATCAGGCCCAGCGCGCCAAAAGCGTTACGGATCACATTCATCGCATGTCTCCTGGCAATAACAGGCGACCCCTGGGCCCTTGATAGGTTGGCAACGCCACGGAGGGAAGCCGGTAAATTACGGCGTCTCGGTGCCGGGCGAGGTGTCCACCACATCGCGCGGCGGAGGCGGCGGCGGAGGCGGAGGCGGCGGTGGCGGTGCCACATAAACCGGCTCGGGCGGCGCGATGTAAACAGGCGCGGGCGGCGGCGGCGGAGGTGGCGGTGCCACGTAAGCCGGCTCGGGTGGTGCCGCGTAGACCGGTTCGGGTGGCGGAGACGGGGGCGGGGTCGGTGCCACGTATGCCGGCTCGGGCGGCGCGACATAAGCCGGTGCGGGCGGCGGCGGTGGCGGTGCGACGTAGGCTGGTTCGGGTGCGGGCGGGGGTGCCTGATAGATCACCGGGGGCGGCGGCGGCGCGCTTTGCTGCGGCGCACTCTCAACCGGTCCGTCGCTCTGCACTTCGCGGCGCGGGCGCGGACCCTGCGGCCGTTCGCCCGGTTCGCGCACATCGCGGTCTTCGCGTCCGGCGCGCGGCGGCGGGGCGGGCGGCTGGCTGAGCGGTGGCACCGGTGCAGGGGGCGGCGGTGCCTGCGTCACCGGCGGCGCAGGGGCTGGCGGCGCGGCGGCGGGGGAACTGGGTGCGGCCTGCCAGCCGGGCTGGCGCGGACGCGGATTGGCGGTGCCGGGCACCGCTCCGTTCGACCCGCCTGGCCCCGACGGGGTGATCGGGCTGGCCACCGGGGTGACCACCGGATTTCCGGTGAGCGGCGGTGCACCGGGGCCGCCGCGGCGGCGCCATTGCTGGTAATCGCCATCGGCATGGGTGCGGCGGCGGCGTTCGTCGTCAAGCCGGCGCGGCTGGCGATGATGCGGGATCAGGCCATAATCGACCCGCTGGGTCCACTGCCGGTCCCAGCCGTAACCCCAGGTGGGATAATAGTAATAGCGATCATACCAATCGCCATAGGCAATCGCGCTGCGGGTATCCCAGCGCCGCTCGCGCAGCGAGGCGGAATAGAGCGCGCGGCCGCGTTCGCGCAGCGACCTGGCATAATCGTCCTGCCGCCAATCGGGTGCATCAAGGCTTACGTTGCCGCGCCGGTCATAGATCACATCCAGCCTGCGCCCATCGAAAGCATAGGCGTTGTAGCTATCGCGCACCAGATAGGGCGCGCTATCGCCAGGGGCATAGTAATACTGCACCACGCCGTCGCGGCCCGGCTCGACGATCAGCGCCTCACCCGCGCGGCTGACCCAGCCATAGCAATCATAGCCGCCGCAATCGAAGCTGAAATCGGGCGGCGATTTGCCCAATGCACCGGCAAAGCTGTCAGCCTGATCGATGTAATAATAGGCGGTGATCGGAATTTGCGGCGGCGGTGGCGGGGCAGCCACCGGGAACGGTGCCGGTGCGGGCGGCGGCGCGATTTGCTGCGGCGAGGGAAGGGTGGAATAGGACTGCGGCGCATAGGGCGCGGCCGAAACCACGACCGGCGGCGGCGGCACTATGGCGGGCACAATCTTGACCTTGGTGCAGGTGCGCCTGGTTTTGCCCTTGACCTTGCGCGTCTTGCAGACCGTTTTGTAGGCGGCAGGCTTGGCCTTGGCTTTGGCCTTCCTCTTCGCTTTTACCTTGGGCTTGGCGGTAGCGGCCTGGGCGGTGCCAGCATCAGCAAGCACTGCGGCCAGCGGGCCGGGCAGGCCAAGCTGCTGCGCCGCAGTGCCCACCGGCAATGTCAGCGGCAGCGCCGCGGCCAGCGGCAAAGCGAACCACGCCATCGCGCGCTTCGAGACCGATTTCCTGAACTGCGGACGTATCATTCCTGCCCCCCTTGGCGCGAATCCATGGCTTTTCAGCGCGGCCCGGTTGCAACGATGGCAAGACTCCGCTTGCCGCACAATGAACGGTTCGCCGCTTGCCGCCTTGCAACATCGCGACAATCTGCAATCATCGCGGAAACCGGCGGGCCAGATGGCCTGACCGGCAAAATCGCGGGTCGCATCCGGTTGTTCCTCTTCCATGGAGTAGACGCGATGCCCAGCAGAACCCTCTCCGCCGCACTGGCGCTCGCCGCCGCCTGCGCTGCACCTGCCGCCCAGGCCGCCAGCGCCGATTTCACTTGCCGCAATGCCCAGGCCGAAGTGACCTGCACGGCACAAAAATGCGCGGTCGATACGACTGCGTTCACCCCGATGTCGGTCTCGCTGACCGGATCGCAGCTTGAAGTCTGCGCCTATAGCGCGTGCCAATCGGGAACGGTCGATCTGCGGCGCGCGCGCGGCGATCTGCTGGTGGTCCACGCACGGACCGGCGGGGCGGGCGGGGCTGCGCTGGTAAGCTATGATCGCAAGCAGCGGATCGCGACCTTGCTGTGGGGCAACTATGCCCTGCCGATGAGCTGCGCGGCGGACTGAACGCCTGCGCGGCGTTGTGCTGCGCGGTGTTTGCGGGTAACCTGCCGCCGGGTCATGAGCGGCGGACAGCGCCGCAGGCCTGTCCGCGCGCCGTGCAGGTTTGGGCGCAGGTGCGGGGACGGGTATGGCGGAATTTCGCTACAAGGCCTTTGTCAGCTATAGCTGGTCCGATGCCAAATGGGGCAAGTGGCTGCTCCACGCCATCGAGACGTACCGCACCCCCGGCGCGCTGATCGGCAAGGACGGACAGCTGGGCCCGGTGCCGGCGCGGCTGCATCCGTTGTTCAAGGACCGCGAGGAGGAAGCCGCCGGGGCCAGCATCGGCCAGGCGGTGGAACACGCGCTCGAAAATTCCGAATTCCTGATCGTCATCTGCTCGCCGCGCTCGGCCCAGTCAAAATGGGTCAACCGCGAACTGGCGTGGTTCAAGACTCACCGCGATCCGGCCAAAATCCTGGCGCTGATCGTCGATGGCACACCGGGCAGCGGCGATGAACACGAATGCTTTCCCGCCGCGCTGACTCACCGCGTTGCGCCGGACATGCGCGTGACGGACGAGCCGGTCGATGCCCCGCTGGCCGCCGATGCGCGGATCAGCGGCGATGGCAAACGCCGCGCCCGGCTGAAACTGGCGGCGGCGATGCTGGGGGTCGGGCTGGATGAACTGGTCAATCGCGATGATCGCCGCCGCACCGTGCGCACGCGGCTCATGGTCGGCGCATCGCTGGCGCTGGCGACCGTGATGAGCGGGCTGGCCTGGGCGGCGGTGGTGGCGCGCGATGAGGCTGACCGGCAGCGCGCCGAATCCGATGGCCTGGTCGAATTCATGCTGACCGACCTGCGCGAAAAGCTGGAACCGGTTGGGCGGCTCGATGCGCTCGACGTGGTCGGCCAGCGCGCGCTGAAATATTACGCCGGGCAGCAGGCCGGCAGCCTCGATGCGGATTCGCTGGGCCGCCGCAGCCGCGCGTTGCATCTGGTCGGCGAGGTCAGCAATATCCGCGGTGACAGTGCTGCCGGGCTGGGCGCATTTCGCCAGGCCGCCGCCACCACCGGCGAACTGCTGGCGCGCGATCCCGGCAATCCGCAGCGCATCTTCGATCACGCGCAAAGCGTCTATTGGGTCGGCTACACCGCTTATGAACGCGGCGAACCCAAAGAAGCCGAGGCGCAGTTTCGCGAATACAAGCGGCTGGCCGACCGGCTGGTGGCGATCGATCCGGGCAATACCGACTGGCAGCTGGAAGTGTCCTATGCCGACAGCAACCTGGGCACGCTGCTGCTTGGACAGGGCCGCTATGGCGAGGCGGAACAGAGCTTCGCCAATGCCCAGCGCATCGCCGAAGCGATCGCCGCCAAAGACCCGGCCGATCTGACCAAGCAGATCGACATGGCGCAGGCGATCTCGTGGACCGCCTTTGCGCTCGAACGGCAGGAGAAAATCGAACCGGCACTGGCGCTCTATGGCCGTGAGCATGCGATCTACGTTGCCGTTCTGGCCAAGGACCCCGGCAACACCACCGCACGCAGTGGCACCGGCACCGCGCTGATCGGCATCGGGCGGCTTGAAACGATGCGCGGAAACGGTGCCAAGGCGCTCAGCGCTATGCAGAAAGCGGTCGATGGCAGCATCGCTTTACGCAGCGCCGAGCCGGGCAATACCTTGTGGACGCAGTACGAGGTCAAGCGGCGCTATGAACTGGGGATCGCCGCGCTGCTGTTCGGCCGGATCGATCTGGCGCGGCAGCAGCTTTCCGCGGCGCGCCCCCTGCTGGGCGGTCTGATCGCCAAGGATCCGACCAACGATATCTGGAACCTCGATCTCGCCGCGCAGCTTGACGAGCTGGAGGTGCGGCTGCTGGCGGGGAGCGGCCGCCACGGCGAAGCGATCATCCGCGCCGATCATGCCATCGCTTTGCTTGGCCAGCGCAAGGATTCAACCGATCCAATGATGCGCGCGGTCTATGCCTCGGTGCTGCTGGTGCGCGGCGACATGCATCTGCGCGCAGGGCAGCGGGCCCTGGCGCGGGAGGATTGGCGCAGCGTGGACCGGTTGACCGCGGGCGCGGACGCGGACTTGCCATCGTCACTCCTGACGCTGCGTTATGCAGCGGCGCGGCGGCAAGGCAATGCCGCCGCAGCCGCGCCGATCCGGCAGGTACTGGATCGGCGCGGCTGGCGGCATCCTGCTTATCTGCGCGAATTGCGCCAGGTGTACTAGCCCGGATTGACGATCTTCGGATCCAGCGGCAGCGGGTAGCCTTCAGGCGGTCTGTGCCCGTCTTCGTAGCCCCACAGGTTCAGGCAGTAATGGTAGTCCCCGGAATCGGTATCGGTATCGGTGAAGGCCACCGCAATGTTGCTGCCAGAGCCGACGGCGCGAACAAATTGGGAGGCAGCGTCTCGCCCGGTGAAGGTAATCTGATTGTTGCCCTGGGGGGCGTAAATCATGTTGAGACTGTTTCCGAACTTATCAACCACATTGCAGTTTGACAGAGTGATGATGATATCGGTCGCAGGGCCATACTGCCCATCCGGGTCCTGGAATCGGGAAAGGTCGATATCGCCGTTCGCGCCAACAACCCCGGGCGACGGCGGCTCGGTAACGCCTTGCGAGTAGGTTGTGGTCAAATTTCGCCACGTGCCGTCGGGGTTCTGGGTGGCACTGACGCTCAGGTTGACGTTGAGCAAAGAGTCTTTTTTCTTAGGCATTTGCGTTCTCCCAAAGTTGCCAGTTTTGTGGCTGATTGGTTGGCATCGCTGCGGCTGCAAGGGCCGATTGAATGCGTGTCATGCAGTATCTTTGATGCACGCCCCGGCCCGTTACCCCGGATTGACGATCTTGGGATCGAAGCTGACGAAGTACGGCGTGGTCCAGCCCGGTGCGTTGTCAAAGCAGACGCCCAAGACATAGTAGTACGGATCACCGCGGCGATTGTCGTCGATCAGCACGGTCTGCGTCCCGATCGGGTTCTTGCCCGGCGGAACCAGCCGGGCCTGCATGCCCGGAGGCCACGGCAGCACGGTCGGATCACCTTCAGCAACCACCAGCCAGCAGAACCCCTTGTAGCGCGGATCGCCCGAGCCTTCGTCGGGCTGGGCCCAGCGCGGCGTCAGCATTGCGCCATTGGTCGCGCGGATCGATCCGGACAGCGTGAAGTAGATGTCGGTTTCCGGGCTGTAGCCAGGGCCAGAGGGCAACAGGCTCAGATCCATGTCGCCATCGCTCTGCACAACCAGCGCGGAGGTCGGCGGCTGGCTGCTGACCATGGTGTAGGCGGCGGTGAGGTTGTTGGGATATTGGGTGGTGTTGCCGATGCTGTTGTCCGGATTCTGGATTCCGCCGATCAGCAGGTTAATCGTGATGGACTTGGCGGGCATTCTGTTTCTCCTGGTTACGCAATGTTGTTCTGCCGTGTGTAGCGCGCGTGTCCGTCAGCAAATCCCGGCAGTCAAATGGTGGCGCGGAGCACAGCAGGGTCGCGTTGCCTGCCCCGCGCCAGTGCAGGTCAGTTATACCACTGACCCGTACCCGATCCGCTGCCATTCACGCCGTGGTAGGTCATGGTGCCGCGGCGCCCGGTATAGGCGCCGGTCTTGCCGATGACCCCGCCGACGCAGGAGATTTCGTTACGCTCCATGCTGACGAAGTTGCAGCCCCAGACCGACGAGGTATCGCCGTTCGGGCCGGTGGAATCGCAGACCGAGCTGAACTGGAAAACCGCATCGCGCGGCGGCTGGGTGGTGCCGATGCAGGTGAAGGTTTCGGTCACCTTCTTGCCATCGGCCGAGGTGATCACCTGGGTGCCGGTCTGATAGACACCGGCAATGGGCGCGCCGCCGGGCACCGGGGCGCCGGTGTTGACCACCGAAGTCTGGGTGGTCTGGAAAGTCACTGTCTGGGCCTGTGCAGCGGTCGCACTCAAGCCGAGCGCAGCAGCCGCAAGGGCCAGTCTGGTCAAGTTGTGCATGGTTCATTCCCTTCAGTTGCGGAAAGAATGTCCGCCGCGCCCTGCTGGCCGATTCGCGGCCTGCGGTCCTTGGCGCGAACCTGAAGTTTTCTGAATCCTGACCCGCCAAGTCTGAATGGACGGCCAAGACGATATGGATTAGGTCTTGGAGGTCCGTTGGGTCGCACCGGGGGGACGAATGGGCGATAGCGAAGAGTTCAGGATTGGGCACCTGGTGCTGCAGCCAGGCCGGCAACTGCTCGATGGCGGCCAGCGCCTGCCGCTGGGATCCAAGGCATTGGCGCTGCTATCGGTGCTGGCCGAAGCGCGCGGCGCTCTGGTGACCAAGGACGAGCTGATGGGCGCGGTGTGGGGCGGCTTGATCGTCGAGGAAAACGCGATCCAGGTTCACATCGCGGCGCTGCGCAAGGCGCTGGGTGCCGTGGCTGACCGGCTGGTGACGATCCGCGGGCAGGGCTACCGGCTTGAGCCTGAGCAACGTGGTGCCGCTGCGCCAGACGCCGCCACCGGCATCGTCCTTGCCGTGCTGCCGTTCGATAACCTCTCCAGCGACGCCGAGCTGACCTATTTCTGCGATGGCGTTTCCGAAGAAATCCTCACCCGCATCACCCGTCATGCCCGGCTGACCGCAATCGGCCGCACTTCCAGCTTCCAGTTTCGCGGGGCGGACAAGGCCCATGCCGCCACCAGCCTGCGGGCCAGCCACGTGCTCGATGGCTCGATCCAGCGTTCGGGCGGGCAGATCCGGGTTTCGGCACACCTGCTCGATTGCGCGGGCCAGACCAGCCTGTGGTCGCAGCGCTATGACCGGGGGCTGGAAGATATCTTTGCGGTGCAGGATGAAATTGCCGAGGCGATCGCCGCAGCGCTCGAACTGGAATTCGCGCCCAAAGATGTGGCCCCGGTCGATCCGGCGATCTACGACCTTTACCTGCGGGCGCGTGAACGGGTGACCGATCCGGCGCAGATGACGCGCAATGTCGCCAGTCTGGCCCAGGTGGCGCTCAATGCGCCAGGCTTTGCGGCGGGCTGGGCCACTCTGGCTTACCGCCGGGCCGAGCTGATGATGCATTGCCCATATGATCGGCGCGCGATCGTGCGCCAGGCGGTCGAGTCAGAACTCGCGCGCAGCGACGCGCTCGATCCCGGCCACCCCGATGCACTGGCCGCGCGCTGGGAACTGATGGTGCCGTTCGGCTCGCTTGGCGCGCAGGAAGCGATGTTGAATTCGAACACTGCGGCGGGCATCGCCGCGGTCGATTTCCTCACCACCCGGGCCTATTTTCTCGAATGCACCGGACGCAGCGCGGCGGCGGCCGAGGAAGCGGAGCGGGCTGCGCGGCTCGATCCGCTCAATCCGTTCGCGATGGGGCTTTACGGTCAGGCACTGTGGTTTGCCGGGCAGTGGGACCGCGCGCTGGCGGCGATGGAGCACGTCGTTAACAAATGGCCTGATAGCCATCACAGCGTGGCGGTGCTGATCCAGGCCCATGTCCATCGGCAGGATTGGGATGCGGTGGCCCGGCTGACCGATCCGGCTCGGCTTGCACTCTATCCCTTGCGCGAACACGTTGGCGTGGTGGCGTTCGCGCGGGTGATGCGCGCGACCGATCCGGCCGGGCGGCGACACATGTTCGATGAAATCGCCAGGCGCGCCGATGCGACCGGGCATATCGATCCGCAAGTTGGCGTGATCGCGGCCGAGCTGGGCTTTGTTGACGAGACCTTTGCGCTGCTCGAACGCAGCACATTCGGCCCCTGCGGCAGCCCCCGCGACGTGATGGGCACCCACGCCTATCGCACCCTGCTGTTGTTCCCGGCGGCCTATACCGCGCTGCGCGCCGACCCGCGCTTCACAGGGGTCTGCGCGCGGCTGGGGCTGGCGCAATACTGGCTGGACAGCGGGCAATGGCCCGATTGCGCGGATGACGTGGATTACGATTTCAGAGGGGAGTGCGCGCGCCATGCCGGTTATCCGCACGGCAGCTTCCAGACCTGATCGAAAAGGCAGGCGCAGCCCCCTTGCCTGAATCGAACAAATCTGGAACAGAGCGGCCCCATGTCCCTCTCCCATATCACCGTCCGGGGCGCCCGGGAACACAACCTCAAAGGCTTTGACGTTACGCTGCCGCGTGACAGCCTGATCGTGATCACCGGGCTTTCGGGCAGCGGCAAAAGCAGCCTGGCGTTCGATACGATCTATGCCGAAGGGCAGCGGCGTTATGTCGAAAGCCTGTCGGCCTATGCCCGCCAGTTCCTCGAGATGATGCAGAAGCCCGATGTCGAACATATCGACGGGCTGAGCCCCGCGATTTCGATCGAGCAGAAGACCACCAGCCGCAACCCGCGCTCCACCGTGGCGACGGTGACCGAGATCTACGATTACATGCGGCTGCTGTGGGCCCGCGTCGGCGTGCCCTATTCGCCTGCCACCGGGCTGCCAATTGCGGCGCAGACGGTGTCGCAAATGGTCGACCGGGTGATGGCGCTGCCGGAGGGCACACGCGCCTATCTGCTGGCCCCGGCGGTGCGCGGGCGCAAGGGCGAATACCGCAAGGAACTGGCCGAATGGCAGAAGGCCGGTTTCACCCGCGTGCGGATCGACGGCGAGCTTTACGCAATCGAAGAGGCCCCCGCGCTCGACAAGAAGTACAAGCACGACATCGAAGTGGTGGTGGACCGGATCGCGGTGCGAGGCGGCATCGAAACGCGGCTGGCGGACTCATTTGAGCAGGCGTTGAAACTGGCTGACGGGCTGGTTTATCTCGATCTGGTCGATGCGACGGTGACGGGGCTCCACGACCAGTCCCGCTCCCGCTTGCGGGAGGGGTTAGGGGTGGGCCAGTCCGAGCCTTCAACCGACGAACCCGATCCAGACTCACCCACCCCCGACCCCTCCCGCAAGCGGGAGGGGGGAATGAAGAACACCGGCCTCCCCGCCAACCGCATCGTGTTCAGCGAAAAGTTCGCCTGCCCGGTCAGTGGCTTCACCATCGAAAGCCTTGAACCCCGGCTGTTCAGCTTCAACGCCCCGATGGGGGCCTGCCCGGCCTGCGACGGGCTGGGCGAAAAGCTGCTGTTCGATCCGCAGCTGGTGGTGCCCAACGAAGCGCTCAGCCTCAAACAGGGCGCGGTGGTGCCGTGGGCCAAGAGCAACCCGCCCAGTCCCTATTACATGCAGGTGCTGTCCAGCCTCGCCGCCGAATTCGGCTTCAGTCTGGAGACGCCGTGGCAGGATCTGGCACCCGAAGTGTGGATCGTGATCCTGCATGGCACTGCCGGGCGCGCGGTGCCGCTGACCTTCACCGATGGCAAGAAGAGCTACACGGTCAAAAAGGCCTTCGACGGCGTGATCGGCAACCTCACCCGCCGCCTGCTGCAAACCGAAAGCGCCTGGATGCGCGAGGAGCTGGGCAAGTTCCAGACCGCGCAGCCGTGCGAAACCTGCGAAGGCAAGCGGCTCAAGCCCGAGGCGCTGAGCGTCAAGGTGGCGGGCGAGGATATCAGCACCATCACCATGCTGTCGGTCGCCGCGGCGGTGCAGTGGTTCCTCGATCTCAACGACCAGCTCGGCCCGCAGCAGCAGCAGATTGCCAAGGCGGTGCTCAAGGAAATCAACGAGCGGCTGGGGTTCCTCAACAATGTCGGGCTCGATTACCTCAACTTGAGCCGCACCAGCGGCACCTTGAGCGGCGGGGAGAGCCAGCGGATCCGCCTCGCCAGCCAGATCGGCTCGGGGCTTTCGGGTGTTTTGTACGTTCTGGATGAACCGAGCATCGGCCTGCATCAGCGCGACAATGACCGGCTGCTCGAAACGCTCAAGCGGCTGCGCGATCTCGGCAACACGGTGATCGTGGTCGAACACGATGAGGATGCGATCCGCCACGCCGATCACGTGGTCGATCTGGGCCCCGGCGCGGGCGTGCACGGCGGGCATATCGTCGCGCAAGGCACCTTGGCCGATATCCTCGCTTCGGAGGAGAGCCTGACCGGCCAGTACCTCTCGGGCAAACGCAAGATCGAAGTCCCGGCCAAGCGCCGCAAGGGCAACGGGCACAAGCTGACCGTCCACGGCGCGCGCGCCAACAACCTGCAGAACGTCACCGTTTCGCTCCCGCTCGGCACCTTCACGTGCGTCACCGGGCTGTCGGGCAGCGGCAAGAGCTCCTTGACGCTCGACACGCTCTACGCCGGTGCGGCGCGTGTGCTCAACGGCGCACGGGTGATCGCCGGCCCGCATGACAAGATCACCGGGCTCGAATTCTGCGACAAGGTGATCGAGATCGACCAGAGCCCGATCGGCCGCACCCCGCGGAGCAACCCCGCGACCTACACCGGCGCCTTCACCCAGATCCGTGACTGGTTCGCCGGCCTGCCCGAAAGCGGCGCGCGCGGCTACAAGCCCGGGCGGTTCAGCTTCAACGTCAAGGGCGGGCGCTGCGAACAGTGCCAGGGCGATGGCCTGATCAAAATCGAAATGCACTTCCTGCCCGACGTTTACGTCACCTGCGAGGAATGCCACGGCAAACGCTACAACCGCGAAACGCTCGAGGTGAAGTTCAAGGGGCACAGCATCGCCGACGTGCTCGACATGACGATCGAGGACGCGGAAGAGTTCTTCAAGGCCGTCCCCCCGATCCGCGACAAGATGCACATGCTGAACGAGGTCGGCCTCGGCTACGTCAAGGTCGGCCAGCAGGCCACCACGCTCAGCGGCGGTGAGGCGCAGCGGGTCAAGCTCGCCAAGGAACTCAGCCGGCGGTCGACGGGCCAGACGCTCTACATCCTCGATGAACCCACCACCGGGCTGCACTTCGAAGACGTGCGCAAGCTGCTCGAAGTGCTGCAGCGGCTGGTCGATCAGGGCAATTCGGTGGTGGTGATCGAACATAACCTCGATGTGATCAAGGTGGCGGATTGGGTGGTCGATCTCGGCCCCGAAGGCGGCGTGCGCGGCGGGCTGGTGGTGGCCGAGGGAACGCCGGAACAAGTCGCGGCCAACAAGAACAGCTACACCGGCGGCTATCTCAAGGCGCTGCTGGCGCGCTAGTTCCTCCCCGAGCTTGCTCGGGGAGGTGGCAGACGCCAGAGGCGGCTGACGGAGGGGATACCGGGTGCAGCTTTGCCCCTCCACCACCCTTCGGGCGGTCCCCCTCCCCGAGACAAGCTCAGGGAGGATGAGGGTGTCAGGCCGACTGTCCGCTATGGCTAAGGCTAAGGCGCAGGCGTAGCCGTCGCCGTTTCCGTCACAGTCGCGCCAGGCACCGGCACCACCACCACATCGGTGCGGGTCGAAGTCGGCCCAGGCACCGGTACGCCGACAACTTCAGTCTGCGTCGGCATCGGCGCGGGCACCATCACCGTGGTGGTCGCACTATCGGCGGGAACAACGGTTTCCTGCTTGCACCCAGCAAGCGTGATCAGTGAACAGCCGATAATGGCGAGAGTTGCAGTGGTACGCATGTCATTCCCCTAAAAGGTGCGGCGCGAGATTGGCCGTAGGGTAAGACGCAGGAGCGGGGGTTTTGTTCCCTTGGGGGGCAGAGGTGGGGAGATTGTGGCAGAGGGGACGCTGGAGGCGGTGGCTGCGAATGCGCGGAACTTTGCGGGGCAGTATTTGAAGTCGATGCTTGGCAAAATGGACTAATGAGCCATGATAGCTTCGAGCTGAGCTTCCGATTTGTATGTTAAGCTGCGTCTGCTAGCACTTGCGAACATTTTGGCATGCGGTCTAAGTGATATTCCAATCGACTGCGGAGGATTTATGAAGCGCACTGAACGGCAAATTTACATCTACGATGTTTCTGTTCGTTCAAGATCGCGTCATGCGGTCCCGCCGCCGTTGTCAGACGTGATAGTTGCATTGCGTGCGGCAGTGGATGGTCAACTTGCTGTAATTGAGCGCGACCGGGGCACCATAATTTATCGAATCGGCGAACTTGAAGTCGATGATATTGCCAATACTGTGACCCTCTTGATCAGGCGCGGTGATACTAATGCGTCAAACGCTGTCTACTCTCATCGAGTTACAGGCGCCTCACGCGTTGCGGAGCGTGAAGAAGATGAGGTTGGGGACCGAGCGGCTCATTTGGTCATTTCGCTTGTCTCTGAATCTGCCCGCCCCGGACGCTATCTGGCGCACCTTGAAGGCGTTCCAGCCATTGGACATCGGGTTGTGCAGGCGCTGCTAAATCGGGCGGTCAGTCAAGCTACTAAGAACAACCTTTCGTTTTTCAGCTATGACGATCCGGCTGGCGCAAGAGATCACCAAGGAAGTCTGAAGACGCATCCTTTCGTGCCATTGATCGAACTGCTCGGTCATCCACACGAGAATTTGATCAATGATCTCGAACAAGGAACGGTTTCGCAAATAACGCTGATAGACGCCCGACCGAAAGGCCAACTGGGCGGAAACCAGTATCTTGAGGAACGCGAACATATTGTTCAGGTTAAAGTCGACTCCGCTATGCCCGCAGGCAACCGACTTGCTGGGCTGATTGGTGCAGCGCGAACTCGCCGAGCAAGCTTCCAAACGGCGGCTATTCGATTCAAGGATCCTCAGGGGCACAATCGTACGGTTAAATTCGACATAGACTCGGGTAATCCTGAGCAATTACAATATCTTGCATCGTACGACATCAGCGGTGTTGCGCCACCACTAAATGACTCTTCGGATCACATTGTTGTGCGGCTCGCAGATCAAATAAAGCGGCGCATCCAATCGGATCGAAGCTAAATGTTCTATATTCTCGCCAGGCCGTTTGCGTTTATATTAGTGAGGCATGATCATCTGCGTACTGCGATGATAGCCGGATCAATCGTTTGCGCGTCCATTGCGACCCTTGCGTTATTTGTTGTTGATCCCACTCGAAAGATTTTCGGTTCTGGGTCATTTATTCAAGCCATACTGCCTGTGTTTAGTTCCCTCCCGGGATTTTTTATTGCAGCACTGGCAGCTGTGGCCACTTTCAATCGACCTGAACTCGATGTGGAAATGCCAGACCCTGCTCCGCAGTTGAAGCTGATGACGCAAGGAAAAAAAGGGTTTGTGAAGCTTACCACTCGCATGTTTCTTAGTTTCCTCTTTGCCTATCTCACATCCGTGGCGTTTTTAGGTATAGCGGTTTTAATTGCGGGGGATCTCTTAGCGCCAGGAATAAGTAGGCTGATATCGGACGAAAAAGCACATCTTATTATTAAGGTGATTTTCGTATTAACAGCGTTACTGATAACTTTTAACATAGTAATCACAACTTTAGTTGGAATGTACTTCCTTGCAGAGCGTATACATCGAGGAAAGGTCTGACCAAACCTAAATAGTCTAGGTTATTCGTAGTCACACCTTAAGCGTTCCCACTCCGCGAGAGCATCTCTGAATCGACGTTGGAAAATGGCACTCTCATTTCCTTGCAGAGGCGTTCTATCGAGCGAATAGGTTTGGCCGCGTATAACGTCCAAGACGCGCAGTGCTGCGTGATCGATATTGGGAAAGGCGATTGTAAGAGTCCACAGAGCGATGCGGCCCATTTCCTCGGTCATGGCGGGTTCAGGAAACCAGTAAGGATAGACAAAGTGATCTTCACCATTGCCATCACGCACGCTCAATATGTTAGCGATCTTTATCTCCAAATTCACACCGGGTAAGCGACAAACGCGTCTTAGGGCTTCTGCTTGTCGAAATGGCTCATTCGTCCACCTCCGACGTTCATCCCACCAAGTGAGAAACCCATCGCGCAGGCGGGAATACAGGTTCGCACGACCGCTGTTTGCAGCGACCCTCAATCGCGTTTGCACTCGCAGGTCCGCGATTCCAAATACATGATCTTTAGCATCTCGCCAAAAAGGACCATAGAAGTCGCCCCCGCCCGCCGGTTCATCCCTATCACGTGCAAGGTCGTCCCGAATGTCAGATCTAAATGCAGATACTCTTGGTTGCCCCTGTAGGTAGAGAAACTTGAGTAACTTGCGTAGATGGATGCTATGCAAAGACATGGGCATCGTCCCGAATGGAGAACAAGGTCAATGAGTGTGATTAAATTATGGAAAATGTCAATTCTTGAATGGATACTATGCGGTTGGCTGACTCCCGATAACTTCAAGGTCAAGGAGATTGCCGAATGGGAAATTTTCCTACACCCCAAAAATCTGCAACATGGCCGGTTTGCCTTACCCTAAGGAGCCACCGCCCATGTCGCACATGTCTTCGCTTCCTGTTCTGATTGACGCCGATCCCGCGCTGTTTTCGCGCGAGCGGCAGGCGGCTTTCCTTGCCGCGCTGGCGGGGACGGGCAATGTCCGCTCGGCTTCGGCGCGGGCGGGGGTTTCGCATCAGACGGCGTACCGCACGCGGCTGGCTTTGCCGGGGTTTCGGCGGGCGTGGGATGCGGCCTTGCTGGCGGCGCGGGCGCAGGCGGAGGAGGTGCTGGCGTGCCGCGCGCTCGACGGGTGGGAGGAGGACGTGCTCTATCACGGCGAGGTGGTGGCGACGCGGCGGCGCTTTTCGGACCGGTTGCTGCTGGCGCACCTGGCGCGGCTCGACAAGCTGTGCAGCGATGCCGAGGTGGCGGGGTTTGCCGATAGCTTCGATCTGGCGCTTGAGCGCTATGCCGCGGGCGACGACCGCCCGGCGCGGGAGCCTGAGAAGCTCGCGAAGGCGGCGGCGAAATTATCCTCTGGACAGTGGTCCAGGCGGTCCAGCCGGTCGCCCAAACCGATCGAAAATCCGTGTCCGGACTGCGGCGGGCGCTGTCTTGGCCCGGATGCCAAGCTGACCAAAAAGGATTGCCAGTGGCCGGGCAACCGGATGCAGCGAATGGACGATGCGCGGCCGCCCCGCGCGCTGCATCCGTGGGATTTACCGGGCGGCGACCCCGATGGGACGATCTATGACGAGCAGCTGGCCGCGTTCGAGGAGGGGGTGGAGGAGTGGTGGCGCGTGATCCCCCCGCCCGAGGGGGCGGACCCGGAGGTGTGGCACTATCTGGCGGAGCAGGCGTGATGGGGTTCACGCAGGGGCCGCAGGGAAGAAGGAGAGGCGCAGAGATGCTGCTTTGGCGGCGTAGCCGCTTTGTCTGATCAAGTGCAGCGGGTGGCGCGGCGTCCTGATAGGTGAAAGGGCCTGCGGCCCGGCTTGGCCCCTCTGCGTCTCTCCTTCTTCTCAGCGTCTCTGCGCGAACCCCCATGCTACTCTGCCCTTGGCACACCGGGCCCGCCGGGTTAGCCCTTGGGGCTACGCACGAATTCTTGGGAGGGCGCGATGGCGGATTGGATCGAACAACTGGAGCGGCTCAGCCAGCTGCACAAGGCCGGGGCGCTGACCGACGAGGAGTTTGCGGCGCAGAAGGCGCGGGTGATGGCCCTGGCTGCCGCGCCTGATGCGTCGCGCGCGCCGGAGCCCGAACCGGCGGCCCCGGCGGCGGCGGAGTGGGACAGCGCCGCCTACGTTGCGGACGCGCCGCGCAGCACTGCGGCGAAGTGGGCGTTGATCGGGCTGCCGGTGGCCCTGGTACTGGCAGGCGCGGCGTGGTTTGGATCGACGCTGATCGGGCCCAAGAGCGATCCCGGGCTGAGCGGGGCGGCCACGGCGGCGCCCTTGGCCAGCGCTGCCGCTGCGGCCAGCGCTGCGCCGAGCGAAGAAGCGGCGCTGCCCGCTTCGCTGGACGAGACATTGACTTATGCCGCGGCGAACAATTGCAAGGCCGCGGGGGCGCTTGAGGCGATCTACAAGAAGCTCGATTCGGCGGCCGGGCTGGGCAGTGCAAACGGCATCACGGTGCGGCTGGATGCGTTTGACAGCCCGCTGGCGCTGAACGTGAAAAACGGCACCGATGCCGACGGGATCGAGACAAGGCACGCCTGGCTGCGCTTTCCCGAGGGCACCACCTGGCACGGGCTGAAGCTGAGCCGGTTGACCTCGACGAGCACCCTGGAACCGGAAAGCGATGCTGGCGCGTACGAGCAGGCGATGACATTCCTCGACCAGCCCGACAAGGTTCGATCAACGTTCGCCCGGCTGGGCTTTGGCGCGCCGCGCGCGCCGGGCTTTTCCGAACTCAACGACCAAGACTGCAAGGGATCGATGCAGATCGTGGCGATCAGCGGCGGGTCGGCGCTGGTGTGCAGCTGGAGTTGTTGACGCGCTCCCCGCCGCACCTCTGCACCTGATCCGCGCCCGTGACTGCGCCGATGAGCCGTGGCGCAACGGGGCCGGGCGAACGCGGACGTTGTGGTCTGGGGAGGGCGCGCGGATCAGCGTGGCCGTGCTGGAATGCGATGCGCCGTTCTCGGCCTATGCGGGGTATGACCGGACTTTCTGCCTGCTCGGCCCGGATGCGGTGACGCTGACTGTCGATGGCGCGGAACGGGTGCTGGCCCCGGGGCAATGGACCAGCTTTGCCGGCGAGGCTGCGGTGGCGGTGCGGCTGGAGGGTGGGCCGGTGCGTGCGCTCAACGTGATGACCGCGCGGGGCTTGGCGCGGCATGCTGTGCAGCGCGCCGCCGGGCCGGTTGAAGGCGCGCTGCTGGTGGCGCTGGCCGGGGATGGGCCGCGCTATGACGCGGGCGATCTGATCGTGCCGCCATATCCAAGCGGGCTGGCGGGATCGTTTCTGGCGGTGCGGATAAGCTGAAGGCCGGGCGTTGATAGCCCGGCCTTCAAAAAGGTTGGTTCGAGAAGCCGATCAGGCCGCCAGCGTCAGCGCCTCATAGCGTTCGAGATGGTAGTCGGCGCCGCCGAACTGGTTCTCGATCATGGTGCTGCGCTTGAAATAGTGACCGATGGCAAGCTCCATCGTGATCCCGATCCCGCCGTGAGTCTGAACCGCGTTCTGGCCGACGAATTTGAGGCTGCGCGAGACCTTTGACTTGGCCGCAGACACGGCGGTTTTGCGGGCTTGGGCGTCCGCGCCAAGGCGCAGCGTGCCCATCAGGCTCATCGAGGCGATCTGCTCGGCCTCGACCAGCATGTCGGCCATGCGGTGCTGCAGCGCCTGGAACTTGCCGATCGGCTGGCCGAACTGCTTGCGCTGCTGGGTGTATTCGACCGTCTGGGCGAGCATCGAACGCGCCATCCCGGTGGCTTCGGCGCAGATCGCCATGGTGCACTGGTCGGCCACCTGTTCGATCAGGTCGATCCCGCCCGCGAGCACGGCCTGGCCGGGCAGCTTGACGTTCTCGAAGTAGACTTCGCTGGCGCGGAAGCCATCGACGGTGGGGTAATCGCGGCGCGAGATGCCGGCGCTGTTAGCCTCGACCACGAACAGCTCCACGCCTTCGCGCTCACGGCGGCTGCCGCCGGTGCGCGCGGTGACGAGAAAGTGGGTCGCCCAGGGCGCGCCATAAACCACCGCCTTGTGCCCGTTGAGCACGTGGCCGCCACCATCGCTCTTCACCGAAGTGCCGATGTCGGCCAGGTTGTAGCGGCCTTGCGGTTCGGCATAGGCGAAGGCGATCAGGCAATCGCCGCTGATGATCTGGGGGATCAGTGCTTCGGCCATCTGCCCGCCCGCTGCGGTCAGCGCACCGCCGCCGGCCACCACAGTCTGCAGCCAGGGCTCGATCGCGATGACCTTGCCCAGCTCTTCCATCATGATCATGTTTTCGATGTGCCCGCCGCCCATGCCGCCAAGTTCCTCGGCAAAGGGTGCGCAGGTCAGGCCAAGCTCGCTCGACAGCGCCTTCCAGATGCCAGGATCGCGGCCTTCGGGGCTGGCCAGCATCTTTTGCCGGGCATCGAAGGAATAGGTATCGGCCAGGAACCGGCTGAGCGTATCGCGCAGCATATCCTGGGTTTCGGTGGTGCTCAGATCCATTTTCATCGTCCCTAATTCGGGGACACAATACGAATTAGCCTTCGTAGTGCCCGAAATTGTAACTCGGCCTCTAATTCGTATTGTGCCCCCGAATTAGCTTAGTGTCGCCGAATTAGCTTACAGCCCCAGCACCATCTTGGCGATCACGTTGCGCTGGATCTCGTTGGATCCGCCGTAAATCGTGGTCTTGCGGGTGTTGTAATAGCTGGGCGCGGCGCGGTTGGCCCAGGCCGGGCCGATCGGGTGCTCGTTGTCGCCCTCGCCAAAGCCGCGGAAATAGGGGGCACCATAGTGGCCCGCCATTTCCAGCGTCAGTTCGGTCAGCCGCTGCTGGATTTCGGAGCCCTTGATCTTGAGCACCGAGCTTTCCGGCCCCGGCCCGCGGCCCGCCGCCATGCCGGCGATGGTGCGCAGTTCGGTGTATTCGAGCGCGGCGAGATCGATCTCTAGCTCGGCCACCTTGCGCTTGAAGAACGGGTTGGAAAGCAGCGTGTGTTCGCCGTCCATTTCGGTTCGGGCTATGTCCTTGATCCGCTCGATCGAGCGCTTCGAACTGGCCACCCCGGCGATCCCGACGCGTTCATGCGCGAGCAGGAACTTGGCGCAGGTCCAACCCTTGTTCTCTTCGAACACGCGGTTGGCGACCGGTACGCGGACATTGTCGAGGAACACCTCGTTGACTTCGTGTTCGCCGCCCAGCGTGATGATCGGACGCACGGTGATGCCCGGGCTCCTCATGTCGATCAGCAGGAACGAAATGCCTTCCTGCATCTTGGCATCGTTATCGGTGCGGACCAGGAAGAAGCCCCAATCGGCGTGCTGGGCCAGCGTGGTCCAGGTCTTCTGGCCGTTGACGACATAGTGATCGCCATCCAGTTCGGCCTTGGTGCGCAGCGAGGCAAGGTCAGAGCCCGAGCCTGGTTCGCTGTAGCCCTGGCACCACCAATCTTCGCCCGACAGGATCCGGGGCAGGAAGTGGGCCTTTTGTTCGGGCGTGCCGAAAGTGTAGATCACCGGGCCGACCATGGTCAGGCCGAACGGCAGCAGGCGGATGCAATCGGCCCGTGCGGTTTCTTCAGACCAGATGTAACGCTGGGTCGAGGTCCAGCCGGTGCCGCCATATTCAACCGGCCAGGCCGGGGCGATCCAGCCTTTTTTGGCCAGAACCTTGTGCCAGGCGAGGAAGTCGTCCTTGGCCAGCTCTTCGCCTTCGTCCTGCTTGCCGCGCAAGGCCGCCGGATAACTTTCGGCAATGAAAGTGCGAACCTCGTCGCGAAAGGCGAGGTCCTCGGCGCTGAATTCGAGGTCCATGGCTGCTCTCCGTTTGTGTTGTTGGCGCCAGATTGGCCCAGCTTGGCCCGCGCTGCAAGTGTGCGTTTCAAGGCAAAACCCAAGTGCGGGGCCGATAGTGCTGCTGCCGTTACGGCAAGGCCACGCCGCGCCGAACATGCCAAAACGGGCATTGCCAGACGCGGCTGGCCAAGCGGGCCTGTTTTCGCCGCAAAAGCTGGCGAATCGCGCGCGCGGCGTTCACCTGCTCCCCGGTATCGGGCATGACCACGCGGGCAAGTTCGAAGGGCACCTACTACCGTCAGCGGTTCGCAGGCCGCGATCGTTGCCGACATGGCCATGCCGGGCGGCAAGTCGATCCATATCGAACAGACCGTCAAAGCCGAACGGATCGATGATTGCGCCACGTAAAGCCGCTTGGTTTTGCTTGACTTAGCGCCCTAGCTGGTGTCGCCTTGGTTCAGCGCCCGTCCCGCATTGGGTCATGGGAACGGGGCACAAGAGGGGAATTCCAATGAAATATGTCAGCATGATCGTGGTTGGCCTGGTGGTCGGGATCCTGGCGCGCTTCATCTATCCCGGTGCGGTGCCGATGGGCCTGATCCTGAGCGCGGTGCTGGGTGTCGTCGGTTCGTTCCTGGCCGGATTTGTCGGCAGCATGGTCGACAAGGAGCCGGGAACCCAGCTCAAGCCCGCCGGGTTCGTCTATTCGATCCTCGGTGCGCTGGTGGTGATCTTCATCGCCCGCTTTGCCGGCGTCGCCTGACGCACCGCAACTGCAGACCAGAGCGGGGCGGGGCCTTACAGGGCTTCGCCCCGTTTCGTTGATTGGGGTGCCGAGCGAGCGTGACGCGGATATTTGATTTCACACGGGCAATGGTCCGAACACCTGGCCCCAGCGCGGTCAAAGGGCTGCGCGCCGGGCGTGGCCCCGACCCCGATTTCGCTGGCTTGCTGTCCGAACACGCCGGCTATGTCGCCGCGCTCGAAGCGGCGGGGATTGCGGTGACCGTGCTCGATCCGCTTGCGACCTTTCCCGACGCCCTGTTTGTCGAGGATCCGGCGCTGGTCTTTCGGGAAGGCATGGCGGTGCTGCTCAATCCGGGTGTGCCAAGCCGCGCGGGCGAGGTTGCCGAACTGGCCCCCGCGCTGGCCGAACACTTCGAGCAGATCGAAACCTTGGCTGAAGGTCACGCCGATGGCGGCGATGTGCTGGTCATGCCGGGCCGGGCCTTTATCGGCCTTTCGGCGCGGACTGACCGCGCTGGGGCCAAGGAATTGGCCCGGATTCTGGAACTTTTCGGTCTTGCGACGACGATTGTCACGCCGCCGCCGGGGGTGTTGCACCTCAAGACCGCCTGCTCGCTGATCGATGCCGAAACAGTGCTGGCAACCGGGGCGATTGCCCGCAGCGGCCTGTTCGCGGACTACTGCGTGATCGAAGTGCCTGCGGACGAAGAGGGCGGGGCCAACGTCCTGCGGCTGGCCGACCGTGTCTTGATGGGCAGCGGCTATCCCCGCATTGCCGATCTGATTGCGGGCCACGGAGCAGAGCCCGTGCCGCTGGAAACCGGGGCCATCGCCATGATCGATGCCGGGCTGACCTGCATGTCGCTGCGCTGGTGAATTCGGCTGGCGAAAATTGCCAAGACTTTGCCTCTTGCTTGCGCCAGGATCAGCACCGCAATCGCCCAATTTGCCGGAGCGCAAGATTATGATTCGTTTCAGGAAATTCCTGCCGCTCGCGGCCCTGGTGGCGGCGACGACTCTGGCTGCGAGCGGGGCTGAGGCGCAGTTCGGCGGGATCGGCAAAGTGATCAGCGCGGCCCCGATCAAGGCACCGGGGCTGCCCGATATCATCAATGGTCCGCAGCCGGTTTCGACCAATATCAAGGATGCGATTTTCGGCGATGCGGCGCGCGATGGCACCAGCCTGCCGGGCAAGCCGCTGCAGATGACCACGCTGCCGCGCAGCCCGCAAGGCGGGTTCGTGCTGGCGCCGGGTTATTACATGATGCTGGCGCAAAGCTATTGCCTGCACGCCGGAACTTATGGTCCGGGCGGCGGTGACGGCTACCTTTTTGCCCCGGTCAAGGGATCGGCCAAGGATGCGGTAACCAGCATTCTGCGCAATTCGGTGGTCCATCCCGAGATCGACCAGCACGATATCCAGTTGCTGCTGTGGGCGATTGTGGCCCGCGCCAAGTTCGAGGATCTCGATCCGCGGCTGAAAGCGGTCGCGGCAAACCTGCTCACCACCAAGCAGCTGGCCGGGCTCAACCGTTCAGCGCTGGGTGTGCTGACCAGCCCGCAACTGTCTGCGATCACCGGCGGGTTGCCAGGGCCGCTGCGCACGATCGTCGAGGCGGAAAGCCGGATGCGCGGGCTGCTGGCCACGCCGGGTTCAAGCTATGCCGATATCGAACGCGTTGCGGTGATCGGCGGGGTCGCACCGCGCGGGCCCGGATCGATCGATGTCCCCGCCACCCGCTGGAGCCTCCATCCCGATGGCTACTGGGTGCGCTACAAGCCCAACAGCTATACCAACACCTGGGTCGAAGTGTGGGTCGCGCCGGGCAGCAAGGCGGTCGGCAAGGTCTATGATCCGGGCACCGCGATCGCGGTTCCGGTCAACACTTCGCGGCAACGGCTGGCGCAATCGGCGCGGGTCTATAGCCGCTAGGCCGCCATTCTTTTCGCAGGTGCAGCAAGTGCTTGACTCTTCCCCGTCATGCGGCAGTCATGTCCGAGAAGGGAACACCGCTGCATGAATCACGCGCCCGCGTGCTATGACGAGATGTACGATGCTGAAGGCGGCGTCCGTGCGGCCTATGCCGGTTACTGCGACTGGCATGGCCGCCAGGATCAGGCTGCGCTGCGGCGCAAGGGCCTCGAAGCCGAAAACAACTTTCGCCGCACCGGGATCACTTTCAACGTCTATGGTGACAACGCGGGCGAGGAACGGCTGATCCCGTTCGACATGGTGCCCCGGATCATCACCGCGGGCGAATGGCGGCGGGTGACCAAAGGAATCGAGCAGCGGGTCACCGCGCTCAACGCGTTCTTGCACGATATCTACCACCGTCAGGAAATCGTCCGCGCCGGGCGCGTACCCGAACGGCTGATCGCGCGCAATGCCGCCTTTCTGCCGCAGATGGTGGGGATGGAGGTGCCGGGCGGGGTTTATACCCATATCGTCGGGATCGATCTGGTTCGCACCGGGCCGGACGAATTCATGGTGCTGGAAGACAATGCCCGCACCCCTTCGGGCGTATCCTACATGCTCGAAAACCGCGAAACGATGATGGCGATGTTCCCGGAATTGTTCACCACGGTGAATGTCCGCCCGGTTTCAGACTATCCGCGCCGTCTCGCCAAAAGCCTTGCAGCCTGCGCGCCGGCCTGCGCCGGTGAACGCCCGGTGGTGGCGGTGCTGACCCCGGGGATCTACAATTCGGCCTATTTCGAACATGCCTTCCTGGCCGACCAGATGGGCGCCGAACTGGTCGAAGGCAGCGATCTGCGCGTGGTCGATGGCCGGGTCGCGATGCGCACCACGCGCGGGTTTCAGCCGATCGACGTGCTCTATCGGCGGGTTGATGACGATTATCTCGATCCGCTCAGCTTCAATCCCGGTTCCAAGCTGGGCGTACCTGGCATCATGGACATCTACCGCGCCGGCGGGATCACCATCGCCAATGCGCCCGGCACCGGAATCGCCGATGACAAGGCGATCTATTCGTTCATGCCCGAAATCGTCGAATTCTACACCGGCGAAAAGCCGCTGCTCAGCAACGTACCGACCTGGCGCTGCAGCGAAAAGGACAGCCTGGCCCACGTGCTCGACAACCTGGCCGATCTGGTGGTCAAGGAAGTCCACGGCTCGGGCGGCTATGGTATGCTGATCGGGCCGACCAGTTCGAAGAAAGAGATCACCGCCTTCGCAGCCAAGCTGCGGGCCAAGCCGGCTAACTATATCGCCCAGCCGACGCTGGCGCTGTCGACCGTGCCGATCTTCGCCAAGACCGGACTCGCGCCGCGTCACGTTGATCTGCGCCCGTTCGTGCTGGTATCGCCCAACGGGATCGATATCACGCCGGGCGGGCTGACCCGGGTGGCGCTGAAAGCGGGATCGCTGGTGGTCAACTCGTCGCAGGGCGGCGGGACCAAGGACAGCTGGGTGCTGGAAGACTGATGCCCGGAACCGCATCATGCTAGGCCGGACCGCTAACGGGGCTTTCTGGATGGCCCGCTATCTCGAACGTGCGGAGAATACCGCGCGGCTGATCGAGGCCGGTTTCCGCATGGCACTGACCCGCGATGCCGCCACCGCGCATGAGGAGTGGCGCTCGCTGATTGCAACGCTTGGCCAGACCGGCGGGTTCGAAGCCGCCTATGGCCCCGACTATGCCGGCGAACGGGTATGGAATTTCCTGCTGCGCGCGCCGGCCAATCCCGGCTCGGTGCTGAACCAGATGGAGTTGGCCCGCACCAATGCCCGCGGCGTGCGCACCGCGCTGACCCGCGAGGTGTGGGAGGCGATCAACGAGGCCTGGATGGTGCTGAAGGACTTGCTTGCGCGGCCGGTGCGCGAACCGGCGCTGGGCAGCGCGCTGGCCGCGATCCGGCGCGAGGCCACCGCAGTGCGCGGCGCGTTCGATGGCACCATGCTGCGCAACGAGAATTACAATTTTACCCGGCTGGGCACCTTCATCGAACGCGGCGACAGCACCGCGCGGATCCTCGACGTGAAGTACTACGTTCTGCTGCCCTCGCTCGCCTGGGTCGGCTCGAGCCTCGATAATGTGCAGTGGGAGAGCGTGCTGCGCGCGGTATCTGGCGAGCGCGCCTATCGCTGGCTTAACGCAGGCGTAATGGAGCCAAAGGGGATCGCCGAATTCATCCTGCTTGATCGCCGCTTTCCGCGCAGTTTGCACTTCTGCGTCGACAAGTTGCGGTCAAACCTGGCTGGCCTCGCGCTGGAATACGGGCACGAAACCGAAGCGCATGAAGTGCTGCGCAGCCTGACCACCCGTTTCCACCAGACCACGATCGAAGCGGTATTCGAAGCGGGCCTGCACGAATTCATCCAGGACTTCATTGCCAGCAACCGTCAGGTCGCCCAGGCGATCGAACGCGCCTACAGGTTTGTTGCATGAGACTGCGGATCAGCCACACCACCCGCTATGAATTCGCCAACCCGGTCAAGCACGGGTTGCAGCGCTTGCGGCTGACCCCCAAAAGTACTCAGGGCCAGACCGTGCTCGATTGGCAGATGCACCTCGAAGGCGCGCGCTGCGAGGTGGAATACGACGATCACAACCGCAACCGCACCACGCTGGTCTCGGTCGAACCGGGGGCGACCAGCATCGTGGTTGAATGCCGCGGCAGTGTGGTCACGGCGGACAGCGCCGGGGTGGTCGGCCTGCATTCGGGACACATGCCGCTGTGGTCGTTCCTCGAACAATCGGCGCTGACCAGGCCGGGGCCGCGGGTGCGGGCCATCATGGCCGGGCTTTTCAACCCGCGCGATACGGTGCTGGAAATGCTCCACCACCTTTCGGCAAAGATCATCGCCCAGGTCAGCTATGTCGCCGGGCAGACCGGGGTTGATACCACCGGCGAGGAAGCGGCCGAACTGCGCATGGGGGTATGCCAGGATCACGCCCACATTTTCATCGGTGCGGCGCGCGCGCTGGGGGTGCCGGCGCGCTATGTCTCGGGTTATCTGATGATGAACGACCGGATCGAACAGGAAGCCGGCCATGCCTGGGCTGAGGCCCACCTCGATGGACTGGGCTGGGTCGGTTTCGATGTCTCGAACGGGATCAGCCCCGACGAGCGTTATGTCCGCGTCGCCACCGGGCGCGACTACCGTGAGGCGGCGCCGATCACCGGGTTAAGCTACGGAGCTGGGGAAAGCTTGCTTAAGGTGACCCTGGCGGTTGAACAACAGCGCTGCGAGCAGTAGGCCGCTTTGGGGCGAGGGAGGCTGCTGCATTGACCTATTGCGTGGGAATGCTGCTCGACAAGGGGCTGGTGTTGATGAGCGACACCCGCACCAATTCGGGCGTTGACAACATATCGGTGTTTCGCAAGATGCACGTCTGGTCGGTTCCCGACGAACGGATCATTTCGATCATGACCGCCGGCAACCTGGCCACCACGCAAGGTGTGATCAGCCAGATCGAGGAACGCGCCAAGGCGCATAACGAGCGGCACAATTCGCTGCTCGAAGCCGAAACGATGTTCCAGGTGGCCACGGCCGTCGGCAAGATCCTGCGCGATACGATTGCGACCAGTTCCGAACAGAACGGCGAAGATGCTTCGGCCGCGTTCCGCGCGTCGATGATCGTCGCCGGCCAGATCAAGGGCGGACAGCCGCGGCTGTTCATGATCTATCCCGAAGGCAATTTCATCGAGGCGAGCTTCGATACCCCGTTCTTCCAGATCGGCGAGACCAAGTATGGTCGCCCGATCATCATCCGCGGCTATGACCGCGACATGAGCTTTGAAGACGCGGTCAAGCTGCTGATGGTCAGCTTCGATTCGACCATCAAAGCCAACCTCTCGGTCGGGCTGCCGCTCGATCTGCTGGTGATCGAGACGGGCACTTTCGTGCCCACCCACCAACGCCGGATCGCCGCCGACGATCCCTATTACCGCGCCGTTTCGGCCGGCTGGAGCGAGGCGCTGAAGAACGCCTTCCACGCGCTGCCGGACTACAGTTTCTTCGAGGGCGAGGATAAAGCGGGGTGACGCGGATCAGCCGGCGCGGTTTGCTGGGTGGTTCGATCACGCTGGGGGCAGGCGCGGCGCTGGCTGGAAAGACGATCATGCAGCACGGCACCAGGCGCTATGAAATGCCGCTTGAAAGCGAGCCGCACGAACGTTGCCTGATGCAGTGGCCGGTCAGCCTTGCAGTCTATGATCGGGCGGCGCTGGTGCGGGTCCAGCAAGCGGTTGCCCGGATCGCAACCACGATTGCGCGCCACGAGCCGGTTGCGATGCTCGTCGGGCGTGATCAAGCCGCAGCCGCGCGGCTGATGCTGGGCGGGGCCGTCGAGCTGTGGGATATCTCGACCGATGATTTGTGGTGCCGCGATTCCGGCCCGACGTTCGTGCGCGGCGCGGATGGCAAACTGGCGGTCGCGCTGATTCAGTTCAACGGCTGGGGCAACAAACAGCCCCACGCGCGCGACAAGCTGATCGCCCGCAAAGTGGCGCAGCGGCTTGGCTTGCCGGTTATCGCGAGCGGGCTGGTGGGCGAGCAGGGCGGGGTTGAACATGACGGCGCCGGGACCGTGCTGGCCCACGCCAGCAGCTGGGCCAATCCCAACCGCAATCGGCTGCCGCTGGCCGAGATTGAGCGGCGGCTGCTTGCAGCCCTGGGCGGGCGCAAGATGATCTGGGCACCGGGGATCAAGGGCAAGGACATCACCGATTACCACATCGATGCGCTGGCGCGGTTTGTCGGCCCAGGCAAAGTGTTGATCCAACTGGGTGAAGCGATCGACCATGACGATCCCTGGTCGGTTGCGGGCCATGAAACCTTGCGCATTCTGCAAGCGGCATGCGACGCGAACGGCAACCGATTGCAGATCATCCGGTTGCCTGAACCGCTTGATACCCGCGTGACCAGCGCCGATTTCGTCGCCAGCTATGTGAACTATTACGTCGCTAACGGCGCAGTGATTGCCGCCCAATTCGGGGATAGCCGGGCCGATGGGCGGGCCCGCGAGCTGTTGCAGGATCTCTACCCGGGGCGGGCGGTGGAAATGATCGAGATAGATGCAATCGGTGAAAATGGCGGCGGCATCCACTGTGCGACCCAGCAGCAACCAAAGGCCGAGGCATGAGCAAGTCAGCAGGTTCTCCGCTCAAGTTTCTTGAACGCCACGCAACGGCGCTGCAAGCGCTGGCTGGGCTGGTGACGATGGTCGTCGCGGTGCTCGCGCTGGCCGGGGTGAAGTTGCAGATCGATGCTTCGGCCAGGTTGCAGCAAGAGCAATCGGCGCGCGACATTTACCGCGAATTTCTAAATCTCTCGATTTCCCGGCCGGAACTGGCCAATCCTGATTATTGCGCGATCCGCTCTGGCTCGCAGCGCGCGGCCTATGAAAACTATGTCGAATACCTGCTTTATACCGGTGATCAGTTGCTCGCCGCATCGCCGACCTGGGAAGCGACTTTGACTGACCATCTAAAACCGCACCGCGAATATTTGTGCGCAGAAAGCGATTGGTCGGATGACACGCCTCAAATTCGCGGACTGATGACGCGCTTTCAAGCCAGCCAGTGCAAGGGCTTCGTCAGCGCCTGCGCAGACTAGTGGCAAACCTGCTGCCCCGACAGCTCCAGATGCAGGTGGTCCTTGTGTGCGGCGTTGTAGGCCGGACCCAGCACGGTGCCGAAACGCTTGCAGGCGCTGGTGTGGATCGCGGTGAAGAAACGCCGCACCTTGGGTGAATTGTCTGACCAGTTGCCGGCCACGGTGATCCGCCGGCCATCGGCCAGGACAAAGCCCGAGACATCGATCGCATTGGCGGTGGCATGCGCGCTGCGACGGGCTGAGCCGGCGACATTGCGGCAATTGTAGCTGCCCATCGTCTCGATCCGGACCAGTCGGCTGCCAAGGATCTGCTGCGCCGCGCGGTCGACGCCATAGCGCGCCCAGCCGGCGAAGCTATCGGCCAGCGGACAGGCGACCGGGCCTAGTCCGGCCAGCGCCAGCATCGCATTGTCGCCCTTGACGCTGACCAGCTTGACTGTGCCAAGCGTTGAACAACCAGCGCCGTAATACTGATCGCGGACCGGGGTGAAGTCGGCGCGCTTGGTGCCAAGATCGGCCATGCAGGCACGTGCTTCGGGGCGCACGACGACCGGCTGGGCCGATTTTTCCACCGTTCGTTGCTGCGCCGCGCCGCCGCCAGGGATCATCTGGCAGCCCGCCGCGAATATGGCCAAAACCGGTATGAGCGGAGCCGTCTTCATGACCGCAAGGATGCCGCCATTTTGGTTAACAAGTCCCTACGCCGCCCGGATTGCGCGCCGGTAAGCGACGAGCTGTGATGCATTCGGCTTGACTTGCTGCGCTGCAACACTAGGTGCGGCTCCGGGCCACGCGGTCCCAACGCCGCGCGAGCTCTCTGTAAGGAGAGACTACAATGACTGTACCAATGCCCCCCGTGGGCGCGCCTTCGCGCACACTTACTCAACCGACTCGCAAACCCGCGCGTCCGTTCTTTTCTTCCGGTCCCTGCGCCAAGCCGCCGGGCTATTCCCCCAGCAAACTCGCCACCGAATCGCTTGGCCGCTCGCACCGCGCCAAGATCGGCAAGGCGCGCCTGCAATTGTGCATCGATCTGATGCGCGAGGTGCTGCAGCTGCCCGATACGCACCGCATCGGCATCGTCCCCGGCAGCGATACCGGCGCCTTCGAAATGGCGATGTGGACCATGCTGGGCGCGCGCGGCGTGACCACGCTGACCTGGGAAAGCTTTGGCGAGGGCTGGGTGACCGATGCGGTGGGGCAGCTCAAACTCGATCCCACGGTGATCCGCGCCGATTACGGCCAGCTGCCTGATCTCAGCCAAATCAACTTCGCCGATGATGTGCTGTTCACCTGGAACGGCACCACCAGCGGCGTGCGGGTGCCAAACGGCGACTGGATCCCGGCTGATCGTCAGGGCCTGACCTTTGCCGATGCGACCAGCGCGGTGTTCGCTTACGATATTCCGTGGGACAAGATCGATGTCGCCACCTTCTCGTGGCAGAAAGTGCTCGGCGGCGAGGGCGGCCACGGCGTGCTGATCCTTGGCCCGCGCGCGGTCGAACGGCTGGAAAGCTACACGCCAGCCTGGCCGCTGCCCAAAGTGTTCCGGCTCGTTTCGAAGGGTGCGCTGAGCGAAGGCGTGTTCAAGGGTGAGACGATCAACACCCCCTCGATGCTGGCGGTCGAGGACGCCATCTTCGCGCTCGAATGGGCCAGGGGGCTGGGCGGGCTGAGGGGCCTGCAGGCGCGCAGCGATGCCAATGCCGCCGCGCTCGACAACATCGTGCGCGAACGCAGCTGGCTGCGCCACCTCGCCGCCGATCCGGCCTCGCGTTCGAAGACATCGGTCTGCCTGCTGGTCGAAGGCGCGGACGAGGCGATGATCAAGGCAATGGCCGGCGCGCTGGAAAAGGAAGGCGCGGCCTATGACATCGCTGGCTACCGCGATGCCCCGCCGGGCCTGCGCATCTGGTGCGGCGCGACGGTGGAAACCGCCGATATCGAAGCGCTCGGGCCATGGCTCGACTGGGCTTACTACAGCGCCAAAGCCGCCTGAATTCGTCATCCCCGCGAAGGCGGGGACCTAGTTTAACCCTCAATTTGATACGCGATCGTGGGACTGGGTTCCCGCCTTCGCGGGAATGACGAGAGAACCATGACCAAACCCCGCGTACTCATTTCCGACAAGATGGACCCCAACGCCGCGCGTATTTTCGAAGAGCGCGGCTGCACGGTCGATGTCATCACTGGCGAGAGCCCCGAACAGCTGATCGCCCGGATCGGCGATTATGATGGCCTCGCGATCCGCAGCTCGACCAAGGTGACCAAGGCGGTGCTCGATGCCGCCAAAAACCTCAAGGTCGTCGGCCGCGCCGGGATCGGGGTGGACAACGTCGATATCCCGGCCGCTTCGGCGCAGGGCGTGGTGGTGATGAACACCCCGTTCGGCAATTCGATCACCACCGCCGAACACGCGATTGCGCTGATCTTTGCGCTGGCGCGCCAGATTCCCGAGGCCAATGCCCAGACGCAGGCCGGCAAATGGCCCAAGAACGATTTCATGGGCGTGGAAGTCACCGGCAAGACGCTGGGGCTGATCGGCGCGGGCAATATCGGCTCGATCGTCGCCAGCCGCGCACTAGGCCTCAGGATGAAGGTCGTCGCGTTCGATCCGTTCCTTTCGCCCGAACGCGCGGTGGAACTGGGGATCGAAAAGGTCGAGCTGGATGACCTGCTCGCGCGTGCCGATTTCATCACGCTGCACACGCCCCTGACCGACCAGACCCGCAACATCCTTTCGGCTGAAAACCTTGCCAAGACCAAGAAAGGCGTGCGGATCGTCAATTGCGCGCGGGGCGGTTTGATCGACGAAGCGGCACTGAAAGCCGGGCTTGACAGCGGTCACATCGCCGGGGCCGCGCTTGACGTGTTCCAGACCGAACCGGCGAAGGACAGCCCGCTGTTCGGCACGCCGGGCTTTATCTGCACCCCGCACCTTGGCGCCTCGACCAACGAAGCGCAGGTCAACGTGGCGCTGCAGGTGGCCGAACAGATGGCCGATTACCTGGTCAATGGCGGGGTGACCAACGCGCTCAACATGCCCTCACTGAGCGCCGAGGAAGCGCCCAAGCTGAAGCCGTACATGGCCTTGGCCGAGCAACTCGGCGGCCTGGTCGGGCAGCTGACCACCGGGGCGATCCCGCGGATCTCGATCCACGCTGAAGGGGCCGCGGCCGAGCTTAACATCAAGCCGATCGTGGCCGCGGTGCTGGCCGGGTTCCTGCGGGTCCAGTCGGCCACGGTCAACATGGTCAACGCGCCGTTCCTGGCCAAGGAACGCGGCATCGAAGTGCGCGAGATCCGGTCCGAGAAGGCGGGTGATTACCACACCCTGATCCGCGTTTCGGTGAAAACCGAAGCGGGCGAACGTTCGGTGGCCGGCACGCTGTTTTCCAACAGCGAGCCGCGGCTGGTCGAACTGTTCGGGATCAAGGTTGAAGCCGAGCTGGCCGGGCACATGATGTATATCGTCAACGAGGATGCGCCGGGTTTCATCGGCCGGATCGGCACACTCTTGGGCGAAAATGCGATCAACATCGGCACCTTCAACCTTGGCCGCCGCGATGCTGGCGGGGAAGCGGTGCTGCTGCTCAGCGTCGATAGCCCGGTGAAGCGCGAAGTGCTCGAACATGCCAAGGCGCTGCCCGGGGTGAAGCGGGTGATGGCACTGGCGTTTTAAGAACAAGAGGGTTCACGCACAGAACGCCGAGAAGAAGACAGCGACGCAGAGGCCTGGCACGTGCGGCGCAGCCGCTTGTAGTTTCGACCCTTTGATTTGAACGCAAGGGCGCGAATGGAACGAAAGTCTGCGGCGCTCGCGACCCCTTTGCGCCTCCCTTCCTTCTCTGCGCCTCTGCGTGAACCATTCTTTTCTTGCAGATGGCAAATCCCTCTCCAATCGCTAAAGGCCTGTCTATGGAAACCGACCGCGATCTGCTGCCCGAAGGCCTCGAAGACCGTCTTCCGCCCGCCGCCGCCGCTGCCGCGCAAGTAACGCGCGCAGTTCTCGATGTGTTGGGCCTCCACGGCTATGACCGGGTCCAGCCGCCGATGATTGAATTTGAACGCTCGCTCGCCAGCCGGATGGCCGGGATCCGGGCGCGCAAGATGTTTCGGTTCGTCGACCCGGCCAGCTTGCGCACGCTGGCGCTGCGCAGCGATATGACCCCGCAGCTGGGCCGGATCGCCTCGACCAGCCTGGCCGGCACCGCGCGGCCTTTGCGGCTGTGCTATGCGGGGCCAGTGGTGACCATCAAGGGTGATGGGCTCGATCCCACCCGCGAACGCTTGCAGCTCGGCGCCGAGCTGATCGGCAACGACAATCTGGCCGCTGCCAGCGAGATCGTGGCGGTGGCGATCGAAGCGCTGTCGGCCGCCGGGGCCAAGGACCTGACGGTCGATTTCACCATGCCCGATCTGGTCGACCTGCTGTCCGCCAATGCGCTGCCGCTGGATGGTGACAAATGCGAAGCCGTGCGCCGCGAACTTGACGCCAAGGACGCCGGCGGTTTGGTTGCTGCGGGGGGCGAGGCCTATCTGCCGCTGCTTAGCGCAATAGGTCCGTTCTACGCGGCGATCGAGAAGCTGGCGGCGTTCGATGCCAGTGGCGCGCTGGCCAGCCGGATCGCCGCTCTGCGCGTGATTGCCGCGCGGCTGGGGGGCAAGGCGCGGCTGACGCTCGATCCCAGCGAGCGCCACGGGTTCGAATACCAGTCATGGTTTGGCTTCACGATCTATGCCGATGGCTTGCCGGGCCTGCTGGGGCGCGGCGGCAGCTACACGATCAACAGCAATTCCGCCGCCCGCGCGGATGAACCGGCAATCGGCTTTTCGCTCTATCCCGATGCGCTGATCGATGCACTGGCCGCCAGCGAACCCGCGCGCGACACGCTGTTCCTGCCGCTGGGGCATGACACGGACCACGCCGCGCGCCTGCGCGCGATCGGCTGGCGAACCGTGGCTGCGCTGGGCGATGGCTGCGATGCCAAGGCGCTGGGCTGTACGCACCGGCTGGAAGATGGCGAAGCGGTGAAGCTCTGAAGATCCTCCCCATTTTTGGCGAATGCCGCTCATGGGGAGGACCTCGTTCGGCTAAACCCCGAACACCCGCTTAAGCCACGCATCCACCACCGGCGTTGCGGCGTAAGCTGGATCGCCCAGGCTGCGGTTGATCGCGGCGTGGCCTTTGAGGCCGATGCCGGGAAATTCGCGGCGCTGGACTGCAGTGCCAGCCCCGCGCAGCGCGGTTTCCAGCGCCTTGTTCTGCGCCACACCGTCTTTGCGCATCACATGGATCAGCAGAAACGATGGCGCGTTGGGGCTGGCGGCCTGCAATGTGGGACTGAGCGCGCTTTGCCGCGCCGGATCGCTGCCAAACGCCTGCAGATAGGTATCGTGCATGAAGTTGCCGCCATCGGCCATCTGTTTGGCCACGTCATAGGCCGCGCCGTCGATCGGGATCACCCCGTTAATGTTTGAAAAGCTGAGTCCGGCACCACGCAGGTATTGCTCGTCGGTGCCGACCAGCGCCACCAGATGCGCGCCCGCACTGTGGCCCATCAGCACGACCCGCGAAGGATCGAAGCCCAGCCGCACGGCATTATCGATCAGATAGCGCACCGACCGCGCCACATCGGCGGCCTGATCTTCAACCGTGGCTTCGGGCACAAGGCGATAGTTGATCGCGGCATAGGCATAGCCTGTGCCAGTATAGTGCGGGGCCTTGTACGATCCCGAAGCGGTATCCTTGCTGCCACGCTTCCACCCGCCGCCGTGAACGAAGATCACCAGCGGGGCGCGTTTGTTGCCGCTTTGCGCGGGCCAGAAATCGAGGTTCTGGAGCCGGTCGCTGCCATAAGGCAGCGTTTGCTTGCCCGGCGGCTGCGGCACCTGATCGCGCGCCTGATCGCCGCCGATCCGGTCGCGAAGCCGTCCGCCGGGGCGGGCTTCGGCCAGCGATCCGGCGAGCAGCGCCAAGGCGGCGCACGAAAGTATGATCTGTTTCCGCATGGTGTACTCCCTTTGCGGCAAAGGGTATTTCGGATCTGTTGACGCGCCAGCCGCAAAGTGTCGCCGATTGTCACAGCGCTGGACCGGAGAGCTGACGCTTACCGGCTGCCGCAAGGGCCTGAAACTCGATCCCGAACCCAAGGTGCGGGTCATGCTGGAAAAGGCAGTCGCGCGGCTAAGCGGGGATTGAGGATAACAGTGCGGCAAACCCGCTCTGCCCGCTTGACTCGGCGGCGCAACCCCGCTTAGGGGCCGCTCCGCACAACGGGCCGCCAGCGGTCCTCCAGTCCATCCCTCGCGCCGAGACCTGTCGAAGGGCGCTTGCGGATCCTCGCGGCAGGGGTAGGACTCTATCCATGGCAAACGTTACCGTGATCGGTGCCCAGTGGGGCGATGAAGGCAAGGGCAAGATTGTCGACTGGCTGGCCAGCAAGGCCGATGCCGTGGTGCGCTTTCAGGGCGGGCACAATGCCGGGCATACGCTGGTGGTGGGCGACAAGGTCTACAAGCTGTCGCTGCTCCCATCGGGGATCGTCACCGGCACGCTAAGCCTGATCGGCAACGGCGTGGTGCTTGATCCGTGGCACTTCCGCGATGAAGTGACCAAGCTCAAGGCGCAGGGGGTGGAGATCAATCCGCAGAACCTGCAGGTGGCCGAAAACGCCCCGCTGATCATGCCGTTCCACCGCGATCTTGATGCCTTGCGCGAAGATGCCAGCGGTGCGGGCAAGATCGGCACGACCCGGCGCGGGATCGGCCCGGCCTATGAAGACAAAGTCGGTCGCCGCGCGATCCGGGTTTGCGATCTGGCGCATCTTGACGCGCTCGGCCCGCAGCTTGACCGGATCTGCGCGCACCACGATGCGCTGCGCCGCGGTTTTGACAAGGACCCGATCGACCGCCAGCGCCTGCTGGACGATTTGTGGGATATCGCCGCTTTCGTGCTGCCTTTTGCCAAGCCGGTGTGGCGCACGCTCGACCAGGTCAACAAGGCCGGCAAGAACATCCTGTTCGAAGGCGCGCAGGGCGTGCTGCTCGATGTCGATCACGGTACTTATCCGTTCGTCACCAGTTCCAACACGGTCAGCGGCACGGCGGCCAGCGGATCGGGGCTGGGGCCGAGCGCAGCGGGTTTCGTGCTCGGCATCGTCAAGGCCTACACCACCCGCGTCGGCTCGGGCCCGTTCCCGACCGAGCTGGAAGACGCAACCGGCCAGCGGCTGGGCGAACGCGGCCACGAATTTGGCACCGTTACGGGCCGCAAGCGCCGCTGCGGCTGGTTCGATGCGGTGCTCACCCGGCAATCTTGCGCGATCAGCGGGGTAACCGGCATCGCGCTGACCAAGGTCGACGTGCTCGACGGGTTCGAGACGATCAAGATCTGCATTGGCTACACGCTGCGCGGTGAAGTGCTCGACTATTTTCCCAGCCACGCCGCCGATCAGGCCGCAGTGGAGCCGGTCTACGAGGAAATCGAAGGCTGGAGCGGCACCACCGCCGGCGCGCGCAGCTGGGCCGATCTCCCCGCCCAGGCGATCAAATACATCCGCCGGATCGAAGAGCTGATCGAGACGCCGGTGGCTTTGGTGAGTACCTCACCCGAGCGGGAGGATACGATTTTGGTGCGCGATCCGTTCCGGGGCTGAGGAGTTCCAGATGTATCTAAACAACGCCTGGTATGTCGCCGCCTGGGACCATGAGCTGTGCGATCAGCCGCTGGCGCGCACCATTCTTGAAGAAGCCATTGTGCTGTTCCGGACCAGCGATGGCCAGCCCGCCGCGCTGGAGGATTCGTGCCCGCATCGCCGCCTGCCGCTTTCGCAGGGCTGCGTGATCGGCGATGGGTTGCGCTGCGGCTATCACGGGATGCTGTTCGGGGCCGATGGGCGCTGCACAGACATTCCCGGGCAGGATGTGATTCCGCCGGCTGCGCAGGTCCGCGCCTATCCCGTTGCGCTGCGCTGGAACCTGCTGTGGATCTGGATGGGCGAGCCGGCAAAGGCCGATCCCGCTGCGATTATCGACGTGCCGCACTTTGCCGAGGCGGGTTGGGCAGTAAACTGCGGCCCGGCGATGGATGTGGCCTGCCATTATCAGTGGATGACCGACAACCTGCTTGATCCTAGCCATGTATCCTATGTTCACGCCAGTTCGCTGGGCAATGCCGATACCGCCGGGGTGCCAGTGAAGACCGAAGTGGGCGAGGACCGCGTGATCGTGACCCGCTGGCTGCTGGATAACGATCTAGCCCCGTTCTTTGCCAAGCGAGTGCCGTTTGCGGGCCGGGCTGACCGGCTCCAGCACTACGAAGTGCGGATGCCAGCACAGGCCGTGATCAAGGATGTGGTCGCCCCGGCCGGATCGGGCGCGCCCGAAGGCCGCCTGCATGCCGATACCTTCCTGATCGATAGCTACAATCTGGTCACGCCGGTCGATGCCGACAATTGCCGCTATTACTGGTTCCAGGTGCGCAATTATGCGGCTGACGATCTGGCCGAAAGCGAGGCGTTGACCGAGGATTTTATCGCGGCGTTCAACGAAGACCTGGTGGTGCTTTCGGCCGTGCATGCCGGCATCAAAGCCCGGCCGGGCAAGCTCGATCTCGCCACCGACGTTGGCAGCAATCACGCCCGGCGGATGCTGGCGCGGATGATCAGGGCTGAGGGGGTGCGTTAGCGCCGCCTACTTCCCCGGCGGCTGCCTCTGCGCGGCCATCGCGGGGGCGCTGCGGGCCATGAAGGACAGCATCTTGTCGCCCACACCGTCGATGTCATAGGGCTGTTTGAGCGCGCTGGCGCGGACGTGTTCAGAGACCACGATCGTCATCGCCTCGCCGCCCAGCCGGTTGACCGTCGCGTTCTTGGCCTTGGACTGGGTGCAATCGAGTGCTGCGCTTGAACTGGTCGCGCTCTCCTCGGCCACGTTGACCGTGCATTTGACCGTGCCCGATGTGCCTGCGCGTGCAACGGTGATCCGCACCTCGCGCGGGTTCAGTGCATAGCCCGACAGCCTGAGGCTGCCCATTCCGGTCCCCTCGACGGTGCGGCTGGCGGTGATCCGCTGGACCACGTCTTTGGCGGGAAGGTCGAAGGCCAGTTCGGCCTGCGACGAACCGCTGGCCATCCACACCCCGCCGACGACCAGGCTGGTGAGCGGGAAAGCAAGACGAATGAGGCTCATCTTACTTGCTGCCGCTGGGGGTATCGGCGCCCCAGCCGCCCGAAGACGGGCTGGAACCGGAACGCGAGCTTGCGCCCCAGTCTGAAGAACTGCCAGACGACGACCCGGAAACTTGGTCGGCCGCCTTGAGCGCTTCCTTCTGCATCCCGCCCATATTGCCCATCACGACGCCCATTTCCCTGCTTTGGGCGCGCTTGCGATCGAACGCGCGGCCCTGCAACTTGGACTGGATGTGCTCGTCGAACATCGGTGCCAGCAGCAGCACCTGCGTGTTGGCAATGGCCGAAGTGCTGTTGGCCGCGCCGCAATTGGCGACAACGCGGCTTTGCTTGGGGCCAACTTCGGTAATCACCGCGCGGCATTCGAGAACGGGAGCATCGGCGGAATATTGCATCGCCATGGTCACGCCTTCGCTGGTGCGCCCGGTGCCCCAGATGCTGATATTGCCATCGTTGTCGCGCCGCGGGATCGTGGTGCGGGCGCTGGCCAGCATGGTCTGCACCTCGGCTTTGGAATAGGGCACGGCCGCCGGATCGTAACTGGTCGCCTTGTAACCGACATAGCCGCCGATACCCAGCAGGCCGGTCAGGAAAAATAGCTTGGCACTCATCCCCAGTCCCTCCGTAATACTTTCGGCGTTTGCTTAGGGTGCATGCCCTTAAGAACTGGTTTCATCGCAATCTGTTCTTGGCCGACTGTGGATTTATCGACTCGGATTTGGCGATCGCGCGATACTGGATCAAAGTACTGACTGGGCGGCGGTCGAGACCGTGTGTCCGCTGATCTTGACATGAACCTGTTTTGTTCTACTTGTGTTCGGAACAGGAGTCGGAACCCATGGCCCAACCGAATTTCGCTTACGACAGTGCCGCCAACGATGCTGCGGGCGTGCCGCTCAGCCTTTCGGTGTTCGCCGATCGTCCGCACCTCGCCAGCCAGATGCGCGAGGATGCCGAAGCGGCAGGGTTTCGTTTTGCCGCAGGCGGTGATCTTGATGGGCTGCTTGAAGGCGAAGCCCAGCCGCTGGGTGAAGTCGTGCTGGTCGATTGCCCGGTGCCCGGTGCCGCTGCGCTCGCCGCCCTGACACGGCTCGATCTGCGCGCGGTGCACAGCGGCACGCGGCTGATCGTCTCGACCAGTGTTGCCGGGCTGGAAGACGTGTTCGCATGCCTTGATCAATCCGGCGCACAGATCCTGGTCGATCCGGGCCGGGCCGAGCGGGTGGTTGCGCTGGGCCGCGTGCTGGGCGAATTTTCGGGTCAGCGGTTGCGCGAACTTTCTGAGGATGACCGGCTGGTGCTGCTGCGGCTTACCGAACAGGTCAGCCAGATTGCCCAGCGGCTCGAACGGCTCGAAGGGCCGGTTGATCGCCCTGGCGGTGACAGCGCGTTCCGGTTTGAAAGCCCGCGTCCGGCCTTTGCCGGGGCCGAGGCGGAGGATGGCTCGGCGCGGCTGGTGCGCGCCACGCGCCCGGCGCTGCCCGATCCGCGGCTGGTGCGGCGGGTCATCCGCCAGCGCCAGGCGCGCGCGCGCTTTTTCGATGGCGATCTGTTTGGTGATCCGGCCTGGGACATGCTGCTCGACCTCACGGCCGCGCGCGCCGAACATACCCGCGTATCGGTGACCAGCCTGTGCATCGCATCGGGCGTGCCGCCGACCACCGCGCTGCGCTGGATCGGGCAGATGATCGACACCGGCCTGCTCGAACGGGTCGACGACGAGGCTGACCGCCGCCGCGCCTTCATCACCCTGACCGACAAGGCGGCCGATGCCATGGCCCGCTATTTCGCCGATCTGGGCAGCCAGACCGCGCGGCTCGTTTGACCCTTTGCAGCACGGGCATCTTCGGCTAGGGGCGCAGACCTTGGCTTTAGGGCCGGGCGCTTAGCTCAGTTGGTAGAGCATCTCGTTTACACCGAGAGGGTCGGCGGTTCGAGCCCGTCAGCGCCCACCAGTTTTCGGAATCAGAAGATGTCCGGGGGACATCTTCCCGAAAACTCCCGAGCGCAAGCGAAGGGGCACGCTATCCACCTGCAAATCCCGGTTCCGGCCTAAGTTGGGTCCGGGGGACATTCGCCGGCAAATCTCCCGAGCGCAAGCGACGGGGCACGCTCTCGGTTTAGCGATCCCGGTCCCGACAGCCACTTGGTCCCGGGCCCATCTTCACCGAAAACGCCCGGGCGCAAGCGATACCAGGTCTGCGCCTACTTCGCCTCGGCCAGCAGCGCCTTCGTTTCCGCATCCAGCCATTCGCGCGGACCGACGATACGCCACACTTCGCGCCCTCCCGCGTCGTAATAGACCGTTGCAGGCAGCGTTTCGGCGCCGAACTGGAAGGTCAGCGAATTGTCGGGATTGAGCCATGGCTCAAGCTTTGCACCGCCCTTTTGCGCCAGGAACGCCGGTACCTTGTCCAGCTTGTCCATATCCTGATTGACCGTCAGCACGCGGATCGCCGGGTTATCGATCGCCAGCTGATCCAGCTGCGGCAGTTCGGCCACGCACGGTGCGCACCAGGTCGCCCACAGGTTGATCAGCACCGGCTTGCCTTTGAGACTGGCGAGGTTGAGTTCTTTGCCGGCGGGATCCTTGAGCTGAAAATCGGGCATCTGGCTACCCTTGTGGCTGCGGTCGATCTTGCCGACCTCGGCCGCACCGGCGGGCGATGCTTGCGGTTGCGCCTTGTCCTCGCTTTGCCTATCGCACCCGGCAAGCAACAGGGCACAGCCAAGGGCAACGATCTTGAGCGAGCGGGATAACGATACGGAACGGGACAGCAAGGTAAGCTCCAATGCGATGTGGGGCGGCCGGTTCGCAGGCGGACCCTCGGCGATCATGCGCGAGATAAATGCCTCGATCCCGTTCGACAAGGCTTTGTGGCGTCAGGACATCGCGGCGAGCAAGGCCCATGCGGCGATGCTGGCGCAGCAAGGCATCGTTTCCGCAGCCGATGCCGCCGCGATAGCAGCCGGGCTCGAAACCATCGCGGGCGAATATGCCGCCCACGGCGTGCCTGAAAACTGGGACCTGGAAGATATCCACATGGTCACCGAAAGCCGGCTGGCTGAACTGATCGGCGCTACTGCAGGCCGGCTTCACACCGCACGTTCGCGCAACGATCAGGTGGCCACCGATTTCCGCCTGTGGGTGCGCGATGCGATTGATGGGGCCGAGGCCGGGCTGAAGGCGCTGCAGATCGCGCTGGTGACGCGCGCGGATGAACATGCCGCCAGCATCATGCCCGGGTTCACCCATCTGCAGGTCGCGCAGCCGGTTACGCTGGGTCACCACCTGATGGCCTATTACGAGATGCTGCAGCGCGATCGGTCGCGCTTTGCCGATTGCCGGGTGCGCCTCAATCAGTCGCCGCTGGGTTCGGCGGCACTGGCGGGAACAGGTTTCCCGATCGACCGCGACATCACCGCCCGCGCGCTGGGCTTCGATGCTCCCACCCGCAACAGCCTTGATGGCGTGTCGGACCGCGATTTCGCGATCGAATATCTGACCAGCGCGGCGCAGTGCGCGCTGCACCTTTCGCGCCTTGCCGAAGAACTGATCATCTGGGCCAGCCAGCCGTTTGGCTTCGTGACCCTGCCTGACAGCTTGTCGACCGGCAGCTCGATCATGCCGCAGAAAAAGAACCCTGATGCCGCCGAACTGGTGCGCGGCCATTCGGGGCGGATTGTTGGCGCACTGACCAGCCTGATGGTGACGATGAAAGGCCTGCCGCTGGCCTATTCGAAAGACATGCAGGACGACAAGGTGCCGGTGTTCGAGGCCGCGGGCCTGCTTGACCTGTGCCTCGCCGCGATGACCGGGATGATCGCAGGCGCCACCTTCCGCACGACACGGATGCGCGCCGCCGCCGAACTGGGCTATGCTACGGCGACCGACCTGGCTGACTGGCTGGTGCGCCAGGCGGGCATCCCGTTTCGCGAGGCGCACCACATCACCGGCGCCGCGGTGAAACTGGCGGAAAGCCGTGAGCTGGCGCTCGACGCCGTGCCACTGACCGATTTGCAAGCTATCGATTCCCGGATTGATGAACGCGTTTTTGCAGCGCTTTCGGTCGATGCCTCGGTGGCCTCGCGCGCCAGCTATGGCGGAACCGCGCCGGATCAGGTAAAGGCCCGCGTGGCCGAAGCGCGCCTCGCGCTGGGTCTGGAGTAGACGCGATGCGTGCATGGGTGCTGCCCGTTCTGGTTCTTGGCCTGGCCGGCTGCGGAGCAACCGCGCCGCTCAAGCCTGTCGCCGGCCAATCGCTCCCGGTTGCGCCGTTCGGGGCCGAGGTCAAGCCGAGCGCGGGAACTTTGCTCAAACCTCCGCCCCAGGCTGCGCCGGAACGCAGCGTCGAACTGCGAAAACGGTCGGAGGAGCGCCTCCAGGACCCGTTCGATCTGCCCCCTTCCGAAGACGAAAAGCAGCCATAAAATCATGGACCATTTTGAATTCCGGGACGGCGTTCTTTACGCCGAAGACCTGCCGCTGAGCGTGATTGCCGAAGCCGTCGGAACCCCCGTTTACGTCTATTCGCGCGCCACGCTGGAACGCCATGCCCGCGTGTTCAAGGCAGCGCTGGCGCACCTTCCGCGCACGCACATCGCCTTTGCGATCAAGGCCAATCCCAACCTTGCCGTGCTCAAGGTGATGACCCGCGAGGGGCTGGGCGCCGATGTGGTTTCGGGCGGCGAGCTGGCCCGCGCGCTGGCCGCCGGGATGCCTGCAAGCGACATCGTCTTTTCGGGCGTGGGCAAGCAGGCACACGAAATGGTGCAGGGGCTGGATGCCGCGATCGGCCAGTTCAACATCGAGAGCGAGGAAGAAGGCGTGGAGCTGGCGGCGCTGGCGGCTGCGCGCGGACAGGTTGCGGCTTGCGCGCTCAGGGTCAATCCCGATGTCGATGCGCGCACGCATGCGAAGATTTCGACCGGCAAGGCCGAGAACAAGTTTGGCGTGCCGATTGACCGTGCGGCGGAGATCTATGCGCGGCTTGCGGGCCTGCCCGGGATCGATATGCGTGGGCTCGCGGTGCACATCGGCAGCCAGCTGCAGGAACTGCAGCCGCTTGAGGACGCGTTCGTCAAGCTGGGTGAGCTGATCGCCGAATTGCGCAGTGCAGGCCAGACCGTCACCCATGCCGATCTCGGCGGCGGGCTTGGCGTGCCTTACAAGGCGGGCGAGATATTCCCTTCGCCCGAAGAATATGGCCAGATGGTCGGGCGGGTCTGCGCAGATTGGGACGTGACCTTGATGTTCGAGCCGGGCCGGGTGATCTGCGGCAATGCCGGCGTGCTGCTGACCCGGGTGATCCGGGTCAAGCGCAGCGGCAACGGCGCGCCGTTCGTCATCGTCGATGCGGCGATGAACGATCTGGCGCGCCCGGCGATGTACGGTGCCTGGCACGAAATCGATGCGGTCGTGCCCACTGGCAGCCGGATGGAGGCCAAAGTGGTCGGCCCGATTTGCGAGACCGGCGATACCTTTGCCATGGGCCGCGAGATGGATGCGATTGAGGCCGGCGATCTGGCCGTGTTCCGCACCGCCGGGGCCTATGGCGCGACCATGGCATCGTCTTACAACAGCCGCGGTTTCATCTGCGAAGTAATGGTCGATGGCGATAGATTTGCCGTGGTGGCCGACCGGATTCTGCCCGAAGCGATCAGCGCAGCCGAACGCGTGCCGGACTGGCTGACGTGATGCACAGCCTGCCGCTCTACCACCGCATCACCGGACAGACGGTGATCGTGCTGGGCGAGGGGGAGGCGGCGGCGGCCAAGCGGCGACTGGTGGAGCGGGCCGGGGGCATTGTCAGCAACGACGAAGCGGCGCTGGCCCCGTTCGCCTTCATCGCGCGCGATGCGCCCGAGGACGCAGCAGCGCGGTTGAAGGCGCGCGGCGTGCTGGTCAACGTGGTCGACCGGCCAGACCTGTGCCAGTTCACCGTCCCCAGCCTGCTTGAGCGCGGCGCGGTGCTGGTCGCGGTCGGTACCGGCGGGGTTTCGGCGGGGCTGGCCAAGGCGCTGCGGATGCGGCTTGAAGCCGTGTTGCCGCAATCTTTGGGGCAATTGGCCGCAGCGCTGGGGGCGGCGCGCGATGCCATGCGCAGACGCTGGCCCGCCATGGCCGAGCGGCGCCACCAGATCGACCGGGCACTGACCCGCGGCGGCATCGCTGATCCGCTGGACGAGTTCGATGCCGATCGCTTTGGGGGATGGTTGCACGGCGATGTGCCACCGGCCGGCACCGATACCCGCGCCGAATTCACCATTGCCAGTGGCGATCCCGATGATCTCACCCTGCGCCAGGCGCGCTGGCTGGCGAGCGCCGATCTGGTCATTCACGATCCCGCTGTGGCGCCGGCAATCCTGGCCCTGGCCCGCGCCGATGCCTTGCGCGCGCTGGCCGATCAGCCGGTCACTGCTGTCCGCGGACTGACTGTGATCATTCGTCGGGGCTGAGCAGCAGTTTCATCTGCGCCAATGCGATCGGCTTGCTGCGATCATCCTGCCAGGCCTCGGCATTGACCAATGCCACGCGGCGGCCAGCGCGGGTTACCGTGCCCATTGCAAAGGTGCGCTGCTGGGTCCCGCCGCGCATGAATTCGACCTGGACATTGACCGGCTTCAGCTTCATCGACTCGCCGCGCCGGTCAAGTTCATGGCGCAAGGCAGCGATCGCGGCCATTTCCATCAGGCCGCTCATCGCGCCGCCATGCAGGAAACCAGGCCGCCCGGCGACGCGGTCGGAATAGTCAAAGTACAGGATCGGGACGCCGTCCTCGTCATGATCGAGCGCGATTCCCAGCGCCTGGGCATAAGGTGGCAGCGGGCTGCTCACAGATAGGTTCCGTGCGTGGCCATGAAGGTTCCGGTGACATGGGCCACCGGATCGTCCAGATCCTCGTCATAGGCAACGCCGCGAATGAAGGCGATGGTGCGGGTCAGCTTGTAGCATTCGCCGCGCCCGATGATGGTCTTGCCCGGCACCGCCGCGCGCATGTAATCGACCCGCAGGTCCAGCGTGGCATGCGGGGTGAAGCGTTCTGCCACCGTCCAGACCGACATCGATGTGGCATTGTCCATCAGGCTGATGATCGGACCCGATGCCAGCACGCCGGTTTCGGCCACGCCGACCAGCTCTTCGCGCCATGGCAGCATCAGTTCAACCCAGTCGGGCCCGTGGGCGTGATAGTCAAACCCCAGCCAGCCGCCGTGGCCATGGCGGCCCATGCCCCTGACGGCGCGTGCCGGATCGAACACGAAACCGGGCGGCATGGCAAACGGCGGAGGAGCGGAATCCGGGGCATTCATGGGCGCTTGTGTGCTGCTGCCAAGGCCCGATTACAATCTTTTAATTTCAAACCCGGGCCTTCTCCTGCGCAGCTTGGTCGCCGCGGGGTGCACTTGCTTCGCTGCCTACAACCAGAGGGAACTGCCATGAATCTGCCCAAAATCGATATTTCGGCCTTGCCCGATCTTAACACCCTGACCGCCGCTTTTGGCAGCCTGTTTCAGCCCGGCCAGGCCGGCAACGATGATACCGTGATCATCATGATGGTGTTCGTCTACGAACGGCTGATCCAGCCCTGAGCGGGGCAATCAGGATGGCGATCCACCCGGATCTTTTGGCGCTGCGGAGCGATCCGGCTCCGCAGCAGCTTGCCCACGATGCGCTTGGTGGGGCAATCGCGCAGTGGCGTGAAAGCGCGCTGGTGCGGCAGATCGAAAGCGATTTCGAGGCCTTCAGCCAGGGGGCCAAGCTTGCCGCACAAAATGGACTTGCGGCCCTGTTCGATCCGGCTGACCCGATGGCCGGGGCGCTGATCGCAAGGCTGATCGATCCGCTGGTCGCGGCGCTTGGCCAGCATCCGCTGGGGGCGGTGCCGCTGCGCCACTATGCTGATGATCAGTCGGCCACACTGGTGCTGTGCACTGGCGGCGGGGCAGCGCTGAGCGTTCAGGTGCTCGATCCTGTCGGTCTGTCGCGCCAGCGGCCCGCATCCAGCGTAACCTTCGCGCCCGGCCAGTTGCACGAGCGCATTCTGGCGGGCAGCGGCGCGGCGAAGCTGGTTAGCTTGCGCGCGATGCGGCCCGGTGGTGCCGATCTCGACAGCGAGGAGCTGCGACTTGAGCCGGGCCAATGCCTGCACCGCAACAGCGGCGAGCAATGCCGCATGATCACGGCGCTTGACGCCCCGCTGGTCCTGTTGCGGCTGCAGCGCAGGGAGGCAGGCGGCGCGCTGACCCGCGAATATGGCCTGGCCGATGGCCGCTTCATCGCCCAAGCCGCCGCCAGCCCGCGTGAGACCCGGCTGGAGCTGGCGGCAGCGCTGCTTGGCCGGATGGGGCGCAGCGATGCGGCGCCGCTGCTGGCGGCGATGGCCGAGGAAGAGGCGGGTCAATCGCTGCGCTGGCAATCGCTCAAGGAATGCCTTGGGCTCGATACCGCCACCGGCTTTGCCTCCTTGTGCCGGATCGCGGGACGCGCCGAAGATCCGCTGGCCGCGCCCGCCGGGGCTCTGCGCGCGCAGTTGATTGAGGCCTATCCGCAGCTGGAAGGGATTGCTTGATGCCGCTGGTTCTTGACATCGCCGATGCCGAAGTCGCCACGCTTGCCGAAGTGCGCGATGCCCTGAACACCAGCGGGTTCGATCCGCTCGACCCAGGCAGCCTCGATCATGCCGCGCGTTGGCTGCGGCGGCTGGGCAACGACCAGCATTTTCTGGGCGACATCCTGATCGAGGAACTGGCGCGCCGTCACAACGGGGATGGGCTGAGCAATGCCTATGGCCCGCAGGTGGTGATGCTGGTTCCGCCGCAGGGGCAATTCTTCATCCGCGCCAATATCTGGCCCTCGGCGGGTGAGCACATGGTGCGGGCCAGCGGCGATGCGGCTTTCGCGATCGGCCTGCCGCACGATCACAACTTCAACTTCCTGACGCTCGGCTACTTCGGGCCGGGGTACTGGAGCGACTATTACGAGTACGATTTCGAAGCGGTGGACGGCTGGCGCGGCGAGCCGGTCGCCTCGCTCAAATTCATCGAGCGGGCGCGGCTGGAGCAGGGCAAGATCCAGCTTTACCGCGCTAATCACGATGTCCACGCGCAGCTACCCGCAGACACTCTGTCGGTCTCGCTCAACATCATGCACACCCATGCCGTGCAGGACTGGTGCGATCAGTACAAGTTCGATCTTGAGGGCGGCACGATCGCCGCGATGCTCTCGCCCACTCCCAGCCAGGCGCTGCTGCGCGTGGCGGTGGGGCTGGGCAGCGAAGCGGCGCTTGATCTGGCGGAGCGCTTTGCCCTGCGCCACCCTAGTGACCGGTTGCGGCTGGTCGCCTTCGATGCGCTGGCGGGGCGCGATAGCGATCCGGGAGCGCGCGACACGCTATGGGCCCGGGCCGAAAATTGTGGCAGCCGGCTGGTGGCGATGGAAGCCCGCGCGCGCCGCGCCGAACTGGCGGGTTAGGCGCTGCCCGTCAAAGCGTCGATCGCGGCTTGCAAGATTACCGCGGCGGCGGCGGCATCGATCCGCGTCGCGCGCCGGGCACGGCTCATGTCCTGCGCGATGAGCGCGCTGGCCGCGCTGGCGGTGGACCAGCGTTCGTCCCACAACAGGATCGGCAGGCTAAGCGCGGCCGAGAGGTTGCGGGCATAGGCCCGGCTGGATTGCGCGCGCGGCCCTTCGGAGCTGTCCATGTTGAGCGGCAGGCCGATCACCACGCCAGCCACGCTGCGTTCGTCCACCAGCACCGCCAGGGCCTCGCGGTCGGCACCGAACTTGCGGCGCTTCAGCGTCTTGCCGGGCGAGGCAAAGCGCCAGCCCGCATCGCAAAAAGCGGTGCCGATGGTCTGGGTGCCAAGATCCAGTGCCATCAGCGCGCCGCCTGCGGGCAGGCGCTCGCGAAATTCGGCAGCCAGGGTGGTGATCAACGGCGCGCTTGCCATGCCGCTACCCGCCGCGCAAAATCCTGACGCAGGTTGGTCCAGTAGAGCGCGTAATCATAGATGTGATAGTTACCGCCGGGGAGCACGAACGGACCCATATCCGGACCTTCGCCAATCCGCAGGGTGCCATCAGCGGCGCAGGCCGCGCCGACCAGCCCGGGCGTCACCTTGGCGCTTTGCATTGTCACATCAGGGACGATTGCGCCAATATTCGCGGCGGCCAGGGCTGATCCGCCCAGGCCGCCGGTCAGCGGATTGGAACACAGGATCTGCGTGGCCTGCGCGGCCGCGCCGCCGGCCAAGCGGCGATAGGCATCGCGCATCATCGCAACATCGGCCTGATCGGCAAAGGTCAGATAGCTGATCACGCAACCCGCCTGATCGGCTGCGGCGCAGGCCGGCAGCTTCATCCGCGGCAAGTCCTGAGCGGGATCGACCACCCAGCCGATCGCGTAGACCGCCACGAGCCGCGCGGCGAGCGGGGTGCCGGCGATCTTGTCCTCGGTCAACCGCTTGGCAAGGTAGGAGCCCTGGCTGTGCCCGGCGATCACGATCGGTCGGCCAGCGGGCTGCGCGGCGATGAACAGGTCAAAGGCACGGGCGACATCGGCATAGGCCAGATCGAGCGCCTGGCGCGCTTCGGGCTTGTCGGAAACGAACGCGCCGATCGTGGCCTGGCGATAACGCGGCACCCATACCTCGCCGGCGCGGCCGAACACGCTGGCATTGGCGCGGGTCACCACACGCGCGAATTTCAGCGCATCGGCATCATCCAGCGGTGCGTTCCAGTGATCGCGCTTGAGGTAGGTGGTGGGGTGGATGAAGAACACCGCCGCATCAATCGGCGGGCCATCGGGCACGAACCCTTCGGGCGTCCAGCGCGCCGGGTCTTCGCCGGTAATGCCCGGGCGCGAAAGCCACAGCGCCGGATCGGCATAGGCATTGCTGGCCAGCACCGGTTGCGGTTCGAACCGGCTGGTTGGCTCAAGCGTCAGACGGGTGAGCTGCTGCGGGAAGAACCCCAGCGCAATCCGCGCGCCGATGAACAGCGCGATCAAAATAGCAACTACATAGAGAAACTTGCGCGCCACGTTTCACCCGGCTTCTTCGTTGCGTTCGGATTGGCGTTCCAGCGCGACCTTGATCATCGCCACCAGCGGATCGGCCAGCATCAGGCCAAGCAGGCCAAACAGTGCGCCCATGATCAGCTGCGCGCCGAGCACCAGTGCCGGGGCCAGATCGGCGGTACGCTTGGCTACCATCGGTACGATGATGTTGCCATCGACCACTTGCACCACAACATAGACGATCGCGCAGTAGAGCCCCATTTCGGCCCCGCCTGAAAAGCCGACCATGATCATCAGCGCTCCCGAAATCGGCGCACCGATATTGGGCAGGAAGGCGAGCAGCCCGGTGAGCAGGCCCAGCAGGCCCGCCATCGGCACGCCATAGCCCGCCAACAGGAACCAGGTGGCCACGCCTTCGATCCCCATCCCCAGCAAGCGCCCCGCCAGCAGCCGCCGCAGGGTCTTGCCCATGATCGTGGCGGTGCCTTCGAAGTGTTCGCGCTCACCCAGCGGCAACAGCCAGGCGAAGCCGCGCCGGTAAAGTTGCGGTTCGAGCGCGAAATAGATCGCCATCACGGCGATCAGAAAGGCGGTGGTGAAAGCGCCGATCACCCCGCCGACCGCGCTGGTCAGCTGGCTTACGCCGCCCACCGCCTTGTCGATCAGCCCGCTGAGCGACTGGGTTTCGAACTTGACCCCCTGCAATTGCAGCCAATCAGCGAACTTGAAGGCCTGGGTCTTGATGATGCCGGGCAACTGCGCGGCTTCGGCGGTGATCTGGGTGCCGGCGAACATCGCTACCCAGGCGAGGAAAGCAACGGCCAGCACCAGCACGATGGTGACCCGCCAGCCGCGCCCGATCGGCAGCACCCGGCCCAACAGCCGCGCGCCGCCATCGATCATTGCGGCAAACACCATCCCACCAAAAATCACCAGCAGCGGCTGGGCCAGATAGATTGTCAGCACCAGCAGCGCGGCCATGCCCAGCCACACAGCGGCGCGCTTGGCCTCGGTGCGGATCAGGGGATCGGTGATGTCGGTCGGCCCGGCGTGATCGCTTTCGGCGCCAGATTTGGGTTTGGGCGCGCGGGGAGAGCGGGACTTGGCCGGTGCCATCACTTGTCTTTCACGATGTGGACCGGGCGCAGGCTGGTCCACGAACGGCCCGGGCGCAAGGAATTCCAGATTGACAGCGGATCGCCGCGCTGTTCGCCATCGAGCGAGAAAGTGATGAATTCGGCGCGCCCGCCCACGTCCGAAAGCGGCACCGGCCCGCCCAGCCCATCGCGCCAGGTGGGAAAGCGGCTGTCGGCCGAATGGTTGCGGTTATCCCCCATCAGGAACACGTGGCCTTTGGGCACGGTGATCTCGGCGAAGTTGTCGGCCTCGGGATCGACCTTGTCCTTGATGACCAGATAGGTTGCGCCATTGGGCATGGTTTCGCGCAAGGTCGGCAATTCCAGCACCTTGCGGCCCGATGGCAACGTGGTGATGAAGCGCCCGAATTCCTCGTAGCAATAATAGGCCACCGCGCGATCATCGCATTTGAGGTTAGGATCGGCGGGTAGTTGCAGATCGGGCTCGACCGCTTGCGGCACGGCCTGGCCGTTGAGCACGATCTGGCCGTTGACCACCGCGATCCGGTCGCCCGGCAAGGCAACCACACGCTTGATCAGATCGTCGGTGCGGTTGCGCGGCACCACGATCACGATGTCGCCGTATTGCGGCGTGCCCGCCAGTACCCGCCGGGTGCCGCGCGGCAGCACGTGAAAGCTGGCCGAAGCCCAGTTCCAGCCATAGGGAAATTTCGATACCACCAGCCGGTCGCCCACCAAGAGGTTGGGCATCATCGAGATCGAGGGAATGTAAAACGGCTTGGCGATGAAGCTGTGGAACGTCAGCACCGCGAACAGCATCCAGAATAGCCCGCGGATCTCGCCCACCCAGTCCAGCGGCGGGCCGGTATCTTCGCTGGTTTCGTCGGCACGCACGGCCTCGGCCGCGGCAGGCGGATCGGCAGGTGGCACAGCGGGGGATGCGATTTCAGGCAGGGAACTGGTCGATTCGGTCACGTTTTGCGGGCCTCGATAACCACGAAGGCCTGCGCCCATGGGTGGTCGTCCGTTAATGTCAGATGGATCACGGCCTCATGGCCTTCGGGAACGATGCTGGCAAGCCGCGCGGCGGCCCCGCCGGTGAGCTGCAGCGTCGGCGCGCCCGACCGGGCATTGACCACGCCGATGTCCTTCATGAACACCCCGGCCTTGAACCCGGTGCCGACCGCCTTGGAAAAGGCCTCCTTGGCGGCAAAGCGCTTGGCCAGCGTCCCGGCCTTGGTGAACGAACGGCGCGCGGCTTTGGCGCGCTCGACTTCGGTGAAGACGCGGTTCTCGAACCGCTCGCCAAAGCGGTCGAGCGAGGCCTGGATGCGGTCGATATTGCAGAGGTCAGAGCCGATGGCGAGGATCACCGCGCCGCATCCATCAGTTCGCGCATCCGCAGCACCGCCGGTTCCAGCCCGCAAAAGATCGCCTCGCCGATCAGGTAATGGCCGATGTTGAGCTCGGCCAGCTGCGGGATCGCGGCGACCGGCTGGACGTTCTCGTACGTCAGCCCGTGGCCGGCGTGGGGTTCGATCCCGTTCTTGACGGCCAGTGCGGCCATCTCGGCCAGACGCCGCAGCTCGGTCGCCACCGCTTCGCCGGTCGCATGGGCATATTCGCCGGTGTGCAGTTCCACCACCGGGGCTTTCAGCCGCATCGCCGCTTCGATCTGGCGCTCATCGGGGGCGATGAACAGGCTGACGCGGATCCCCGCATCGCTGAGCCGCTGGACCAGCGGATAGAGCCGGTTGTGCTGCCCAGCGGCATCGAGCCCGCCCTCGGTGGTGCGCTCCTCGCGCCGTTCGGGGACGATGCAGGCGGCGTGCGGTTTGTGGCGCAGCGCGATCTCGAGCATTTCCTCGGTCGCCGCCATTTCGAGATTGAGCGGGAGATTGGTGGCGGCCTGGATCCGGGCGAGGTCCTCATCGCGGATATGGCGGCGGTCCTCACGCAAATGCGCGGTGATCCCGTCGCCGCCGCAAGCCGCAACGATCTCGGCCGCACGTACCGGATCGGGATGACCCCCGCCGCGCGCGTTGCGGATCGTGGCTACATGATCGATGTTCACGCCAAGGCGGAGGCGGCTTGGAATCACGGCTTCACTCTGCTCCCCGGCTTCACCGCCGGTGTTGCCGCCAGTTCGGGCGGCAGTTCATCGGTGGCATAGGTGGGGAAGCTGATGGCGATCAGCGGGAAGAAGGGAATGCCCAGATCGACCGAACCGGCAGACCTATCGACCAGCGCCGCAGCCGCGATCACTTCGCCGCCCGCGGCCTCGATCGCGCGAATCGCTTCGCGGCTCGACAGCCCGGTGGTGACCACGTCTTCGACCATCAGCACCTTTTCGCCCGGTTCGATGGTGAAGCCGCGGCGCAGTTCGAACGTGCCCTCCGGGCGTTCGACGAACACCGCTTCGACCCCCAGCGCGCGCCCCATTTCGTGACCGATGATTACCCCGCCCATCGCCGGGGAAACCACCTTGGCAATGTCGCGGCGCAGATCGCGGGGGATCCGCGATGCCAGCGCTTCGGCCAGTCTTCCGGCGCGCATCGGATCGGCCAGCACCCGTGCACATTGCAGGTAATGCGCGCTGTGGCGACCCGACGAGAGCAGAAAATGCCCTTCCAGCAATGCCTTGCTGGCGCGAAACTCGGCAAGAACGTCTTCGTCCTGCATTTTTACCCCTGACCTTTCGATAATCGGCAAAGCGTGGAACCTAGATGTTTTGTCGCGCCAACAAAATTTCCCCTAGAGGCGCTTGAGGTGCCCGTACAGCGCGCGTATAGGCCGCCTGATTTCGAGATTCCATGGGGTTGGGACCACCGCACCGCGGCTGGCTCCGAACCGGGTCCAGGATAGCAAGAGGGCGAAAGCAAAAGCAACGATGACGATCAGTCACACATCGGCCCGCACCGCGGGAAGCGCAATCAAGGCAATCGGGCTGTCGCTGGCCCTACTGGTCGGCGCCGCGGCGGCGGGGGCCACACCTGCCGCCAATGCCCCGGCTGCTGCCGCTACCGTTGGCGTCGATGCGGCGGTTGCCGCAGCGGCAGCTGACAAAGCCGCGCCGGCGCCCGCCGCCAAGGCAGCTGCGCCGGCCGCAGCTCCGGCTGCTCCGGCGGTCGATCCCAACGATCCCAAGTTCAAGGTCGCCCCGGGCGGCTATACCCCGATGGCACCGGTCGAAGGCGTCGGCATGCCGATTTCCGGCGCGATCGACGTCCAGCAGCAGTTCTCGCCAACGGGGCAGCAAGCCAACACCATGCACATCGGCCTCGTTTGGGTGATGGTCGTGATCACCGCTTTTGTGATGCTGTTGCTGCTTTACGTGATGATCCGCTTCAACAAGCGCGCCAATCCGGTGCCATCGAAAACAGCGCACAACACGTTGCTCGAAGTGGTGTGGTCGGGCATTCCGATCCTCATTCTCGTCGCTATCGCGGTGCCGTCGGTCAGCCTGCTGAAAGCCCAGTTCAAGGATCCGGGCAAGAATACGCTGACCGTCAAGGCGACCGGCAACCAGTGGTACTGGACCTATACCTATCCCGATAATGGCGGGTTCGAAGTGATCTCGAACCTGCTCAAGGAAAAGGACGTGGCGCAGGCCGGCGAACGGTTCCGCACCGATGCCGATGGCCCCCAGCAACTGGCGGTCGACAACCGCATGGTCCTGCCGGCGGGTGAGGATATCCGCCTCCAGTCGATCGGTGCAGACGTGATCCACGCGTTTGCCATGCCGTCGCTGTGGCTCAAGATCGATGCCGTGCCGGGCCGCCTCAACGAACGGGTGTTCCGGATCGAAAAGCCGGGTGTCTATTTCGGCCAGTGCAGCGAACTGTGCGGCGCGCGGCACGGCTATATGCCGATCGTGATCGAAGCGCTCCCGCGTGACAAATACAACGCCTGGGTGATCGCCCAGGGCGGCACGATTGACGGGCTTCCCAAAGCCCCGGCCGCTGCCGAGCCTGCCGCTGGCGCCAAGCCTGCCGAAGCCGGCAAGCCTGCCCGCTAAGCGCATCAAAGACATCGAGCCAAAGAAGGTTGCATCCCATGGCCACTACCGCCGAACAGTTCCAGGCCCACATCGAAGACCATCATGCCGAGCATGATCACAAGCCGACATTTTTCAAACGTTGGTTCATGTCGACCAACCACAAGGATATCGGCACACTCTACCTGATTTTCGCGATTTTCGCGGGGGTCATCGGCGGCGCGGTTTCGGGCCTGATGCGCTGGGAACTCAACCAGCCGGGCATCCAGGTGCTGGGCACTGTTGCCGCGTTCCTGGGCGAGCCCAATGCCAATTTCGATGCGCAACTGCACCTGTGGAACGTGCTGATCACCGCGCACGGGCTGATCATGGTGTTCTTCATGGTCATGCCGGCGATTATCGGCGGCTTTGGCAACTGGTTCGTGCCGCTGATGATCGGCGCGCCCGACATGGCCTTCCCGCGGATGAACAACATCTCGTTCTGGCTGACCGTCGCGGGCTTCAGCAGCCTGATGATCTCGGCCTTCGTGCCCGGCGATTCGACCGGTAACGGTGCGGGTATCGGCTGGACCGCCTATGCCCCGCTGTCGACCTACGGCTCGGTCGGGCCGGCCACTGACTTTGCGATCTTCTCGCTCCACCTTGCCGGTGCTGCATCGATCATGGGGGCGATCAACTTCATCACCACCATCTTCAACATGCGCGCACCGGGCATGACGCTGCACAAGATGCCGCTGTTCGTGTGGTCGGTGCTGGTCACCGCATTCCTGCTACTGCTGGCGCTGCCGGTGCTGGCGGCGGCGATCACCATGCTGATCACCGACCGCAATTTCTCGACCACCTTCTTCGATGCCAAAGGCGGCGGCGATCCGGTGCTTTACCAGCACCTGTTCTGGTTCTTCGGCCACCCCGAAGTGTACATCATGATCCTGCCGGGCTTCGGCATCGTCAGCCAGGTGATCTCGACTTTCTCGAAAAAGCCGATTTTCGGCTACCTCGGCATGGCTTACGCGATGGTTGCGATCGGCGTGGTCGGGTTCGTGGTGTGGGCGCACCACATGTTCACCACCGGCATGACGCTCGATACCAAGATGTATTTCACGCTCGCCACGATGGTGATCGCGGTGCCCACCGGCATCAAGATCTTCAGCTGGATCGCAACGATGTGGGGCGGCTCGATCGAATTCAAGAGCCCGATGGTCTGGGCGATCGGCTTCATTTTCCTGTTCACCGTCGGCGGCGTAACCGGCGTCTACCTCGCCAACGGCGGGATCGACGATGTGGTCCACGATACCTACTTCGTGGTGGCGCATTTCCACTATGTGCTCAGCCTTGGCGCGGTGACGGCGCTGTTCTGCGGGTTCTATTACTGGTTCCCCAAGATGAGCGGCAAGATGCACAGCGAATTCCTGGCGCACCTGCACTTCTGGATATTCTTCGTGGGTGTGAACATGATCTTCTTCCCGCAGCACTTCCTTGGTCTGCAGGGCATGCCGCGCCGCTATCCGGACTATGCCCCGGCCTATGAATACTGGAACCACTGGTCGTCGCTGGGCTATCTGGTGATGGCGAGCTCGATCCTGATCTTCTTCGTCAACATCATCTATGCCTTCACCATGGGCAAGAAGGCTGAAGGCAATTATTGGGGTGAAGGCGCGACCACGCTCGAATGGACCCTGTCCAGCCCGCCGCCGTTCCACCAGTTCGAAACGCTGCCGGTGATCGACGACAAGGATCAACACTAGGCTAAACCGGTCCGCACTGGACACGAAGCGCCCCGGCCCTCAAGGTCGGGGCGTTTTCGTTGGGAGACACGCAATGCCGCAGTTTCTGATGATCGACGTCGGCGGGGTGCGGTTGCGCTGCGCGATCGAAGGCCCAACGGCCGGTGATGCGCCGCTGGTCATCATGGTCCACGGCTTTCCCGAAAGCTGGTATTCGTGGCGCCATCAATTGGGCCCGGTCGCCAAGGCCGGGTTCACCGCCTGCGCCATCGATGTGCGCGGCTATGGCGGCAGCGACAAGCCGCCACGGGTCGAGAATTACACGCTGGAGGCGATCGCGGGCGATCTGATCGGGCTGGCCGATTTCCTTTCGCCCGACCAGCCGGTGGTGCTGATCGGCCACGATTGGGGCGCGCCGATCGTGTGGAACACCGCTTTCACCAACCCGGGACGGGTGCGCGCGGTGGCCGGACTCTCGGTGCCGTTCTCGGGTGCGCCGCAGCGCCCGTTTACCGAGGTGTTCCGTGAACATTTCACCAGCCAGGGCCGGTTTTTCTATCAGGAATACTTCCAGCAACCGGGGGTAGCCGAAGCCGAGGCGGAGGCCGATCCGCGCCGTTTTGTCGAAACGATGATGTACTCGATCTCGGGTGATGTGCCGCCGGGTGACTATTGGAACAAGCCGGCCGGCGCCACGTTCCTGCAGGATTTGCCGCAGCCGCAACCAGTGCCATGGCTGACCAGCGAAGATCTCGATTACTACGAAGCCGAATTCAAGGCCTCGGGCTTTCGCGGGCCGCTGAACCGCTATCGCAATCATGAACGCGACTATGAATGGCTTAAACCGATGCAGGGCAAGCAGCTTGAACAGCCGTGCCTGTTCATCGGCGGCACCCGCGATCCCGCCACCACGCTGTTCGGCGCGGTGGCTGATCCGGTCGCGATGATGCGGATGTTTGCGCCCAAAGTCGAAGGCCACGTGCTGGCCGGGGTGGGCCACTGGACCCAGCAGGAACGCCCCAACGAGGTCAATACGCTGCTGCTCGACTGGCTGGAAAGGCTGTGACGACCATGGACGATATTGCAAACGAACCCCGCCGTGCGATCCTGATCAGCGGCGCGGCATCGGGCATTGGCCGGGCCACGGCGCAGCTGTTTGCCGGGCAGGGCTGGCTGGTCGGCGCGCTTGACCGTGATGCGGCGGGGCTGGCGCGGCTGGCGGACGAGCTTGGAACGCAGGTCTGGACCCTGGCACTGGATGTGACCGACCGGGCCGCAGTGCTGAGTGCGGTGGCGGCCTTTGACGCGGTCGCCGGGCGGCTCGATGTGCTCCACAACAACGCCGGGATCGATGCCAAGGGGCTGTTTGCCGACATGGCATGGGACAAGGTCCAGCGCCTGGTCGAGGTCAACCTGCTGGGCGGGATGAGCCTGATCCACGCGGCGCTGCCGCTGCTGTGCCGCACGCCGGGTTCGCTGTGCCTGACCACGGCCTCGGCCTCCGCCATTTTTGGCCAGCAGGGCATGGCGGTCTATTCGGCCACCAAGTTCGCGGTGCGCGGGTTGACCGAGGCGCTGTCGGTCGAACTGGCGGCGCACGGCGTTCGCGCGGCTGACCTTATTCCCGGCATCATCGATACCGGGATGCTGTCAGCTGAAGAAAAGGCGCAGCTGCCCAGCGACGGGCCGCTACGGGTGATTAGTCCCGATGCGGTGGCGCAGGCGGCATGGTCGGCGTGGTTGGGGAATGAGCTGCACTGGTTTGTCCCGGCAGAGCTGGCCCCGTTCGATCTTGCCGCCCGCCAGGACCCCGAAGCGGTGCGTGATCGCAGAATCGCCGGAAGTCCCTTTTGATCACTTCCTAGGGGGCGGTAACCCGCCTATAGGCCGCGCGAGACTCATGACCGCAACTTCCGCCTCCACACTGCCGCTGCCCGCCGATTGGCGCGATTTCCTGGCGCTGACCAAGCCTAGGGTGATGAGCCTGGTGATCTTCACCGGGCTGTGCGGGATGCTGGCCGCGCCGACGGGTGTCGATCCGGTGATCGGTTTCGTGGCGATCCTGTGCATCGCGGTGGGGGCCGGCGGTGCGGCCGCGCTCAACCAGTGGTGGGAAGCCGATCTCGATGCCAAGATGAAGCGTACCGCCAATCGCCCGCTGCCGGCCGGGCGGATGGAGCGCAGCGCGGCGCGCGATTTCGGGATCGCGCTGTCGGTCGGCTCGGTGATCGTGATGGGGCTGGGGGTTGGCTGGCTGGCCGCCGCGATCCTGGCGGTGTCAATCGTTTACTACGCGGTAGTCTATACCATCTGGCTCAAGCCGCGCACACCGCAGAACATCGTGATCGGCGGCGGGGCAGGGGCCTTTCCGCCGATGATCGGCTGGATCGCTGCAACCGGCGATGTGACGCTGATGCCGGTCCTGTTGTTCGCGATCATCTTTTTCTGGACCCCGCCGCATTTCTGGGCGCTCGCGCTGTTTGTCGAGACCGACTATGCCGCTGCCGGCGTGCCGATGATGCCAGTGGTGGCCGGACACAAGAGCACGCGGCGCCAGATCCTGATCTATGCCGTGCTGCTGCTGCCGATCGCCGTGGCGCCGTTCCTGCTGGAGTTGACCGGCTGGATCTATGGCCTCAGCGCGCTACTGCTGGGGGCCATATTCCTGTTCCTCAGCATCAAGGTTGCCACCTTCCGCACCGCCGCCAACGATATGGACATGGCGGCCGAAAAACGGCTGTTTGCCTTTTCGGTCATCTACCTATTTGCACTGTTCGGCGCATTGGTGGCTGATCGACTGATCCTTGGAGTCCACGCATGAGCGACCAGACACCCGATCCGATGGAACAACGCCGCCGCATCATCCGCGGCCGCAACAATGCGCTGGCACTGGTGCTGGGCGCGCTGGTGGTGCTGTTCTTCGCCATCACCATCGTCAAGCGGCTGCACTGACCGTGACCACGACTGTGTCCGGCGCGCGCTATCGCAATCGCCGCGTTGCCATGATTGCGGGCGGGGTCGCGCTGGCGATGCTCGGCCTCGGGTTCGCCTCGGTGCCGCTCTACCGGCTGTTCTGCCAGGTGACCGGCTTTGGCGGCACCACCCAGCGCGCCAGCGAAGCACAGGCGGGCGCGGTCAAGATCGCCAGCCAGACCATCTCGGTGCGTTTCGATGGCAATGTCGAGGCCGGGATGCCGTGGCGCTTTGGCCCCGATCAGATCACCCAGGAAATGCGCCTCGGCGAACGCAAGATGGCGTATTACAGCGCGCAGAACCTGTCCGACCGGGCGATCACCGGGATCGCCAGCTTCAATGTCGAGCCCGAATATGTGGCGCGCTATTTCATGAAGATCCAGTGCTTCTGCTTCAACCAGCAGACGCTGCAGGCGGGGCAGAAGATCACCATGCCGGTGAACTTTTATGTCGATCCGGCGATCCTTGATGATCCCGATGCCGCGCAGGTCAAGCAGATCACTTTGAGCTACACTTTCCACGTCTCGGTCGATCAATCGGCTGCAACGGGGAAACAGGCTGCAAAGGCACTGGACCAGCCGCGCCCTGCGCGATAAGGGCCAATTGCAATTGACGCCGGTGGGGCAGCCTGCCGGCCACTTACGACAACAGGGACCTGATACGATCATGGCCGGCAAGATCAACCACCAGTACCACATCCTCGATCCTGATATCATGCCGTTCGTAGGCTCGCTCTCGGCGCTGACCATGACCAGCGGGCTGGTTCTGTTCATGCACAATATCGCGGCAGGCAAACTGGTGTTCCCGCTGGGGATGGCCGGAATCCTGCTGACCATGTTCATGTGGTGGACCAAGGTTGTGGCCGAAGCGCACAAAGGCCACCACACCCCGGTGGTGCAGCTGCATCTGCGTTACGGCATGATCCTGTTCATCGCTTCCGAAGTGATGTTCTTCGTCGGCTGGTTCTGGGCCTTTTTCGATTTTTCGCTGTTCCCATCGACAATCGCCGAAGTGGTGGCCGGGCAATGGCCGCCCAAGGCGATCGAAGCGGTGATGGATCCGTTCGATCTGCCGCTGCTCAACACGCTGATCCTGCTGTGTTCGGGCACCACCGTCACCTGGGCGCACCACAGCCTGATCCATGGTGACCGCGAAGGCCTCAAGAAGGGCCTGTGGATGACCATCATTCTGGGCGTTCTGTTCAGCTTCATCCAGGCTTACGAATATGCCCACGCGCCGTTCGATTTCGGCAAGAACACTTATGGCAGCGCGTTCTACATGGCGACCGGGTTCCACGGGTTCCATGTGATCATCGGCACGATCTTCCTGATCGTCTGCCTCAAGCGCACCTACAACGGCGATTTCACGCCGCGCCAGCACTTCGGCTTCGAAGCGGCTGCGTGGTACTGGCACTTCGTCGATGTGGTGTGGCTGTTCCTGTTCGTCGCCATCTATGTCTGGGGTGGTTGGGGCCATCCGGTCCACTGATTTGACCGACGAAACACCACTCGCAAATGGGCAGCCCGGCTTGGCCGCGGCTGCCTTTTTTGCACTGTGCCCGCGTTGCGGTGCCAAGGGGCTGTTTTCCGGACTGACCGGGTTTGCGCCCAAGTGCGGCACTTGCGGGCTGGATTACCAAGCCTTCAACGTTGGCGATGGCCCGGCGGCGTTCCTGACCATGGTGATCGGCGCGCTGGTGGTCGGCCCGGTGCTGTGGGTGCAGCTGACATTTGAGCCACCGCTGTGGGTGCATCTGGTGCTGTGGGCGCCGGTGATCCTTGGCGCAACGATCTGGGGGCTACGCGTTACCAAGGCCGCGCTGCTTTACGCCGAATTCCAGCGCAAGGCGATTGAAGCGACCGGCAAGGACATCAGACCCGAATGACCCTGAAACGTATTCCGATTATCCCCACGTTGCTGGTACTGGCGGCAGTTGGCGTGATGGTGCGGCTGGGGTTCTGGCAGCTTGACCGGCTGCATCAGAAGGCGCTCCTGCAGCAGCGCTATGCCGCTGCACAGGGGATGAATGCGGATGTGCCGTGGCCGCGCACGAAGGCCGATGCGGAGCAACTGTTGTTCCGCCACAGCCGCATCGATTGCCGCGCGCCCGCCGCCGATCAACCGCTCTCGGGCCGCAATGCGAAAGGCGAGTCGGGGTGGTCGCACATGGTGGCCTGCACCCTTGCGGATGGTGGCAAGGCCGAAATCGTGCTCGGCTGGTCACGTGACTTTGCGCCAAGACAATGGGCTGGCGGCGCAATCGGCGGGATTGTCGCTGAGGGCATTGCTGCTCCGGCGCGGCTGTTTGTCGACGCGCCGCTTGCCGGGCTTGAGGCGAATGCCCGCCCTGATCCCAAAGACCTGCCCAACAACCACTTGTCCTATGCGTTCCAGTGGTTCCTGTTCGCAGCTACCGCGCTGGTGATTTACGGCCTGGCGCTGCGCAAACGGCTTTCCGCATAGCAATTTTCGATAAGCGGGCGCACCCGCGCGGGGTTTTCAATTGCGCCCCGGCCCGCTAACGCCCGGCCACCATGGAATATGTCTCCACCCGCGGCAGCGCTCCGGTGCTCGATTTCGAACAGGCCACGCTGGCGGGCCTTGCCAGCGATGGTGGGCTTTATGTGCCGCGCGCGTGGCCGCGCTTCTCAGCTGCCGAGATCGCGGCGATGGCCGGACTGCCCTATGCCGAGCTGGCGGCGCGGGTGATGCAGCCCTTTATCGGGACAAGCCTCACCCCCGAACGCCTGCGCGCGCTGACCACGATCGCCTATGGCCGCTTCGCCCACAAGGCGGTCACGCCGCTCAAGCAGCTCGATGAACAGAACTGGCTGCTCGAACTGTTCCATGGGCCGACGCTGGCGTTCAAGGACGTGGCGCTGCAACTGCTGGGCTTGTTATTCGAGGAATTCCGGGGCCGCGGCGGCGATCCGCTGACGATTGTCGGGGCCACCTCGGGTGATACCGGATCGGCGGCGATCGATGCCGTGGCGGGCCGCGCCAGAATCGACATCTTCATGATCCACCCCAAGGGCCGGGTGTCCGATGTGCAGCGCCGCCAGATGACCACGGTGCTGGCGCCCAATGTTCACAACATTGCGATCGACGGCTCGTTCGACGATGCTCAGGCGATGGTGAAGCGGATGTTCAATGATACCGCGATGACCGGCCGGTTTGCCATTGGCGCGGTCAATTCGATCAACTGGGCGCGGTTGATGGCGCAGGTGGTTTACTATTTCGCCAGCGCGCTGCAACTGGGCGCGCCGCACCGTCAGGTTGCCTTTGCCGTGCCAACCGGCAATTTCGGCGATGTCTTCGCAGGCTATGTCGCGGCGCAAATGGGCCTGCCGGTGGCCAGGCTGATCGTGGCGACCAACGTCAACGATATCCTCCACCGCGCGCTCAGCACCGGGGACTATTCGGCCGGCACCGTCACGCCGACGGCCACTCCGTCGATGGATATCCAGGTCTCGTCCAACTTCGAACGCCTGCTGTTCGATCTGGGCGGGCGCGATGGCGCCGCGCTGGCCGCGCAGATGGCGGGCTTCGAAGCGACCAAGGCAATGCAGCTGACCAACGCGCAGCGCGAAGGCGCGGCCCGGCTGTTCACCAGCGCACGCGCCGATGCCGATCAGATGGCGCAGGCGATCCGCTGGGCCTGGGACGCGGCGGGCGAACTGCTCGATCCGCATACCGCGATCGGGCTTCATGCTGCCCGCGAGGCGGGCCTGCCACGCGAAGTTCCGGTGGTAACGCTGGCCACCGCGCACCCGGCCAAATTCCGCGACGCGGTGGAACGCGCCACCGGCCGCCGGCCCTCGCTGCCCAGCCGGATTGGCGATCTGTTCGAACGCGAGGAACGCTTTGTGGAGCTGCCCGGCGATTATGCCGGGATCGCGGACTATGTGGCCGCCCACGCCACGGCGCGGGGCTGATGGCCGAACTGATCCCAGATCCCGTGGTGATGACGGGGGAGGGCTGGGCCGATTACGGGCTGGTCGATTGCGGGCACGGCCGCAAATACGAACGCTATGGCCCCTACAGCTTCATCCGCCCCGAACCGCAGGCGATGTGGACCCCGCGGCTCGAACGCTGGGAGGCCGACGGCGAATTCGTCCCCGGCAGCGACGAAGATGGCGGCGGGCGCTGGGCCTATGGCAGCCGCGCGGTGCCGCCCGATGGCTGGCCGCTCAGCTGGGGCGAGGCCAGGTTCACCGCGCAGTGCACCCCGTTCCGGCATCTGGGTTTCTTCCCCGATATGGCCCCGGTGTGGGACTGGATGGGTGACCGGCTGGACGGGCGGAACGATGCGGTCACGCTCAACCTGTTCGGCTACACCGGCGTCGGCACCCAGGCGTTGAGCCGGTTCGGGCCGGTCACCCACGTCGATGCCAGCAAAAAATCGGTCGCGCAGGCCCGCGCCAATGCCGAGCTGGCGGGGATTGCAGACCGTCCGCTGCGCTGGATTGTCGATGATGCTGCCAAGTTCGCTGCGCGCGAAGTGCGGCGCGGCAAGCGCTATGACGGGATCGTGCTCGATCCGCCCAAATTCGGGCGCGGGCCCGAGGGCGAGGTCTGGCGGTTGGAGGAGCACTTGTCTGGCCTGCTGGCCGATTGCCGCCGCCTGCTCGATGCCGACAGCCGGTTCCTGTTCCTCACGGTCTATGCGGTGCGGATGTCATCATTGGCATTGATCGGGCTAATGGACGAAATTTTCCGCGACCTGCCGGGCAAACTGGAGCATGGCGATCTGGCGGTGCGCGAGGACGGCGAGGACGGACGCCTGCTGCCCACCGCGATCTTCGCGCGGTGGAGCAACGCTTGAATGGCCGACAGCCTGATCCTTGAAGTCGCCGAGTTTGAGCATGACGTGCTTACGGGCATCTATTCGGAAGAAACCGGCCGCCCGCAGCCGCTGCGCTTTACCGTCTCGGTACGGCTCAAGCCCGCGCCGCATTACGCTCCCGATACGCCGCTCGAAGCCAGCAAGAACTATATGGACCTCAAGTTCGCGGCGTCAGGCGCGCTGCCCGAGGGGGTTCATTTCAAGCTGATCGAGGCGGTGGCGGATCACATCTGCGACACACTGTTCGTTCAGGACGCGCGGGTTGAAGCCGTCAGCGTCAAGATCGTCAAGCTGGCGATCAGCGAGAACGGCGAACAGATCGGCATGACGCTCAGCCGCGAGCGGCGCTGATGGCAGTGCTGGAGGTTTGCGTCCTGCCGATCGAGCCCAGCGCTGCGGCGGCGGCGTTTCATGCGGAATGGCTATCAAAGGCGGTTGCGCTGCTCAATCCTCCCCGTGTCGGGGAGGATCTGGTGATCGCTTTCGCTGCAGCGGATTATACCCACACCGGCTGGCGCCTGGCCGCGGTGCAGATGCTGGCGCGCGAGCATGCTCCGGCGCGGGTCAATGCGGTGTCAGGCGGCGGCGCGGCGGCACAGGCGGCGGCGCTGGCCTATCTGGCGGGCGGGGCCGGGATCACCGGGCAATACCTGCCTTTGGATGACGCCGGGGCCGGACCTGTGGTAATGGCATTCGAATGACCAGCGCCGCACCCCTGATCGACCAGTTCAATCGCCGGATCAGCTATCTGCGGCTGTCGGTCACCGATCGCTGTGATTTGCGCTGCACCTATTGCATGCCCGAAGCGCAAGTCTTCCTGCCGCGCAAGGACGTGCTCAGCCTTGAAGAACTGCACAAGCTGGCACTGGGGTTTATCGCCCGCGGGGTCAGCAAGATCCGCCTGACCGGGGGCGAACCGCTGGTCCGGCGCGACATGATCGAGCTGGTCCGGGCGCTGGGCCGCAAGCTCGGCGATGGCCTCGACGAACTGACGCTGACCACCAACGGCACCCAGCTGGCCCGCTTTGCCGAAGACCTGTTCGCAGCCGGGGTGCGGCGGATCAACGTCTCGCTCGACACGCTGGACCGCGATCAGTTTGCCCGGCTGGCGCGGCGTGACAGCCTGCCGCAGGTGCTGGAAGGCATCGCTGCGGCGCGGGCGGCGGGGCTCAAGGTCAAGCTCAACACCGTCGCGCTCAAGGGCACCAACGAAGCCGGGATCCCTGACCTGATGGGCTGGGCCCATGCCAAGGGTATGGAATTGACCCTGATCGAGGTGATGCCGCTGGGCGAGGTTGAGGAAGACCGGTTCGACCAGTATCTGCCGCTCAGCACTGTGCGCGCCGATCTGGAGCAGCGTTTTACACTGACACCCAGCTCGCATCGCAGCGGCGGCCCGGCGCGCTATGTCGATGTCGCCGAAACCGCCAATGGCAAGGGCGGGCGGCTGGGCTTCATCACCCCGCTGACCAACAATTTCTGCGACGGCTGCAACCGCGTGCGGGTGACCGCGACAGGCCAGCTATACGCCTGCCTTGGCGGCCGGGAGCAGGTTGATCTGCGCGCCGCGCTGCGCAGCGAAGAACCCGATGCAGCGCTGCAAGCCGCACTTGATGAAGCGATGCGGATCAAGCCGCTGCGCCATCATTTTGCGATCGATCGCAGCGGCGCCGCGCCTGCGCTGGCGCGCCACATGTCGATGACCGGCGGCTGAGATGGCGCGGCTGGTGTTCCTGGGCAAGCTGGCCGATGTGGCCGGCGCCGCCGAGTGTGCGGTAAAGCCGGGCGCGCTGGCTGATGTACTGGCGCGGTTGCCTGCCGCGCTCGCGGTCGCCTTGCTGGATGAACGGGTGCGCGTGGCGCTCAACGGCGAACTGATTGCTCATCCCGAAGCCGTGATCCTGGCCGATGGCGACGAGCTGGCCTTCCTTCCCCCGGTCAGCGGGGGTTAGGCCGGTGATCAAGGTGTGCCTGCTCGATCGGCCGTTCGATCCCGGCGCGTTCGTTGGCGCCTTCACCGCGGCCCATCCAGGGCTGGGCGCGGTCTGCACGTTCGTGGGCGAAGTGCGCGGGGGTGACGGGGTCGCAGCGCTTGAACTCAGCCACTATGCCCCGCTGACACTGTCGGGGATGGAGCAACTGGCTTCCCGCACGGCGGATCGGTTTGGCTTGATCGGCCTGCTGATGCTGCACCGGGTGGGCGAACTTCGCCCCGGCGAGCCGATCGTCTGCGTCTCCGCCGCCGCCAGCCACCGCCGCGCGGCGTTCGATGCGGCCCAATTCGCGATGGACCACCTCAAAAGCCGTGCGTGGTTCTGGAAGCGCGAAAAACGCGGCGGGCAGTGGTCCTGGATCGAACCGCGTGCTGAGGACTATGCCGATCTGGCCCGCTGGGATTAGTTGTCCAGCTGGCGCAGCAGGCCGATCAGTGTCTGGTCCTGCCGGGCGATTATGCCGATCACCCGGTCACGCGCGTCGGCAACCCGGGTCACGTCCTCGCCGCGGGTCATCGCTTCGGCAAACATCCGGTCAAGTTCGGCCAGGGGCACCATCGCCTGGCCGCGCGCCGCTTCGAGTTCGGATACGGCCATGGTGGCCACCGCCCATGGCTCGCTGCCCACGCGTGCCCGCCCTGACTGGCCGACCAAGCGGCGCGCAGTGGCCTCACCGCGGCGAAAGCGGGCATCGGCCTGCTGCGCCTTGGCAACCAGCGAATCGACCGCGCCCAGCACCTGCGCCGATGGCTGCGGCAGGGGTACTTGCACGGCTGGTGCCGGCGGCGTGCCATAGGTGGCCGTAACCCGCTCTGCCGGGCGCTTGGCGAGCGAGGGGAATTCGCTGGTGTCCTGCGCACAGGCGCCGAGTGAAAGGGCGCAAATCAGGATCGCGGCCGGGGCAGGTCGGAAAGACATGGTCCGGGCATAGCATGGCGGGCGCAACTTGCCAGATAGGACGCATCTTTACCGTTCTTGGCGTTGACAGTCTGGGCACCTTGGACTAGGGGCTGCCCTTCTTTCGGGCCCCCTGCCGTAGGTGAGGGGCCCAAATACTGTCCGAATCGCCGGGCGGTTTGACGCAATAGAACGGATAAGAGCACCATGTTCGCAGTTGTGCGCACAGGCGGCAAGCAATACCGGGTTGCCGCCGGAGACAAGATCGCGGTTGAAAAGCTCAGCGGTGAAGCCGGTGAAACCATCACGCTGGGCGATGTCCTGCTGGCGGGTGACGGCGGCGAAGTGAAGGATGCCAAGGGCATCGTCGTTTCGGCCGAAATCATCGCTCAGGCGAAAAGCGAAAAGGTGATCGTTTTCAAGAAGCGTCGCCGCCATAACTATCGCCGCAAGAACGGCCACCGCCAGCAGCTGACGCTGCTGCGCATCGTTGCCGTTGGGGCCGAGGAAAAGAAGGCCGCTCCCAAGAAGGAAGCCGCTGCTCCCAAGGCTGACGAAACCGCTGCGGCTGAAAAGCCCGCCAAGAAAGCCCCGGCCAAAAAGGCCGAGCCGGCTGCTGAATAAGACTTCGGAGTAGATCGAGATGGCACATAAAAAAGCTGGTGGCTCTTCGCGCAACGGCCGCGATTCGGCTGGCCGCCGCCTTGGCGTCAAGAAGTTCGGCGGTCAGGAAGTGATCGGCGGTAACATCATCATCCGCCAGCGCGGAACCCGGGTCTATCCGGGTGCCGGTGTTGGCCTGGGCAAGGATCACACCCTGTTCGCGCTCGTCGCGGGCCGCGTGCGCTTCCACCTCGGCAAACTCGGCCGCAAGTACGTCTCGGTCGACATGCCGCAGGCAGCCGAATAGCGGACAGCCGATAACGGGCTGTCCTTGATGGATGGCCCCGCCGGTTCAGACCGGCCGAATGAGGGAGAGGGCCAGGCCCATCTCCCTTTTTTCGTCTCTCCCTCAGCACGGTTTGATCAGGATGCCCCGGCGCGGGACCATCCGGACGCAAGCCGTAATGGCAATGTCACACCGCGCGCCTAGAACGCGGAGGTGACCCGGTGATGGGAGTAGAGACAATGTTCATTCGCAGCGAAAGGCTGTTCCTGCGGCCCGGCTGGCCCGAGGACTGGCAGGAATTGCTGGCCCGGATTGACGACGAAGAGGTCGCCAGGAACCTGGCGCAGGTGCCGTGGCCCTATACCGCCGACGATGCCCGCTGGTTCGCCAGCCAGCCGCAGCATCCGCGCTGCCCGCACTTTTTCGTGACGCTGCCGACCAGCAGCGAACCGGCGCGGATCATCGGCTGTGTCGGTCTGGCGCAGGACGGCGATGCTGTTGAGCTGGGTTACTGGTTCGCCCGCGATTTCTGGGGCAGGGGCTATGCTACCGAAGCCGCGCGCGCCGTGATTGGCCTGGCGCGCACGCTGGGCCACCGCAAGCTGATGGCCGGCCAATTTGTCGACAACCCCGCCTCGGGCCGGGTGCTGCGCAAGGTTGGCTTCACGCCAACCGGACAGCAGCGCCAGCGCTTCAGCCTGGCGCGCGGTTGCGCAGTGGATTCGATCGAGCACGGCCTCGAACTGGCCGAACCGGGCAATTGCGACGACCCGGCGGATATGCGCGTGGCGTAAGCGAAAAGATCCGCTCCATTCTTACGCAGTGCAACTGGGGAGGTGGCGCGCCGAAGGCGTGACGGAGGGGTATTGGCGCCAGCCCAGAAGCCCCTCCGTCAGTCGCCTTCGGCGTCTGCCACCTCCCCATTTGTGGCCGTCGCCAAAAATCGAGAGGACCTTGTTGGCTACGCCATCACCGCGTCGGGAAATTCGCTTGTCGCCTTGCCGATCAGCGCGCGGTCATCGTGGTTCCAGGGGTGGAAGCCGGGGAGGAAATAGCTGACCCAGGCGGGGAAGATCTTGCGCAGCACGCCGGGGGTGCCGATCAGGTACCAGGCCAGCTTGCCCTTCACTTTCCAGCCGGTCAGCCCGTCCTGCGCGAGCAGTTCCAGCGTGTCGTTCCAGCGGTTGCGCAGGAAGTTGAAGGTAACCAGCAGCATCATCACCGATTTCAGCCGGTAGCGCCGCAGCCGGCTCCAGTCGCGGGTGGCGTGAAGGAAGGTGTCATAGGCGACGCCTTTGTGTTCGATCTCCTCCATCGCATGCCAGCGCCACATCGCCGCGGTTTCCGGTTCGGCGTTCTTGAAATGCTGCGGATTGGCTAGGAATTCATGCGCCATCATCGCGGTGTAGTGTTCCAGCGCGATCGTTGCCGCCAGGTTGACGATCGCCGGGCGCTGCTTGATCATCGCCATCAATTCACCAACCCGCGCGTCAATCTTGTCCATGTCATAGCCCGCCTCGGCTGCAGCCTTGTTGAACACCACATGTTCGCGGGTGTGGTTGATCTCCTGCTTCACGAACGCGCGGATCTCGGCCTCAAGCTTGGGCGGCACGCCGTCACGGTGGGCCTTCACGGCTTCGATGAACATCGCCTCGCCGCGCGGGAAGGTAGCGGACAGCGCATTGTGCCAGGCGGTGCCGATCGGATCGCCGCCCAGCCACCAGCGGCCAGGCTTCTGCGCGCGGCCAAAGCGCTGGTCGCGCACCACGATCGCCAGATCGGCGGGGGTGGGAACGGCCTTGCCCGATGCGGCTGCCGGTTCTAGGCCAAGCGGAATGGAAGTGTGTGCGTTCATGCCGCCTCATATAAAGTAACTGACACTGATGTCAATAAGGAAGCGCCTGACCCAGGAAGAAAGCCGCACCGTGGCGCTTGAGGCTGCGCGCGCGCTGCTGATCGAATTTGGTCCGCAGGCGGTTACGCTTAAAGCCGTGGCATCGCGGATCGGGCGCACTCACGCCAATCTGCTGCACCATTTCGGCTCGGCCGCGGGGCTGCAAAAGGAGCTGGCACGGCATCTGGCGGTGACGATCTGCGCGACGATCGAGGATGCGGTTCTGGCCACCCGCGCGGGCGAGGGATCCCCGCGCGATGTGGTCGACCTGACCTTCGATGCTTTCGACAAGGAAGGCGGCGGCGCGCTGGCCACCTGGATGCTGATGAACGGCAACGAGGATGCGCTCGATCCGCTGCTCGAAACGATCCACGAACTGGTCGACGATCTGGGCACGCACGAAGGCGGCCGGATGCACGACGTAACGCATGCGCTGTGCCTGATGGCGCTGGGCGATGCGCTGATGGGCGGGCCGCTGTCACAATCGCTCGGAATAGCGCGCACCTCGGCGCGCGATATGGCGGAGAAGATGCTGGTCGATGGTGCGATTGCCGCGGGAATCGTGGTGCCGGTTCAGCCCGGCTGAAGCCAGGCCGGCCGCCATTCTGGCCGAATATCCTCCACCCGCAAGTGATCCACCGCCAGCCCCAGCGCCGGGTAAGCCGCACGCTGCCGCTTGGGATCGCTTGCTGCAAGTGGCACAACCACCAGCCGCCGGTTGACCTTGGCGCGCCAGTTCATCCGCGCGGTGTTTTCCTGGCCGACGTAGCAGCCCTTGGTGAAGCTCACCCCGTTCAGTTCGGCGGCGTTGCATTCCAGCCACAGCAAGTCGGCCAGCTCGGCCTGGCCTTCGCAGACGCTGTGCGAAAGCCGCATCGCAAACCACAGACTATCAGCGCTTTTGCCGGTCGCATCGCCCAGCCAGCGTTGCCCCAGCGCGGCCAGACGCGGATCGGGTGAGGGGCCAGGGCCGGGCTGCCAGTGCACCCCTACGGAAGGGTCAATCGCAATCCCGATCTTGCGGCGCAGACGGTAGAGCGAAAGCCGCTTGGCCAGCGCCTCGGCCTGGTCCGTCTCGCAATCAATCAGCAGGACGTCCCCATCAGCCCAGACCAGAAAATCGAACAGCATCTTGCCTTGCGGACTGAGCAGCGCGGCCCAGCACGGCAACGGGCCGCTGACATCGTTGGTCACCAGCCCTTGCAGGAAGCCGCGCAGATCTTCCCCCGGCGCAAGCGGAGCAAGCCGGATCACGGCGCGGCTGGTCAGGCGGGTGGCAGTCATCCCACGTAGGTGGGCGTTCATCATGCGCTTGGCAATGCTGCGCCTGGCGCATGACCTGCGCGGGAACTTGTGCCATGGCCTCGGCCATGACGAATCGCCTGACCATTCCCCGCCCCGATGATTGGCATGTCCACTTGCGCGATGGCGCGGTGCTGAAAGGCGTGGCGGGGCATACCGCGCGGCAATTTGCGCGGGCCATCGTGATGCCCAATCTCTCCCCGCCGGTCACCACGGTTGAAGCCGCGCGCGCCTATCGGACACGGATCATGGCGGCCCTTCCGCCCGGCACGGATTTCACGCCGTTGATGACGTGCTATCTGACCGACGGGATCGACGGCGCGGAATTGCTGCGCGGCAAAGCTGAGGGCGTGTTTACTGCGGCCAAGCTTTACCCGGCGCATGCCACCACCGGATCGGCGCACGGGGTTACCGATGTGCGCAAAATCCATCCCGCGCTTGAAGCGATGCAGGAAGCAGGCCTGCCGCTGCTGGTCCACGGCGAGGTGACCGACCCGGCGGTGGACATCTTCGACCGCGAGGCGGTGTTCATCGACCGGGTAATGGCCGGGCTGGTCAAGGATTTCCCGGGCCTGAAAATCGTGTTCGAACATATCACCACCGCCGAAGCTGCCGATTTCGTGCTGGCAGCGCCCGACAATGTCGCGGCAACGATCACGCCGCAGCACTTGCAGATCAACCGCAACGCGATGTTCGCCGGCGGGATCCGTCCGCATGCCTATTGCCTGCCCGTGGCCAAGCGCGAGGCGCACCGGCTGCGGCTGCGCGCGGTGGCGACAGCGGGATCGCCGAAATTCTTCCTCGGGACCGATTCTGCGCCGCATGCCAAGGATGCCAAAGAGGCGGCCTGCGGCTGTGCCGGAATCTTCAACGCGCCTTATGCGCTGGAAGCCTATGCCGAGGTGTTTGGCGAAGAGAACGCGCTGGAGCACTTTGAAGCGTTCGCCAGCCTGAGCGGCCCGGCTTTCTATGGCCTGCCGGTCAACAGCGAAACGATCACGCTGGAGCGCGCCGAAACCCTGGTGCCTGACATCATCGACGCCAATGGCACGCCGATCGTGCCGTACCGTGCGGGCGAAGTGCTAGGCTGGCGCTTGTGCGGGTGAGCCGCGCCGCGCCGCGATGTCCCACACGAACACCGCAATCGCCGCCCAGATGAAGCCGAAGCAGGCCAGCTGGCTGGGCTTCAGCGCCTCGCCGAACACGGTCACGCCCAGCACGAAGACGATCGTCGGCGAAATGAACTGGGTCATCCCCAGCGCCGAATAGTCCATCCGCCGGGCCGCCGCGGCGAACAGCAGCAGCGGAATTCCGGTCATCAGGCCCGAGACCGAAACCAGCGCGGCGTTGCCAAGACCATGGTCCATCGCCGATCCTGCGGGCAGCCCGGCAAAGTGCCAGGCGACCAATGCCGCGGGGACCAGCAGGATCAGCGTTTCGATGGTCAGCCCGGGCAGCGATTCCACCGGGGCCAGCTTGCGCACCAGCCCGTAGCCGCAAAAGGTCACCGCCAGCGACAGGCTGATCCACAGCATCTCGCGCGCGTCCCACGCCAGCAGCGAAACCCCCAGCGCCGCCAGCGCCACCGCGAGCCATTGCCGCTGGCTGAGCCGTTCGCCCAGAAACAGCGTTCCGGCGAACACATTGGCCAGCGGGTTGATGTAATAGCCCAGGCTGGATGCCAGTACATGCCCCGATTGAACGGCGGCGATATAGATCGTCCAGTTGATCCCCACCAGAAGCGCGCTGAGCGCCAGCAGGCGCAGCAGTTTGGGGTTGGTCAAACCGGCCTTGAGTGCCGGGAACTGGCGGAACAGGACCACGAAAGCCAGGCATACCGGCAGCGTGAACAGCACCCGCCAGGCGATGAATTCATAAGGCGGAACCCAGTGCACCAGCCGCAAGTAAAGCGGCATCACGCCCCACACCGCATAGGCACCCAGCGCCATGAACAGGCCGGCATTGCGATGCGAAGCGAAGGGTGCGGTCATGCGCGGTCGGCTAGCGGCAAAGGCAGGTCGCGGCAAGCCCGGCCATGTTGTCCGCCATTCAGCCGTGGGCACGTAGGGCGCGCGTCCGGATCGGAACATGCGGCCAAGCATGCGAGATTGGCGGGAAACGCAGCGCCGGGTCGCACAAGTGCGCTGCGGGGAGCGCCGAGCCTGCAACACGGCACGGCGCTCCCAAACCGGCTCTGCCGGTGATTGGCGCTTGGCAAGCGGTGGCACCCTCGCCATGGTGCGGCAGCCATGATTTCGCCCACCAAAGCCAGCCGCAAGCCAAAAGTCTGGATGTCCCGTCTGGGTGCTGCCGTACTGCTGGCAGGGCTGGGCGGCTGCGGCAGCAACGCTGCCGTTGATCCAACCGCCGAACAGGATCCGGTGGTGGCCGATGCCGTGAACGATCCGATCATGGCCGATCCCGATCTCGCTTCGCAGAACCGCGGCAATGCGGCGCTGACCGGGGGCGGACCGGCAAGCGCGCAGATCCCGCCGTTCAACCGCTCGCCCGAAGAGATCGAGCGCGCCCGCACCGCGGCGGCCAGCCCGTTCGGGGGCAAGATCGATCCGGCCCCCGCACCGCAGCGTACCGCACCGCAATCGCAGCTGGCCGGCGCGCAGACGCCGCTGGCGGTGGCCGCCGCGCTGGGGCTGGCCGATGGCGTTTGCGGGCAATCCTTCGGATTTTCAGCAACCTGGGCGGCAAAGCTGCCAATTGCCTTGCAGGTCTATCCACGCGGGCACACCCTGATTGCGGGTGGCAGCGACGATCCGCTGTGCAAGCTGCGCTCGGTCCGGTTCGTCACCCCGGTCCCGGTCGGCGACGTGATCGATTTTTATTATGCCAGCGCGGGCAAGGCCAACCTGATGCCGCAGCGCGCGCGCGAAGGCAGCGATGAAGTGGTCAGCGGCGGGCTCGAGGATCGCGGCTTCATGGTCTATGCCCGCCAGCGCGCCGACGGACTGACCGAAGTCGATCTGGTTACCTCAGGCCTGTAGGTTAATCTTCGCGCAGGCCCACGCCGATCAAGGCGCGCGGCTGATCCAGTTCGGTCGAGGCGACCGGATAGGCGCAATAATCGGCCGCGTAATAGGCGCTGGGACGGTGGTTGCCCGACAGGCCGACCCCGCCGAACGGGGCGGCCGAACTGGCCCCGTTGGTCGGCCGGTTCCAGTTGATCACCCCGGCGCGGACATTGGCCCAGAAGCGGTTGTAATCCTGCGGACTGCCGCCGACCAGTGAGGCCGCCAGGCCGAACCGGGTGTTGTTTGCCTCGGCAATCGCCTCGTCGAAATCGGTCACCTGGATGACCTGCAGCAGCGGGCCGAACAGTTCGACATCGGGCCGGTCCTTGATCCCGGTCACATCGATGATCGCTGGCGAAAGGAACGGCAGGTTATCGTCAGTGCGGACCATGTGCTTGATCGCCTTGCCGCCGTGGCTGAGCAGGTAAAGAAAACTTTCGGTCAGCCCATCGGCTGCGGCATTGTCGATCACCGGGCCCATGAACGGGGCCGGCTCGTCAAACGGTGCACCCACGATGATCCGGTCGGCCAGGCGTTTCACTTCGGAGATCAGCGCATCGTAGAGCGACGCCTTGACGATCAGGCGGCGCCCGGCGGTGCAGCGCTGCCCGGCGCTGGTGAAGGCGGATTGGACAACCAGCACGGCGGCATCGGTCAGCTTGGGGGTGTCCCACACCACGATCGGGTTGTTGCCACCCATTTCCAGCGCCACGATCTTGTCTGGCCGCAAGGCCAGGCGGCGGTTGATCGCGATCCCGGTATGGGCCGATCCGGTGAACAGGATCCCGTCGATCCCTTCGTGGCCGACCAGCGCCTGGCCTTCCTCGGGTCCGCCGATCAAAAGCTGGATTACCGCCGCCGAGATCCCGGCCCGGTGAAAGCAGCGAACCAGCAGGTCGGCGGTCGCCGGGGTTTTTTCCGATGGCTTGAAGACAATCGCATTGCCGGCGATCAGCGCCGGCACGATGTGGCCATTGGGCAGGTGTGCAGGGAAGTTGTAGGGCCCCAGCACCGCCAGCACGCCGTGCGGTTTGTGGCGCAGCGCCGCAGTGCCTTGCAGCGCGTTGTCCAGTTTGCGCTGCGCAGTTCGTTCGGCATAGGCGCGGATCGAGATTTCGACCTTGTTGACCACGCTTTCCACTTCGGTGCGTGCTTCCCACATCGGCTTGCCGGTTTCGCGGGCGATCAGGGTGGCCAGTTCTTCAGCCTGTTTGCGCACTTCGTTGGCAAAGCGGCGCACCAGTTCGATCCGGTTGGACAGCGGCTGGGCGGCCCAGGCCGGCCAGGCCCGGCGCGCACGATCAACCACATCGTCAACATTGCCGTGCTTGCCGCGCCAGATTTCAGCGCCGGTAGCCGGTTCATAGGAAACGATTTCTGGAGCGCTCAAGTGATATCCCCGCCTGCGCTTGCCCGCATGTGTTGGTTGCCCAACCGCCTTTAGCGGGAGATGGCGCGATTGCAAAGGCTTGCTTGACGAAGGGGGGGCTTGAACGCCAGTGCTTGCACGGTGGTGACCAATCGGTAAGAAGGCGGCCCAGCGATGAATGCAACACCCGCCCCGGCCCAGGCGCTGCCCGCAGGCAGCTATACCGACCAGTTCTGGACCAGCCAGGACGGGTTGAAGCTGCACTACCGTGACTATTCTGGCCCGGCTGATCGTCCGGTGGTGCTGTGCTTGCCCGGGCTGACTCGCAATGCCCGCGATTTCGCCCATGTTGCGCAGCGGTTGGGCGGCGAATGGCGCGTGGTCTGCCCCGATCTGCGCGGCCGCGGTGACAGCGCCTATGCCAAGGACCCGGCCAGCTACAACCCGCTGCAATATGTCGAGGATATGGGCGCATTGTTCGACCAGGCGGGGATCGAACGGTTTGTCGGCTTCGGCACGTCGCTGGGCGGACTGATGACGATGATCATGGCCATCACCATGCCCGATCGGCTGGTCGGCGCGCTGCTCAACGATGTCGGGCCTGAGATTTCACCCGAAGGGCTGGAACGGATCCGCAGCTATGTCGGGCAAGGGCGCAGTTTCCCCACCTGGATGCACGCCGCCCGCGCGCTGGAAGAAGCGCAAGGTCTGGTCTTTCCCGATTATTCCGCCAGCCAATGGCTCGGCGTGGCCAAGCGCTGCATGGTGGTGGGATCGAACGGGCGGATCGTGTTCGATTACGACATGCGCATTGCCGAGCCGCTGTCGCAGCCCGGCGGGCAAAGCGGGGCCGATCTGTGGCCGGCGTTCCAGGCCTTGACGGGCAAGCCGGTAGCATTGCTGCGCGGCGAACTTTCGGACGTGTTGAGCGCCGATGTGTTCGCGCGGATGGCCAAGGCGCTGCCCCAGGCCGAAGCGGTGACCGTGCCGCGGGTCGGCCACGCGCCGATGCTGGATGAAGCGGCGGCAGCCTCTGCGATCGACCGGCTGCTGGCCCGCGTCGCCTGAGCACCTTGCGGATCCTCCATCTCCATTCCAGCTTTTCGCCCGGCGGCAAGGAATTGCGCGCGGCGAAGCTGATGAACGCCTTTGGCGGCGGGATCGAACACGTGCTGGTCAGCGGCGTGCCCGGCCAATTGGGTGCCGCAAAGGCAATCGCCGCGCAGGTCAAGGTAACCTATCCGGAAGACTTTCCGGCGCTGTCGGGCCGGCCCGGTCTGGCGCGGCTGGCGCACCTGGCCGGCGCGATGCGCGGCTTCGACCTGATCCTGACTTACAATTGGGGCGCGATGGATGCGGTTGCCGCCCACCGGCTGCATGCCCGCAGGCTCGGCCTTGCCCCACTGATCCATCACGAGGACGGGTTCAACCACGACGAGGCTGACCGGCTCAAACTGTCGCGCAACCTCTATCGCCGCTTTGCGCTCGCCGGGGCGGCGGCGGTGGTTGTGCCATCGCAGGTGCTGGAACGGATCGCGCGGCGCCAATGGGGGCTGGCACCTGACCGGGTGCACCGGATTGCCAACGGTATCCGGCTTGGCGATTTCGCCCGCCCGGCGCAGGCGGATGCGCTGCCGGGCTTGGCCAAGCCGCCGGGCGAGAAGTGGATCGGGACCATGGCGGGTCTGCGCGCGGTGAAGAACCTGCCGGCGCTGGTCGAGGCCTGCCAGCGGATGGCCAGCGGGTGGAAGCTGGTGATCGTCGGCGAAGGCCCTGAACGCGCGGCGATCGAGGCGCGGATTGCCGCGCTGGCGATGGCTGGTCAGGTGTTCCTGCCGGGCCACGCTCCCGATCCGGCGGCGGTGATGCCGCTGTTCGATCTGTTCGCGCTATCCTCGCACAGCGAACAGTTCCCGATCAGCGTGGTCGAAGCGATGGCAGCGGGCCTGCCGGTCGCCGCCCCGGCGGTGGGGGATATCGCGGGCATGGTAGCCGATGCGAACCGCCCGTTTATCTGCGCCAAGGGCGATGCGGCCGGCCTTGCCGCGGCGATCGGCGCGTTGACCGCCGATGCGGCGCTGCGCCGCCAGATCGGCCAGGCCAACCTGGCCAAGGCCCGGGCCGAATATGACGAGCAGACGATGATCGGTGCCTATCGGCTGCTCTATGGCGGGGCGCTGGGCCGGGCCGAATTTCCCTGAGGAACCCCGTTCACCCGCGCTTCAGCGGGGCATAGCCACAAGTTGCGCGTTGAAAAGGCCAGCCCATTCGCTAAACAGCCCGCAATCCACTAACCCGCCACCAGAAGGCAGTACCCTTGGCCAGCCAACCTCCCAGCAACGATGCTCCCAAAACCACCGCGGACGAACGCGATGCAGCGCAGCAAGACGGCTTCCTGCGCGAAGTCGATGAAGCGCTGCGTGAAGAACAGATGGTCGAAGCAGTCAAGCGCTGGGCCAAGCCGGTTGGCGCGGCCATCGCCGTGCTGCTGCTGGCGATGGCCGGCTACATGGTGTGGGACAATCAGCGCAAATCCGCGGCTTCTGAAATCACCGAAAAGGTGGTGCTGGCGATGGACAAGATCGACGCCGGCCAGCTCGATGCTGCGGCCAAGGATCTGGAAGCACTCAAGAACCAGGGCAGCGCCGGCAACCGCGCGGTGGTGGCGATGACGCTGGCGGCAATCGCGGTCGATCAGGGCAAGACCGAGGAAGCCGCAAAGCGGTTTGAAGCGATTGCTTCTGATGCGGCGATGCCGCAGTCGTTCCGCGATCTGGCGACAATCCGTGCGGTCACCATCAAATTCGATACGATGAAGCCCGAGGACGTGGTCACCCGGCTCAAGCCGCTGGCCGTGCCGGGCAATCCGTTCTTTGGCAGCGCCGGCGAACTGCTCGGCATGGCCTGGCTCGAAATGGGCAAGCCCGAACTGGCCGGGCCCTTGTTTGCGCAGATCGGCAACGACAAGACCGTGCCGGAATCGCTGCGCGTCCGGGTTCGCCAGATCGCCAGCGGTCTGGGCTATGACGGCGGCGATGATGTGAAGCCCGCGGCCGCGGGCGAAGCGAGCGGGGCGGCCGATGCCGCCGCCGCGACCACCAAGACTTGATGGCAACTGCCAAGGAAAACCTGATGTATTCGATTTTGCGTAATCGCCGTCTCGCTGCTCCGCTGGCTGTGGCCCTGGCTCTTGGCCTGGTCGGCTGCGGTGCGCTGGGCGGCAAGAAAAAGGCCGTGGCCACCCCGACCGTGGGCAACCGCATGCCGATCCTTTCGACGATCGATACCAGCGCAACGGTCGATCCGGCGCTGGCCAGCATCGCCGTGGTGCTGCCCCCCCCGGCCGAAAATGCCGAATGGGCCCAGGCCGGCGGCACCGCCAATAAAAGCTATGGCAACCTGGCCCTGGCCGCCGCGCCGCAAAAGGTCTGGACCGCCCGGATCGCGGGTTCGACCAAGAAGCTGCGGCTGGCCGCTTCGCCGGTAATCGGCGGGGGCAAGCTGTTCGTGATGGACACCGTGGGCATGGTCCACGCGTTCGATGCCAAGACCGGGTCCGAGCTGTGGACCGCGACCTTCGCGATCAAGGGCGATGGCTCAAGCTCGGTCTATGGCGGCGGGGCAAGCTTTGCGAACGACCGTGTCTACATCACCACCGGGGTTGGCGAAGTCGCCGCGCTCGATGCCGCCGATGGCAAGGTGGTGTGGAAAGTGAAACCTGCGGGGCCGTTACGCGGCTCGCCGACCATCGCGTTCAATTCGGTTTTCGTGATGACCCAGGCCAACCAGATCATCGCGCTGGGCGCGGATGACGGCAAGCAGGTGTGGAACGCCTCGGCCTCGGTCGGGCAGACCGGCGTGTTCGGCGTGGCCGCACCGGCCGCCGGGCAGGGCACGATCATCGCCGGCTTCTCAACCGGGGAACTGATCGCCTACCGTTATGAAAACGGCCGCGAAGTGTGGACCGATGCATTGGCGCGGACTTCGCTGTCCACTTCGGTTGGCGTGCTGACCGATATCGATGCCGATCCGATCATCGATCGCGGCCGGGTCTATGCGCTGGGGCAGGGCGGACGCATGGCCGCCTATGAACTGGTCACCGGACAGCGCATCTGGGAACTCAACCTGGCCGGGATTTCGACCCCGGCGGTGGCGGGGGACTGGATTTTCACGCTGACCGACGATGGCCGCCTGCTGTGCATCGCGCGCGCCACCGGCAAGATCCGCTGGCTGACCCAGCTTGATACCTTCCGCAACCAGAAGAAGAAAAAGGGTCCGCTGTTCTGGTCCGGCCCGGTGCTGGCGGGCGACCGGCTGTGGTTCGTCAATTCCGCTGGCCAGGTCATGTCGGCCGCTGCGGCTGACGGGGTGCCAAGCGTGGCGGCCAAACTGGGCGCGCCGATCACGCTGGCCCCGGTGGTCGCCGGATCGATGCTCTATGTGCTCGACGATATGGGCCAGATCACCGCGTTCAAGTAAGGCAATCTGCGTTACCCGGCCTTTAACCACTGCTGCGCTAAGGCCGGGCTGATGCAGCCCAGCCCTGCCATAACCGCCTCGCGGCCGCCCAGCGACGTTTCCGCTGTCACCGGCCTGCTCGGGCTGGGCGCGCTGACCGGCTGGATCATGCTGTGCCATTTCTGGCCCGAAATCGTCGGCTTGCTCGACTTGCCCAGCCGCGCCGAACGCCTGACCGGGCCCAATGCCGCGCTGACCGGACTGGTGGTTTGCGCAGCGCCGATGGTGCTGTGGGACGTGCTGGTGGTCAAGGTTCACCGCCGCGCCTCGACCGGGATCGATTGGGACAAGCCGCGCCCGCTCGGCGCCGTAACCGATACCGCGATCACCAAACTGGCCGGGCTGTGGGCCACCTGGGCACTGATTGCCACGCTTTATTGTCTGGCGCGGTGGTATTGGCAGCCGCCCTATCTGATCGCGATGCAGGTGCTGGGGGCGGCGGTGCTGCCGCTGTTCGTGCTGTCGATCCCCTATGTGCTGTGGCTGGAACGCGTGCTGGCGGAACCGCGCGATCCATGCTGGCATTTCGGCGCGCTGCTGATCGGGCGCGAACCGTATGAGGCGCAGATGGTTTGGATTCACTTGCGCGCCTGGGCGGTGAAGGGCTTTTTCACCGCCTTCATGATCATGATCGTGCCGGGCGGTTTCGCCAATCTGGTCACGCCCGACTGGTCGGGCATGTTCTTCGACGCGCTGGGTCGGCCCAACCCGGTTGGCCTGTCGATGCTGCTGATCACGCTGATGTTCGTGATCGACGAGCAGATCGGCACGGTCGGTTATATCCTGACGATGAAGCCGCTCGATGCGCAGATCCGCTCGGCCAATCCCTATCTGGCCGGATGGGTGGCCGCGCTGGCGTGCTATCCGCCGTTTCAGCTGATGGAGGTGGGCCGCCCGCTCTATTACCTCACCGATACCCACGGCGATGATACCTGGGCGCTGTTGTTTGATGGCAGCGCCGCCATGCTGTGGATCTGGGCCGCGCTGCTGGTGTTCCTGACCGCGGTCTATGCCTGGGCGACCATGGCCTTCGGGATCCGCTTTTCGAACCTCACCTACCGCGGCGTGCTGACCAATGGCCCCTACCGCTTCACCCGGCATCCCGCCTATCTGTCCAAGAACCTGTTCTGGTGGTGCGCTTCGATGCCGTTCGTGGTCGATCCGTGGTCGCTGACCAATTCGGTGCGCAACGCCTTCTTCCTTGGCTGCGTCAGCGCGCTCTATTTCTGGCGCGCCAAGACCGAGGAGAAGCACCTGTTGGCCGAGGATCCGAAGTACCGCGCATATTCCGACTGGATGGATCAGCACGGACTGGTGACCGCGCGGCTTAACCGGGTCTGGGCGGCGGTGAAACGGCGCTAGAGCGCGGTGCCGTCGCCCGCTTCGTAAACCGCGATTGACCGTTCGCTGAGCCCCAGCGCGACGCGTTCGCTTTGCCACGTGGCCATGTGCGGCGTCTGCATGTGCGCATGCAGCTGCGCGCGGCTGTGCCACAGTTCGCTGACCCGGATCAGCCCGGGATCGAGCACGTCCTCACCGTAATTGTACTGGATGCAGCCGTCTTCGCTGCGGGTCGCGGCGATGACCTTGCGCATCACCGCGCGCGCTTCGTCCATCCGTTCGGGCGCAAAGCGGAACTGGCCAACCACCACGATCATCAGAAACTCAGCTCGTAGACCCGGCTGATATCGCCGCCCCATTCGCCGTGGTACTGGTCAAGCAGGACCTGCGCGGGCACCTTGCCGCTGCGCACGATCTCGTCGAGCGGACCCAGGAACCCGGCTTCGGTATCACCCATCGAATTGAGCCGGCTGCGCGAATTGAGCCCCGCGCGGCTGATCGCCAGCACTTCGGCGGCGATATCGCGCAGTGTGCCGCCGCCGGGGATCGGGGCATCGAGGCCCAGCCGGGGCACTTCGGCGCGGAGCCGCTCGCGGCCCTCCATGTCCCAGTCCTTGACCAGGTTCCATGCCGCATCGAGCGCGCCCTGATCATAGAGCAGCCCGACCCAGAACGCCGGCAGTGCGCAGATCTTGTTCCACGGCCCACCATCGGCGCCGCGCATTTCGAGAAAGCTTTTGAGCCGCACTTCGGGAAAGGCGGTGGACAGGTGATCGATCCAGTCGGTCTCGGTCGGTCGTTCGCCAGGCAGCGCGGGGAGCTTGCCTTCCATAAAGTCGCGGAAACTCTGCCCCGCGGCATCGATATATTTCCCGTCGCGGAAGACGAAGTACATCGGCACGTCGAGCATGTATTCGACATAGCGGTCATAGCCGAACCCGCCTTCGAACACGAACCCCAGCATGCCGGTCCGGGCCGGATCGGTGTCGGTCCAGATGTGGCTGCGGTACGAGAGGAAGCCGTTGGGCTTGCCTTCGGTGAACGGCGAATTGGCGAACAGCGCGGTGGCAAGCGGCTGCAGCGCCAGCGACGTGCGGAACTTCTGCACCATATCCGCTTCGCTCTGGTAATCGAGATTGACCTGGATGGTGCAGGTACGCAGCATCATGTCGAGCCCAAGGCTGCCCACCCGCGGCATGTGGCGCAGCATGATCGCATAGCGGCCCTTGGGCATGATCGGCAGTTCATCACGGCGCTTGTCGGGCCACATGCCGAGGCCAAGGAAACCCTTTCCGGACTTCGCCCCGATCGCCTTGACCTGATCGAGATGACGCCCGGTTTCGGCGCAGGTCTGGTGCAGCGTTTCAAGCGGCGCGCCCGACAGTTCAAGCTGCCCTGCAGGCTCCAGGCTCACCGCGCCATCGCTGCCCGAAAGCGCGATCACGTTTCCGCCTTCGATCACCGGCGTCCAGCCATAGTCTTCCAGCGCCCCCAGCAGATCGCGGATGCCGCCCGGTTCGTCATAGCTCGGCGCGTGGTGATCGCCGGTGCAATAGACCAGCTTCTCGTGCTCGGTCCCGATCCGCCAGCGTTCGCGCGGCTTTTCGCCCTTGATCATCGGGGCAACCAGCTGGTCGCGGCTTTCAATGATCGGATCGTTGCGATCTGAAACCTGTCTCGTGCTCATGGCGGGGGAGCTAACGTTTTGTTGCGCGCCGCGCCAGAAAATTCAGCACGGCCGGACCAGACAGAATGCAGCCCTTCCTTAGCACCCTGGCTTGCAGCGGTTCCTGCGTATTAGCTCGTAAGCAGCTGTAAACCTGCGCTTGTGTTAACCATGATAAGCCTCAGTCATGAAACGTACCAGCCGCACCCTGTTCCTGATACTTGTTCCGGCGCTGCTGCTGGCGCTGTTTCTCGGCCGCGCCGGCGCGGCGCAGCGTGTCCCCGGGTGGTGGGATCCCGATGGCGTGGGCAGCGGGTCGGACTGGCACTACCGGGTTCCGGTAACGCTGGGTGCCACCTCGAGCGCCAACGCCACCGCCAAGGTCGATGTCGATTTTGCGGCACTGATGGTGCAGCTTGGCATTTCGGGCAGTTTCGACCCCAATTCGGTCCGCGTCGTGCGGCCCGGCGGCAGCATCGCTGCGGTGCAGGAATACAACGATGCGATCTATGCCGGGGCGAGTGACAGTACCAACACCCGCGGCGAAGTTCGCTGGATCGTCGAGGATGGCGGCGCGCCGACCTATTACGTCTATTTCGACGTCACCCAGAACGGCAGCAAGAGTGCGAATCCGCAGACCCCGATCAACGGCAACTTCGAACAGTCCGCCAGCGGCACCCAGTTACCTGCCGGTTGGGCCAGCGCGACCCGGTCCAACAGCGCTTACGATCTGGCGGTGCGGCCCAGCGAAACCATCAGCGTGACCGACGGCACCGCGACGCTTAACAATCCCTTCACCACCGACGGTACCCCCCAGACCGGCAGCTTTTCATACCTGATGGGCGCGCGCAGCAACAACGAGCCGACCACCGGTGCCGCACAGCCGAACACCGCGGTTCTGTCCCGCACCTTCACCGTACCGGCCAGCAACCCGGGCAATTTCACGATCAACTGGCGGGTTGAGGGGTGGGACGCTGAAAGCTATGACAACTTGACGGTCACGATCTCTGGCAACACAACCACGACGGTCGTTGGCAATGCGCTGGCATCGTACACAACCATTCCCAACGCACCCAACATCGGCGGCGGGCAGGCTCGCAACAATTCGGCCGGCTTTGGCCAATACAATGGTTTCGACATGTCCACTGGGGGCACGCACCAGAACGGCATGACCGTGGCGCAGCATGGCCAGCCGTGGTGGAACCGCAGCGTCTCGCTTGCGGCCCATGCCGGACAGACGGTGACGCTGACCATCGCTGCCAACAACACCCAAGGATACCGCACCTGGTTCCATATCGACAACGTCGAATGGTCGGTGATCGCGGGCACGCTGGGCAGCGCCGAGGGCTATGGCGTCGCCGTTACGGGTCCGGCCGGATCGCAGCCGCCGGGCAAAGTGCTGACCGTAAGCGCCACCGTCGATGCCAAGCCGACCGCAGCCAGCAACCCGGTTACCGCCGACCTGATCAACGGATCGGGCACCGCGGTGGCAAGCGCGGTAAGACTCTACAACGACGGCACACACGGCGATGCAACCGCAAACGACGCGGTCTGGACCAACAACGGATCGGACGCCGCCAACCCCACCTATACCATGCCGCTATCCAGCGGATCGTCGAGCGGCTGGATCCTGCGGGTCTATGCCCGGGATGCCAGCACCAGCACCCAAGGGCAGGCGGGAATGGTTCATCGCAACGGACAGGGCACAGCGCTGGTCCTGGCCAATTGGTGGAGCATCGACGAGGGTACATTCAGTGTCGATGCTGCGGCGGTCGGCGTGACCAAGGCGATGACGATCATTTCGGACGGGGTAGGCGCGAGCAATTACAAGGCTGTGCCGGGCGCGCAGCTGCGCTATTGCGTGACCATCGGCAACAGCGGAACCGCATCGGCGGGCACGGTGCTGGCGACCGACAGCCTGCCATCGGATCTGACCTATGTTGCCGGATCGCTGGTTTCAGGCAGCAACTGCGCCAGCGCAGCGACCGCCGAGGATGACGATGCGGCGGGGAGCGACGAGACCGACCCGATCGGCGCGTCTTTTGCCGGCAGCACTATCACAATCAGCCGGGCCAGCCTGCCAACCGCCACCAGCTTCGCCGTCCTCTACCGGGTCACGGTGCGCTAGCGCGCCCAATCGCCGCAGATGCCCATCCACAGCGCCGTTCCCGCGATCGCCGCAGTCTCGCCGCGCAGGATGCGCGGGCCTAGCGTAATTGCGCGGGCCTGAGGCAGGGCGCGGATCGCGGTGCGCTCGGCGAGGTCGAAGCCGCCTTCGGGGCCGGTCAGCAAGGCCGCCGCACCGGGGTTTGCCGAAAATTGCTGCGCAGCAATTTCGCCGCCGTTTTCATCGGCAAAGAACAGCGCGCGCTCGGCCGGCCAACCGTTCAGCAGTGCATCAAGCTTCACCGGTGCGGCCAGTTCGGGCAGGGCAGTGCGGGCGCATTGCTCGGCCGCCTCGGTCAGCACCGCGCGGGCGCGCTCGAGGTTGAGCTTGTCGGCCACGCAGCGCCGGGTCAGCACCGGCTGGATTTTGCGCACGCCCAGCTCGCAGGCCTTTTCGAGCACCAGATCGAAGCGGTCCTTCCTGAGCAGCGCCGCACACAGCATGAAATCGGGCACCTGTTCGCGCGGGCGGAGCAGCGTTTCAGGCGTGAGTGTAACTGTGCGCTTGTCGGCAGATATGACCCGCGCCGCCCACTCGCCGGTCTGGTCGTCGCACAGCACCACCGCATCGCCTGCGGCCACGCGCATCACCCGGGCCAGATAGTGCGCCTGTCCGCCCTCGATCACGATCTGCGCGCCAAGGCTCAGCCCCTGTTCGACAAACAGGCGCGGTGCGCTTTTCGGAGGCCAGGTGGGGGTGGCGGGCATCGGGAATGCTCTAGCGCATTTCCATCGGCGGGCTAGAGAGCGAATGTATGTCCGACACCGCACAGATTGTTCCTGATAGCCAGCATCGGGGAATCGTCGCTGCCTTGCCGCAGCCGTGGCGCGATTATGCCCAGCTGGCCCGGTTCGACCGGCCGATCGGCTGGTGGCTGCTGTTCTGGCCCTGCGCCTGGGGGCTGCTGCTGGCGGGCGGACAAAGCGAGTGGGCGCTGCTGGCGTGGCTGCTGCTGGGCAGCGTGGCGATGCGCGGGGCGGGCTGCGTGTTCAACGATATCGTCGATGCCGATCTTGACCGGCAAGTGGCGCGCACCGCGCTGCGCCCGGTCGCCAGCGGCCGGGTAAGCAAGCGTGCTGCATGGGCATGGCTGGTAGTGCTGTGTCTGATCGGGCTGGTGGTGCTGCTGCAACTGCGTGTGATCGCGCAAATGGTCGCACTAGGCAGTCTGGCGCTGGTCGCGGCTTATCCCTTCATGAAGCGGATCACCGGCTTCCCGCAGGCGTGGCTGGGGCTGGTCTTCACCTGGGGCGTGCCGGTGGGGTGGTTCGCGCTACGCAGCGACCGGTTCGAGGTGATGGCCGCGCTCTATGCCGGTTCGGTGCTGTGGTGCATCGGCTATGACACAATCTACGCCTGCCAGGACCGCGAGGACGATGCCTCGGTCGGGATCGGCTCGAGCGCGCTGACGCTCGGCCAGCACCTGCGCTCCGGCGTGGCAGGGTTCTATGCCGGGGCGGTCTTGCTGTGGGCGCTGGCGTTCTGGCTGTTGCGCCCCGATCCGCTGGCGCTGGTTGCACTTTTGCCCGCCGCGGCGCACCTTGGCTGGCAAGTGCTGACGCTGGAGGATCGCGATGCTGACAATGCCCTTGCCAGGTTCCGCTCTAACCGCACAACCGGTCTGCTCGTCGCGCTCGCTTGCTGGGTGGTGGGCAATGCGTAGCGCGGTGGTGGCTGGGCTGGTGCTGCTGGCGGGGTGTGGCCAGGATCCAGCTAAGCCGCCCTCTCCGTCGCCTGAAACGAGCAAAGCGACCATAGTTTCCTCACATGTGTCGGCTGTAGTCCACCCCTCAGCGCCGCTCGTCCCGCCGCCGCCTGGGCTCACCCATTTTCAGGCGCTGGGCACCGAGCCGTTCTGGTCGATTGATGTTGCGCCCGGGAAGTTGGCCTATAGCAGCCCCGAGGTGCAGCCAGCCGTTGCCATCGCTGCCACGTTCACGACTGAGGGGAAGAAGCTGCGATTTTCCGGCACGATGGACGGCAAACCGGTCGTGCTGACAATCGAACCCGGCACCTGCAGCGACGGGATGAGCGATACGGTCTATGCTTACAAGGCCACCTTTCGATGGGGCGGGCAGACCGAACAGGGCTGCGCGCGGCTGAAATAACATGTGCAACCTCTACCGCATGACCAAGGGCACCGCCGAGGTGGCGAACCTGTTCAGGGTGGAACCCGATCTTGCGGCCAACTATGCGTCCGAAGTCTATCCCGGCTATCCCGGACTGGTGGTGGCGGGTGGACAGGCGCGGCCGATGAACTGGGGGTTCCCGCTGGTGCTGAAGGGCAAGCAAGGCCAGCCGCTCAAGCCCAAGCCGGTTACCAATGCCCGCGATGACAAGCTGCTGACCGGCTTCTGGCGCGACAGCTTCGTCAAGCGCCGCTGCCTGATCCCGGTCAGCCAGTGGGCCGAACCGCAAGGCGCGGCGGGGCGGATGACGCGCAGCTGGTATGCGCTGCCAGACCGCGATGTGCTGACCGTGGCAGGCCTGTGGCGGCGCACGGCGGAGTGGGGAGATTGCTACACCATGGTCATGACCGACGCGTCGCCGCAGATGGCCGAGGTGCATGACCGGATGCCGGTGATCCTTGAGCTCGCCGAGCGCGACCAGTGGACCAGCGGATCGGTGGACGATGCGCTCGGACTGGTGCGGACCTGGCCTGGCCCGCTGGTGGCCGATCACACCCTGGACCGCTGGGTCGATGGTCAGCCGCTCGGCGGCCAACCAGCAATGCTCTAGGCGTAGGACACCATTTCAAATTCGATCCCGTCCCAGTCGAAGAAATAGAACCGCCGACCGGGTTCGTAATCGCCGTGGTTCATCGGCTCCAGCCCGGCTTCGATCACGATCCGCTCGGCCGCATCCAGATCATCGACCACCAGCCCGACATGGTTGAGCGGCGCGCCTTTGGCATAGGGGCCGCCGCGTCCCTCGTTGGTGTAAACCGCCAGATAATCGCGGTCATTGCCGACATGGATGGTCCACCCGCCGAGCTGCGAAGGCCCGCGCCAGCGTTCGTGCCAGCCGCACAGTTTCTGCAGCAAGGCGCTTGAGCGATCCGGATCGCTGACGGTGATATTGGCGTGTTCAAGAAAGCCAGTTGGCATGGATACGTCCTTCAATCAGAGGTTTACCGCGCAAACGAATCAATGCGCTTTACCTTTGTGCAACCTCAAGCTAAGTTGAGGTCAAGCTTTTTCTCAGGAGCCGCAAATGGACCGTAACGACTTGCTGCCGATCGGAGACCTGGCGCACCGAACCGGGCTCGCCGTCTCCGCGATCCGGTTCTACGAGGACAAGGGCCTGATCCAGGCGCTGCGCACCAGCGGCAACCAGCGCCGCTTCCTGCGCAGCGATATCCGCCGGTTGAGCTTTATCCTGATCGCGCAGAAAGTCGGGCTGGGGCTGACCGAGATCGAGGCCGAGCTGGCCAAGCTGCCGCAAGGCCGCACGCCGACGCTGAGCGATTGGCAGAAAATCAACCGGACCATGCGCCAGGCGCTCGACAAGCGCATCGCACTGCTCAACCGCACCCGCGCCAAGCTCGACGAATGCCTCGGCTGCGGGTGTTTGAGCCTCGATCGCTGCAGGCTCTACAACCGCGACGACCGCGCCGGTGCGGCGGGGCCGGGGCCAAGGTATGTGCTGGGTTAGATGCCCAAAGCCTTGCGCAATTCCGCGTTGATGCGCGATTGCCAGCCTTTGCCGGTCGCGCGGAATTTTTCGACGACATCGGGATCGAGTCGCAGGGTTACCTGCTTCTTGGGATTTTCTGAAAGTGGTCGGCCGGGTTTTGTCCACGTACCATCGGCGGGGCGGATTAGCTTGCCTCCGACATAGAGCGCGGCGCGACGAAAGTGATCCTCGGTCCAGACCGGAGGATCGTCAGGGTCAACCCAAGGTTCGGCGGTGATCTTCGAGTTCTTCGTCATGATAGTGCCGCATGGAAATGATGCGTCGCTTTGTACCCCGTGGTGTCCAAGTCAGCGCCACTCTCCGATTTTCGAGTGTTCCGAAGACGTTGTAGCGAATTTCCCCATAATCCTCCCTGTCATCAACCATCTGCATATGAGATCCGTTGAAGACCTTGGCCGCATCGAGAAAATCCAACCCACGTTCCAATAGCGTTTGAGCGCGCTTGGCCTCATCGAACTCAATTTCAATTTCGTCCAATTAGGCCTCCATCACTCAAATTCGCGTCATACTCCATTCCTTCATTCACTGGCCTTAGGGAACCGGCGGCGCGGCCATTGCCACCGGGATATTTGTAACTACAAAATATTTGCAAGAATGTCAATCCTACTCCGCCGCCAGCAGATCCTCCGCCCCCTCCAGATCCACACTAACCAGCCGCGAGACCCCGCGTTCGACCATCGTCACGCCGAACAGGCGGTGCATGCGGCTCATCGTCACGGCGTTGTGGGTGACGATCAGGTAGCGGGTGTCGGTTTCGCCGACCATCGCATCGAGCAGGTCGCAGAACCGTTCGATATTGGCATCGTCGAGCGGCGCATCGACTTCGTCGAGCACGCAGATCGGGGCGGGGTTGGTAAGGAACAGCGCGAAGATCAGCGCAATTGCGGTCAGCGCCTGCTCGCCGCCTGACAGCAGGGTGAGCGATTGCAGCCGTTTGCCCGGCGGCTGGGCGTAGATTTCGAGCCCGGCTTCGAGCGGATCGTCGCTGTCCACCAGGGCGAGGTGCGCCTGACCGCCTTCGAACAAGCGGCTGAACAGGCGGCGGAAGTGCACGTCGACCGCCTCAAACGCAGCGCGCAGGCGTTCGCGCCCTTCGCGATTGAGGTTGCCGATCGAGCCGCGCAGACGGTTGACCGCTTCGTGCAGTTCGGCCTGTTCGGCCAGACTGGTGCCGTGCTTCGCTTCGGCTTCGGCCAGTTCGTCAGCGGCGATCAGGTTGACCGGGCCGAGCCGCTCGCGGTCGGCCACCAGCTTGTCATGCTCGGCGCTTTCGGTGCCCGCTGCGGCCACGGTATCGGCGGCGAATGCGAAGCGCTCGGGCAGCAGCGGCGGCGGGCACTGGAAGCGCTCGCCCGAAATCCCGGTCATTTCCTGGCGGCGTGCTTCCTCGTTCTCGGCCCGGGCGGCGGCCCCGGCGCGGACCTCGCGGGCGAGGCTCAGCGCTTCGCTCGCAGCGGCGAAGGCGGCATCGGCGCGGCGGGCTTGCTCGCCCACTTCGCCAACCTTGGCTTCGGCTGCGGCCAGTTCGGCGGTGAGCCGTGCACGCACTTCGTCACCCGCGTCGATCTCGCGGATCAGCCCGGCGGGTTTGGCGGCGATCACCGCGCGTTCCTCGGCCACTTCGGCAAAGCGGCGTTCCATGCCCGCCAGGCGGCTGGCGGCATCCCCGGCGCGGGCCTGCCAGCCCGTGATATCGCCGCGCAGGGCAAGGGCGCGCTCGCGCGCAACGGCGATGGCCTGATCGTGCGCGGCGAGGCCCGCGGTGGCCGATTGCAAGGCCTGCCGCGCGGCATCGTGGCGGGCCTGCGATGCGGCCAATTGCGCGCGCCCGCCTTCAGGATCGGGTAGTTCGCCGCGGCGGGCCTGCGCCATATCGCGCTCGGCCCCGGCCTGGCTGACCTGTTGTGCCAGATCGCCCGCAGCCTCGGCCAGTTCAGCCCGGCGCAGTTCAAGCCGGGCCTTGGCGGCCTCGGCCTGGTCAAAAGTGCGCAGCGCGGCGCGTTCGGTTTCGGAAGCCAGCGCCACAGCGCGCTCGCTGCCGATCAGCGCGGTCTGCAAGGCGGAGAGTTCAGCCTGCACCTGCGCGGTGACGGCCGCTGCCTCGTCGGCCAAAGCGCGCTTGCCCGGCAGCTCGGCTTCAAGCGCGGTGAAGCGGTTCTCAGCCTCCAACCGGGCGGCTTCGGCAGCGCCTTCGCCTTGCGCAACGAACCCGTCCCAGCGGCGAATCCGGCCGCCCCTGGTGACCAGCCATTCGCCCGGACCCAGCACGCGGAGATCGTCGGTATCGGCAACATGAACCAGCGCGAGCCGGGCCCTGAGTTCGTCAGGGCACTGGGTGACATGCGCGGCAAGGCTTTGCGCCACCGCGCCGGGCGCTTCCGCCCCGGTCCAGAACCGTCCATCCTCGCCCGCCGGAGCCTGTCCCAGTGGCGCTTTGGCATCGCGGCCTAGCACCGCGGCCAGCGCGCGCTCATAGCCCGGCGCTGCGCGCACCGCGTCAAGCGCAGGGCGGCCATGCTTTGAACTGGTCTGCTTCGCCCGCGCCTCACGGTCGCGCAGCAAGGCATTGTACTCGCGTTCGATCCCGGCAAGATCAGCCCGGGCCGAGGCCAGCGCCGATCCTGCTGCATCGCGCGCACCCTGCAGTTCAGCCTTGCGCGCCTGCTGCAGATCGAGCGCGGCGCGGGCCTCTGCAAGCGCTGCCGCCGCACTGTCTTTCGCGGCCACGGCCCCGGCCAGCGCGGCGGCAGGATCACCCTCGCGCTCCAGCGCAGCGCGCAGCTCGTCTTGCCGCCGCGCTTCGTTTTCCAGCCGCGCGAGCCGCTGCCCGGCGGCGTTCAGCTCGGCATCGGCGACGCGCCACTCGGCTTCGACCCCGGCCTGGTCGGCAGTCGCCTTGGCCAGCGCCAGTTCGGCCCCGCGCAGCGCGCGGTCGGCATCGTCAAGCGCGGCGGCGATCAGCGGGCGGCGCTTCTCGTCAGTTTCCAGCGCGGCTTCGCCAGCGGCACAATCGCGTTCCAGCCTGGCCAGCGCGGTTGCGGCATCGCTGGTCAGCCGGTCAGCATCGCCGCGGTCTTCCTCAAGCCGCTGGTGCTGCCGATCGAGATCCCCCAGCCGCTGTTCCGCCGCTTCAAGCTGGCTGGTCAGCTGCGCCATGCGGTGGCCGTGCGCCGTGCAATCATCGCGCCGGTCGGCCAGTTCGTCACGCGCATCGGCGAGCATTTCGGCCAGCTTATGCTGCGCGTCCTGCGCGGTCTTCATTGCCGCCTGCGCAGCATTGACCCGCGTTTCTGCGCCTTGTGCCTCGCCGCGCGCCGCCTCTGCCGCAGCCGCAGCATCGCGCCAGCGGGCGAAGACCAGCCGCGCTTCGGCCATCTTGATCCGGTCGGACAGCGTCTTGTAACGTTCCGCAGCGCGGGCCTGACGGCGCAAGCCGCCGATCTGCTGATCGAGCTGGCCCATCAGGTCTTCGAGCCGCGCCAGATTGGTTTCGGTCGCGCGCAGTTTCTGTTCGGCGTCCTTGCGCCGCGCATGGAGCCCGGCGATCCCCGCCGCCTCTTCCAGCATCATCCGGCGTTCGGCCGGTTTGGCAGCGATCACCGCGGCGATCTTGCCCTGGCTGACAAGGGCAGGGGAGTGCGCCCCGGTGGCGGCATCGGCAAAGATCAACGAGACGTCCTTGGCCCGCACATCGCGGCCATTGACGCGGTAGGCGCTGCCGGCACCGCGTTCGATCCGCCGCACCACTTCCATGTCGCTGTCGTTGTCGCCGGCATCGACATGCAGCACCACTTCGGCAAAGTCGCGCGCCGGGCGCTGCGCGGTGCCGGCGAAGATCACGTCTTCCATGCCCCCGCCGCGCAGTGATTTGGCGCTCGATTCGCCCATCACCCAGCGGATCGCTTCGAGCAGGTTTGATTTGCCGCAGCCGTTGGGGCCGACGACCCCGGTCAGGCCCGGCTCGATGCGCAATTCAGCCGGCTCGACAAAGCTCTTGAAACCGCTGAGCTTGAGCCGCTTGATGCGCATCTGATCTGTCCCGGCCCCCCGTTATCCGGGCTTACCGGGCGCCGGCGCGGCGCAGCGCTTCGGACACCTTGGGCCAGGTCGAATTATCGCCCTCGATGCGGTTGCCGTTGATTTCGAACGTCGGTGTGGAGCTGATTCCGGCCGCGCCATACTTCTTGGCATTTTCGGCAACCGCCTTGGCATTGTCGAGGTTGCTGAGGCAGACGTTGGCCTGATCGGCGGCAATCCCGCGCGCCGCGAAGAACGACGTGAAACCTAGCGCATCCGAAATCGCGACAAAGCGCGTCGCGGGCGGGGCCTTTGAAGCGGCTTCGGCGCGCTGCTGCACCGCAGGATCACCCAGCGGGGCGTTCATCGCCTCAAAATTGGTATAGACCTGCTCGACCATCGCGAAATAGGCATCCTTGGGCGCACATTTGACCAGCAGCGTCAGCGGAATGTCCTGCGGGTGGATCGCGAAGCTGCGGTATTCGTAGCTGACCCGGCCCGAGGCGACGAAATCGGTCATCAAGGGCTGCATCGCTTCCTGCGCGAAGCGCGCGCAGTGCGGGCATGACAGCGAGCCGTATTCGACCAGCTTGATCGGCGCCTGCGGGTTGCCCAGGATCATGCCGCCGTCCTGACCTTCGTTGACCACTTCTTCCCACTTTTGCCCGGCAGGAGCGGCAACCTTGGCAAGCGGATCGCCGGCGGCGGGGCCGGCATCGCCGCCACCGCAAGCGGCCAGCGCCAGCGTCAGCGGCGCAGCGGCAAGAGCGAGAAGCAGGCGGCGGTTGGAACTTGAGCGCATCACGTGGGACTTCCTTGCATTGCGGATCGTGGAAACTAACCCGGAACGGGCAGGCGATGAAGTTCGGCGGATTGCGCCGCGGCGCTTCTCCACAGGTGAATCGGGCTTTCCCCCGGTTATTGCGGAAGCATCGCCTCGATCAAGCCTTCAAGATTGGGCCAATCGAAGAACGACAGCAGCGAATCGTTGATCAGCAAACTGGGCGTGCCCGAAATCCCGATCGTCGCGAAACCATAATTGGTGGTCTTAAGGATCGACTGGATCCGCGCCTGATCGGTCAGGCAGCCGTCGATCTGCGCTTCCGAAAGCCCGCGGCTCTGCATCAGTTCATAAAAACCCAGATCGTGCGCCATGGTCACGGCAAAGCGGTTGGCCGGTTGCGCGTTCCATTTCTGCTGCAGCGCCGGATCCAGAACCTTGGGCAGCCAACCGGGCTGCGCGGCGAGCATTGCATCGCCATTGGCAAACCAGCGCTCCGGCGCGCCGCATTGCACCACCAGCGCGGCGACCAGCGCGAATGGCTGGTTTTCCAGCACGGTTGGGCGCCGTTCGACCGACACCAGCCCGTTCTTCACCCAATCGCCTTCCAGCCGCGCGCGCGATTGCGCGGCGAAATCAGCGCAGTGCGAGCAGGCAAAGGAGACGTATTCGACCAGTTTGAGCGGTGCGGCAGGGTCGCCCATCACCGCGTTGCCATCTGCCGTAACGGCGATTGTGGTGCGCCAGTCGCGCGCAGCGGCGGCGGGTTTGGCATCAAGCAGCGCGGCGGGCGCGGCGATTGCGAGCGCCAGGGCAAGGACGGCGAACAGCGGTTTGGTCATGGTTTTTCTAGGCTCTTGTCGATCAGTGCGTTCAATTGCGGCCAGGTGCTTACGCCTTCCTGAACGGCGCCGTTAAGGGCAAAAGCCGGGGGCTTGTCCAGCCCCGCGGCAAGTGCGGCATCGGACTGGGCGGTGATCCGCTGCGCGGCGCGCGGGTCGGTCAGGCAGCGATCGGTTACCGCGCGGTCCACGCCCATGCCTTCCATCAGATCGTAAAGGCGAAAATCGCGGGCGATGGCGCGGTTGCGCTGGGCCAGCGTGCCATAGCGCCAGCGCTGCTGCTGCGCGCCAGAGGCATGGGCCAGCGGCACGATCCAGCGCGGCTGGCGGCGCAGAAACCCGGTGTGGCGCAAGAAAAACCCGGCATCGGCCCCGCATTCGGCCAGCATGGCTACAGTCAGATCGACCGGGCTGCGCACCAGATGCCGCACCTCGATCGCCACTTTGCCTGAAGAGATCATGCCCAACCGCAGCGGGCCTTCGCTTTCCACCGCAAAGCGTGCGCTTTCAGCGCTGGTGTAGCTGGACCAGATGGTAATGCGCAGCCTGGCCTGCGGATTGCCGATCACATGGCTGCCTTGCGGGCCGCTGGACAGGGCGCTGTTCCAGCCGACCGTGCGCGTCACCCCGCCGCACAGCAGCAGGGCTGCACCGGCCAGCACCACCAGCGAAAGGCGCGGCCGCTGCACCTCAGTCGGTCTCGGTCGCATTGCCAAGATTGCGGGCCAGCGATTCGAGCACCGCGCGCAGTTCGGGATCGCCGATATCACGCAGACTGTCACCCAGTTCGAACGGAATCGGCTTCAGCGAAGGCGGTGCGGCGGGCCGGGCGCCGGCATCGGGCGGCTTCACCGCGCCTTGCCGCAGCTTGACCCGCGACACCGCCTTGTAGCCGAAGAAGCGGTTGACCCGCTCGATGATCTCGGGCGTCACCTGGCTGATGATCGGGGCGTGGGCGGGCAGCACCACCAGCTGCAGGATCCCGTCGCTGCGCTCTCCGGGGGGAAAGCGGATCGCTTCGGGCATGCAGACGCGGGCGTGGCGGGGGCCGACGATTTCGGGCCAGCGGGTGACCACGCTCGATTGAACGAAGCCAAACCGGCGAAAGGCGGTGCGGCCCACTTCGGGCATCAATTCGGCGATTGGACGCGCGCCCATGCCGCGAGGCCGCTCATAGCGGCGCGGCTTAGCCCCGGTGCCCTTTGCCCCGGCGCCCTTTGCAGGAGTGCCCTTTTCGTCCCGTTCCATTGTGCGCTTGCCAATGCCATAGGCGGACCATGGAAGCCAGTGCCAAACCGATCGCCGCGCGTCTGCTGCGCTGGTACGATGCCAGCCATCGCAGCCTGCCGTGGCGCAGCCCGCCGGGCGCGCCGCCGCCCGATCCTTACCGCGTGTGGCTGTCTGAAGTGATGCTGCAGCAGACCACTGTAGCGGCGGTGATCCCCTATTTCGCGGCCTTTACCGCGCGTTGGCCAACGGTCGAGGCGCTGGCCGCCGCGCCCGAGGCCGATGTGCTCGCCGCCTGGGCTGGCCTCGGTTACTATGCCCGCGCACGCAACCTGATCGCCTGCGCGCGGGCGGTAGCGGCGCGCGGCGGTGACTTTCCCGAAACCGAGGCCGAATTGCGCGCGCTGCCCGGGCTGGGGGCTTATACAGCGGCAGCCGTGGCGGCGATCGCCTTTGGCCAGCGCGCGGCGGTGGTCGATGCCAATGTCGAACGGGTGGTCACGCGGCTCTATGCAATCGGCACTCCGCTACCCGCCGCGCGCGCGCAAATCCGCGCGGCGGTTGATGCCATTACCCCGGCCGACCGTCCCGGCGATTTCGCGCAGGCGATGATGGATCTGGGCGCGGGCATCTGCACGTCACGCGCACCACGCTGCCTGCTGTGCCCGGTGGCAGGCGCTTGTGCGGCGCGCGCGCTTGGCCCGGAAGCCTATCCGGTCAAACCCCCCAAGGCGGTCAAGCCGCAGCGGCGGGGGCGGGCGTTCTGGATTGAGCGCGGCGGCGCGGTGTGGCTGGTGCGGCGGGCGGATAAAGGGTTGCTGGGCGCGATGCGGGCGCTGCCCGATGATAGCTGGAGCGCGCGCAGCGATGGATCGCAAGCCCCGCCGCTGGAAGGGCCGTGGCGCGCCGCCGGGCAAGTGAAGCACAGCTTCACGCATTTCGATCTCGATTTGCAATTGATGCTTTATTCGGGAAGTGGTTGGGCTAGTCTGGCTGGCGAAGCAGGCGAATGGTGGCCGCTTGACCGGCTTGAACAAGCCGGCTTGCCGAGCGTATTTGCCAAAGCTGCGCGACTTGCCGCAGCGGATGAAGAATTGGGAGAACAACGTTGAACGATGAGCTTTTTTCGCGGCGAGCGCTGCTTCGCGCTGGTGCCTTTGCCGGCGGTACTGCGGCCCTTTCGCAGCTGCCGTTCGCGCCGCTGCTCGGGCGCCGTGCGCTATCACCCGATTCCGTCTGGCCCACCGTGAACGCAATGATCCAGCGCTATGTCAAGGACGGCAAGGTTCCCGGGATGATCGCGGCGCTGGGCTTTGGCACCGGCGCGCCCGCGTTTGTCGGGGCCGGCCGCGAAGGCTTTGACGATCCAGATGCGGCCGGCCCCGCCAGCCTGTTCCGCGCCTATTCGCAGACCAAGCCGGTTACCGGCATGGCGGCGATGATCCTGGTCAGCGAAGGCAAGCTCAAGCTGGACCAGCCGATTGCCGATTTCGCGCCTGAATTCGCGAACATGAAGGTGGCGATCGATCCTGACAAAAGCCTTGATGCGCGCCCTGCCAAGACCCTGATCACGGTGCGCCACCTGCTGACCCACACGTCGGGGCTGGGCTATGCCGGAATTGGCAAGAACAAGGCCATAACCAGGGAACTTGACCGGCTCGGGCTGCGTCCGGCGATCGTTACCGATCTGCCGATCCCGGGGCTGGGCGGCGGGCCGGCCACGCCGGGTCCCGACGAATTCCTGCGCCGCACAGCTTCGGTGCCGCTGTGCTTCGAACCGGGCGCAGCGTGGCGCTATTCGATGAGCCTCGATGTGCTCGGCCTGATCATCCAGCGCGCCGCAGGGGCGAAAAGCTTTGGCCAGTTCGTGCACGACCGGCTGCTTGGCCCGCTGGGGATGGAGGACAGTTTCTTCCAGGTGCCCGCGAACGAGGTGCCGCACCTGACCACCAATTACGGGGTCAGCGCGAAAGCCAAGCCGTTCGCGATCGACGGGGCCAAAACCTCGATCTACCTCAAGCCGACGCCGTTTGCCTTCGGCGGCTCGGGCCTGGTCACCTCGCCGGCCGATTATGACCGGTTCATGGCGATGATCGTCAACGCCGGCCAGCACCGCGGCAAGCGTGTGATGAGCGCGGCGGCGGTGCGGCTGGGCACTTCGAACCTGCTTCCGGCCGGCGCCGATCTTTCGGGCACCTGGATCGCGGGACGACAATTCGGCGCGGGCGGTTCGGTCGGGATCGGCGCCGAAGAGGGTACTTATGGCTGGTCGGGTGCGGCCGGAACGATCGGTTATTGCAACGTCAGGACCGGGCTGCGCAGCGGGCTTTACGTGCAATACATGCCGTCCGACACTTACCCGATCTTCGATGAATTCGCCGCTGCGGTGGCGGTTGATGCCGCTCACCATGGCCGAGGCCACCACGGGTGAGCGCTGCGCATATCGCGTTTGCCGGGGCCGGGCTCGACCGGGCGGACCACATCCGCTCGGATCCCGATGCACTGGCCGCGCTGATGGACTGGCGCGCGCGGCTGCTGCGGCTCGATGGGCTCGATCCGCAGATCGATCCCGACGGCAACCTCAGCTGGGGTACGTTGGCGGACGCTGCGCCGACAAGCGAGTTGGTGTTCCTCGGCCTGGCGCAAGGCAAGGCCTGCTTTGCCGAAGTTGCTGCCAGCCTGCTGGGCAGTGTCGCGCCTGCCAATCCGCGGCTGTGGGCGGCGATGTCGGCGCTGGATAGCGCGGAGCTGGCAACCTATGGCACCGCCCGCGCGCTGGTCGATTGGCATGCGCGGCACCGCTATTGCGCGCGCTGCGGCTGTCCGACCACGCTGGCCAAGGGCGGCTGGCAGCGATCGTGCACCAACGCTGTGTGCAAGGGCGAACATTTCCCGCGGGTCGATCCGGTCACAATTATGCTGGTCGAGCATCAGGGCATGCTGCTGCTCGGCCGCCAGCCCCGCTTTCCGCCGCGGCGCTATTCGGCGCTGGCCGGATTTCTCGAGCCGGGCGAAAGTATCGAGGAGGCAGTGGCGCGCGAAGTGCTGGAGGAAGCCGGCGTGGTGGTGCGCGATGTCAGCTATGTCGCCAGCCAGCCGTGGCCGTTTCCTTCCAGCCTGATGATCGGCTGCCATTCCTATACCGACAACGCGGACCTGACGGTCGATCGCACCGAACTGGAAGAGGCCGACTGGTTCAGCCGCGCGGAAATCGCCGCGGCGATGGCGGGCGACGAAAGCGGGCGCTTGCTGACCCCGCCCAGCCAGGCAATCGCGCATCACTTGCTCAAATGGTGGCTGGCAAAATGACCGCAAAGCTGACGATCGACATCTATTCCGACGTGATGTGCCCATGGTGCATCATCGGCTACAACCAGCTGCAAAAGGGGCTGGAAACGCTGCAAGGCGAGATCGAGACCGAAGTGCGCTGGCTGCCGTTCGAACTCAATCCCGACATGCCCCCCGAAGGCGAGGAAAGCCTGGCGCATATCGCCCGCAAATATGGCCGCACCCCCGAACAGGCCAAGGCCGGGCGCGAACAGATGCGCAGCGTGGGCGCGCGCGCCGGGTACAGCTTTGCCTACTCCGGCGCAGCGCCCGAACCGCCGGCGATGCTGTGGAACACCTTTGCCGCGCACAAGTTGCTCAAATGGACGCTGATCGAACACGGCGCGGCGGTGCAGAACCGGCTCAAGCTGGCGCTGTTCGATGCCCATTTCCAGCAGCGCCGCGCTGTTGCCGATCCCGAGGTTCTGGCCGATGTGGCCGCCGAACTGGGGCTTGACCGCGCCGCCGCGCGCGCCGCAATCGATGATGCAGTGCTCGGCGAAATCGTCCGGGCCGAAGAAGCGGGGGCGTGGGACATGAACATCTCGGGCGTGCCGGCGATGCTGATCCAGGGCAAATACCTGATCCCCGGCGCGCAGGAGCCCGAAGTTTACGCGCAGGCGCTGCGGCGGGTGGCGGCGCGCGAGGCTGCTAAAGCCTGACCGCGCTGAACAGTCCCTCGCTTAGCCACTGCGCGAACCATCCGCCAAACCGGGCGATGTCTTGTTCGCCCGCCAAGGCGGCGGTTTCGCCAAATGTCTGGCCTGCAGCCAACCGGCCCAGCGCGGCAAATTCGTCGCAATCGAGCACGCGGAAATGCGGGGAAAGTCCGCGCCGCCAGACGATCAGTGTGGCCGGTTTGGTCGCCGCCACTGCAAAGCCATCCGCCGCCACTTCGCGCAGCGCGTGCCACAGCGCGGTGCAATCGTGGTGCACTTCGCGCGCGGCAAAGCCTGCCGCCATGGTGAAGCGCAGCCGTTCCCAGTCGGTCTCGCAAAGTTCGGCCGCAGCCAGATCCGCCGGGGTCAATTCGGGCAGGTCGCGCGCGGCAAAGGCCTGCGGCATGTGCCATTCGAGCCATGCCAGTTCGGCCACCTCGGGGTCCTGGGCAAACAGTGTTTCGAGCGCGGCTGGAAAATCCGCGCCATAGGCGTCGAGCGTCCAGCTCTGCGGCGGGTTGGAAAGGATGTAATGCGCTGCGGCAAGATCGAACATCGCAGCGCCGATCCAACGCCGGGTTCGCTCAAAGCTGACCGCCAGGGCTGCTGCCAGTCTTTCGCGGTAAGCGCCGCGATAGATTTTCATGCCCAGACTGGAGCTGCCCGTTTCATCGTCCGCCGCGATCTCTGCGATGAACGCGCGCTGGGCCTCGATCAGGCTCATGCCGCAATGCTTGCGGTTTCACGCGCCAGCGCAAGTTCGGCCATAAGTTCGTCCAGCGCGGGGATGGCATCATCGCGTTCGATCATCGTCGCACACGGGCCAAAGCGTTCGATTGCTTGCGCATAAAGCGCCCACACCGCGGCGCAAACCGGGGCGTCGTGGGTATCGATCAGCATTCCCTCGGGCCCCTGGCTGTGCCCCGCAAGGTGAATCTGACGCACTTTGCTACGCGGAATTGCATCAAGAAATTCAAGCGGATCGAAGCCGTGGTTCACGCTCGAAACGAATACGTTGTTGACATCAAGCAACAGGTAGCAACCGCTCTCTTCGGCCAGCAGCTTGAGGAACTGCCACTCGCTCATGGTGCTTTCGGGGAAGGTCAGATAGCTCGATGGATTTTCGACCAGCATCGGCCGTTCCAGCACGTTCTGCGCCAGCTTGAGATTGGCGATGCAGGTCGCCAGCGCCTCTTGCGTATAGGGCAGCGGCAACAGATCGTGCGCGCCGTGGCCGGGGATTCCGGTCCAGCACAGGTGGTCAGAGACCCACAGCGGACGGGTCTGGTCGGCCAGTATCTTGAGTTCGTCCAGATAGGACCGGTCAAGCCCGAGCGGCGATCCCAGCGACATCGAGACGCCGTGCAAGATCATCGGATGGCGCTCGCGCACCGCATCCAGCGTCCGCAGCGGGCGCCCACCGCAAGCCATGAAGTTTTCCGAGATGACCTCGACAAAATCGACCGGTTGCTCTGCGCCAAGAAAATCGGCGTGGTGCTCTTTGCGCAGGCCAAGGCCAAAGCCGGTGAAGGGGGTAATCGTCTCGGTCATACGGTTACTCGAGCTGGAAAGGATGGCCCGGCCGGCAGAGGGGAGGTAATCCGGCCGGGCCCGTGGGGAAACGATCAGCCGATATCGCCGATGGTTCCGCCGCGCTTCAGGCAGGTCTCGGCGGTCATCGCCTTGAAGCCGTGGCCCTTGCATTCGTTCATGCCCTTGCATTCATGCGCGGTGGTCTTGCAATCGGCGGAGCCCTTGCAGGTGTTGACGCCGTAGCAGTGGATGGTGTCGCTGCTGCTGACGGCACCGCCGCTGCTGCCGGCCGGCGGGGTGGCGGCGCTGGCCAATGCGGCCAAAGCGAAAGCGGCGGCGGTGGCGGCCAGCGTGGTTCCAGTTTTGAGGGTGCTCATACTATGCTCTCCGAAATTCAGTGGTGCCGGGTTGGCATTGGTGAATTCGCCGCTGGTGGTGCGGCGGTTACAGCAGACGCCCGAAAAAATTTCCGGCTTGAAGCTGTAACCGGAGCTCAACTGATGGCGAATTGACCCGTACCTGCCGCAACCGCAGCGGGCCTAACCAATTGCTGAGGAGTTCCCATGAAACCTGCCACGACCGCCGCTGCGATCGCCGCAATCGCCCTGGCCGCGCTGGCCAGCGCGGCCGCCAGCGCGGGCAATGCGCCTGCCCCGCAAATGGAAAAATGCTTCGGCGTGGCCAAGGCCGGCCAGAACGATTGCAAGGCCGGCCCCGGCACCAGCTGCGCCGGGTCCTCGACCCGCGATTATCAGGGCAATGCGTGGAAGCTGGTTGCCAAGGGCACCTGCCTGACCACCAGGACCCCCAAGGGCCACGGCACGCTGGAACCGCAGGCGTGAGCCTTCTGGCTGCACCGCTGAAGCTATACGATACCAGCGTGCAGCGCCTTTCCGGCGCGCTGCTGGCCAGCCTGCTGCTGGTCTTTGTGCGCGTGGTGTTGGGCGGAATCTTCTGGCGCTCGGGCCAGACCAAGGTTGCCGACGGAACCTGGTTTGAGATAACCGAAAGCACCCGCGAACTGTTCCGCAGCGAATATGCCGGGGTTCCGTTGCCGCCTGATATCGCTGCGGTGATGGCCAATGCCGCCGAGCACATTCTGCCGGCATTGCTGCTGGCCGGATTGTTCACCCGGCTTTCCGCGCTTGGCCTGCTGGGAATGACGCTGGTGATCCAGATCTTCGTCTATCCCGAAGAATGGTGGGCGCAACATGCCCTGTGGGCGGCACTGGCATTGGTGCTGGTGCTGCAGGGCGGCGGACTGCTAAGCCTTGACGCGCTGCTTGCGCGGAGGCGTGCTTGATCGCTGATGAAGCCACTTTGACCCGGCTCGCGGGTCTTGCCCAGCGCGGCGACCGGCAGGCCTACGCGGCCTTGCTGGGCGCTGCGCGGGCCTGGCTGCAGCGCTATTTCCGGCGCCGTACCACGCCCTGCCAGATGGACGATCTGGTTCAGGACACGCTGCTGTCGGTGCACCGCAAACTGGCGAGCTTTGATCCCGCGCGGCCGTTTACCCCGTGGCTGGCGGCGATTGCCCGCTTCCGCTTTGTCGACCACTTGCGGCTGGCCTATCGCCGTGCCGAGGACGAACTGAGCGCGGACCATGCCGATAGCCATTCTGACGAGCCCGAAATCACCGCCCGGATCAGTCTGGAGCGCCTGTTTGAACAGCTACCCGATGCGCAGCAACGCGCGATCGAGCTGGTCAAGATCGAAGGCCTCTCGATTGCCGAGGCATCGTTAAGCACCGGCCAGAGCGAAAGTCTGGTCAAGGTCAACATCCACCGAGGCCTGAAACGGCTCTCCGCATTGATCGAAAGGGGCTGATGCATGGCCCAGAATTCTGATGACCTGATCGCCGGGCTGGTCGCCGATCTCAAGCCGGTTCAGCCGCTGCGCCAGGCTCGCGGCATGCAACTGGCGTTGTTGGCGCTGGTCAGCGGAGCGATTGGCATAGCCGCCCTTTCCGGACTGCGCGCAGACCTGCTCGCAGGTCGTCCCGATGCCGTGGCGCTGCTTAGTGCCGGATTGTTTCTGGTGCTGGCGCTGGCCTCAAGCTGGGCGGTTGTCGATATGGCGCGGCCCTATGTCGGGATCCGCCGCGAGGGCTGGGGCTGGACCGCCGTGATGGCGGGGGTGCTGCCCGCCGCCGCGCTGGTGCTGATCCTTGCGGCGTGGCTGCGGGGTGTATCGAGCGGCCTTGCGCTGGATGGCGCAGATTGCCTGCGGCTGGGGCTAGGCTGGGGCCTGCTGACCGCTGCCGCATTGGTGCTGTGGCTGCGGCGCGGTGCGCCAAGCCTGCCTCAACGGGCGGGGTTGTTGGTCGGCGTCGCGGCGGGCGCAGCAGGAATTTTCGCAGTTTCGCTGTACTGCCCGCACAACGATCTGGTGCATATCGGGACGTGGCACGGTCTGACGGTGGTGCTCGCCGGGTTTATTGGCCGCTTGGCGATCCCCCGCCTGATCAGCTGGTAAGCGGCCTAGACCAGCCCGAGCCGCGCCAGATCGGCAGCGAGATTGCCCGGCATGACATCACCAGCCTCCTCGCCCGCGCCCAGATCGATCGGGGCGTCAACGTCTGCCAGATAGCGCCAGCCCTGGTGGGCGCGCTTGGGGCGGGGGTGAAGCGCGATCAGTGTGGTTGAAATAACGATATCGGTCTTGCCGCCTTCGGCCTCCTCGAAGCGCAGGATCGGGCTGCGCATCACCAGCTGGTGTTTGAAGATCCAGAACAGCGAGCCACCGGGCTCATCGCCCGACGGGGTGATTTCGGTGTGGCGTTTGGGCAGATAGCGGGTGGTCAGCCGCGCTTCGGTGCCGCGCGTGGCGAACCAGCTGCGCAGCTCATCCAGCGACTGCGCACCATAGGCCACTTTGGTCAGGTGCAGCGCCATCGGCTCAGCCGACCAGCCCGCTGGCCACCGCGAGGCCAAGGAAGGCGAAGAAGCCCATCGAATCGGTAATCATCGTCACGAACACCGAACTGGCCACCGCCGGATCCTGATCCAGCCGGTCGAGCGTGACGGGGACGATGACGCCGGCCAGCCCGGCGGTGATTATGTTGATCACCACCGCGCTGGCAATCACCACGCCAAGCTTCGGGCTGGCGAAGAAGAACGCCGTGGCGATCCCGATCAGCGCCGCCACGGTCACCCCGTTGAGCACCGCGACGCGCACTTCGCGCCAGATGATCCGCCCGGTGTTGGCACGGGTCAGCTGGTTGGTGGCCAGCGCACGCACCGTCACCGCCATGGTCTGGGTTCCGGCATTGCCGCCGATCGAGGCGACCATCGGCGAAAGCGCGGCCAGCGCCACCAGCTTTTCGATCGCCCCGCCGAAGCTGGCAATGATCGTGGTGCCGACCAGCGCGGTGACGAGGTTCGCGATCAGCCAGCGGACCCGGCTGACATAGCTTTCGCGGATCGGTTCGTTGATATCGCCATCACCCGCGCCCGACAGCAGCAGCACGTCTTCGCCGGCTTCTTCCTGGATGATGTGGACCACATCATCGACCGTGATCTGGCCAACCAGCCGCCCGTCTGCATCAATCACTGCAGCCGAAATCAGGGCGTATTTCTGGAACCTTAGCGCTACTTCTTCCTGATCCATGCCGACCGGGATCAGGGTCTGTTCGCGGGTCATCACATCGGTCAGCGCGATCGAACGCGGGGTCCGCAGGATCCAGCTGAGCGCGCAGCTGCCGACCGGGTGGTGGCGCGCATCGACGATGAACACTTCCCAGAATTCGTTCGCCAGATCGCGCCCGTCGCGCAGGAAATCGATCAGATCGCCCACCGTCATATGTTCGGGCACCGCCACGAAATCACGGCTCATCAGGCGCCCGGCGGTTTCTTCGGGATAGGACAGCGCCGATTCGATCGCGGCGCGGTCCTCGGGCTCCATTTCGGCGAGCACCGCCTGCTGGTCATGCTCGTCGAGGTCTTCAAGCATCGCCACCGCATCATCGGTGTCGAGCTGTTCGGCGATATCGGCCACTTCGCCATGGCTGAGCGATTCGACCAGCAATTCGCGGACGTGGTCGTTGAGCTCGGCGAACACCGCGCTGCCCATCAGGTCGTTGATCGCCTTGGCCAGCGCCGGGCGCTCGTCCGCTTCGACCAGTTCGAACAGATCGGCGACGTCGGCCGGGTGGAGCGGTTCGACCAGTTCGTAAACGCGCTCGTTATCGCCCGCTTCCAGCGCGCCGCGAACCTTGCGGACGAAGTCCTTCTTCAGGGTGTTCTCTTCATCGAGGCTGTCCTCCTGCCGCGCGGCGACGGCGGCATCGCCTGCCGTGTCTGCCTGCGCTTCAAGGAGTTCCTCGGGATTCATGGGGGCCGGTCTAGGCCGGTAAATGTCAAAAGCAACAGGGCAGTCCGGACAGGCGTGACTTTGTCCGCAAGCACCCTATATCGGTGCCGAAATTCTCAGGAGACAACTGCAATGGCCGAATACCTTACCCTTTCACTCAGCTCAGGCGGCGACGTGAAAATCAAGCTGCGTCCCGATCTGGCCCCCGGCCATGTCGAACGGATCGCCGAACTGGCCAGCGAAGGGTTCTACGACGGGGTGAAGTTCCACCGCGTCATCCCCGGCTTCATGGCGCAGGGCGGCTGCCCCGACGGGACCGGCATGGGTGGATCGCCCAAGCCCGATCTGAAAGCCGAATTCAACGATGAGCCGCACGTCCGCGGGGTCTGCTCGATGGCGCGCACCAGCGCGCCGAATTCGGCCAACAGCCAGTTCTTCATCTGCCTCGACGATGCCAATTTCCTTGACCGGCAGTACACCGTGTGGGGCGTGGTCGAAGACGGCATGGAACACGTCGACGCCCTGCCCAAGGGCGAGCCGCCGCGCGAGCCCGGCGTGATCGAAAAGGCAGTTGTGAGCTGACAACCAAAGCTGACCAGCAATGGAGAGCTGAACGGGCCGAGCGTATAGCCCGCAGGCTCTTCATTGTGCTTCCGGCCGTGTTGCTGGGTGGGTTGCTGCTGCGGCCGATACATGACGTCGATATCTTTTGGCAGCTCAGGCTAGGTGAGCTGGCGCTCGATCACGGTAAAATCGTAGCGACCGAGCCGTTTGCCGCGCATCATCTGGGCGAGCCGCTCGCGCCGCTGGCCTGGCTTGGCCAGATTGCAATGGCGGCCGTGCGCCGCCTGGGCGGCTGGTCAATGCTGCAAGTGTTCGATCTTTTGATCTGGCTCGGCGGCTTTCTAGCCGCTGCCATCGCCGTCAGACGCAAACTTGCTGCACCAGCGGGAGTCGTCGCGGCACTCATGTTGGCATTCGCTTCTGCGCTACCGTTCTCCAGCCTGCGTCCGCAAAGCTTTGCCGTGCTGTGCTTTGGCCTGCTGATTGCTTTGCAGACGTCGCAGCGACGCTGGGAAGTCAGACTGCTGTCGGGCGCAGTGCTGCTGGTGCTATGGCAAAATCTCCACCCGTCTGTTGCTGTGGGGGTGCTCTATTTGGCCGCTATGGCTGGATGGGCGTGGATTGAGAAGCTGACAGGCCGGAGCGATCAGGCACCTTGGCAGACCACGGCGCTGGCATTGTTCGGGGGGTTGGCAATTTTTCTGACGCCGATGGGAACCGGGTTCATTGCCATCTCGGCCAGCAACGCTGCCGCCAGCTCGGCGATGGATGTGACCGAATGGCATTCGGTGTGGAGTCCGGTCAATGGGGCGCTCTGGCCGTATCTTGTCCTCGTCCCGATAGTGTTCTTGGTGGTCTTGCTCTTGCACCGGACAAATCTTGACTGGACCTGGCTGTTCCCGAGCCTCGTTCTGCTGATCGCGAGCGCTTTCGTGATTCGATTCAACCTGTTCTGGGCAATATCGACGATCCCAGTGCTTGCGCCAATGTTGACTCCACAAGCCGAAGGAGATCGGACTGCTGATCGTGATTGCGCTTTGGCATTAATTGGCTTTGGCGTGGCGGCATCACTGGCACTTGCCCTTTACCAGCCGCGATTTGACCAATGGCTGCCGCTGCGGGGGGTCGCGACGCTCAAGGCGGCGGCGGTTCACGGCACAGTGTTTGGAGAATTGCCATGGGGAGGGCCGCTGATCGATCGCGGTCATCCCGATTGGCGGGTCGCGCTGGACGGCCGGTACTATGTCTACTCCGATGCCGAACTTTCACTGGCCCGTACTGTCGGCACATCGCCAACAGGTCTGGACCAGATCGAGCGGAGCTGGGCTCCCTCTGCGGTTCTGCTTGATCCCAGATATAGCTCTGCCTTGATCGCTCAACTGCGCCGTGCTTCGGGCACCTGGCGGGAACTCCGCACCGGCGATGCCAGCGTTGCCTTCGTGCGAATCAAGGCATCAGCGCCCGCCGGACCCACAGCACCTTGATCTAGGCGCTGGGCGCTGGCGGCCTAAAGCCCCGCCTTCGATATCCAGTCGTGGAAGATCCGCACACTGCGCATTTCGAGCGCGTGCGGGCGGCAGATGAACCAGTAGGAATAGGGGCTTTCCACCTCGACATCGAACAGTTTGGCGAGGCGCTTGTCATGGCTGCGGCGGAAGTGATCGTCGTGCATCACCGCGATGCCCAGCCCATTGGCGGCGGCTTCGAGGATCAGCTGACCCGAATCGTAATGATCGATCGCGGCCGGCTCAAGATTCGGCAAGCCGATCGCCTTTTTCCACGCCGGGAAACTGTCAGGCAGTTCGGTGTGGATAATGAAGGTCTGCTTCGAGAGCGCGGCCTCGTCCGGATTGGTGCCAATCTCTTCAGCCAGCGCGGCCGAGGTGAAGGCGAACAGCCGGTTGTGATCGAGCCGCACCGCGTGGAAGAACGGATCGGGCTGCTTGGCCAGCACGATCGCCGCATCCAGCGTATCACCCACGCGGTGATCGAGGTGCGGGCTGGTATCGAGATCGATGTGCAGCCGCGGGTGCATTTTGCGCAGTTCGGGCAGCCGCGGGAACAAGCGCTGGGTCCCGAACAGCGGCAGCACGCCCAGATGCAGGCGCAGCACCTTGCTGTCTTCGACCTGACCTTCGACCGCCGCGGCCAGTTCATCAAACCGGGGGCTGACGGCATCGTAGAAGGCCTGGCCCTCGTCGGTCAGCCGCATCGCCTGGTGCTGGCGGGTAAACAGCCGCTTGCCGATGAATTCTTCCAGCGCGGCCACCCGGCGCGACAGAGCCGAGGGTGACAGCCCCAGCTCGTCCGCCGCGGCGCGGGCGCTGCCCAGCCGGACGATCCGCACGAAGGCCTCGATCGCGCGCAGCGGCGGCAGGCGGCGGATTGCCACGGCGCGCTATTCCTCGCGGACTTGCAGGGGCGCCGGCGGGTGTAGGCGCAGGCGGGTGACGCGCTTTTCATCGCCGGCCACCACTTCGAGCATCCAGCCGCTGTCATGGGCCAGCATCGCGCCGACCCCGGGGACGTGACCGGCCAGGACGAAGGCGAGGCCACCCAGCGTATCGACATCTTCCTCGACCGCGCCCAGCCGCGAATCGATCGCCGCGCCGACATCGTCCAGTTCGGCGCGGGCATCGGCTTGCCACATCCCGCCTTCCAGCGGCACCAGCATGGCTTCGGGTTCGTCGTCGTGCTCGTCTTCGATCTCGCCGGTGATTTCCTCGACCAGGTCTTCGAAAGTAATGATCCCGTCGGTGCCCGAATATTCATCGACCACCACCGCCAGATGGACGCGCGATGCGCGCATGTCATTGAGCACATCAAGCGCGCCGCGCGCCTGCGGCACGAACAGCGGCTGGCGCAGCAGGGTGGTCCAGTCCTTGGGCGGCTTGCCCGCGGCGAGCAGTGGAAAGACGTCCTTGATCAAGACCATCCCGATGATTTCATCAAGCGTGTCGGTATAGACCGGCAGCCGCGAATGGCCGTGCTGCGCAAAAGCGGAAACCACTTCGTCCCAGCTCGCGGTGCGCGGAATGGCGATGATCTCGCCGCGCGGGATCGCCACGTCATCGGCGTCGTGTTCGCTGAAATGCAGCAGGTTGCGCAGCATCTGGCGCTCAAGCGGGGAAAGGTCGCCATCGCTTTGCGCCGCGCCATCTTCCTCGTGGTCGTCGATCGCTTCTTCCAGCTGCGCGCGCAGCGACTGGTCCGGCTCGGCCAGGCTTTTCAGGCGGCGAACCATGCTGGCCAGCCAGCTTCTACTGTCTCCGTCTCCGGAAGGTGCCTCGGCCATTGCGCCGCTAAAATCCCTAAGCCTCGTCGTGATCGTCATATGGGTCGGCAATGCCCAGTTGTGCAAGCGCCTTTATTTCGAGCAATTCCATCTCACGGGCTTCGGCGGGGCCGGTTTCGTGGTCGTAACCGGCCAGGTGGAGCAAGCCGTGCAGGATCAGGTGCGCCGTGTGGTGCTCCAGACTGATACCTTTCTGCGCCGCCTCGCGCGCGCAGGTCTCGAAAGCGAGCGCCAGATCGCCGAGCAGTTCGGGCGGGGCGCTTTCTTGCCCCACCCCCCCCAGCGCCAGCAGTTCCGCGCGTTCCAGCATCGGGAACGACAGCACATTGGTCGGCTTGTCCTTGTCGCGCCATTCACGGTTGAGCGCGTGGACATCGGCATCACTGGCAAACAACAGGCTGGCAGAGAGGCGCGGATTGGCCAGTTCGGGCGTTACGCTGGCAGCGGCCAGCGCCGCACGATCGGCCAGCGCCGCCCAATCGGTGGTAGCCGGCCAGGCCGGATCAAGTTCGATATCAAGGCTGGGCATGGCTGGCGGCGGCCGCTCAGCTGGCCGGTTCGATGTACCAGGGGCAGACGTCGAGCGATTCATCGTCCTTCATCGCGTGCTGGAAGCCGATCACATCCTTGCCCTTGCCGCCCCATTCGCGCTTGGCCATGGTGAAGGTAAGGGTGCCGCCGCGGCCATCGTCGATATTTTGCGCGCTCGAATCGGCGCGGCCTTTGCCATTTTCGGCAATCAACGCTTCCTCAATCTCAAAGCACGACATCTTTTTCAGCGGGGCGAAACGGACCATCTGCAGGCCATCGCCAGCGGGATCGAAATAGAATTCGACCCGCACCGGGATTCCCGCTTCGGTGCTCTTGCCAATCGCCAGGCGCTGCAACGGACCAACCCGGTCATCGCGGACATCGGCGATCTGCTGCACACCGGATGTGCGGCCCAGCTGCACGACATCCGCAACCGGCATGCCCCATTTGGTAAAGCGCCAGTCAGCCCCGGCGGCGGCGGGCAGGGAGAGTGCAGCAATCCCGGCAAGCGCCAGCCAGTAACGGTTCTTCATGGTTCATTCCCCTCGTAGGCCTCAACAATCCGCCCCACGATCGGGTGGCGCACCACGTCTGCCACGGTGAAGCGGGTGATCGCAATTCCCTCCACGCCGTCGAGCCGGGCGACGGCATCGTTGAGCCCGCTCATCGCCGGGCCGCCGGGAATATCGACCTGCTTGGGATCGCCGCAGACCACCATCCGGCTGTTCTGGCCAAACCGGGTGAGGAACATCTTCATCTGCTCGCGCGAGGTGTTCTGCGCTTCATCGAGGATGATGAAGCTGTCGGCCAGGGTGCGTCCGCGCATGAAGGCGATCGGCGCGATCTCGATCTCGCCGCTGGCCAGCCGCCGCTCGACCTGTTCGGGCGGCATGCAATCATACAGCGCATCGTAGAGCGGGCGCAGGTAGGGATCGACCTTTTCCTTCATGTCGCCGGGCAGGAACCCCAGCCGTTCACCCGCCTCGACCGCCGGGCGGCTGAGGATCAGGCGCTGGACCGAGCCGGTGATCAGTTGCGAGACCGCCTGCGCCACCGCGACATAGGTCTTGCCGGTGCCGGCCGGACCGAGCGCGAAGATCATGTCCTGCGATGCCAGCGCACGCATGTATTCGATCTGCATGGCGCTGCGCGGGACGATGGTTTTCTTGCGGGTGCGGATCATGATCGGCGGCGAACCATCGTCGCCCGAGACGATCCCTTCGAGGGTAGGTTCGGCTGACATCATGATGATTGCTTCGACCGCGCCGGAATCAAGATCCTGCCCTTGCAGCAGCCGCTGGTGCATCGCTTTGAGCACATCGCGGGCGCGGGCCACGCCGTCTTCGCCGCCTTCGATCTGGACCCGGTTGCCGCGCGCCGAGATGAACACCCCCAGCCGGTTCTCGATCAGCACCAGATTGGCATCGAACTGTCCGAACAGCGCACCCAGCACGGTCGCTTCTTCGAACTCGAGTTCGGCCCGGGCGCGTTGCGGGGCGGGGCGAGTGGGCGCCTCATGATAGGCGCGGGCTGGTTTGCGAGCCATGGGGGCTGGGAATGCGCTCCTTTCGTCGGGCCGGACTGGCCGTCGAGTCGTAAGCTTAAGCATGGCACGGCGCGGCGCAAGGCAGTTGGTGAAAGCGGCTTGGGAAAAACAGTGGGCCGATCCATTTGGACGCTCGTCGATGGCGGATTGACCCTCTGGCGGGTCCGAAATACTTCGACCAGCCAGTTGGATGGATGTAATCGCATGAAAATGAATGCTTTGCTGGTGCGGATTTCGTTAGCGGCGCTGCCGCTGGTGCTGATGGGCGAAAGCGCCGCACTGGCGCAGGCCGATGCCCAGCTTTCGGCGTCCGACGAGCCAGCCACGATCACCGTGACCGGCAATCGCGAAAAGCGGGCCGAAGCGGCAGCAAACCAGGCCAAGGCAATCACCCCGAAGCCGTCGGGCGATGTGCCGCTGCCGCGCCACTATGCGCCGCTGTGCGTGGTCACCTTCGGGATCGATCCCAATTACGGCGAAGTGCTGGCCCAGCGCGTGACCGACAACGCCCGGTTGCTGGGGCTGGCGGTGGGTGGGCCCAAGTGTTCGCCCAACGTGTGGATCGGCTTTGTCCAGAACAGCAAAGCCGAAGTGGCGAAATTGCGCCGGACCAGCCCCGAAATGTTCGCCGGGCTGAAACAGTTCGAGATTGACCGGATCTTTGGCGGCAGCGGCGCGGCACAAGTGTGGAATTCGACCGAACAGCGCAGCCTCGATGGCAAGCCGATCGCGTACATGACGATCAATGGCCGTGCGGTGAAGATGAACCCGCAGTACCAGGCCGGCCGCCTGGTCTCGCCCGTGCGCACCGATATCAACGGTTCGCTGGTGATTTTCGACCTTGCCCGGGCCAATGGTCTGACCCTGCAGCAACTGGCTGACTATGCAACCATGCGGATCCTCGCGCCGGTGCAGGATATCGCCAAGGTCGAACCCGGTACTGTCGCTTCGATCCTGACGCTGTTTGCCGTGGACAGCGACCGGCCCGATGGGCTGACCGAATTTGACTGGGCCTATCTCTCGGCGCTTTACCGGCTCGACCGCGGTGCCAAGGCTGCGGCGGTGCACGATGCGACCGAAAAGGCGATGCTTGACGGGACGGCCACTGCGCTCAGCGAAAAGGCCAACGCCGACTAAAGCAGCCGCCCGGCCAGCGAATTGGCGCCGGCTTCGATCAGTTCGACTTCGACCAGATCGCCGATGCCGACATCGGCAGTGAAGTGTACCGATTGCAGCCACGGCGATTTGCCCAGCCACTGGCCCGGCAGCTTGCCCTTGCGTTCGACCAGCACCGCGCAGCGTTTACCCAGCGAGGCCTGGTTGAAGGCCAGCTGACCGACATTGAGCGCGGCTTGCAGGCGCTGCAAACGCTCATCCATCACCGCCGGGGCAATCTGATCGGGCATCGTCGCGGCGGGAGTGCCGGGGCGGGGAGAATACTTGAAACTGAAGCACTGGGCATAGCCGACCGCTTCGACCAGCCTGACGGTATCCGCGAACTCGGCCTCGGTCTCACCCGGAAAGCCGACGATGAAATCGCCCGATAGCGCGATATCGGGCCGCACCGCGCGGACCCTTTCGAGCACCGCGAGATAGCTTGCCACGCTGTGGCTGCGGTTCATCGCCCTCAGCACCCGGTCGCTGCCGGACTGCACCGGCAGGTGCAGGAATGGCATCAGCTTGCCGACGTCGCGGTGCGCTTCGATCAGCCCCTCGGTCATGTCGTTCGGGTGGCTGGTGGTATAGCGGATCCGCGCCAGCCCCGGCAGCTGGGCCAAAGCCTCGATCAGCCGCTCCAGCCCCCGCCCAGCGCCGTCGCGCCAGGCGTTGACGTTCTGACCAAGCAGCGTGATCTCGCGCGCACCGGCATCGACCAACCTCTGCGCTTCATCCACCAAATCGCTGAACGGGCGAGAAACTTCTGCGCCGCGGGTATAGGGCACGACGCAATAGGTGCAGAACTTGTCGCAGCCTTCCTGCACCGTCAGGAAGGCGCTGGGGCCAACCTTGCGCCGCGCCGGCAGGGCGCCAAACTTCATCTCGGCCGGCATGTCGGTATCGACCGCGCGCTTGCCCTGAACCGCATCGGCGATCAGCGCTGGCAAGCGGTGATAGGCCTGCGGGCCGACCACAATTCCGACCGCCGGGGCGCGCGCCATGATCTCCTCACCCTCAGCCTGGGCGACGCAGCCGGCCACCGCGATCAAGGGCGCGGTGCCATCCTTGCGGCGCCAGTCCTTGACGATCCGGCCGATGTCGGAATAGACCTTCTCGGCCGCCTTTTCGCGGATGTGGCAGGTGTTGAGCACCACCAGATCGGCCTCTTCGCCGGCCGGAGCGGGGGCAATGCCCTGCGCGGTCAGCAATTCGGCCATCCGTTCGCCGTCATAGACGTTCATCTGGCAGCCGAAGCTTTTGACGCGGTAGGTGCGGGGAGGTGGGGACGCGGGCATGGGTTGGGGCCTATAGCGGCGCGCGCCGGTTTGTTCAAACTTCCTGCTGTGGCGCCACATAGCCGACCATCGGCAGGTCATAACGGAACGGACGCAGCGGCTTGCCCAGCGATTGGATCAGCCGCGCCTCGATCACCTCACGCGCGCGCGCCGCGATCCGCTTGCGTCCGGGGAAGTCGTGCGGATCAAACGGATCGAGGAAATGGACGTGAACCGTGAACGTCCCGGGCCGGGCAAAGATCCGCCGCGCATTGGCGATCCCGGTTTCCTGGTCCATCCAGCCGATCCATTCGGCCACGGCCCCGTAATCGATCACGATCGGCTGCACCAGCATGCCCGGCGGCGGCGGTTCGAGCACCGAGATCATGCTGGTCTTGAACGGCAGCAGCGAATGGCCATCGGTAACCGTGCCTTCGGGGAAGATTATCACCGACCAGGTATCGGCCACCGCCTCGCGCAGGGCGTTGATCGTTTCTGCGATATCCATCTTGGCGCCGCGGCGCGTAAAGACCGTGCGGTTGAGCCGCGCCATCCAGCCGAGCATGAACATGTCGGCAATCTCGGCCCGGCTGACAAAGGCCGATCCGGTGATCCCGCCCAGCACCGGAATATCGAACCATGACACGTGGTTGGGCATGAAGAACACGTCGCGCTTCAGCGGGGTGCCATGCACTTGCACCCGCGCCCCGATCACCCAGGCCGCCCAGCGCAGGAAATACATCGGAAAGGGCGAGCCGTATTTGATCAGCCGGAACAGGTAATGCAGCGGCACGATCACCAGCATGGCGAGCGCCAGCAGCGCCGAACGGCCCCAGATCCGCAAGGTCCCCGCCAGCCCCAACGGCAACGGCGTGCCGGCGGCATGGATCGGGATTGCTGCGAGGCTGTCGAAGCGGGGGGTGTTCGCGCTGGCGGGCATCAGACGCCGGCCATTTCGCGCTGGATCGCCGCGCGCGCGGCCTGGGCGATGGTCTTGCGGTTTTCGAGCGCGGCGCCAGTCAGCGGCGGCAGGAACTTTACCCGGACCGCAATCGGCCTGCGCCGCGCCAAGATGCGCAGGAAATTGTCGAGCCCGTGTTCCTCGCCAACCCAGGCGAGGGCGGCGGCTTCGACGCCGTAATCGATCAGCACCGGCTGGATCGCAACACCCGGCGGCAAGGGTTCAAACGCCGCAAGCAGCGAGCTTTTGAACGGAAGCAGCGCGGTGCCATCGCTGGTGGTGGCTTCGGGAAAGATCGTCAGCGCGTGGGTATCGTCCATCGCATGGCGGACCTGGCGGGCCTGTTCGGCCACGCTGGTGCGGTCGTAGCGGGCGACGAACACGGTGTCGTTCATCTTGCACAGCCATTTCAGCAGCGGCATCGCTGCCAGCCCATCGTGGCCGACGAAGGCGCTGCCGGTGATCCAGCTGATCGCCGGAATATCGATCCAGCTGACATGGTTGGCGATCAGGAACACCGGCCCGGCCGGGCGCTGCCCTTCGGCGGTGATTTCGACCCCGGAAATCAGGGCAACGCCGCCCAGGAACACCCGCGGCCAGTGATTGGCCGTGCCGAACAGGCGGTAGATGTAATGAAACGGTATGCAGATCAGCAGCAACAGCGCCATGGCGGCAATCTGCAGCGCAATCTTCAGCCACGCCCTTGCCGAAAGGGTGCGCGGCATGGTCAGCGCGGATGGCACGGGCCTGCCCTAATCCTTGCGGCCCAGCCGCACACCGAAAAGCTCCATGCGGTGATCGACCAGGCGGTAGCCCAGCCGTTCGGCAATTTCGCGTTGCAAGGCTTCCAGTTCGGGATCGACGAATTCGATCACTTTGCCGGTTTCGACATCGATCAGGTGATCGTGGTGCGCCTCTGGTGCGGCTTCATAGCGCGAGCGGCCATCGCCGAAATCATGACGATCGAGGATCCCGGCCTCTTCGAACAGGCGCACGGTGCGATAGACCGTGGCGATCGAGATTTTTGGGTCGATTGCGGCGGCGCGGGCGTGGACCGCTTCGACATCGGGATGGTCATCGGCTTCGGACAGCACGCGGGCAATGATCCGGCGTTGCTCGGTGATGCGCAAGCCGCGCTCGGCACATAGTGCTTCCAGATCGATTGGCTGATGCACGCTGACAAACCACCTTAAAGAGAAACGCCCCGCCGATCATAGAGCGGCAGGGCGATTCTTCAATTGTTCTTGCAGGGAAGGGCCGCAGCGCCTTTCCTGTCAGCGCTTACGCAACCTTGGGCTTGCGGCCGCGCTTCACCCCGGGCTTGCGACCAAGGCCGATCTTCTTGGCCAGTTCGCGGCGCTTTTCGGCATAGGCGGGGGCAACCATCGGATAGTCGGCGGGCAGGCTCCAGCGCGCACGGTACTGATCCGGGGTAAGGTTGTAATGCGTCATCAGGTGGCGCTTGAGCATCTTGAGCTTCTTGCCGTCTTCAAGGCAGACGATGTATTCCGTCTTGACCGAGGAACGGATCGAAACCGCCGGTTCGGGCAGCTTTTCTTCGACCACAACCGCGCGGCCAAGCCCGGCAAGCGCGCCAAAGACGTTGCTGATCAGTGTGGAAACGTCCTCAACCGAGACCGAATTGTTGCTGACATGCGCAGCGACAATGTCCGAGGTGAGGGTGATAAGCATTTCATTGGTATCGTCCTGGGTTGCATCCATGACCATATCCTTTCTTTAGTTGAACGGCGACCCACTGTTCTTGTTGTTGTTTCGCCCGTCTTGCGTACGGGCACCCATTCGCTAGGCCGATTCGCTTCGAGGAGCAAGGGTAAGGTGGCAATTTACCACCTTTCTGGCAGAATATTCAGGTCAATTATCAGGCAGTAATGATCGCCGAGATACTTCAAGGCGTCGTCAGTCGAGCACCTTGGCAAAGGTAATGGCATCACTGCGCAGGCCGCCAGCCAACTTGTAATAGTCTTTTCGCGCGCCAACCGGCGTGAAGCCGTAGTGCCGGTAGAGTTCTTCAGCGGGGTTGGTATCGCGCATTTCCAGCAACAGCCGCTGCGCGCCAAGCGCGCGCGCGGCGGCTTCGAACTGATCCAGCAGGCGCAGGCCATGGCCGCGGCGGCGGTGCTGCGGCGCAACCGCCAGCAGCAACAGTTCAACGTCGCCAAAGCCATTGCGGGCAAGATAGAACCCGGTGCAGGCATCGCCGGCCATGGCCAGGCCATAGTGGCAACTGCCGACCAGCAGCGCTTCTTCGACCTGGCGGCGGGACCAGGCCTCACCAAAAGCCGGATCGAACGCGGTTTCCATGACCGTAATGATCCGATCGACATCGTCACCGGGCGGGATCATCGGTTCGCGGCCGGCAGCTGCGCATCGGGTGCGCGGCCATAAAGCGGGATCAGCTTGCTGGTCAGCAGTCCGCCAGGAATCTGCCAGGCGCGCGCCGCATCGGGCATAACATCAAACGCCTTGCCCGATCCGCGCCGTTCGACAAATTCTGCTGCGCGCGATCCGACGACGATGTCCTGATCAAAGTGCGAAACCGCCGCATCGGGCGACATGGTGCGGCAGGGCCCGGCCGGTTCCCGCGCGGCATTGAACGGCTGCAGGAACCATTCGCCATGCCCGCCTTCCATGCAGACCAGCACGTCGGCAGCGCCGTCCTCGATCCGGCCATCGACCACCGCGCCCCAGTGATCGTTGGTGGCAGCAACAAGCGCAAGGGTCGGGAAGCCAAGACATTCGGCTTTCCAGGCCAGCGCCAGTGCGCGCGCCGCGGCAAGGCCGACGCGGATTCCGGTGAAGCTGCCGGGCCCAAGCGAGACGAGAATGCGCTCTGCCCTGCCTTTGCCGGGCAGCGCCGCGATCATCGGTACCAGGGCTTCGGCATGGCCGCGGCCCATCCGCCGGCCTTCCCCGGCCAGCAGGGAACAGCCTTCGAACAGGGCGACCGAACAGGCCGCGGTCGCGCATTCGATTGCCAGCGTGCGCATAGCGCCCTTCTTACATCCCTATGCGATGGAGTTGAAAGTGCCGAAATCGGGGCGCGGGCTGCGCGCGAAGATCGACGCCGGATCGCCATAGCCCAGTGTGCAGATGAAATTGCTTTTCACCGCAGGCTGGCCGGCAAAGAACGCGGCATCGACAGCAGCGTTGTTGAACCCCGACATCGCCCCGGTATCCAGCCCCAGCGCCCGGGCGGCAAGGATGAAATAGGCACCCTGCAGGCTCGAATTGCGCATCGCGGATACTTCGCGCAGCGGCACGTTGCCATCGAACCAGGCCTTGGCATCGGCATGCGGGAACAGCCACGGCAGCTGTTCGTGGTAATCGATGTCCATCCCGATAATCACGGTGACCGGCGCCGTCAGCACCTTTTCGGCGTTGGCCGGCAGGCAGCAGGCGGCCAGCCGCTGCTTGGCATCCTGGCTGGTGCACCAGACCAGCCGCGCGGGCAGCATGTTGGCCGATGTCGGCCCCATCTTCATCAGATCCCAGATCGCGGTGAGCTGTTCGGTGGTTACCGGCTTGTCGCGGTAACCGTTGTAAGTGCGGGCCGTGCGGAACAACTGATCGAGCGCGGCATCGTCAAGCGGCTGGGACATCACGGACTCCGGATTTTGGAAGCGGGTAAGGCGCGGTCAAGCCGCGCGCACTTCGCTCACTTCGGGCACGTAATGCTTGAGCAGCGACTCGATCCCGTTCTTGAGCGTGGCGGTGGAGCTGGGGCAGCCGGCGCAGGCCCCCTGCATGGTCAGGTAGACCACGCCCTCGCGAAAACCGCGATAGATGATATCGCCGCCATCGCCGGCCACGGCGGGACGCACGCGGGTTTCGATCAGTTCCTTGATCTGGACGATGATATCCGCGTGGGCGGGATCATCGCCAAAGTCTTCGTCTTCGGCGGGGACCGCGATGCCGCTGGCATCGGGCGCGTTGAACAACGGGGCCTGGCTGACAAAATGATCGAGCAGGATCGCCACCACTTGCGGCTTCAGCGCTGACCAATCGGTGCCCTGCGCAGCGCTGACCGAGACGAAATCGCGGCCGAAGAACACGCCGGTCACATCGCCAAGATCAAACAGTGCGCCCGCCAGCGGGGACGCAGCGGCATCAATTTCGTCGCGGAAATCGCGGGTCCCGGCGGGCATCACCTGCTGCCCCGGCAGGAACTTCAAGGTGGCAGGATTTGGCGTCGTTTCGGTTTCAATGAACATGGTGACTTCAATGTAGGCGCAGTGCGGGCAGGGTCAAGGCCGGTGGCCCGCAGATAGCGTGCCCCGAATTGCCCGATATTCACTAGCGATACACACTTTCGCTGCCTATAGTCCGCCCCCTATGCTGCCCAAAACCCGGCCTGCGCGCCTTTTCGCCCTTGCTCTCACCTCACTTGCCGTTCTTGCTGGTCCGGCGCTGGACGCTGCGACCGCACCGGCCAGGAAGCGCGCGCCTGTGCCGGTCAGCGCTCCGGCGCCCAAGGTCGATCCCAACACCCCCTGGCTCTACCGCGGCAGCGATATCCCGCCCGACAGCGAATGGTCCTTTGGCGAACTGAGCAACGGGGTGCGCTATGCCGTGCGCCGCAACGGCGTGCCGCCCGATCAGGTTTCGATCCGGATTCGCATGGATGTCGGCTCGATGTATGAATTGCCGAGCGAAATGGGCTTTTCGCACTTGCTGGAACATATGGTCTTCCGCCAGTCGAAGTATCTCGGCGATGGCGAGGCGATCCCCACCTGGCAGCGCTTGGGCGCAGCCTTTGGCACCGATACCAACGCGCAGACCGGACCGCTCAGCACCACCTTCAAGCTCGATCTGCCAAATGCGACCTCCAGTTCGGTCGATACCAGCATCAAGCTGCTGTCAGGCATGATGATCGCGCCGACGCTGTCGGCTGACAATGTCGCCAAGGACGTGCCGATCGTGCTGGCGGAAAAGCGCGAAGGCGGGGGTACCGCGGAACGCGTGTTCGATCAGACCCAGGGAGTGCTGTTTGCCGGGCAGAAGTTTGGCTCGCGCCCGGTGATCGGCACCGAAAAGACGCTGCTGGGCGCCACTTCGGAATCGGTCCGCGCGTTCCATCGCCGCTGGTACCGGCCTGAAAATGCGGTGATCATTGTTGCGGGTGATATTTCGCCGGCGGTGATGGAAGCCGCGATCAAGAAGTATTTCGGCGAGTGGAAGGTTGATGGCCCGCGCACGCCCGAACCGCCGTTTGGCAATCCGCTTGCCCCCAAGGGTGCCAAAGGGCTGGCCCCGGTTGGCCAGACCCGGGTGATCGTTGAACCCGATCTGCCGCGCTCGATCACCTATGCGATCATGCGGCCGTGGCGTCCGGTGCAAGATACGATGGCCTACAACCAGGGCAACATGCTCGATGCGCTGGCCGCTGCGATCATCAACCGCCGCCTGGAAGCGCGCGCGCGCGCCGGGGGCAGCTTCCTGGTTGCCCAGGTCGGGCGCGAGAAGGTGCAGCGTTCGGCGGATATGACGATAATTGCGATCACGCCCTTGGGCAGCGACTGGAAATCGGCGCTGGCCGATACCCGTGCGGTGATCGCCGATGCGATGTTCAAAGCGCCGACCCAGGAGGAAATTGACCGCGAGGTAAAGGAATTCGCGGTTGCCTATGAAAGCTCGGTCGAACAGCGCCGCCTGCAATCGGGTGCGCGGCTGGCCGATGATATGGTCGCCGCGCTCGATATCCGCGAAACGGTGGCTTCGCCCGAAGTGATCCAGAAGATCTTCCTCGGCGCGATCCCTACCTTCACCCCGGCCAACATTCTGGGCCGGACCAAGACGATGTTCCGCGGCACGGTGACCCGCGGGGTCTATATCACCCCGGCGGCCAGCGAGGCGACCGCACCGGCGCTGAAGCTGGCGCTGTCAGCGCCAGTAACCGCCAACGGCAATGCACGGGTTGATGCCAAACCGATCGACTTTGCCAGCCTGCCGCCCATCGGCGCGGCGCAGCAACCGGTTGCCGCGCGCGAAACCGGCGTGCTCGAAATCGAGCAGGTCGATTACGCCAATGGCGTCAAGGTGCTGCTATGGCCCACCACCAACGAACCGGGCCGGGTGACGCTGAAAGTGCGGTTCGGTGCGGGCTACCGCGCGTTCAACGCGCAAAGCGCGCCATACGCCACGCTGGGCAACCTTGCGCTGGTCAGCTCGGGCGTCGGCACGCTTGATCAGGAATCGATCGACAAGGCGATGACCGGGCGCAAGATGGGCTGGGATTTCGAGATCGCGGACGGCTATTTCAGCTTCGGGGCCGATACCCGCAGCAGCGATCTGCAGGATCAGCTCTATCTGTTCGCCAACAAGTTCATCAATCCGCGCTGGGATGCCAATCCGGTGCTGCGCGCGCAGGCCGCTTCCAAACTGAGCTATGACAACTACGCGACCAGCCCCAACGGTGTGCTGGAACGTGACCTCAACTACTACGCCCGCGGCAAGGATCCGGCGCTGCGCACGCCGACGCCGCAGGATATCGCGGCCACTTCGGCCGATGGATTCCGTGCCGTGTGGGAACCGATCCTCAAGCAGGGCCCGATCGAGATTCAGCTGTTCGGCGATTTCAAGCGCGACGAAGCGCTGGCCGCGATCTCGAAGACGTTCGGTGCCTTGCCGGCGCGCGGCGAACTGCCGCCGGGCACCGCCCCGGCCAAGGCGCGGACGCTGCCGGCCTCGCTCGATCCGGTGGTGCTCTATCACCGCGGCGACAAGGATCAGGCCGCAGCGATCATCGCCTGGCCAACCGGCGGCGGGATCGCCGGCATCCACGAAAGCCGCCAGCTTGAAATCCTGACCCAGATCATGTCGAACCGCGTGCTCGACAAGGTCCGCGAACGGATGGGCCAGTCCTATTCGCCCCAGGCGGTGAGTGACTGGCCGGTCGATCTTGACGGCGGCGGCAAGATCATGGTGCTGGCGCAGATGAAGCCTGAATTGGTGCCGGTGTTCTTCGAAGTGGCCGATGAAATTGCGGCAGACCTGATCGCCAACCCGGTCAGCGCGGACGAGCTGGAACGGGTGACCGAACCGCTCAAGCAACAGCTGACCCGTGCAGTCACCGGCAGCAACGGCTTTATCATGTACCTGATCGAAGGCGCGACGCAGGATCCGGCCCGGTACGGCGTGGTGCGCTCGCTGCTCAGCGATTACACCGTGACCACGCCTGAAAAGATGCAGGCGCTGGCGGCCAAGTATCTGGTGCGCGGCAACAGCTGGCGCCTGGCGGTGATCCCGCAGGGGCAAACGCTGGGCACGCGGACATCTGCGGTAAGCGGTCGGTGAACCCGGGCGCAATCGCGAAATAAAGTTTCGCGATTGCGCCGTTCGGCTTTGTGAGCTTTTGCATTTCGCACCATGCAGCGCTATGGCGCGCGCTTTCACGCCTGAGGAGCATGTGACGTGGCGAGCAACTGGACCCCCGAAAGCTGGCAGGCCAAGGAAGCGCGGCATCTGCCGAGCTATCCCGATACTGCAGCCCTTGAACGGGTAACCGGTACGCTCGGCAACTTTCCGCCGCTGGTTTTCGCGGGTGAGGCACGCGCGTTGAAAGCGGACCTGGCCGAAGTGGCGCAGGGCCGCGGGTTCCTGCTGCAGGGCGGGGACTGCGCCGAAAGCTTTGCCGAATTTCACCCCAACAATATCCGCGATACCTTCCGCGTGCTGCTGCAGATGGCGGTGGTGCTGACCTATGCCGGCAAGCAGCCGGTGATCAAGGTTGGCCGGATGGCCGGGCAGTTTTCCAAGCCGCGCTCGTCGCCGGTCGAGGTGCAGGACGGGGTCGAACTGCCAAGCTATCTGGGCGACAATATCAACGGGATCGAGTTCACCCCGGAGGCGCGCATCCCCGACCCGCAGCGGCTGCTGCAGGGCTATTCGCAAAGCGCCGCGACGCTCAACCTGCTGCGCGCCTTTTCAACCGGCGGCTATGCCAACTTGCGTCAGGTGCACCAGTGGACGCTCGATTTCATGGGCCGCAGCCCGTGGGCCGACAAGTTCGCTGAAGTGTCGAACCGGATCGGTGAGGCGCTCGATTTCATGGCGGCCTGCGGGATCGATCCGCAAACCGTGCCGCAGCTGCAAGGAACCAGCTTCTATACCAGCCACGAAGCGCTGCACCTGGCCTATGAAACCGCGATGACCCGGCAGGATTCGCTGACCGGCGATTGGTACGATTGCTCGGCGCACATGCTGTGGATCGGCGACCGGACCCGGTTTGAGGGATCGGCGCATGTCGAATTCCTGCGCGGGGTCGGCAATCCGCTGGGCTTCAAGTGCGGGCCGTCGCTGGCCCCGGATGAATTGCTGCGCCAGCTCGATGTGCTCAATCCGGGGCGCGAGGCCGGGCGGATCACGCTGATCACCCGGTTCGGCGATGACAAGGTCGAAGCCGGTCTGCCCGCGCTGGTCCGCGCGGTGAAGCGCGAAGGGCACCCGGTGGTGTGGAGCTGTGATCCGATGCACGGCAACGTGATCAAGGCCAGTTCGGGCTACAAGACCCGGCCGTTCGACCGGATCCTGAACGAAGTGCGCGGGTTCTTCGCGGTGCACCGCGCCGAAGGCACCCATGCCGGCGGGATCCATATCGAAATGACCGGCCAGGACGTGACCGAATGCATGGGCGGCGCGGTCGCGATCAGCAGCGAAGGGCTGGGCGACCGCTATCACACCCACTGCGATCCGCGCTTGAACGCGGCGCAATCACTCGAACTGGCGTTCCTTTTGGCCGACATGCTCAACGCCGAGGCTGTGGACCGCGCAGCCCGCGCGGCGTGATCATTCTCAACACTTTGCCTTTTCTCCCCGCCCCGTTGGGGAGGGGCCGGGGGTGGGGGTTCGACGCCAGCGTGGTCCCCTCACCCCAACCCCTCCGCAATGGGGAGGGGCTCACATAGTGCTGACCCGCGAACTCATCGGCACCGCGCAAGTCCCCGACGGCGGTCAACTCAAGCTGTTCGCCCACGGCCGCGATTTCATGATCGTGATGGGCCACAACGAACTGATGAGCACGCGGCTGCGCGGTTCGGAAGAAGCGCTGGCAACGATGACGCTTGAGCGGCTGCCCGGTCGCACCGCGCCGCGGCTGCTGATCGGCGGCTATGGCATGGGCTTCACTTTGCGCGCGGCGCTCGCCAATCTGGGCCCCAAGGCGCAGGTCACCGTGGCCGAACTGGTGCCCGAGATCATCGCATGGGCCAACGGGCCGATGGCGCAGATCGAAGCCGGCAGCCTCAGCGATCCGCGCGTCAAGCTGGTGATGGGCGATGTCGCCGAAGCGATCCTGCTCGCCCCCGAGCCGCTCGATGCGATCCTGCTCGATGTCGATAACGGCCCTGATGGGCTGGTCCGCGACGACAACAAGCGGCTCTATTCCAAGGCCGGCCTGCACAATGCCCGCCGTGCGCTTGGCCCTGGCGGCCTGCTCGCGGTGTGGTCGGCGTTCCCCGATCCCAAGTTCCGGCGCCGGATGGAAGAGGTCGGCTACGATGTCGAAGAAGTCGTCGTGCGCGCCCGGGTCGACAAGGAGGGCAAAGGCAAGGGCCCGCGCCACGTCATCTGGTTCGCGCGGGTTACGGATTAGGGCAGCAGCAGCGTCGATCCTGTGGTCAGCCGCGCTTCAAGATCGCGGTGGGCCTGCGCGGCTTGCATCAGGGGATAGGTCTGGCCGATGTTGACGCTCAGCATGCCGCTGCCGACCATCGCCCACAGCTTGGCCGCGCCCGTCAGCGCTTCGGCCGGTTCGCGGTAATAGTCGAACAGCGTCATGCGGGTGACGAACAGCGACCCGTTTTGGGCCAATACGCCCAGGTTCACGCCTGTAACCGGCCCGCTGGCATTGCCGAAGCTGACAATCGTCCCGCGCCGCCGCACCGATTTGAGCGAGGCTTCCCAGGTTGCCGCGCCAACCCCGTCATAGCTGACCGCAACGCCCACGCCATCGGTGGCCGCGCGGACCTTGCCGGCCAGATCGGGATCGGCCGAGAGGAACACCAGTTCCGCCCCGGCTTTGGTGGCCAGCTCAATTTTTTCTTCGCTGCCGACGGTGCCGATCACCCGCACGCCGCGCGCTTTGAGCCACTGGACCAGCAACTGGCCCACGCCGCCCGCCGCCGCCGGAACCAGCGCCCATTCGCCCGCCGACAACGGTGCGCAGCGTTCGGCCAGGGCCTCGACCGTTGCGCCTTTGAGGAACACCGCGGCGGCGGTCTGGCTGTTTATGCCTTCAGGCAGCGGGAAATACTGCGTCGCCGGTGCAATCCGCGCGCTGGCGTAAGCCCCGAGCGCGCCAAAAGTCACCGCGCGCTGGCCGACCTTGAGGTGCTGCACCCCTTCGCCCACCGCCTCGACTACACCCGCAGCTTCCATCCCAAGCCCGCTGGGCATGGCAGCAGGGTACAGCCCGGTGCGGAAATAGGTGTCGATGTAGTTGAGGCCGACCGCTTCGTGCCGGATCAGCACTTCGCCCGGGCCGGGGGCGGGCAGGTCGATCGTGTGCCACTGGATCACTTCGGGGCCGCCGGTCTGTTCGATATAGGCCTGGGTCGCGCGCATGGGAATCTCCTTTGCGGCGCAGACTAGCGCGATAGGCGTCCTTCTCAAGCGTAACCGGACGGTTGCCTGCCTTTGCACCAACCGACCGTGGCGGTTGGGCAGGCAGTTCGCGCGTCCTAGGTACCTTTACACTGCTCCGTGCCCCAAACTGCCGCGAACAGCCGCACCAGGTTGCCGCCGAGCAGCTTTTCGACTTGCCGGATGGTCCAGCCGCGCTTGCCCAGCGCCGCTGCCAGCCGCGCGAACTTGTCGATGCTGTTGTAGTCCGCCACGATTGTAAACACATCGGGGCCTTCGCCCGGCGCGGCATAGCCGGCCTTGCTGCGCGCATCCCAATCGGCCTTGGCGGCAGCGCGCGCGGCATCGTCGATCACGATCGGCAGCACCGCGCCATCGGTGCCGATCGAAACATGATCCTCGCCGCAGACATTGGCTGCATGGACGATATGATCGATCAGCTGCGCACCGGTCGGCTTGCTGCCGGGGGCCAGGAACGGCATGAAATAGATCCCCACGCAGCCGCCCTTGTCGGCCACCGCGCGCAGGGTTTCATCGGCGGTATTGCGGGGATGATCGAACAGCGCGCGGCACCCGGTGTGGCTGATCAACGGCGGATTTTTCGCGGCCGCCACAGCTTCTGCCATGGTCCGCGCGCCGCCATGGCTGAGATCGAGCACCATCGCCTGCGCCTCGATCGCCGCGATCGTCTTCAGCCCCAGCCGCGACAAACCGGCGTTGGCCGGTTCCAGCGCGCCATCGCCCGAAAGATTGCGCAGGTTGTAGGTCAGCTGCACCTGCCGCACGCCCTTGGTCTTCAGTTCGGCCAGCCGCTCAAGCTGGGTGCCGATCATGCTGGTATCCTGGGTGCCATAATAAATCCCCAGCCTGCCCCTGGCCTTGGCCAGCGAGAAATCGGCGAGGCTGCGCACCGGCATCAGGAAATCGGCGTTGGCCGCGATCAGCTTGTCATAGGCGGCAATGCTTTCGAGCAAGGCTTCCCAGCCGCCCGGCGCATTGCCCACCGTGCCGACGGTGACATCGATCACGCTGACCCCGCTGGCCTTCATTTCCGCAATCGCGCGCGGGCTGAGCTTCAGTGTCTCCTCGGGAGAATAAGGGTCGCTCAAGCCGCCCAGACCGTCGACCACCAGCATCGCACGGTAAGGCTTGCTGGGTGCCGCTTGCGGTTTGGCCAGGGCTGCTGCGGCCGGCGCAGCCATGGCACCGGCCAGCGCCGCGCGGCGGGTCATCCGCATGGCGGGATCCCCTGCAGCGTAGCGGACGGGCGCGCCGGGCCGCGATCTTTTGCACACCTGAACGAAAAACCGGACAACAGCATCGGGATGCAGCCTTGAAGGAATTGAAACGCCTGGAAATCCGCGCGTCACGCAACCTAGCCGGTCATTGGGCCGGCACAAGTGGGAAAGCCACGCGACCCGTCCTTGCGCCCAGAGATCATAAACAGTCCCGATGTTAAGGTTGACGATTATATGCATAGTTATATATAGCCAGCCTATGGAGAACATCGGATCAATTCTGGCCGATACGTCGCGCTTGATGCGCCGGGCGTTTGATACGCGGGCCCGTGCGATTGGCGTCACGCGTCCGCAGTGGCAGGTGCTGATCACCTTGCGGCGTCACGAAGGGATCAACCAGGGCGGTCTGGCCGAACAGCTGGATGTCGAACCGATCACGGTCTGCCGCATGGTGGACCGGCTGCAGGAAGCCGGGTTGGTGGAGCGGCGGGCCGATGCAGCCGATCGCCGTTCATGGCGTCTGCACCTGACCCCGCGCGCGCATGGCTTGCTGGTGCAATTGCGCCCGCTTGCCGATGCCATGATCGAAGAGGCATTCGAGGGCGTAGACGCGGAAGATCGCGAAACCTTTGCGCGGCTGCTTGAACAGGTACGCGAAAACATGACCCGGCGTCAGGGTGATACGGCGGTGTCGCATGGCTGAGAGTGATCCGGGAATTGTGGCCCGCGAAGCCGCGCCCGCCCAAGCGCCGGAAGTGCAGCAATCCCAACCGGTGCCCGCGAAAGCGCCCGGTCGCTGGCGGCGGATCGGCCTGATGGCGATTTTGCCGCTGATCGTGATCGGCGGCGCGCTGTTCTATTGGCAAAGCCTGCAGGGCAAGGTCTCGACCGACAATGCCTATGTCCAGCAGGACAAGGTTTCGGTCAGCGCCCAGGTCGGCGGGAAAATTGTTTCGGTCGCGGTGCGCGAAGGACAGCAGGTCAAGGCGGGCGATGTGCTGTTCATCGTCGATCAGGAGCCCTACCGGATCCAGATGGCGCAGGCCGATGCCGCGATAGCCAGCGCCCAGGCCAACGCCACGGCACTGGCAAGTGCACCCGCTTTGTCGGGAGCCGATATCGCCGCAGCGCGCGAGGATATCGGCTTTGCGCAGGCCACCCACGATCGCCAGCGTGCGCTGTGGATCCGCGGCTTTACCACCAAGGCGGCGTTCCAGGCCGCCGAGCACCAACTGGCCCAGGCCAAGGAAGAACTGCGCCTGGCCGAGGCCAAGCAGGCCGAGGCGCGGGCCAAACTTTCCACCGGATCGCAGGTTCCCGGCGTATTGCCAGCGATCGCGGCGGCGCAGGCGCAGCGCCAGCTGGCCGAGCTCAATCTGACCCGGACGGTCGTCAGGGCACCGATTGCCGGGCGGATCAGCCAGGCCGATCGCCTGCTGCCCGGCCAGGAACTGGTCACCGGGCTGCCGGTTGTGACAATCGTTGCCAATGGGCAGAGCTATGTCGAGGCGAATTTCAAGGAAACCGATCTTGCCAGAATGCAGGTTGGCCAGCCTGCGACGATCGAATTCGATGCCTTTCCGGACGTAAAACTGAACGGCCACGTCGCCTCGATCGGCGCGGGCACGGGCAGCGAATTTTCGGTGCTGCCGGCGCAGAACGCTACGGGCAACTGGGTCAAGGTAACCCAGCGCGTGCCGGTGCGCATTGCGATCGATCAGGCCAGCCCGCGGCCATTGATCGCCGGTCTTTCCAGCCACATCACCGTCTTTGTTGACGGTCGCCGCCGCTAGGAACGGACGGCGTGGCCAGCAAGGCTGCCGGCACGGCGCGCAAATCCCGCGCGGCGCCGCCCGCGTTGGTGCAGGCGGATGTGGCTTTGCTGCCGGTCCGCAATGCTTTTCTGGTGGTGGTCGGGGTGATGACGGCATCGCTGCTGCAAATCCTCGATACCACCATCGCCAACGTTGCGATCCCGCACATGCAGGCCTCGCTGGGCGCGACCCCCGATGAAGTGAGCTGGGTGCTGACCAGCTATATCCTGGCCAGCGCAGTGGGCATCCCGCTGACCGGCTGGCTGTCCGACCGGTTTGGTTCGCGCCGCCTGTTCATCCTCTCGACCGCAGGGTTCGTGCTGTCCTCGATGCTGTGCGGCATGGCGCAGAATATCACGCAGATGGTCCTGTTCCGCACGCTTCAGGGGCTTTCCGGATCGTTCATTTCGCCGCTTAGTCAGGCAGCCATGCTCGATACCAATCGCCCTTCGCGCCAACCGCAGATGATGGCAATCTGGGGCATGGGGCTGATGATCGGTCCGATCCTGGGGCCGATCCTGGGGGGGTGGCTGACCGATAACTGGAACTGGCGCTGGGTGTTCTATGTCAACGTGCCGCTGGGCGTGGTGGCACTGGCGATCCTGATCGCAGAATTGCCGTCGCGGCCGATCGTCAGGCGCCGCTTTGACCTGTTCGGATTTGCCATGATTGCGATCGCGATAACCGCGCTGCAACTGATGATGGATCGCGGCAACCATCTCGATTGGTTCGAATCCACCGAAGTGTGGATCTATGCGCTGGTGATGATCTGCGCGGCATGGATGGGCGCAGTGCACTTTATCACCACCCCGCACCCGACCTTGTTCAACGGGGCGCTGTTTGCCAACCGCACTTTCGTGACGGCATCGTTCTTCATGATCGTGATGGGCGTGGTGATGTTTGCCTCGATGGCGCTGATGCCCTCGATGCTCCAGCATCTGCTGGGCTATTCGGTGATCGGCACCGGCTGGGCGATGATGCCGCGCGGGCTGGGCACTTTGATCAGCATGCAGGTGTCCGGCGTTCTGGTGCGCCGCGGGGTTGATCCGCGCTTGGTGATCGTCTTGGGTTTCGGGCTGACAGCGGCCTCGTTCTGGCAGATGTCGGGCTGGTCGCTGCAGGTTGACCAGTGGCACATCATTGTCGCGGGCATCGTTCAAGGGCTGGGGATCGGGCTGTTGTTCATTCCGATCAACAACAGCGCCTTTGCAACGCTTCCCCCCCAACTCAGGACCGAGGGTTCCAGCTTGCTGAACCTGTCGCGCTCGCTCGGCGCTTCGGTCGGCATTGCGGTGATGACGGCGTTTCTGGCGCGCAATATCCAGATCAGCCATTCCGATCTTGCCGGGCACGTCACGGCATCGGTAACCGGCATGGTCGATTTTTCGACGATTGACCGGTTTCAGCAGATTGGCACAGCCGCGCTCTCGGCGATCGATGCCGCGATCAACCGCCAGGCTGCGATGATCGCCTATGTCGACAATTATTACCTGATGATGTGGCTCAGCGTGCTGGCATTTCCGCTCGCGCTGCTGATGCGCCGGCCGGCCAAGGTTACCCTGATCGAGGGCGATGCTCCGCATTGAAGTGCCTGGCAGGCGCAGGGTGATTGTTGCCCGATCGTCTTGACCGGGCTGGCTGGGGCGGAAGGATTCGAACCTTCGCATGCCGGTACCAAAAACCAGTGCCTTACCGCTTGGCTACGCCCCATCAGCGCCGCAGCCTATAAGCAGCGCTGCGGCGGTTGGGAAGGGGGCAATCGACATCCAGGTCACCCGTTACAACGGCACAGACGGCGCACCATCGGGCGTGCCGCCCCGTTCGCGGCACATCAGCACGACATCGGTCATGCTGCCGGGAAGGCGCTGGTAGCTGGCGTACCATTTTGCGGAAACCGCATCCTTGCTGACCGCCTGAAGCCGCACTGCAATAGCCCAGAGGCGCTCGACCGCCTGACAGGTTCGCCTGGTGTCAGTGCCATCGCGCAGGGCGTAGGCCGCGCCAAGCCCGGAAAGCAGCATCGCTTCATTATAATCGAAATCGGCCAGTTCGAACGGTTTCGGACTACGCAACGCGCGGCGCTTTTTCGCCAATGCGTCGAGCGATTTGAGGCACACTGTGATGGCTTTTTCGAGCTCGAGTGTTTCGCGCTGCTGACGTTCGAAGCACAGCCGGCCCTGGGGGTTCCACAAGCTTTCATAATGCCGATCCTGCGCCGCCTGCGCAAGCGGGGCCTGCGCCGCGGCCGGGCCGGCGATTGCTGCACCAATCCCGGCCAGCGACGCGATCAGCAGCGCGATCCGGGGCATGCCTTTGTCCCTCCTGGTAGAGGCGGACCGCATTGCCCTATGCGCCGGGCAGCGGCGCTGCATCGGCCGGGGTGCCAAATTCGCTGCGGCACATTTCGATCACTTTGCCGAAGTTGGCAGGCGGATTCTGGTAAACATCGTAGGCGCTTTCCGATACTTCGCTTTCGGGGATCGCCTTCAGTCGGACCCGGATCGCGGCGCTGCTTTCCACCAGTTTGCAGCTGCGCTGGGTAATGCGGCGATCCTGCTGGGCATAGGCGGCGCTCAGGCCCGCCTGGAGCGAGACCTGCCGGTAGTCGAAGTTGGACACTTCGCCGATGCTGGCCTTGCGCTTGGCCTTGCGTGCCTTGTCCAGTTGCTTCAGCGCCTTTTCGCAATGCTTCTGCCGGGTCTTGGCATCCAGCGTGTCGAATTCGAAGCAGGCAGTCGTGTCTTTCGTTTCAAGCGATGCGTAATGCGCGTCCAGCGCCGCGGCATTGGGCGAAGGCTTGGCCAGCGCGGGGGCGGCGATTGCCGTCAGCATTGCGGCAAAGGCGAACAAGATGTGGCGGGGTCTGGTCATCGTCGGTCTCCGTATATTTAGGGCTAGGTGGCCTTCGCACCGGGCAGCGGTGCGCCATAGGCCGGGGTGCCGAACTTGCTGCGGCAGGCGTCAAGCACCGAATTCACCGATTGGGGCACATCTTGGTAGGAGCTGTAGAAGTCAGCGCTGACCGCAGACCTGGGCACCGACAGCAGTCCGTAACTCAGCATCCAGCTGCGCTCGGCGGTTTCGCAGGTGCGCTCGGAAATCCCGCCATCAAGCCTGGAGTAGGCGCTGGCCAGTGCGATCAGCACCACCGCTTCGTAAAAGTCGAGATTGGCCACTTCGGTCTTGCTGGGGTCGGTCAGCGCCTTGCGCCGCGCCGCAACTTCGCTCAGCGCGGTGTTGCAGAACGGCACGCGCTCGTCATTGGTCAGCTTGTCCATGTCGAGGCAATCGTTGCCGGCATCGGTGAACAGCGTCGCCAGATGGGCTTCCTGGTTGGCGGGGGTGACCGTTCCGGCCAGCGCCGGGGCCGCCGCGCACAGCCCGGCCAATGCCGCGCCTGCCAGCCATACCTGCTTGATCATCGTCACATCCCCCTGTTCGGCACCAGATGCCGCCGCGCGCAATCTGGATTCCATCCCCTTAACTGCAGCTTAAATCGCACGCCGCGCAAAGTCGCGCGAAAACCGCGGTCTGCGCCGCTTCGCCACGCAGCAAAGGTGACAGCGTGGGCGCACACTGCTAACGGCGGGTCAAACTTACAGAGATTCCCATGACTGAACTTGCAAGTATCAGAAATTTCAGCATTATCGCCCATATCGATCATGGCAAGTCAACGCTTGCCGACCGGCTGATCCAGTTCACCGGCGGGCTGTCCGACCGCGAGATGAGCGAGCAGGTGCTCGACAACATGGATATCGAGAAAGAGCGCGGGATCACGATCAAGGCGCAGACCGTCCGCCTGAACTACACTGCCAAGGACGGCAAGACCTACGAACTCAACCTGATGGACACCCCCGGCCACGTCGATTTCGCCTATGAAGTCAGCCGCAGCCTGGCAGCTTGCGAAGGTGCGCTGCTGGTGGTCGATGCCGCGCAAGGGGTTGAGGCACAGACGCTCGCCAACGTCTACCAGTCGATCGAGCACGATCACGAAATCGTCCCTGTGATCAACAAGATCGATCTGCCCGCCGCCGAACCTGAAAAGGTCAAGGCCGAGATCGAGGAAGTGATCGGGCTTGATGCCAGCCAGGCCGTCCTCACCAGCGCCAAATCGGGCATCGGCATCGAAGACGTGCTCGAAGCCGTGGTGAACCGCATTCCCCCGCCCAAGGGCGACGCGGCCGCGCCGCTCAAGGCGATGCTGATCGACAGCTGGTACGATCCCTACCTTGGCGTGGTGATCCTGGTGCGGGTGATCGATGGCGTGATCAAGAAGGGCGTGCACGTCAAATTCATGGCTGGCGGCACCGAACACCTGATCGACCGGGTCGGCTGCTTCACCCCCAAGATCGAGCAGCTGGCCGAACTCACCCCCGGCGAAATCGGCTTCATCACCGCGCAGATCAAGGACGTCGCCCAGGCCAAGGTCGGCGATACCATCACCACGGTCAAGAACGGCGCGCTCAAGGCGTTGCCCGGCTTCAAGGAAGTCCAGCCGGTGGTGTTCTGCGGGCTGTTCCCGGTCGACGCGGCTGACTTTGAAAAGCTGCGCGAAAGCATCGCCCGGCTGCGGCTTAACGATGCCAGCTTCAGCTTCGAAATGGAATCGAGCGCGGCGCTCGGCTTCGGCTTCCGCTGCGGGTTCCTCGGGCTGCTCCACCTCGAAATCATCCAGGAGCGCCTGACCCGCGAGTACGACCTCGATCTGATCACCACCGCCCCCAGCGTGGTTTACCGCATCCAGCTGCGCAAAAGCAAAACCGAGGAGGCCGGCGAGATCCTGCTCCACAACCCGGCCGATTACCCCGATCCCAGCCGGATCGAACAGATCGACGAACCGTGGATCAAGGCGGTGATCTACACGCCCGACGAATACCTCGGCTCGATCCTCAAGCTCTGCCAGGATCGCCGCGGGGTGCAGACCGGGCTCACCTATGTGGGCGGCCGCGCCCAGGTCAGCTATGAATTGCCGCTCAACGAAGTGGTGTTCGATTTCTATGATCGGCTCAAATCGATCAGCCGCGGCTATGCCAGCTTCGATTACGAACAGATCGGCCTGCGCGAAGGCGATCTGGTCAAGATGGGCATCCTCGTCAACAACGAGGCGGTCGACGCGCTCAGCATGATCGTCCACCGCGGCGTCGCCGAAAGCCGCGGCCGCCACATGTGCGAACGCCTCAAAGACCTGATCCCCCGCCACCTGTTCAAGATCCCGATCCAGGCCGCGATTGGCGGCAAAGTCGTCGCCCGCGAAACCATCAGCGCCATGCGCAAGGACGTGACGGCCAAGTGCTATGGCGGCGATATCACCCGCAAGAAAAAGCTGCTGGAAAAGCAGAAAAAGGGCAAGGCCCGGATGCGCGAGTACGGCAACGTGAGCATCCCGCAAGAGGCGTTTATTGCTGCGCTGCGGATGGGGGAGGAGTGAGCTACACCTGATCCTCCCTGAGCTTGCTCGGGGAGGTGGCAGCGCGACGCGCTGACGGAGGGGTTTACTGCGATCCCCGCTACTCCGGCCGCTCCCATTCAATCAGCGACAGGGCGGGGATGTCTCGAAAGTCCCGGCCATTCAGCGTCACCAGCGGCAAATCCTGCATCAGTGCGGTTGCCGCCGTCATCCGGTCCGCCACCTTGCGCCTTGAATAGCCGGTCTCGGCCAGGATCGCGGCATAGGCATCGATTTCATCCGGGCCAAACGCCAGCACCACGAATTGCGGCAACAATGCATCAAGCGCTGCGCGCCGGGTCGCCGTCAGCGCCGGATCGCGCCACACGCCGTTTTCCAGTTCAACCCGGCTGATTGCCGAAAGGTACAGCGGCGGATCAAGCGTGCGCGCCTGCGACCGCGACCAGCCGTCGCCATCGCGCAAGTGGATCACGATGTCGGTGCCGAGCAGCGCCGCCAAGCGTCACAACCCCGGGCGGTCGGGAAGCTCGATCGGCTCGCGCTGTTCGATTTCGCCCGGCTTGGGCAGCCGGTCCAACGCATCCAGCGCCGCCAGCCAGCGCCGCTTGGCTTGGGCCGGATCGACCGAGAGCTGTATCGTCACCCGGTTCCCGTTCCGCAAAAGCTCCACGTCCGCCCCAGCCGGAATGCCCAACGCCTTCGGCAGCCGCATGGCGACACTGTTGCCGGATTTGAAGGTCTTGGAGTGGATCGGGCGGTTCATGGTGCGATGTATATACGGGATATACGGATGTGGGGCAAGGGGTGGGAGGATTGAGTGCACTACCATCACCTTAATTCCAGTATACCACCAGCAACCCCGCGCTGAGTCGGAATAAGCGGAAGGATGCTGGGACATTCCCCTAGCATTCTCAAGCAATTAACTAAATCTGTTTGTAAGAGCGACAGTTAATTTAGATTAATCGTTACTAAATTCCGCGCTCTATGCGTAATTCTTCCTTGACTAAAATCTGATGAAACCTAAAATTGGCAAATCACATGAAGCTGAGTCGGTTTTGCTCGATACGTGGTATTGAACAAAAATAGACTGTTGCGCACTATCCAATCGGCAGAGTATTCATTTTGCTCGCCGAGCGTAGTCTTCTGCGACCAAAAAGAATTTCCGGGTTGCCACTATCTCGCTGGACTGAGACACAGTTAGGAGGTCATAATGGCACTTGGTGACGGCATCCGCCGCAATATCGCTTCGGTCGAGCCATCTGAACGCGCGCTTCTTCGCGATGCGCTGGTCGCTTTGAATCACCGGTATTTTGCAGGAAATCGCAACGATCCAAACCCTGGTGGGGTCAGTTGGTGGTTCAAGCAAGATGAAATCCACCAGGGGACCCACGTGCACCGCGGTCCGGAATTCCTCCCCTGGCATCGCGAGATTGTGAACCGGTTTGAGCAGATGCTCAGGCTGATCAACCCACAGTTATCCTTGCACTATTGGGATTGGACGCAAGATCCGCGGGCGATTCCAAATGCCAATCTCGGAGGTGGGACAACCGGCACCCTGAACCTCTTCACGCCCGTTTTTATGGGCTACGGAGGCGGCAGTCTCGCGGCGATTGGTGAACCATGGAGCAGCGCCGGCTATTACGGACCCGGAGCTGCGTTGGATCGTGATTCGACTGGAAACCCTGCTGATCCCCCTGCCTCAGTCAATCGCAGCATCGGCGGTTCTCCAGCCAGTACGTCTGGTGACACGGCAATTCTCCTGAACGCCGACTTTACTGACTTCAGGACGGCGATAGAAGACGTACATGATGCGATGCACGGTTTCGTGAATATGGGCGGGAGGCACATCTCTTTCCGCGATCCCTTCGTGTTCCTGCTGCATTCGAATGTCGACCGTTTGTTTTCCAAATGGCAGACTGATCCCGGCCACCCCGATCGGCTTGACCCCGCGTTGGTCTATGGCTCGGAAAGCGGTGATTTGGAAATCAACAGCAATATCGAGCCGTGGTCAGGAGGAATTGGAATTCGGCCTTGGGCGTCCCCCGAAAACCTGGGCGTGCCGAAGAATTACAAGCACCCCTCTATTGTGAGCCCGCCTTGCTATGATACCAACGGCAATGCGGTGCCATTCGTCGAAGTGGCCAACGTCGGCTCGCCGCCCGCCGTAAATTTCAATGATGTGCCAACCGGTGAGACCGCGGTCAGAGCAGCAGTATTCCGCGTTTACGGTTGCGGCGAGGCGACGATCCGGGTGAAAGCCGGAACCGGACCTGCTGGACCGTTTTCTGTGCTTCTTCCTGCTTCAGGATCGACCACCGTCCATCATGGCGTCGGCCCTTTTGCCGAAGCGCGAATTTGGCTTGCCTACACTGCGGCGGCAGCCGGATTCGCGGTGCCGGATGGCAGCGTTACTTTCGAATGCCCCGAAAACGGCAAGGAATTCACCTTCATTCTGAAGGCGAACGCGATTGCCAGACCGACGGTGGCAGTCATGATGGCGCTCGATCAGTCGGGCAGCATGGACCTGGACGCCGGATCATCGGGATCCAAACGCGTTGCGGTCCTCAAGGATGCGGCACGCAAGTTCATGGAGCTGATTCCGGCAGGAAATGGAGTTGGTCTGATCAGGTTCGATCACAATTCCTATGCTGTGAACGATGCGACATTCCCCGGACTTGCAATGACGAACATCGCCAGCAACAACGTGTTTGATCCAGGTCGCGTCGCCGCGATAGCTGCGGTCAACAGCCACGTCACCAATCCCGCAGGCTATACCTCGGTGGGCGATGGTGTCGATCGAGCGCGACAATTGCTCAATGCCATCCCAGCCGGGGCTTTCCAGCAGAAAGCCTTAATCGTACTGACTGACGGGCTTGAAAACGATCCGCTGTGGATTTCGGACGTTGCTGGCTCCATCGACAATCGCACGTTCGCGATCGGGCTGGGCAGTGAGAGCCAAGTCAATACCACCGCGCTTCGAGCTCTCGCCAATGGCACTGGTGGCTATCTGCTCCTCACCGGCTTGCTCAGCAGTTCGATCGACGACTTCTTCCGGCTTAGCAAATACTTCATGCAAATTTTGGCTGGAGTAACAAACAACAACGTAATTCTCGATCCATCCGGATATATTGCGCCAGGCTCGACGATTAGAATTCCGTTCTACGTCAATGAAGCGGATATCGATTGCACCATGCTGGCGATGCTGGACGAGGATGTTGTCAATTTTGCGCTTGAGGCTCCCGATGGTTCGATAGTTACACCCGCCTCCGCAGCTGGTCTCGGCATCGAGCATGGACAAGGATCGCGCACCCAAAGCTATCGATTCACCTTGCCAGCCGCCATCGGAACTGGACAACACGCCGGTGTTTGGCGCGCCTTACTTGAAATCGACAAGACCAAATTCAAGAAGGTGCTGACAAGGTTGCGCGAACGCGACCGGGTGCAGTTCCAATCGATGGCTGCGCATGGCGCGCGATACTCGGTCGTTGTGCACACTTATTCGAATCTGAAAATGGCCAACCGGGTCGAGCAATCAAGCTTTGAACCGGGCGCGAACCTGAATCTGCTAACCTCTCTCAGCGAGTACGGATTGCCAGTCGAGCGGCGGGCTGTGGTGGTGGCTGAACTGACCAGACCCAACGGGCAGGTCGAAACAGTTTCGCTCGCCGAAACCCAGCCTGGCGAATTCGCTGGAGGTTACCGGGCGGACTGGAGCGGCGTTTATCATGTCCGCTTTCTGGCCAAGGGCGTAACCATTCGTGGGACACCGTTTACCCGCGAAGAGCTAGCCAGTGCAGCGGTTTGGAGCGGAGGCGACGGGCCATACAGGCCACCGCATGCAGAGCAAGGTGAAGAGTTGTGTAAGTTGCTCAACTGCCTGGTCCACGAAAAGAACTTCTCGGACGAATTCGTGAAGCGGATGCGCCACTCGGGTATTAATCTTGATGGCATGCGAGATTGCATCCGCAAGGTTTGCAATCACAAGGCCCGGCGCACTGGCGTTTGAATAGAGGCAGTTCATTCGGACGGGGACACGCACTAGCATGTCCCCGTTCACCCCCTTTCACACCCCCCAATCAACCCCATCTCCACCGCCCTGAGCCACCCGCAAACCGCCTCCTCGCGCAAGTTCAGCACATCCCCGCACCCTCCCTCGGGCGCTGGCCGCAGCTCCGGAAAGCCGCGTCCGATCTTGCAGACCGGGCTGCGGGGCATCGGGGCTTGCAGGGCATGATCGCCGTGCTTCAGGAAATACGGCAGTTCGCGGGTGCTCATGGGGGTGTCCTGTGATTGGCGGGTGCGGCGGCCCCGTGTGCGGGGCGCTTTGCGGGTGGCCCCGGAATCATCGCGCAAACCCCGCGCAGCAGGACAATGGATTTTTGCTGCGTTGCGGTGTCGGCTGGGCTAGGGGCGGACAGCGGCGCAGGCTTGCGCCGAGTCCAAGCAACTAACGAGAGAACGAGCAGCACCATGGCCGTATACAAAGAGCCCAGCCACCAGGAACGCGCCGCGCTGGCGCAGCAGGCGCGCGAGAAGGCGCTGAAGCGGCTTGCCGAAAAGCCCGCGCTTGATCCGGCGCTGGTGGCCGAGCGCGCTGCAGCGCGGGCCGCGCGTGAGGCGGCGGCGGCGGAGAAGAGCGCGGCGCGCAAGGCGGCTATCATTGCGGCCAAGGCCGAAAAGATCGCCGCGGCGCAGGCTGCGCAGCCGGTGGAATTGACCGAGGCCGAGAAGAAGGCGGCGCGTGATGCACGCTATGCCGCGCGCAAGCAGAACAAGCGCTAGAGCGCTGCTAATGGCTCATTGAGCGCCGCAGCCGGTAGCGGCCTTTGGCGAACGGTTCGAACAGTTCATCGACACCGGGGTGATCGACCGGGCCGCTATCGCCATCGCCGAGCAGGTTTTGCTGGCTGACATAGGCGGTGTAGCTGCTGTCGCCGTTCTCGGCCATCAGGTGGTAGAACGGCTGTTCGCGCGCGGGGCGGACGTGTTCGGGGATCGAATCGTACCATTCCTCGCTGTTGGCGAAGACCGGGTCGATATCGTAGATCACGCCGCGGAAATCGAACACCTTGTGGCGCACCACATCGCCGATCGCAAAGCGCGCCTTTGACGAAAGCGGCGCATCGACAAAGCGGCCGGCCTGGGGAGAGAAGAACGAAGCACGGTCCATTGCTCCGGCAATATAGGCGTGCTGCGCCTGCGAAACAACGCCAAGCTTTGAAATGTCCCCGAATGTGTGGGTTTTACCCCTTGGCAAGCGCAGCGCCTTGGGCTAACCGCGCGCTTCCCGACCGGGGTAAGCCGCTTGGCCCGCCCATCACTTCTGCGGAGAGGTGGCAGAGAGGTCGAATGCGCTGCACTCGAAATGCAGTGTACGGGAAACCGTACCGTGGGTTCGAATCCCACCCTCTCCGCCAGAGCCGCTTCCGCGGAGTTCCATAAGCCACCATTTTTCCTTGATTTTCTGCCATTTTCAGGCAATATGCGTTCCTGATTTGTTCGCTTGCTTCCATGTGCATCCACTCCGTTTTGGGGGCACTGGTGGGGGCATCGAATTCCAAAACTGGGGGCACTGATGCTCAGCGAAATTGCAGTACGACAAGCCAAGCCGAAGGACCGGGGCTACAAGCTTTCCGATGCAGAAGGTCTTCACCTGTTCGTCGCAATGTCCGGCCATCGGAGCTGGCGCCTCAAGTATCGTTTCGCTGGCAAGGAGCGACGTCTCATTTTGGGCTCTTATCCAACAGTTTCCCTCAAGGAGGCGCGGGAACGTAAATGCGAAGCTCGACGGTTGCTCGAGGAAGGACGCGATCCTGGCGTCGAAGCGAAGAAGCAGGCGGTCAAGCGTGCAGCAGCTAACGCGAACACCTTTGAATCTTTGGCTCGCACTTGGTTCGCCGTCCAGGAAACGCGGTGGACGTCGGTGCACTCCAATGATGTCATCAAGAGTTTAGAGAACGAGATATTTCCCTGGCTTGGGAAGTTGCCCATTTCCGAGATCGACGAACCGATGTTGCTGATGGTTCTTCGCAAGATCGAAAAGCGGGGAGCGATCGAGACCGCGCACCGGGTGAGACAGCGAGTCTCGGCCGTGTTTGTCCATGCAATTGCGGAAGGCGCTGCAAGTCGCGATCCAGCAGCGAGCATCGGAAAGGCACTCAAGCCCGTCCCCCGGAAACGCAAGCGGCCCGCACTGCTTACGTTGGATCAACTCCACGAAATGCTTCGCAAGACCGAGTGGGAAAAGGGATCGGCACTGACGAAATTGGCGTCGCGATTTCTTGCGCTCACTGCGCAGCGACCAGGCACAGTCCGAGCAATGCCGTGGGTAGAACTTGAGAGCATTGACTGGAACTCCGATGACCCCTGTCCACAAGCCCAGTGGCGGATTCCGGCTTCACGCATGAAACTCGCAAGCGAACTGAAGCAGGATCAGGAGTTTGAGCACATGGTTCCGCTTTGTCCGGAAGCAGTCGCAGTTCTGAGGGTCGCTCATAGCATTTCGGGACTTGGCCCGCTGGTCTTTCCGGGCAATCGGAGTGGCTGGAGGCCAATGAGCGAAAACACTCTCAGCTATTTCTACAATCGCTGCGGGTATCAAGGTCGGCATGTTCCGCACGGATGGCGGTCAAGCTTTTCGACCATCATGAATGAATGGGCCGAGAGAAATGGAACGGCCAGCGATCGACACATTATCGACCTGATGCTTGCGCACGTCCCGGATGGCGTCTCTGCATCAGAAGGAGCGTACAACCGCGCCGCATTCATGGAACGGCGACGGGAGCTTGCAGAAGAGTGGGGGCGAATGATTTTAGAAAGCTTTCCCGAACCCATTAAGGTGCTGGGCTACCCCGCGCGTTAGATTTCTCCGATCCATTCCACTTGGAGGCGGTCATAACCAGATTGGGTTCCTTCAGCAGTCACACGGCGTCCCAGCAAATTTGGATCGACATCATCGCGATCGATAACCCAGAGGTCGCCTGCGTCAGTCAGGATATTCAGCCCACGTCCACCGTGATTGAGCACTCCGCTCACCCGTTTGCGCTGCCTGCTGCCATTTCCGTAGGTCAAACTCATTTGGCTCCCCAGAAAGCAAGGACGTGCCGCACATAGGACGGAGTTTCACCGTTGAGCGGAATGCCGCCAGCGCGCTCAACTGCGCCTGGTCCAGCGTTATAGGCTGCCACCGCTAGATGCACGACCCTAAACTTGTCCAACATCTGGCGTAAGTATTTCGCTGCAGCCCACAGGTTAGCACGGGGATCGAACCGGTTCGCAACGCCAAGCTCCCGTGCTGTGCCCGGCATCAGTTGACCAAGCCCAGCTGCTCCCGCACCGCTCACGGCGAGCGGATTGTAGCGAGACTCGGTCCAGATCAGCGCGTCCAGCAGGCCAATCGGCAATCCATACCGCGCCTCGGCGGCACGAACATGCGGAAGGAAGGCGGAGCGGCGGAAATTCGAATTGTGCTTGGTTTCCCGCTGCCAGTGCTGGGCTGAGGTAGATGGTTGCGCTGGAATTGCTGGTTTAGGTGCGTCAGCCCAAGCATTTGCCGGTTGCGCCCAGACCCCGTGCGTTACCAGCTGGAATCCGCCACTGGCCTCGTCAACGCGGATGCCCGGTGGCTGCTGCTCAGGAACCGTGCGCGCATTCGCGAATGCTTCCTGCGCCAAGGCAGGGCACGCGAGCGCAAGGCTGGCGCTCAAGATAAGGGCTGTGATCAACTTTCGTGACATATGTCATTCCTCATCTAGCCGAATCGGATTGGAACATATAAAGAACATACGTTGTAGGAAACTGACTTGTGACGGGGCGCAGAGTGGAGGCTGCGCGGTGGAGGCATAGTGGACTGGAGATGTGCCCATGCATTGTGCCCAAGTGTCGGATCGCCTTGAAAGACGAGCCCGTCAGATCGTCGAAGCGCTTGGCGGGACCTGGTCCCGCTCGAAGGGCATGTGCTGCTGCCCGGCGCACGACGACCGCACGCCCTCGCTGAGCGTCACTTTGGGCAAACGGGCGATTCTGCTGCATTGCTTCGCCGGTTGCGCGAATGATGCGGTTATCGCGGGCCTCACCCGGTTCGGAGTTAAGCCATCGGATCTGTTCGATGGCCGGGGTGATCCAATCACGTCGATGAAACGCAAGGAAGCCGCCGATGCCAATGCCCAGCGGCTGTGGCGCAGCGCCACGGCATTCGCGGTCAGCCCGGCAGACACGTACCTCGTCAGTCGCGGCATTTGCCTTCATTCGCCTGACCTGCGTTACCACGCCCGCACGCCGCTTGGGCCAAGGGGCACAGTCCGCTTTCTGCCTGCGATGCTCGCGGCCGTGCGGAACGATGCCGAAATCCTCGCAGTGCACCGTACGTTTCTCAATGCGCGCAGCGGCAGGCTGGCTGGCTTTGACCGTCCGAAGCGCGCACTGGGCAGCCTGGCGACAGGCGCGGTCCGGCTTGCGATGCCGCGCGGGGGCCGCCTTGGTCTGGCCGAGGGGATCGAAAGCGCGCTCTCGGCGCAGCAGCTGTATGGTATTCCGTGCTGGGCTACGCTCGGCAACGAACGGTTTGGCCTTGTCACTATCCCGGAAAGCGTGCGCGAGCTGCATCTGTTTATCGACGCCGATCGCGGCGGAGCGCTCGCCGAGGAGCGGGCCCGTGACAGCTATGCCCGCGAGGGTCGCCGTATACTGACCCGCAGACCAGCGACCGACGGGCAAGACTGGAACGATGTGCTCGTCGCGAGACAATCAGCAACAGCCTGAACGAGACAAGAGGAGAGGGGGCTTTGGGCCTTGCGAGGCCCTGAAGCTCCAGCGGCCTCGTCAGGAGTTCCCCGATGTTTCAGTCTTCACCCGCATTTGCGTTTCCAGCGAGCCCCGAACCCATGGTCCTGCGCGCTGCCCGCGAGATCGCCGCTTTCCTCGAAGGCGGCGAGCAGGTCACCCGTTCGTGCCTCAACGGCGTACTTGGCCGCATCTGTGGCGGCAGCGATGCCCAGGGTCTTTGGCGGATTGCCGACGCGCATGCCGCACTCGAATTTGCCCAGGTCCTTTGGCTACGCCAAATCGATGAGCTGACCCCGGCCGTTTCCGTCAAAATCGCCGAGCGCCATTTCGGCAGGCTCAGCGCCTTGCTGCCGGCCCAGACCGTCCGCAGCGAGGAACAAATTGAACTGCAACAGTTTGCGACGCCGCCCCGGATCGCCTGGCTTGCCGCGCGCGCTGCCGCAATTTCCGCCAACGAGATCCTGCTCGAGCCCTCGGCCGGCACTGGCATGCTGGCCCATTGGGGGGCAAGGTCCACTGTGCGACTTGCGCTCAACGAGATCTCGCCGCTGCGCCGCGACTGCCTGGCCTCGCTATTCCCCGACGCTGTTCTCTCTGGCCACGATGGTGAACTGATCGACGAACTGCTTGAACCCGCGCTGGTGCCGAGCCTGGTATTGATGAATCCGCCCTATTCGCACGGGCTGGAACGCGGTCACGATGGCCAGACCGGTGCCCGTCACTTACGGTCGGCTTGGAAGCGGCTTGCTGCGGGCGGGCGCCTGGTCGCGATCATGCCCGAATGGTTCGACACCCGCCGCTTCCTCGCCAGCCTGACCGGCCCGGTATCTCTGCACCTGAATGCCGGAATCGAGCGGGGTTTCGTCCGGCACGGCACCTCGATCACGACGAGGCTGCTCGTACTCGACAAGGCAGCCAGCGAGGCCGAGCCGGTGCTGGCGCGCACCAACGCCTTTGCCGAGCTCAGCGCGCTCATCGATGCCCTGCCGCCGCGCGCCGAAACGCATGTCGCCGCACCGAACCTCGCGTCATCGAAGCCGCTAGCTCTGCGGCTCGTTGCCGGTACCCGGCCTGTCCTGCCCACGCCGCCCTTGCGCGCCGCCTCAGCTGTTGGACACGAGCCTTGTAATTACACTGCCCTTGCAGCACCCGCGCCGATCGCCGAGCAGCTGGGCCACTACCTGCCCTATCGGCCCAGTCGCATCACAATCGAAGACGCGCTCGCCCATCCGACGCCGCTGGTGGAATCGGTTGCGATGGGCTCGATTACTGCGCCAATCCCAACTCAAATCCCGCAGCTGCCAGCGGGCCTTGTTTCCAAAGGGCTCCTGTCGGAAGCTCAGGTCGAGACGCTGATCTATGCGGCCAGCGCGCATGCCCGCGATGTGCCAGGGCGCTTCATGCCTGAAGACAAAGGCTGCGCGCTGATACCGCACGAGGAGGGCACAGCTTATCGTCAAGGCTATTTTCTTGGCGACGGCACTGGTGCGGGCAAGGGGCGCCAGGTCGCGAGCGTGATCCTCGATCGCTGGGTGAGGGGCGAGCGCCGCCATATCTGGGTTTCGAAGAATGAGGCCCTGCTTGAGGACGCGCGGCGCGACTGGACTGCGCTGGGCGGTCTGCCGATCGACATCCAGCCGCTTGGGCAATGGAAGCTCGGCAGCGCCATCGCGATGCGCGAAGGCATCCTGTTCGTGACCTATCCAACCCTGCGATCCGGGCGGAGCGATGCCACCCGGCTCGACCAGCTCCTGGCCTGGGCCGGCGACGACTTTGGCGGCGTGATCGTTTTCGACGAAGCCCACGCCATGGCCAATGCCGCAGGCGGCGAGGGGTCGCGCGGCAAGGTCAAGGGATCGGAGCAGGGGGTCGCCGGGGTGCGCCTGCAAAACCTGCTCCCGCGCGCCCGCGTGATTTACGCTTCGGCAACCGGCGCTTCGGACGTCAACAATCTCGCCTACGCGACGCGGCTCGGGCTGTGGGGACCGGAGACAGCTTTTGCCAACCGCGAGGCATTTGTCGCGGACATCCGGAACGGCGGTATCGCTGCGATGGAACTGGTCGCGCGCGACTTGAAGGCACTCGGGCTTTACACGGCCCGCGCGCTGTCGTTCGCCGGGGTCGAATACGAGATTCTTGAGCATTGCCTGAGCGAAAACCAGATCGCGGTTTACGACGCCTATGCCGGCGCCTGGGCGATCATCCACGCAAATCTGCGCGAAGCGCTCGAGGCGACACGGATTGTCGATGCCGATAGCGGCGACACGCTCAACAGCGGCGCCAAGGCAGCTGCGCTCTCGATTTTCGAAGGCACCAAGCAGCGGTTCTTTGCGCAGCTTTTGCTCTCGCTCAAACTCCCGAGCCTGCTCCCTGCGATCGCTACGGCACTCGCCGAGGGCAACGCGGTCGTCGTCCAACTGGTCACCACTGCGGAAGCCATGCTCGATCGGCGCTTGGCAATTCTCAGCGACGAGGAACGCGAAGCACTTGAGATCGACTTGTCTCCCCGCGAATACGTGATCGATTATCTCGCCAAGAGTTTTCCGGTCTGGCTGATGGCGGTGTTCACCGACGAAAACGGCAATCCCCGCTCCGAGCCGATGCTCGACGAGGCTGGCCACCCGGTGCTGTGCCGCTCCGCGCTCGCCGCGCGCGACCGGATGATCGAACAGCTCTGCGCGCTGCCACCGATCGCAACTGCGCTCGATGCGATCATCGAGCGGTTCGGCGTCGACCAGGTTGCCGAGGTCACGGGCCGGTCGCGCCGCCTGATCGTTGGGGCAGACGGACGCCAGAAGCTGCAATCGCGCAGCCCGCGATCCAATGTCGCCGAAACCCAGGCATTCATGGACGGTGCCAAGCGCGTCCTGGTCTTCTCCGATGCCGGCGGCACGGGTCGCTCATACCACGCCGACCTCGCCGCCAAAAATCAGGCGAGGCGGGTCCATTTTCTGCTCGAACCGGGCTGGCGCGCGGATGCCGCGATCCAGGGTTTGGGCCGGACCAACCGGACCAACCAGGCTTCGGCCCCGTTGTTCCGTCCGGTCACGACCGATGTGCGCGGCGAACGCCGGTTCATCTCGACCATCGCCCGGCGGCTCGACAGCCTTGGCGCGCTCACCCGCGGCCAGCGCCAGACCGGCGGGCAGAACCTGTTCGATCCCGCCGATAATCTCGAAAGTTCATACGCCAAGGATGCGCTTCATCGCTGGTTCGGCCTGCTGTTCATGGGCAAGCTCGACGCCGTGAGCCTGGCCAAGTTCGAGGAGCTGACCGGCCTGAGGGTCGCAGGTTCCGATGGCTCGCTGGTCGAAGACCTGCCGACGATCCAGCGCTGGCTCAACCGGATCCTTGCGCTTCCCATAGCCCTGCAGAACGCGATCTTCGACGAATTCTCGGGACTGGTTGAGGCGCGGATCGATGCTGCCCGGCAAGCCGGGACGCTTGACCTGGGGGTCGAGACTATCGCGGTCGAGGCGTTCGAGGTAATTTCGGACACCTTGCTGCGAACCGATACAGTTTCTGGCGCGACCACGCATCTGCTCGAAATCGAAATAGCGCGTGCGCTCAAGCCGCTGAGCTTCGAATGCCTTGAGGCACACTACGGAGTAGCGGCACCAATCCATCGGCGCTTGCGCAATTCCCGCTCGGGCCGGGTCGGACTGCTCGTTCCGGCACGCAGCCTCCTTGGCGACGATGGCACGCGAGTTTCGCGCTTCGAACTGGTGCGGCCTTTGAAACGAGGCCATCTCACCTCCGATCAGCTTGCGGAAAGCGCCTGGGAGCCAGTCGATCCGTCGGCGTTCGAAAAAACCTGGCGCACCGAGGCTTTTGAAGCCGCATCAAGCCGCAAACGTGAACGCCTCCATCTCGCCACCGGACTCCTTTTACCCATCTGGGACAAGCTTCCTTCCGACTACGTCCGGGTCAGCCGCATTGCGGCAGGCGGCGGGCGTTCGCTCCTGGGGCGCGAAGTCCCGCTCCATGCAGTGCCAGAACTGTGTCAATCTCTTGGCCTTGCCGATGAGCTCAATCTGCTGCCGCATGACATCGCTGCGTCGGTGCTGGCAACCGGCCGCGCGATGGAGATCAAGGGGCCGGATCAGCTCAGGTTGAAGCGCAGTCTCGTCAACGGCACGCAGCGTCTTGAACTTGCGGGTTGGTCGGCGGCGCGGCTCGACTGGTATAAGTCCAAAGGCTGCTTCACCGAGATAATCCGCTACCAAACCCGGCTGTTTGTGCCGACCGATCGCGCCGGAGTGATCCTCAGTGGATTTGTCTCCTGAGTGCGCCATGCCCAATTTGGGCGCACTAAACGACTGTAATCGGCGAGTGCAGGTCGGCGATCCGCATCGCCGGTCGTTACACTCAGAATCGGGAGAGGGGAGGAGGCTTTGGCCTGTTCGAGCCAATCGGGCGTCGATGGTCGGCGTGCCGGGCTCAATTCAGGAGTAAAACCATGTTCCAGACAATTCCCCTGAGTAAGCTCGTGCCAAGCCCGCGCAATGTGCGCAAGCATGCCGATGCGGCCGCTGATGCCGAACTCAAGGCGAGCATTGCCGCCTGCGGCCTGCTGCAAAACCTGGTGGTGCGCCCAGCCGCCAAGGGCAAGTTCGAGGTCGAGGCGGGCGAACGTCGCCGCCGCGCGATGCTGGGCCTGGCCGAGGACAAAGCGTTGCCCCGCAACCATCCGGTGACGTGCCTGGTGCTCGACAAGGCTGACAGCTCGTGCACCGCCAGCTTGGCCGAAAACTTCCACCGGCTTGCCATGAACCCCGCCGACGAAGCGGAGGCCTTTGCTGCACTGATCGAAGCGGGTGCTTCGAGCGACGAGGTTGCGCGCCGCTTTGGCTTGACCGTTCGTTTCGTCGATGGCCGCCTCCGGCTCGCCCAGCTGGCACCGTTGGTTTTCGCTGCGCTTGGCACAGGTGAGATCACGCTCGACATGGCTAAAGCCTATGGCGCGACATCGGATCAAGAGATCCAGGCCCGCGTCTTCGAGCAGGTTTCGACGGGCTACTATGCGCCCAATCCCGACAGCGTGCGGCGCATGGTCCTCTCGGGCACGGTGCGTGGCAGCGACCCGCGGGCGCGGCTTGTCGGGCGGGACGCCTATCTCGCCGCTGGCGGGCGGATCGAGCGCGAACTGTTCGACAATGAAGAAAGTGAAGCCTGGGCTGAGGTCGCGCTCCTCGAGAGCCTTGCGGCGGCAAAAATGGACGAAACCGCCAACGCTCTCGCAGCGGAGCAGGGCCTCGCCTGGGTCAAACCGACCCTCGAGCCTTATGTCAGCCATGAGCTGCTCGAAGGCCTGGT